>NZ_JAUSAR010000037.1 GCF_030652515.1 Aquabacterium sp. | reverse complement strand
TTTTTTGTTTTTCCGCTTTTATTTTCAAAGGAAGTCAGATGGCTTACCTCGCTCCTGCCGAGTTCGTGACCAAGATGGTTGACGCCGGTGAATCCAAACTCCTGATGTCCACGCGGGACACCCTCATCCGCTCTTTCATGGCCGGGGCCATCCTGGCGCTGGGCGCCGCTTTCGCGGTCACCATCACGGTGAACACGGGCAACGCGCTGCTGGGCGCCTTGCTCTTCCCGGTCGGCTTCATCATGCTTTACCTGCTGGGCTTCGACCTGCTGACCGGTGTGTTCACCTTGGCCCCGCTGGCCGTGTTCGACAAGCGCCCCGGTGCCACCTGGGGCGGCGTCATGCGCAACTGGAGCCTGGTGTTCGTGGGCAACTTCGGTGGCGCCTTCATGGTGGCCGTGTTCATGGCCATCATCTTCACCTTCGGATTCAGCGAGGCGCCCAACGCGGTCGGCCAGAAGATCGGCCACATCGGTGAGGGCCGCACGGTGGGCTACGCCGCGCACGGCGCTGCCGGTATGCTGACCCTGTTCATCCGTGGCGTGATGTGCAACTGGATGGTGTCCACCGGCGTGGTCGCGGCCATGATGTCCACCACGGTGTCGGGCAAGGCCATCGGCATGTGGATGCCGATCGCGCTGTTCTTCTACATGGGTTTTGAGCACAGCATTGTCAACATGTTCCTGTTCCCCTCGGGCTTGCTGCTGGGGGGCAACTTCACGCTCATGGATTACCTGATCTGGAACGAGATCCCCACCGTGATCGGCAACCTGGTGGGCGGCTTGACCTTCGTGGGCGCCACGCTGTACTCCACGCATTACAAGACCGGCGCCAAGCGCGTCGCGGCTTGATCGCAGCACTTCGTGTCACGCTCGGCCAGCATTCGCAGGCCGGGCGCAAGCCTGTCAACCAGGACTTCCATGGCGCGGCTATACCGGCCGAGCCGCACTTGAGCGCCAAGGGCATCGTCATCGCCCTGGCCGACGGCATCAGCAGCAGCGCTGTCAGCCAGGTGGCCAGTGCCGCCGCAGTGCGTGGGTTCCTGGATGACTACTACTGCACCTCCGAGGCCTGGTCGGTCTCGCGGGCGGCGCAGCGCGTGCTGGACGCCACCAACTCATGGTTGCATGCCCAGACGCAAAAAAGCGATGCCCGCTTTGACGCGGACCGAGGCTACGTCTGCACCTTCAGCGCCTTGATCTTCAAGGGCTGCGAGGCCCACCTGCTGCACGTGGGGGACACGAGGGTTTACAGGCTGCATGCGCAAGCCCTGGAGCAGCTCAGCGATGATCACCGCGTTCGCGTCTCTTCGGTCGAGACTTACCTGGGGCGTGCGCTCGGCGCCGGGCCCTCGGTCGACATTGATTACCGAAGCTGGCTCACCGAAGTGGGCGAGGTGTATGTGCTGGCCACCGATGGGGTCTACGAGCACCTGGACGCCGCCGCCGTGCACGCGGCGTTGGCCGAACACCCTGGCGATTTCGACGCGGCTGCAGCTGCGCTCACGGCCGTGGCCCTGGCGCGCGGCAGTGCCGACAACCTGACGGTGCAACTGGTGCGCATCGACGCGCTGCCGGATGCCCAGGCCTCGCAATTGCACGCCCAGCGCGAGGGCTTGCGCTTGCCGCCGCCTTTGCTGCCACGGATGGATTTCGAGGGCTACACCATCGTGCGCGAGTTGCACGCCAGTTCGCGCAGCCATGTGCACCTGGCCATCGACCAGCACAGCGGGCAGCACGTGGTGCTGAAAACCCCCTCTGTGGATTTGCGCGATGACCCCGTGTACCTGGACCGCTTCATCCTGGAGGAGTGGATCGCGCGCCGGATCGACAGCGCCCACGTGCTCAAAGCCAGCGCGGCCGATCGCCCGCGTGAGCACCTGTTCGTGGCCATGGAGTACATCGATGGCCAGTCACTGGCGCAGTGGATGATCGATCATCCACGGCCGGATCTGGGCAGCGTGCGCAGCATCATCGAGCAGGTGGCCAAGGGGCTGCGGGCCTTTCATCGCAAAGAGATGCTGCACCAGGACCTGCGGCCTGAGAACCTGATGATCGACCGAACTGGCACCGTCAAGATCATCGATTTTGCTTCCACGCACGTGGCCGGCCTGACCGAAGGCACCCTGGACGCGCGCCCACAGGCCATCGCCGGGTCATTGCAGTACACGGCGCCCGAGTACTTCATTGGGGGCATGGGCAGCCCGCAGTCGGAGTTGTTCTCGCTGGCCGTGATCGCCTACCAGATGCTCACAGGGCATTTGCCCTACGGCTTGCAAGTGACCCAACTGCGCTCGCCCGGTGACCTGCAGCGGCTGCGCTACATCCCGGCGCGCGAGCGACGCGCGGATCTGCCGCCGTGGATTGATGCCGTGCTGCGCCGTGCATTGCACCCGCAGGTCGGCAAACGACAGGAGGCGCTCTCCGAGTTTGTCCATGATCTGTCGACCCCCGGCGCTCAATACCAAGGCCACCGTTCGGCACCGCTGATCGATCGCAACCCGGTGGTGTTCTGGCAAACATTGACGGTGCTGCTGGCCTTGGCGGTGCTGGTGTTGTTGGGGCTGAGGCTCGGCGGGCATTGAGGAGCCGCCGTCATCGCGGCCCGCCATGCCGACCCTGCGCCTCAGGTTCTGGCCGCCTTGATCAGGTCTGACGCCTTCTCGCCAATCATGATGGTCGGCGCGTTGGTGTTGCCGCCGACCAGTGTTGGCATGATGGACGCATCGACCACGCGCAGACCCTGAACGCCGCGCACCCGCAACTGATCGTCCACCACCGCCATCGGGTCGCTCGCGAACGTGCCCATCTTGCAGGTGCCCACCGGGTGGTAGATCGTTTCGGCGTGTTGGCGGATGTAGTCCGCCAGCTGTTCATCGGTGAACACGGCCTTGCCGGGCGCCAGCTCATTGCCGCGGTCGTCATCGAAGGCCGGCGCAGCGAAGATGCGGCGCACCTGCTTGACACCCAGCACCAGCTTGGCCAGATCGTCCGGGTGGGACAGGTAGTTGGCCTGGATGGCGGGGTGGCTGGCGGGGTTCTTGTCTTTCAAGGTGATCTGGCCCCGGCTCTTGGGGTGCAGGTCGCAGACGTGCATTGAAAAGCCCTGGCCCATCAGGAAGCGCAGGTCCCGGCCATGGTTGCGCATGCGTGCCGGCATGAAATGCAGTTGCAGGTCGGGGATGGGCTCGGACGGGCTGCTTTTGAGGAAGCCGCAACCCTCGGCGCCGTTGCTGGTGAACATGCCCTGGCCATGCGCCATCAATTGGAAAAAGGCCCAGGGCCCGCCCAGGATGTTGTGGGGGGTGAGGCCCCGCGACAGGGCGCGCCTGCCCTGGTGGATCACCATCACGTCCAGGTGATCCTGCAGGTTCTGGCCCACGCCGGGCAGGTCCACCTGCGTGTCGATGCCGTGCGATTGCAGGTGCTGGCCCGGACCAATGCCCGAGAGCATCAGCAATTGCGGGCTTTGCAAGGCCCCGGCGCAGAGGATGACCTCGTGCCGTGCCTTGAGGCTGTGCAACTGGCCTTGGTGCTGGTATTCGACGCCCACGGCGCGGCACGCACCACCCGTGCCTTCGAGCAGCACGCGGTGCGCCATGGCCGCAGTGATGATGCGCAGGTTGGGGCGGTCACGGACAGGATCGAGGTAGCCCTTGGCGGCGCTCCAACGCAGCCCATTCTTTTGCGTGACCTGGAAGTAGCCGACGCCTTCCTGGTTGGCGCCGTCGTTGAAGTCATCGTTCTCAGGGAAGCCAGCTTGCACGCCCGCGTCGATGTAGGTGCGGGTGAGGGGAGAGGGGGCGCGGAAGTCGGAAACATGCAGCGGGCCACCGGCGCCGTGGTAAGTCGATGCACCCCGTGCCTGGTCTTCGGACCGCTTGAAATAAGGCAGCACGTCGTCAAAGCCCCAACCCGCATTGCCTTCGGCGGCCCAGCCGTCGTAGTCGTTCGGGTGGCCGCGGGTGTAGCACATGGCGTTCATGGAACTGCTGCCGCCCAGCATGCGTCCGCGTGGCCAGAACAAGCGGCGCCCGGCCAATTGCGACTCGGGCTCGGTGTTGAACTGCCAGTTCAACACCTTGCTGCGCATCAGCCACAACATGCCGGCGGGCACGTGGATGGTGGGATTGGCGTCGGCCGGCCCGGCTTCCAGCAGGCAAACTGTCACCCCAGCATCTTCGCTGAGGCGGTTGGCCAGCACGCAGCCCGCGGAGCCGCCGCCCACCACGATGTAGTCCACCAACTTTGACTCGGGCTGTCGCGCCATTTTGCATACCAATGAAATTTAATATACTGTGAGTATGTCAACTGAAAAGAAACCTGTCAAACGACTGCGGGATGTCCATGCAGAAGCCACGCGTGTTGCGCTGACGGCGGCGGCGCGGCGGCGCTTTTCGCAGATGGGGTTCGCGGGCACCAGCCTGGACGACGTGGCCAGCGATGCGGGCACGACCAAGGGCGCTGTTTATCACCACTTCAAGGACAAGAAGGCGCTGTTCCGGGCGGTCTATGAAGAAGTCTCCCAGGAACTGATCGCCGCCATCGCTGCCACCCCGGGCTTGGCGGCCTCATCTGGGGACGTGGCTTTGCACGCCTTCCTGGTTCATGCAGGCGAGGCGGCCTGTCAACGGGTCTTGTTCATGGATGGGCCGATGGTGCTGGGCGCTGCTGAATGCCGCGCCATCGACACGCGCTATTCGCTGGGCCTGTTGAACCACCTGATCGAAAGCCAGGTGTCACCGGACCTGCTGGTGAGCACCGGCATCGATGCGCTGTCCAAGATGCTGCTGGCGGTGCTCGTGGAGTCGGCGCAGATCATCGCGTCGTCGCCCGAGCCTGAAGCGACGATGGTCGGCATCAAGCAGGTGCTGAACCGCATGATCTTGGCGTTGTCGGCGCCGCAAGAAGCTCGCGGGTCCTGAGCAAGGGCGTGCTGCCCTTGGCGGGTGGCTATGGACTTTGAAGTACCACGGCCCCGGCGATCAGTGTTCTGAGCAATTCGTCGCCGGCATCGATCAGGCGCGTGCGCGACCGTGGCGACTCCAGGTAGGCGATGCACAGCCTGAAGACCTGCTGGATGTCGATGGCCAGCAGCCGACGCAGCCGGGCTTCGTCCAGCTTGGGCAGGATGCCCAGAGCCTGCAGGTCTCGGAACATGTCGTCGCACAACTGGTCCATCGCCTTCTGGACGAGATCGCGGCTTTCAGACGGCGGGCCGTGCCAGACGCGGTAAGCCAGGATGAAGGGATCGCTGTTCTGCCGGGCGAAGTCAAAAAGCAGGCCAATGGCCACCTGTGAAACCGACTGCCCGGGGGGGATTTGCTGGCGGGCTTCGGTCAGGCCGGAGCGCAGGTTTGAGACGAACTCTTCGATGATGGCCGCCTGCATTTCTTCCAGGCTGCTGAAGTGCCGGTAAAAGGTGTTGTGGTTGAGGCCGGCTTCTCTCGCCAGTTCACGCAAGGCCAGTGTGCTTTGCAGGGTTTGCCGCGCAAGCAGCCTGGTGGCGGTGTCCATCAGCAGGCGTTTGCCCTGCGCCATGCGCGGTTGAGATGGGTCGGAGGGGGCGGTCTTGCTCATGGCCTCGATCATGGCCCAGATTTTTGACCGTGTGGTGTTGACATGAGGTATCCAGATGGATACATTGCAGCCGGTTGGATACTTTAACTTGGAAGGGTTGGCATGAAGGTGCGTCGTTGCGCGGCTGGGCTGGAGGTGGAGCAGGGCGGTCAATGGCAGGCATTGAGCCAGATGCCTGACGCGGTGCAGGCTTCCCTGGCCTGGCTGGTGCCGCTGGGGCCCGACGCAGGTGTTGAGCCTTTGCCCGTGAGCCCCCGCTCTTTCAGGGATTGCATGCTGTTCGAGCGGCACTGGATCCAATCGTCGCGGGGCTATGCCCGCCGCTTCATGCCGGTGGCCTACCGCTTGGCCCGCGCGTGCGAGGTGTTGACGGGCCGCCCGTTCCCGGCATTTCGGCCGCATGCCTTGGCACGCCGCCAGCCCATCTACTACTTTGGCAACCACCTGAGCTTTGTGCCCAGCGGAACGCCGGTGAGTGCGCCGTCTTACTCCAAGGCACTGGACTACGAGCTGGAACTGGGCCTGGTGTTGTCAAAGCCCCTGTTCAACGCCACCGCCGACGAGGCTTGGCGTGCCATTGGCGGTTTTGTCGTGGTCAATGATTGGACGGCCAGGGATGTGCAGCGGCCCGAGATGCAAAGCGGCATGGGCCCGCAGAAATCCAAGCACTTCCTCAGCTCGATGTCGGGGACCCTGGTCACCGCCGACGAGGTCTTGCACCGCATCGATACCCTGTCGGCATTCGTTGAAATCAATGGCCAAGTGGTGTCGCGCACGTCCACACAAGACATGCTGTTCAGCCTGGGCGATTTGCTGGCGCACTTGTCGAAAGACGAGCACCTTCACCCCGGCGAGTTGATCGCCACCGGCACCTTGCCCAGCGGCTGCGGCATGGAAAACGGCCACTGGGTCAAGCCTGGCGATGTGCTTCGCATGGGCATCGAGTCGGTGGGCGAGATCGTCCACCCGATCCGCTGACTCGAAGAACCATGATGAACGCGACCTGGCTGGGTGGGCCTCAGCGCACCTTCACGCGCTTTGGTGAGCCCGCGCGCTTCAAGGAGGGGCTGTACCGCTTGGGCACCCGCACTCACGCCTGGATGGTGCCCAATGGCTCCTGGGGCGAGACCAACGTGGGCCTGATCGATTGCGGCGGCCAAAGCGTGCTGGTGGACACCTGCTGGGATGTGCGCTTCACGCAAGAGGCCTTGGACTTTGCCGCCGACATCTTGAAGCGATCGCCCATCGAGCACGTCATCAACACGCACGCCGATGGCGATCACTGCTGGGGCAACCAGCTCTTCAAGGACAAACCAATCATCGCCTCGCAGGCCTGCATCCGCCAGATGCACCACCAGCATCCGCGGCAGTTGCAGGCTTTGAAGGTGGGTGGGCAGTGGCTGCGCCACGTGCCTTGGGCAGGCATCGACCAGTTCGGGCACTACATGCACCACATGTTCAAACCCTATGGCTTTGACCAGGTGGTGATCACCGATCCTACCGAGGGCTTTTCGGTGCAGCGAACCTTGACGGTCAATGGCCTCGACATCGTGATAACCGAAGTGGGCCCCGGCCACACCGATGGCGATTGCATCGTGCATGTGCCCGACCAGCGGGTGGCCTATGCCGGCGACATCGTGTTCGTGGGCGTGACGCCCGTGGCCTGGTCGGGCCCGGTGGGCAACATCGTGGCCGCGCTCCAGCGTTTGTTGGCCTTGAAGGCGGACGTGATCGTGCCGGGCCATGGGCCGCTGGCTTCGCCGCACGACGTGCAGCGGCTGATCGACTATTGGGATTTGGTGCAGGAAGGCGTGTACCTGCGTTTCCGCCAAGGCATGTCGGCTTTCGAAGCGGCCAGGGACCTGATGTTCAGCCCGGCCTTCGCGGCGCAGGGCTTTTTGCAGTGGGACTCGCCCGAGCGATTGCTGACCAGCACTTGCACGCTGTACCGCGGTTGGGGCGCCCGGCCTGGACGACTGCCAGGCAAACTGGGCGTGATGGATCAGTTGCGGCAGCAAGCCATGCTGGCTTTCGAGTTGCCGCAGGCCACGCCCAGGCGCATGCACCGTTTTCAGCTCACCCCAGCAGCTTCTTGAATGCGGCCTTTTGCTGCGCCACCGTGGCCACCGGGCCGTTCGCGCGCACCTGGTCCAGCAGCATGCCGTCCACCAGCACCACCAGGACGGGGGCCATCTGGCGCGGCTTGGGCACCCCGGCATGCCCCAGGGCGGCTTCGGTGGCTTGCAGAAAGTACGCACGCTGTTGGGTGAGTATCTCGGCCAGCTCAGGCTCCCGGGAGGCCATCAGGAACAGCTCGAAGCGGGCCACCAGGCGAGGGCGCTTGGGCGGCGACAACCAGTCCGCCAACCGCGCAATCAGCAGGTCGATGAGGCCGTCGACCGACAGCGGCGCCTTGGCCATGCGCTGCGCATCGACCTGCAGATCGGCCAGGTCCAGCGCGGCATGCCGCTTCAAGGTCAGGGTCAGCAGATCAAGCCGGGTGCGGCAGTAAAACGAGGTGGATCCGGCGGGCAGATCAGCCTGGGTGTCCACCGCGCGGTGCGTCAGGCCGCGCGCGCCAACGGTGCCGAGCAGTTCGATGGCGGCGTCGGCGATCAAGGTCTTGCGGTCTTCTTTTTCCATCGGGGCAATGACAAACAGGCTGAGGGTTTACGGCATGGCGGCATCAACTCTACATCAGTAGAGTTTGAGGTATTCTCTACACCTGTAGATAAACCTTTGGAGGTCGATCGTGTCACAACCCCTGCGTTCATTCATCTTAGCGGGCGCCATCAGCCTGATTCAGCCTGTGTACTTTGCGCAGGGCTTGCCCGGTGCCGCCCAAGCCCAGGTGGTCAGCGCCTCGGCGCAGTTCGTGGTGCCAGACACCCGCCCGGAAGCCTTCAGCTGGTACTGGGACAACGTGGACCAGGGCCTGTTCACCGGGGCCAACCGAGACAACACCGCCTTCCGATGGACCCAGGCACCGGCCAGCCCGCAGCACCTGGGTTACTCGGCGGGTGCCCGCTACCAGGCCACCAGCACCTTTGGCGGCGCCAGGCACACCGTGGACGTCAGCTACCTTGACCCTGCCACCATGCATGGCCGCGTGGCATCCGACAATTTCCTGGGCAGCAAGCCCTACAGCTTCGTGGCGCAGAGCGTGTCGGTGGATGGCAAGCCACCTTTCACGGTGCTGATCCAGTACACGCCCACGGGCAGCACCTTCAGCGACAGCCAGTTCCGCATCCAGGCCACGCTGGCGTCTGATCCGCGACTGGCCCAGGCCTATGTGGACCACCTGCGAAAGACCTTGTGCGGGCTCAAGCCCACCTTGACGGAGGCCCTGAACGAGCGCTACTTCAACGCGGTGCTGAAGACCCGTGGCCATTACGCCTTTGGCCCCGTGGACAAGAACTGGAACGTGACGCTGACCATCGTGCAGGAGATCAAAGGCATCACCCCCGAGATGCTGGCCTGGTGGTGGGACCACATCGGCACGACCGAGCGCTACCGCCTGTGGCAGCCGATTGATCACCTGGCCTTTGAGTGGACGGTGCCACCCAACAGCCCCGATCTGCAGTACGACGTGGGCGCGGTGCAAAAGGCCAAGGAGTACATTGGCAAGATCGCCTTGACGCTCAACATCGCCGGCGCTGATCCGCACGTGGTGCCGCCACCCGTGCCTCTGACCGATCCCGGCTTCTTCTACGCCAAGACCGACCTGACCTTGCTGGCGGGCATCTTGCCCAGCAATTCGCTGACGCACCAGTGGCGCCCCAATGCCAGTGGCGATGGCGTGATCCTGACCAGCACCTTTGTGAACACCGTGCTGGCGCGCATTCTCAACAAAGACTTCTTTGACGACCTGGGCTCGCACGCGCTGCGGGAGTTCCAGATGCTGCCGTACTTCCTGCCCCGCCTCTACAAGCGCGAGTACTTGAATCAGTGACGGCGTTGGTAGGTGACGTAGGCAAACGCCAGGGGCTGGGGTTCAGTCACCAAGCGAGCCTCGCGCGCGGTCTCTTCAAAGGCCGCGCGAGGCCAGTCGGGGAAGAAGGTGTCGGCGTCCGGCACGTCCTGGTCCACCTCGGTCAACACCAGCTCGTCAGCATGCGGCAGGGCTTGGGTGTAGATCTGGCCACCGCCCATCACGAAGGCCTGTGGTGCATCGGCCACCAGGGCCAAGGCTTCGTCCAGTGAGCGCGCCACCTCCACGCCGGGCACCGACCAATCCGCGTTGCGGGTGATGACGATGTTGCGCCGACCTGGCAGCGGCCGACCGATCGAGTCGTAGGTTTTGCGGCCCATGATGAGCGGCGAGCCCATGGTGAGCTGCTTGAATCGCGGCAGGTCGCCGGGCAGGTGCCACAGCAGGGCGTTGTCCCGGCCAATGGCGCCGTTGCGGGCCACGGCGGCGATCAATGACAACTTCATACGGCCACAGCGCCCTTGATGGCCGGGTGGTGCTGGTACTCCAGCACTTCAAAATCCTCCAGCGCGTAGTCGAAGATCGAATCGGGCTTGCGCTTGATGTTCAGCAGCGGGTAAGGGTGGGGCAGGCGGCTGAGTTGCAGCTCGACCTGCTCGGTGTGGTTGCTGTAGATGTGGCAATCACCACCGGTCCAGACAAAGTCGCCCACGTCCAGGTCGCATTGCTGGGCCAGCATGTGGGTCAGCAGCGCGTAGCTGGCGATGTTGAAGGGCACGCCCAGAAAGATGTCGGCACTGCGCTGGTACAGCTGGCAGCTGAGCTTGCCCTTGCCGCCTGCCACCGTGGGCGGCGCCACGTAAAACTGGAAAAAAGCGTGGCAAGGTGGCAAGGCCATCTGATCGATCAGGCCCACGTTCCAGGCACTGACGATGATGCGGCGCGAATCGGGGCTGGTCTTGAGTTGCTTGACCACTTCACTGATCTGGTCCACGTGGCCGCCATCGGGCTTGGGCCAGTTGCGCCATTGCACGCCATAGACCGGGCCCAGCGAACCATCTTCACGCGCCCACTCGTCCCAGATGGTGACGCCGTGGTCTTTCAGGTACTTGACGTTGTCGTCGCCACGCAGAAACCACAGCAGCTCGACGATGATGGATTTGAGGTGCACCTTCTTGGTGGTGACCAGCGGGAAGCCTTCGCTCAGGTCAAAACGCATCTGGTGGCCGAACACGCTGCGCGTGCCGGTGCCGGTGCGGTCGGTCTTGCTCACGCCTTGCGTGAAAACGTGCCGCATGAAGTCTTCGTACTGGCTTCGGATGGGGCGGCTGTGGGGCATGTGCGTGCTCATGGCAGAGATTTTATTTCAGGCGGCCTGGTCGTCGAATTGCGCCGAAGCCAGGCGGGCGTAGAGGGCACAGCGTGCCATCAACTGGGCGTGCGTGCCCACGTCGATCAAATGGCCCTTGTCCATGACGGCGATGCGGTCCGCGTTGATGACGGTGCTCAGCCGGTGGGCGATGACCAGGGTAGTGCGGTGCTGCATGGCGGCTTCCAGGGCGGCCTGCACGGCGCGTTCGCTCTCGGTGTCCAGGGCGCTGGTGGCTTCGTCCAGCAACAGCAAGGGCGCGTCTTTCAGGATGGCGCGGGCGATGCTGATGCGCTGGCGTTGGCCACCCGACAGGCGCACGCCGCGTTCGCCCAGGAAGGTCTGGTAGCCCTCGGGCAACTGGCTGATGAAATCGTGGGCGTGGGCGGCCTTGGCGGCGGCGATCACCTCGTCGTCGGTGGCCTCGGGGCGGCCGTAGCGGATGTTTTCAATGGCGCTGGACGAGAACACCGTGCTGTCTTGCGGGACGATGCCGATGCGGTCGCGCAAGCTGTCCAGGCTCAGGTCCTGGATGGCGACGCCATCCAGCTCGATGCGGCCTGATTGCACGTCGTAAAAGCGCAGCAGCAGTTGGAACACGGTGGTTTTGCCGGCACCGCTGGGGCCGACCAGGGCCACGGTCTCGCCGGGGTTGACGCTCAAGCTCACATCGCGCAGCGCGGCCTGGTTGGGGCGTGATGGGTAGTTGAAGCCGATGTGGTCGAGCTTGACGCTGGCGCCACCCTGGCGCGCGGGCAGGGTGCGGGCGATGGTCGGCGCCTGGATGACCGAGCGGGTGGACAGCAACTCCATCAGTCGCTCGGTGGCCCCGGCGGCGCGCAGCACTTCGCCATAGACCTCTGACAAGGCCGCCACCGAGGTGATCAGCAGGATCACATAGACGACGGTCTGGCTCATGTGGCCAGCGGTGATGCGCCCTTCAATGACCGACTGGGTGCCCTGGTACAGGCCGAACAGCAGCGCGCCCGCGGTGGCGCTGATGATGAAGGCGACCAGCACGGCGCGGGCGCGGATGCGGCGCACGCCGGTGCTGAACGCCTCTTCGGCCGATTGGCCAAAGCGCGTGGCTTCGCGGCCTTCGGCGGTGTGGCTTTGCACCACGGGGATGGCGTTGAGCACTTCGGCGGCGATGGCGCTGGCGTCGGCCAGGCGGTCCTGGCTGGTGCGCGACAGCTTGCGCACCCGGCGGCCGTAGACGATGGCCGGCAGCACCACCAGGATCAGGATGCCCAGCACCTGTGCCATCACATACGGGTTGGTGATGACCAGCATGGTCAGGGCGCCCAGGCCCATGATCACGTTGCGCAGTCCGATCGACAGGCTGGAGCCCACCACGGTCTGGATCAGCGTGGTGTCACCAGTCAGGCGGGACAGCACTTCGCCGGTCTGCGTGCGCTCAAAGAACTCGGGGCTTTGTCGCAGCACGTGGCTGTAAACCGCGCGCTTGAGGTCGGTGGTGATGCGCTCGCCCAGCCAGGTCACCGAGTAATAGCGCAAGGCCGAAAACACGCCCAGCGCCAGGCCCACGCCAAACAGGGCCAGGAAATGGCCACGCAGCGCCATCACGCGTTGATCCGGGTCGCCGGGCATGAAGCCGTTGTCGATCAGGGTGCGCAAGGTGATGGGCAGCACCAGCGTGGTGATGGCGGCCATTGTCAGGAACAGCATGGCAAGCAGGATGCGGCCTCGGTGTGGGCGCAGGAACGGCGCCAGCCCTTTCAAGGACTGGGGCGATGCACTGGGTGCGGCCTGAGGTGATGCTGAATCGGGCATGGCGTGCAAAGCGTGGAGGGGTAAGGCGTGATTATGGTGCCTTGACAATATTTGTATAGGCAATTAAATTCTTGCCATGACGAACAAGAAACCGGACCCGGTGTCGGCCGCCATCCACGGCGCGAATTTCTACACGCCGGAGCGATTTTCCAGCCACGACAGCGTGGGCTTCCTGATGAAGCGCGTCATGCTGGCCTTGGTGACCGATGTGGACCGCCAGCTGGAAGCCCATGGCCTGACGCACGCGCAGTGGACGCCTTTGTTTTTGCTGCGGCAAGGGCGCGTCAACACCTTGGCAGAACTGTCGCGCGAGTTGCAGCTTGACGCGGGCGCCCTGACACGCACGCTGGACCGCCTGGAGGCCAAAGGGCTGTGCACACGTGAGCGTTCAACGCAAGACCGCCGGGTAGTGCACCTGGCTTTGACCGAAGAAGGCCTGGCTGCTTCGGCCCACGTGCCCAAGGTGTTGTGCGAAACGCTCAACGCTTTCCTGAGCGGCTTCAGCCACGATGAGTGGCAGACCTTGCTCGATTTTCTGCGCCGCATGGCCCACAACGCCGAACTGGTCCGCGAGGTCAGCGGTGGCCCGCATGACGTTCATCAATCCAAAGCTTGATTGATCAGCAGTGCGGCCGCAGCAGGGCGTGCGCCTGTGCCATCGCATCTGGCGCATCGGCCGCGACCACGTGCCGCCAAGGCATGCCGCGCAACCAGGTCAGCTGGCGCTTGGCCAATTGCCGGGTGGCGGCGATGCCGCGCTCGGTCACGGCGGCCAGGTGTTTGGCATCGCTCAGGTCCAAGCCCTCGTCCAGCGCCTCCCACACCTGCCGGTAGCCCACGCAGCGCATGGAAGGCAGGTCCGGGTGCAGATCGTTGCGAGCGCGCAGGCCGCGCACCTCGTCGATGAAGCCTGCTTGCATCATCTGTTCAAAGCGCAGTGCGATGCGTTGGTGCAGCCAAGGGCGCTCAGTGGGCTCCAGTGACACCAGCACCGTGTGGGCTGGGCCTTGCTCACCATGCGATGGCGCGCGCAGGTGGAAGCTGGACAGGGGCTTGCCGGTGCTGTGCCAGACCTCCAGCGCGCGCTGGATGCGTTGGGTGTCGCCAGGCGGCAGGCGCGCGGCTGTGACAGGATCAACCTGGGCCAGCTCGGCGTGCAATGCGCTCCAGCCTTCGGTTTGCGCGCGGGCATCCAGCATGGCACGCACGGTGGGGTCGGCGGGTGGCATCTCGTCCAGACCGTCCAGCAGGGACTTGATGTAGAGCATGGTGCCGCCCACCAGCACGGGGTGGCGGCCACGCGCGCGGATCTCGGCCATCAGGCGTTGTGTGTCGCGCACGAAGCGCGCGGCGCTGTAGCTTTCAAGCGGGTCGATGATGTCGATCAGGTGATGGGGCACGGCGGCCAGCTCGTCGGGCGTGGGCTTGGCGGTGCCGATGTCCATGCCGCGGTAGACCAGGGCCGAGTCCACGCTGATGATCTCGATGGGGGCGTGCGCGGCCAGGCCGAGCGCGATGGCGGTTTTGCCGCTGGCGGTGGGGCCGGCCAGGATCAAGGTGGTGGTGGGGGTGTCGAGGTTCATGGCGGCTCAGATCGGGGCAAGGGCGAGTCCGTCGCGTTGCACCAGGTGCAGTGCCACCCACGCCGTGCAGGCCGCGCCCACACAGACGCCCAGCGTCATCGGGTAGATGGTGCCCGCCCACAGGGGCAGCTTCATGGCGGCGGCCAGCAGCGCGCCCACGCCAAAGGCGATGGAGGCCAGCACGAAGCCGGACAAGGCCGAAGCGGCTCCCGCGTGGCGCGGAAAGCTTGCCACCACGCCGGTCTGGCCGCAAGGCTGGTGGATGCCGTGGGCACAAGCGTAGACCCACAAACCCGGCAGGATCCAGTACATGCCGGGCACCGTACCGGCGAGCGCGGCGTAGGCCGACACCCCCGCCGTCCACAGGCCACCTGTCAGCGTCAGCAAGCCTGCCACGCGCACGCTGCCGATCAAGCCCCGGCTGACCAGCATGCGGCGGCACAGGGCCACGCCGATCAGGTAAGCGACCGACCACGAGGCCATCACGAAGCCAAAGGCCTGGCGGCTGCAACCGAGCACATCGATGAAGACAAACGGCCCACTGGCCAGGCAGACGAACAGGCCGCCAAAGGTGGCCGAGGTCAGCAGGGCGTGCGCGCGGAAAGTGGGATGGCGGGCGATGTCCCACCAGTCACGCAGCAAGGTGGCGGGGCGCATCGAGCGCGTGCGGCGCTCCAGGGGCAAGGTCTCAGGCAGGCGCCAGGCCACGAAAAGCAGGGTGATGGCGCCAAACACGCCAACTGCCGCCAACGGGTAACGCCAGCCCCATTGCGTGGCCAGAAAGCCGCCAGTGACCGGGCCGGCGAGGGCGATGATGCCCAGGCCGCCCATGCCATGAGCCATCATGCGGGCGCCATCAACGGGCGCGTACAGGTCACGGACCATGGCGCGGCCGCAGACCACCGCCGCTGACAGGCAGGCGCCTTGCGCGGCGCGCGCCACCACCATCAGGCTCAGGCTGTCGGCGATGACGGTCAGGCCGCTGGCGAACACGAACAGGCTCAGGCCCCAGCGCAGCACGGGGCGGCGCCCCACGCGGTCGGCCACCGGCCCCCACACCAGTTGGCCGATGCCAAAAGCCAGCACCAGCACCGACAGGGTGAGCTGCGAGGCCGACGGGCTCACGCCCAGCCCGCGCTGCATCTGCGGCAAGCCGGGCAGGTACAGGTCGGTGGTGATGGGCTGCAGGCCCAGCAGCAGGGACAGCGCCACCACGACCACCCAGGTGGCGGGCGGACGTGTCGCTTCAGAATCGCTCATCAGGCTGCAGGAAGCGCCATTGGCCCAAGGGCAGGTTGCCCAGCACGATGCGGCCCATGCGCACGCGCTTGAGGCCCACCACCTTCAGGCCGACCTGTTCGCACATGCGGCGGATCTGGCGCTTGCGGCCTTCGCGCAGCACGAAGCGCAGTTGCTGCTCGTTCTGCCACGAGACCTTGGCGGGCTTGAGCTCAATGCCGTCCAGCATCAGGCCGTGGCGCAGCTTGTCCATCAACTCGCCGGGGAACACGCCCGAGATGTTTTTCTCATCAGGGTTGTCGGGCAGCTCGACCCGCACCAGGTATTCCTTCTCGATGTTCGAGTCTTCGCCGATGAGTTCGCGCGCGATGCGGCCATCCTGCGTCAGCACCAGCAGGCCGGTGGAGTCGATGTCGAGGCGGCCCGCAGGTGCCAGGTGCTTGAGGTGGCCGCGTGTCAGCAGCATCTTGTTGCGCTCGCCTTCCTTCCAGTGGTTCTCCGGGCGGATCAGGACGAAGGCGGGCTCGTAGCCATCTTCGGCCTGGCCACTGACGTAGCCGATGGGCTTGTTGATCAGGATGGTGACGCGTTGGGCCTGCTGGGTCTTGGCGGCGGCATCAATCGTGATGTCCTGGTGCGGGTAGACGCGCGAGCCCAGCTCGCTGACCACTTCGCCGTCGACCAGCACCCAGCCATGCTCGATCCACTCGTCGGCTTCGCGGCGCGATGACAGTCCGCGTTCGCTCATCAGCTTGGACAGGCGGATGCGCCCGTCGTGTTCGACGCTGCCTTCGGTGGGGGCCGGGGCTTGGACAGGGCGCGGGCCTTGGGCGCGGCGGCCGTCTTTGCGGAAGTCCTGCTGCGGTGCTGAAGGCGGCGAGGCTTGGCGAGTGTCCTGGTGAGGGCCGCGCGGCGCCTGGCTGCGAGGATCCTGGCGTTGCGGGCGCGGATCGTTGCGTGGGTCAGGGCGGCGGTCGTCGAAACGCGGAGGGGCCGACTCGCGAGGGCGATCATCCCGAGGCCGCGATGCAGCAGGCCGATCCCTGTCATCACGGCGTGGCGCGGGAGCACGCGGGCGCTCACCGGGCCAGCGCGATTCATCCCTCGGCGTGGATGCCGGTGCTTGTGCCGCCAATTTGGCCGCCTCTTCGCGGGCCTTGGCGGCTTGCTCGGCCTCTTCCACGGTCATGCGTTTGCGCGGGGCGGAACCGGAGCCGCGCACAGGCGGGCGCCGGGGTGCAAAAGCATCGCGCTCGGCATCGGGTGTCGCTGGCTTGTTGGCCAGGATGATTTTTTTGCGTTCGGTCATGGGGGCCTTCGTATTGGTTCAGCGGCCGCGCATGAACAGGGCGTCGAGTTCACGCATGGAGAGTTGCCGCCAGGTGGGGCGGCCGTGGTTGCATTGGTCGGCGCGGTCGGTGGCTTCCATGTCGCGCAGCAAGGCGTTCATCTCGGTCAGGGTGAGTTGCCGGTTGGCGCGCACGGCGCCATGGCAGGCCATGGTGGCCAGCAGTTCGTGTTGCGCGCGGCGGATCACGTCGCTGGCATCCAGCTGCGCCAGTTCGGCCAGCACCGAGCGGGCCAGGTCCACGCCATCGGCCTGGGTCAAAGCCAGTGGCACCGAGCGCAAGGCCAGGGTGGTGGGGCCCAACGCGTCGATGTCCAGGCCCAGGCTGACCAGGGCTTCGCGTTGTGACTCGGCGGTGGCGATCTCTTGCGGCGTGGCGGCAAAACTTTGCGGGATCAGCAGGGGCTGGCTTTCCAGGCGCTCGTGTGCCAGTTGGGCTTTCAAGCGTTCGTAGACGATGCGCTCGTGGGCGGCGTGCATGTCCACGATGACCAGGCCCTGGGCGTTTTCGGCCAGCACGAAGACGCCACCGACCTGGGCCAGGGCTCGGCCCAGGGGCCATTCGTGCGAAGGCTCGGCTTGCTGTGCGCTTGGCGCGATGCCATTGGAAGCTGACGCAGGCCTGAGCGATTCGGGCGCGAACCCGAAAGAGGTGGGCTGGTCCTGCTCGGAGGCCGCGCGGCCGAAGTTGGACGCGGGCATGCGTTCCGACGCCAGGAAAGAGCCCCCTGCGTCAGCTTGGGGCCAACCTGCCCAGCGGCGCTCGGGCGCGCCATCGGCCGGGCGTTGCCAGGCCAACGGGCTTTGCTGGTTCACCGACAAAGGCGCCTGGACGGAGGAGGGCGTTGCAGCACTGTCTGCGGGCGATGTCGGCCACGCGCCGCCAGCCGTGGTGGGCGAAGTCGAGCCCGCCTCGCCCGCCGCCAGCGTGGCGCGTGACAAGGCCAGCGCCGCTTCCACCGATTTGCGCACCGCCTGGTGCACCTCGCGCGAATCGCGGAAGCGCACTTCAATCTTCGTGGGATGCACATTGACATCAACCCGGTCAGGCGCGATCTCGATGAACAGCACATAGGTGGGCTGGCGCGAGCCATGCAGCACGTCTTCGTAAGCGGCACGCACGCCATGGCTCAGCAGCTTGTCGCGCACATGCCGACCATTGACGTAGAAGTACTGCTGATCTGCGCGGGAGCGGGCCGCGTCGGGCAGGCCGGTGTAGCCGTACACGCGCATCGGGCCCATGCTCAGTTCAACCGCCCGCGACGTGCTCATGAAGTCATCACCCAGAACATCCACCACGCGCTGGTCGGGCGATCCGGCGCGCCATTGCTCCACCAGCTTGCCTTCGTGCCACACGGCAAAGCCCACATCGGGTCGGGCCAGGGCGTGGCGGCGCACGGCTTCCAGGCAATGGGCCAGTTCGGTGCCTTCGGTCTTCAAAAACTTGCGGCGCGCCGGGGTGCTGAAAAACAGCTCGCGCACCTCGACGCTGGTGCCCACACCGCGCGCGGCCGGGCTCAACTCGCCGGATCGGGCGTCCAGGCGGTGGGCATGGGCATCGTCTGCCGTGCGGCTGGCGATCGCCATGTCCGACACGGATGCGATCGCCGCCAATGCCTCACCCCGAAAACCCATGGTCGCCACGCTTTCCAGATCGTGCAAGGAGCCGATCTTGCTGGTGGCGTGGCGCTTCAAAGCCAAGGGCAGCTCGTCAATGGGGATGCCGCTGCCGTCGTCCTCGACCAGGATCTGGCGGATGCCACCGGCCAGCAGCTTGACGGTGATCTGGCGCGCGCCCGCGTCCAGGGCGTTGTCCACCAGTTCGCGCACCACGGACGCAGGGCGTTCGACCACCTCGCCAGCCGCGATCTGGCTGATGAGTTCGTCGGGCAATTCGCGGATGTTTCGGCGGGCGGAGGAGGTCGTCATCAAAGGATTGTACGAAGCCCCCCGATAATGGGCGCATGGACATCGCTCATTTCCTCCTGGATTTCATCCTTCACGTCGACCAGCACCTGGCGAATTTCGTTCAAACCTACGGCGCCTGGGTCTATGCCCTGTTGTTCGTGATCGTGTTCGTGGAGACCGGGCTGGTGGTGATGCCTTTCCTACCGGGTGACTCGCTGCTGTTCATCGTGGGCGCCCTGGCCGGTGCGGGTGCGATGAGCCTGCCGGTGGCCATCGCCGTGCTGCTGGTGGCGGCCATCCTGGGTGACCAGGTCAACTACACCATCGGCCGCGCCATCGGCCCGAAGGTTTTCCAGTGGGAAAACTCCCGCTGGTTCAACCGCCGGGCGTTCGAGGCGGCCCACAGCTTTTACGAGAAGCACGGCGGCATCACCATCATCATCGCGCGCTTCATGCCCTTCATCCGCACTTTCGCGCCCTTTGTGGCCGGCGTGGCCGAGATGAACCGCGCCACTTTCACCGCCTACAACGTGGTCGGCGCCGTGATCTGGGTGGTGGGCCTGACCGTGGTGGGTTACTTCTTCGGCAACATCCCCATCGTGCAGCAGCATCTGAGCAAGATCATCTGGGCGATGATCCTGATCCCCGGTGTGGTGGCACTGTACGGTGGCTGGCGCGCGAGCCGCAAGGGCAAAGCCCTGGCCTGAGAGTCCGGTCGATACAATGGCGGCCCCTCACCATTGCATTGGTAGCCACCGTGTCAGACCGTCTCTTCGTCATGCTGCAGTATGTCCTGCCCAAGCAGGCCCTGACCGCCTTTGCCGGGCGCATGGCGTGGGTCAAGGGCGGGGCGCTGACCACCCGCTTCATCCGCTGGTTCGTGGGCCGCTATGGGGTGAACATGGCCGAGGCCGCCAACCCGGACCTGGCCAGTTATCCCACCTTCAATGAGTTTTTCACCCGGCCCTTGAAGCCGGGCGCCCGCCCCTTGGCGGATGCCGATCTGATCTGCCCGGTCGATGGCGCCATCAGCCAGATTGGCCCCATTCAGCGTGACCAGATCTTCCAGGCCAAGGGCCACCACTATTCGACCCAGGCGCTGGTGGGGGGCGATGCCTTGCTGGCGGCTCAGTTCCAGGACGGGCACTTCGCCACCATCTACCTCAGCCCCAAGGATTACCACCGCATCCACATGCCCTGCGATGGCCGCCTCACCCGCATGATCTATGTGCCGGGCGAGCTGTTCTCGGTCAACCCCGCCACGGCGCGCGGCGTGCCGGGCCTGTTCGCCCGCAATGAGCGCGTGGTCTGTGTGTTCGAGACCGAGCACGGCCCCTTCGTGCTGACCCTGGTGGGCGCCACCATCGTGGGCAGCATGGCCACGGTGTGGCACGGCGTGGTCAACCCGCCGCGCAGCAAGGATGTGCGTGAATGGCGTTACACCGACCAATCCATTGTGTTGAAAAAAGGCGACGAGATGGGCCGCTTCTTGCTGGGCTCGACCGTGGTGATGCTGTTCCCCAAAGGTCCCTTGCAGTTCAACCCCGCCTGGGTGCCGTCCGGTTCGGTTCGCCTGGGCGACGCGATGGCCAGCCGCCAGTGAGCCCCGACATGCTGGACATCGTCCACGAGTCCTTCTACAAGTTCGTGCACATCGCGGACCCTGAGGCCTGCACCCTCGCCCTGCGTGAGATCACGCAAGGCCTGACCGGCAGCATCCTGGTGGCCACCGAAGGCATCAACGGCATGGTGGCCGCCGAGCCCGATGCTTTGGAAGCGTTTCATGCGGCATTGCTGGCTGACCCGCGCCTGACGGGCCTGTTCGCGGGCATGAACTTCAAGCGTAGCCCCTGCAAGACGAGGCCTTTCTTCAAGATGAAGGTGCACCACAAGCCTGAGATTCTGCCTCTGGGCGTTGAGGGCGTGGATGCGATCGGCCGCACTGGCATCAACCTCAGCCCCCAGGAATGGCGCGAGCTGATCACGCAAGACGACGTGGTCCTGATCGACAACCGCAACAGTTTCGAGTTCAAGCTGGGCCGCTTCAAAAATGCGGTGGATCCGCAGGTGCACACCTTCCGCGACCTGCCTCGCTACATCGAAGCGCACGTTGATGAATGGAAGGCCGAAGGCAAGCGCGTGGCCATGTACTGCACTGGCGGCATCCGCTGCGAAAAGACCAGCGCCTGGATGCTGGACATGGACATCCCCGTCTACCAGTTGGAAGGTGGCATCCTGAGCTACTTCGCCGAGATGCCCGATGCCGACAAGGACTGGGAAGGCGAGTGCTTCGTCTTCGACAACCGCATCGCGCTCGACACGCACTTGCAGCAAACCGACACCACCGCGGAAGACGTGTACGCGGGCGACCCGGACGAAGCGTGGCGCCTGCAGCGTGCCAAGCGCCTGGCCAAGGGCAGTAAGTAGGTGTCTTCCAGGCCGCGCCCCCTGCCCACCAAGGACGGCGTCGGCCCCAGCTGTGTGGCCTTGCCAGCGGGCCCTTGGCGCACCATGGCCGAGTTCCTGGTGCAGCAGTTTCCTGCCGTCTCCGCCGCGACCTGGCAGGCGCGCATGCAAGCTGGGGAAGTGGTCGATGAGCACGGCGTGCCGGTCACGCCTGAGCGAAGCTACCAGCCCCACCTCCGCCTGTACTACTACCGAGCCATCGAGTCCGAACCGCGCCTGCCGTTCGACGAAGTGGTGCTGTTCCAGGACGAGCACATCGTGGTCGCCGACAAGCCGCATTTCATGCCCGTGACCCCCGGTGGCCGTTACCTGCAAGAGACATTGCTGGTGCGCCTGAAGCGCAAGCTGGGCATCGACACCCTGACCCCCATCCACCGCCTGGACCGCGAAACGGCGGGCATCGTGCTGTTCTCGATCCAGCCGTCCACGCGGGGCCCTTACCAAGGCGTGTTCTCGCAAAGGACCGCCACCAAGCACTACCAAGCCGTGGCCCCCTGGCGCCCTGACATGGCCTGGCCACTGACCCGCCAAAGCCGCCTGGAAGAAGACGAGCACTTCATGCAGATGCGCGAGGTGCCGGGCGAGCCCAACACCGAGACGCGCATCGACGTGCTGAAGGTGCAAGGCGACCTGGCCCTTTATGCCTTGAGCCCCGTCACCGGCCGCAAGCACCAGTTGCGCGTGCACTGCGCGGCCTTGGGGCTGCCCATCGTGAACGACCTGATCTACCCGCGGCTGTTCGCGGCCGACAGCGACGACCATGCCAAGCCACTGCAACTGCTGGCCAAGGCCATCGAGTTCACCGACCCCGTCACCGGCCAAGCTCGGCAGTTCACCAGTCAGCAGGCCCTGATGCTGCGGTCATGAGTGGTTTTTTTTGACGCGTTCATTCCATCTTCGGGCGCCAAATTGGTGGCGACTCGTGCCGCAGAGTTACGACTGGCCTACGTGGGGCGTTTTGTTTTTAGATCAGTCAGTTAACGGCCAGAAGCCGACCTCGGGAACGGTTGGCACAATGGTTGCCCCATACATTCATCTTGTAGAGCCAATATGAAGAAAATCTACGCCTTTGTTGCAGTTGCTATGGCCGCTTTGGCCCTGATGGGCTGCTCTGGCGTGCTCAGACCCAACTTCGACCCCTCATCGCAAGGCCTGGTGTATCAACAGGAAAAGGTAAGGACGCCTAGCTTGTCCCTGACATTCTTCGGAACAAGCACCGTTCTTCTTTCTGATGGGAGCAACGCCATCATGACAGATGGATTCCTCTCTCGACCTTCATGGCTGCAATTGCTCCTTACCAGGTTCGAGTCAAACGTGGATGAGATTGAGTTCGCGCTTGGCCAAGCCAACGTCAAGAAGGTGGACGCGATTTTGGTTGCTCACTCTCATCACGACCATGCCATGGACTCCGGGCTTGTAGCTCAAAAGACGGGTGCGACGGTCTACGGGTCGGAGTCAACCCTCAACATTGCGAGGGGCCAGAAAACGCCGGAAAGCCAATTGCAGCTACTGAGGCCTGGACAGTCGCTGTTGATAGGCAATTTCAAGGTCACTGCTTACGAAACGCCGCACTCGCCTGAGCCCGTTAACGTCGGGTCCATCGACCACCCTCTTCATGCTCCAGCGAAACTGTCGGAGTACAAGTTGGGAGAGAACTTTTCGTTCCTGGCGGAGCATCGTCTTGGCAACGTACTGATTGTGCCTAGCTCCAACTACAAGATGCATGCCTTCGATGGCGTGCGTGCATCTGTGGTGGTGCTCGGCATCGGCGTGCTGGGAAAGCAGT
Source organism: Aquabacterium sp. (assembly GCF_030652515.1). Lineage (GTDB taxonomy): Bacteria > Pseudomonadota > Gammaproteobacteria > Burkholderiales > Burkholderiaceae_C > Aquabacterium. The sequence goes on along the minus strand of NZ_JAUSAR010000037.1, from coordinate 23,400 downwards.
CCGTGGAGTTTACCGAGCGCTACTGGGACGAAGTTGTGCGCAAGACAGGCGCCAAGCTGGTATTGCCGGTTCATTGGGACGACTTTGCGCGCTCCCTGCGGGAACCACTTGTACCGTTACCGCGTTTCATGGACAACATGACCGTGACGCTTGAAAGGCTTCAGTCTCTAGCGAAGCGAGATGGCGTAGAAATCAGGTTCTTGCCAACGCTGCGAGAAGTCAGGTTGCCAGTGTTGAACGATTCAACAGCACATTAGGGACATGAACAAGGCGTGAGTCTCGGCCCTTAATGCCAACCAGGCGCAGGTAATCCGCGACCGCTTCTATACGCTGAGGGTCGCTCAGGTAACGGCGACCGACCTTCCGCTTAGGGTCGGGACCGCGAGTTCGAACAGCAGCGAAGCAGTCACTGGCGCAGCGCGAACCGTTTTGTGAAAGCTCTATGGCTGCTGTACTTCATGGAGCCGCCACTCGGGCCAGCGCCTGTCGCCCACACCCACGACAGCTTGGGGCCAGGTAGCGTGAATACGACTGGCGGCAGCCACCGGCAGCAACCGCTGCAGAACAGCCGCTCACCAAGCAAGGACTGCTCAAGGCTGGTTGCTGCTGCACGAAATGAGCTACCGGATGTCTGCGCCGGACTAAAGCTGACATTGATGGCTTCCACTGGCGTATGACAGGTCTACGATGGAACCTGACATTGACTGGTGGCGATCACTATGGGCATGCCATGGCGCGCGTGTAGCCCCAAATGACTGCACCCTATAGCAGCCAACGTGAACTATCGCCCCCAAAATGACCTCGACGGGGCCAAGGGGCATTCACGGCATGGTCAACGCCTGAGACAGGTGCGAATAGACCACGCCCACCCGGCGCAAATGGCGCGACTCCGGGTGGGCAAGCAGCTACAACTCGGTCTCGCACTCGTCCAGTGGCTCCGTTAGTCGCAGCACATCCTTGCGGCCCGCTGCCAGGAGCAGCGGTACGATGCTGACGCCCATGCCCAGCGCTACAAGCTCCAGCACGGAGGCCATGGGTGGTGATTGGCGAGAGTGCATTCATGCGAGCAGTTGCGAAATTTAACTTCACCTGGGGTTCCACATCACAGGTCAATTTTTAGAGCCCCTCGCAGGTGGCAAATCTGTGCAGGTGCCTTGTGCTGCTTCGGCGCAAAGGCCTATGCTTTCGCCGAGCGTGGGATGAGGGTGAATCGTCTTCCCGATGTCAAAGGCATCCGCGCCCATCTCGATGGCCAATGCCACTTCGCCGATGAGATCGCCAGCGTGCTGGCCCACGATCCCGCCGCCCAGGATGCGGCCCACGCTGCCATCAGGCGTCACTTCAAAGAGCAGCTTGGTGAACCCCTCATCGCGCCCATTGGCGATCGCTCGGCCTGATGCTGCCCAAGGAAACACCCCCTTCTTCACCGCCACGCCTTGTGAACGCGCTTGCGCTTCGGTGATGCCAACCCAGGCGATTTCCGGGTCGGTATAGGCCACACTGGGGATGACCTGGGCATCAAAGCTGGACTGGGCAAGGTGGGCCACATCGCGCAGTTCACCAGCGATGACCTCAGCGGCCACATGCCCCTCATGCACGGCCTTGTGCGCGAGCATGGGCTGCCCCACCACATCGCCAATGGCAAAGAGGTGGGCAGCCTGCGTGCGACGTTGGGCATCCACCGGGATGAAGCCCCGCTCATCGGCCACCAATCCACAACGATCGAGCCCGATGCCGCCTGAGTTGGGCGTGCGGCCCACTGAGCACAACACCAGGTCATACAGATGCTCTGACAGAGTGCCATCGCTTGCGGCCAGCGTGACCTGTATCCCGTGCTCAGTGGCCTGTGCATCAACGGTTTTGGTGTTCACCCAGATGTGGTCGAACCTGGCGGCATTCACCTTCTGCCAGACACCCACCAGATCCCGATCAGCGCCGGGCATGAGCTCGCTCGAGGCCTCCACCACGTCGATGCGCGCGCCCAGACCGGCGTACACCGTGGCCATCTCCAGGCCAATGATGCCCCCACCAATGATCAACATGCGCTTGGGCACGAAGGGTAGGTTGAGGGCCTCGGTCGAATCAACGATGCGCTCATCCACGGTCAGAAATGGCAGCCTGACCACTTTGGAGCCGACGGCCACGATAGCGCGCTTGAACCGCAACACCGTGCTGTGGCCGGTCCGCGCCTGCCCCTCACCGGTGGTCTCGTCGACCCGGATGTGCCAGGGGTCCAGGAACTCGCCCAGGCCGCGCAAGGTCTGGACTTTGCGGGCCTGCGCCATCGTGGCCAGCCCGCTGTTCAGCTTTCCGATGACTTGGTCTTTGTGCTGTCGAAGCGCATCGAGATCGATGCTCGGCGTACCGTACCCAATGCCCGCACGGGTCAGATGCGACACCTCGCTCATGACGGAGGCCACGTGCAGCAGCGCTTTCGACGGGATGCAGCCAACGTTCAGGCACACGCCACCGAGGGTGCCATAGCGCTCGATGATCACGGTGTCGAGCCCCAGATCAGCCGCCCTGAACGCTGCTGAGTAGCCGCCGGGGCCGCCGCCGAGCACGGCCACATCGCAGGAGATGTCCACGGGGCCGTCATAGAGATTCCCTGTCGCGGGCCTGTCAGAGGCGAAATGCTTGTGCGTCATGTCAGCCCCACTCACAGCGAGATGCGACGCAAGTCGGCCAGCAAAGATGCCACATGCGCATTGAAACGCCCTGCGGCCGCGCCATCGATCACGCGGTGATCCCATGACAGGGACATCGGCAAAATCAACCTGGGCACGAACTGCTGGCCGTCCCATACCGGCTTCATCTGGCTGCGGCAAACCCCCATGATGGCCACCTCTGGGGCATTGATGATGGGCGTGAACCCCGTGCCGCCAATGCCGCCCAGCGAGCTGATGCTGAAGCAGCCGCCGCTCATGTCCGCTGGCGTCAACTTGACTTCGCGCGCCTTGCTGGCCAACTCGCCCATTTCTCGGCTGATCTCCAAGATGCCCTTCTTGTCCACGTCTTTGATCACCGGTACCACCAGCCCATTGGGCGTATCGGCCGCGAACCCGATGTGACAGTAGTGCTTGAGGATCAGGTGCTCGCCGTCCAGGCTGGCATTGAACTCGGGAAAGCGCTTCAAGGCCGCCGCGGCCACCTTGACGAGGAAGGCCAGCAGCGTGACCTTGACGCCCGCAGCGCTGTGCTCCTTGTTGAGCTGTACGCGCAGCGCCTCCAGCTCGGTGATGTCGGCTTCCTCATGGTTGGTGACATGGGGAATCACGAGCCAGTTCCGATGCAGGTTGGCACCGGAGATCTTCTTGATGCGAGAGCGTTCCTGGCGCTCGATCGGGCCGAACTTGGCGAAATCAATCTGAGGCCAGGGCGAGAGCCCAGCCAACGGGCCTGGATTGCCCGCCGCGCCCGCTGTGGGATGGGCGCGCTGCGCGCTGGTCAGCACCTGGCCCGTCATGACCTGTTTGACAAAGCCCAGGACATCTTCACGGGTGATGCGCGCTTTGGGCCCAGTTCCTCTCACATCGGCCAGTTGAACCTCGAGTTCTCTGGCCAGCTTTCGGATGGAGGGCGAAGCGTGCGGCACCCCTTGGGCGGTTGCCGGCGCTGGCGCAGCGCTGGCAACCGGAGAGGGCACCACATTGACCGCCACGGGTGGTGGGGCTGAGGCTGCTGGCGGCACGTCGACCACTGCGATCAGTGAGTCTTGGGAGACCTTGTCACCCAATTTCACGAGGAACTGTTTGAACACGCCGCAGTGCGACGAGGGGATCTCAATGGCCGCCTTGTCGCTTTCGACGGTGAGCAGGCTTTGCTCCTTGACAATCACATCACCAGGTTTGACCAGCAGTTCAATGACACTGACGTCGCGATAGTCCCCGATGTCAGGGACCTTTAGTTCGATGGTTTCAGACATAGGCTAAATAATGGATTGAGCGATGGTCAGCAGGACCACGACGAAGGGCATGAGGCATTGATTTGGTAGCGCTCGATGGCTTGTGCGCAGATGGACGCATCAAGCGCCCCCTGCTTGCGCAGCGCGGTCAGCGCGGCCAGCGCGACCTGGTGCTTGTCCACTTCGAAGAACTGTCTCAACGCCGCACGCGTGTCACTGCGCCCGAACCCGTCGGTGCCCAGCGCAAGGAATGGGGCATCCACATGGCAAGCCATCAACTCAGGCCAGGCGCGAACGTAGTCGCTGGCCGCCACGATCGGGGCATCTCCTGCCAGGCAGCGCGCCACATGGCTCGGGCGTGGTGCCGCATCAGGGTGCAGGCGATTCCAGCGCTCGGCTTCCCGCGCATCGCGGGCCAGCTCGCTGAAGCTGGTGGCACTCCAAATCTCGGTGTCGATTTGCCAGTCTTGCGCCAGCAACTGGGCCGCTTCGATCACTTCGCGCAAGATGGTGCCTGAGCCGACAAGGCGCACTAGTGGGCGGCCAGCGCCTGCCTTGTGTTCGTCAAACTTGTACATGCCCTTGACCACATCGCCTTCGACCGAGCTCGGCAACGTGGGCTGGCTGTAGTTCTCGTTCATCAGGGTGATGTAGTAGAAAACATCGCGCTCTTGCTCCAGCATTTCGCGCATGCCATGATCCAGAATCACGGCCAACTCGCCTGCGAAACATGGGTCGTAAGCTCGGCAGTTGGGCACCATGGCCGCTTGCACCAAGCTGCTGCCATCCTGGTGCTGCAGCCCTTCACCCCCCAGCGTGGTGCGACCGGCCGTGGCACCGATCAAAAATCCCCGTGAACGTTGGTCAGCCGCTGCCCAGATCAGGTCACCGACCCGCTGGAAGCCGAACATCGAGTAGTAGATGTAGAAAGGCAGCATGGGCTGGCCGTGCACCGAATAGCTGGTCGCGGCAGCAGTCCAACTGCTCAGGGCGCCTGCCTCGTTGATGCCTTCTTCGAGGATCTGGCCGTTGGTGGCCTCGCGGTAGCTCATCAACGAGCCAATGTCTTCAGGCTCGTAGTTCTGGCCATTGCTGGAGTAGATGCCCACCTGCTTGAAGAGGTTGGCCATGCCGAAGGTTCGCGCTTCGTCCGCAACGATGGGGACCACGCGCGGCCCGAGCTCCTTGTCCTTGAGCAAGGTGCCCAGCATGCGGACAAACGCCATTGTGGTGCTCATCTCCTTGCCGTCTGCCTGAACCGCGAACTCACCGTATTGGCTCAAAGCCGGCACCGCCAACGCCTGGGCGCGTGCATGGCGTTGTGGCATGTAGCCGCCGAGTGCTTGCCGGCGCGCATGCAGGTAGCGCATCTCGGGGCTGTCGTCGGCGGGCCTGTAGAACTCGATGTTGGCGGCCTGCTCATCGCTCAGTGGCAGGTTGAAGCGGTTGCGGAACGCGATCAAATCCTGTGGTTCCAGCTTCTTTTGCTGGTGCGTGGTCATCCGGCCCTGACCAGCGTCGCCCATGCCGTAGCCCTTCTTGGTCTGCGCCAGAATCACGCAGGGTTGCCCTTGGGTTTGCATGGCGGCGTGGTAGGCCGCGTGGATCTTGACCAGATCGTGCCCACCCCGCTTGAGGCGGTCGATCTGCTCGTCCGTCAGGCCTTGGGCCAGGGCCGCGAGCTGCGGATTCTGGCCGAAGAAGTGCTCGCGGTTGTAGCGGCCATCCTTGGCGGCGAAAGTCTGGAGTTGCCCGTCCACGGTCTGGGCAAAGGCCTTGGCCAATGCGCCGTCCTTGTCGCGGGCAAACAAGCCATCCCAGTCCGAGCCCCAGACCAGCTTGATGACGCGCCAGCCTGCGCCCTCAAAGAGCGCCTCCAGTTCATCGATGATGCGACCGTTGCCCCGCACAGGGCCGTCCAGGCGCTGGAGGTTGCAGTTGACCACCCAGATCAGGTTGTCGAGCTTTTCTCGGGCGGCCAAGGTGAGCGCGCTCATGCTCTCGGGCTCGTCCATCTCGCCATCGCCAAAGACGCCCCAGACTTTGCGCTCGCTGCTTTGCAGCAGCCCACGGTGCGCGAGGTAGCGCATGAACCTGGCCTGGTAGATTGCGCTGATCGGCCCCAAACCCATGGAGCCTGTCGGGAACTGCCAGAACTGCGGCATCAACCAGGGGTGGGGGTAGCTGCACAGGCCCTGCACGCCATGAGACGCCGCGGTGATCTCCTGGCGGTAGTGGGCCAATGATTCCTCGCCCAGGCGCCCTTCCAGAAACGCGCGGGCATAGACCCCCGGTGCGGAATGGGGTTGGTAGAAGACGAGGTCTCCGGCGCCCGGCTGCTCGCTGGCACGGAAGAAGTGGTTGAAGCCCACTTCGAACAAATCAGCCGCGCTGGCATAGCTGGCGATGTGGCCGCCCAGTTCGCCATAGGCCTTGTTGGCCCTGACCACCATGGCCAGGGCATTCCAGCGCATCAGGGATGCCAGGCGCTCCTCAATGGCCAGGTCACCTGGAAAGCTCGGCTGATTGGCCACCGTGATGGTGTTGGTGTACGGGGTGCCGCGCACGGGCTGCCACCCAATGCCTGGTTCTCGTGCCTGAAGGGCCAGCTGATCCAAGATGGCCCGCACGCGCTCAGGCCCGCCATGGGCAAGCAGCGACTGAAGCGCGGCCAGCCATTCCTCGGTTTCAACGGGGTCGGCGTCCACAGCTTGTGAACATGCTTTTTGATCTGACAGGTTGCTCATTGAAGTCTCCTCTTGGGGAGAGACTGTAGAAAAAATGGCAAAACAGATGGTGCTGAATTGCTTGACATGGGGGGATCTGTGCGGCACAAAATGCTGTGAAATCAATGATTCAAAGCAGCAATGAGCATGGATGCCGTCGATCTCAGAATATTGGATGAGCTTCAGCAAGACAGCAGCCTGTCCAACGTCGAGTTGGCTCGCCGCGTGCACTTGTCGCCCTCACCCTGCCTCGCCCGCGTGAAGACGATGGAGGCTTCAGGGCTGATACGCAGCTATGTCGCCTTGCTTGATCCACAGGCGCTAGGGCTGCACCTCAACGTGTTCATCTCGATCAGCCTCAAGCAGCAGACACGTGCCGCACTGGAATTGTTCGAGCGCGAGATATGCCTGCGTGAGGAGGTCATGGAGTGCTACCTGATGACCGGCGATGAGGACTACCTGCTTCGGGTTGCGGTACCCGACATGCCGACGCTGGAACGCTTCATCATCGAGCAGTTGTCACCCATGCCTCAGATCGAAAAGATCCGCTCAAGCTTTGCGCTCAAACAGGTGCGCTACAAAACGGCGCTCCCCCTGCCTCATGGCTGAGGCGTCGTCATGCGAGGAGCCAGGCGGCCGCCGATGGCTTCACGCTTGGGCGACGATCTTGGTTCTTTGCGTGCCGAGGTCCAGCACGCCGTCCACCGTGCGGATGGACAAGGTCATGACGTCATTGGGCTGCAGGTACTTTGGGTTCTTCAAGCCGCCCTTGATGAAGATGCGCCACTTCTGCGCATCACTCAGGAGCACCTTGGCAGCCAGCATCGCCAACCTGCCAGGCGATTGCGCCGCGCAACCCGCTGGCGTGCCCGTGGCGATCAGGTCACCGGCATACAGGTTTTGCAAGCCGGACAGCTCAGTGAGGGTCGTGTGGGGCTTGTTCACCATGCTGCCACACACATCCTGCTGTCTGACTTCACCATTGACCTCCAGCGTCATCCGCAAGGCCGACAACTGCTGCCATTCTGCGGGCTCCAGCAACAGCAGATAGGGGCCGACAGGACCGAATGTGCGGTAGCTCTTGCCTTTGTAGAACTGCCCTTGCGGCAATTGCACATCGCGCGCCGACACATCGTTCACGATGGTGATGCCCGCGAGGTACTCATGCAGCTTGTCCGCACGCACACTCACCTCGCCTAGCAGGTCCGTCTTCAAGACCAGGCCCAGTTCAATCTCGTAGTCCAGCAGCTTCACATGGCGCGGCCGGACCACGTCGTCGAACGGGCCCGAGATGCATGAAGAAGCCTTGGTGAAGATGCTGTTGAACGGCAGGTTGTCTGGGTCCAGGCCCGATTCACGGATGTGGCTCGGGTAGTTGATGCCTTGGCAGACAAGCTGCTGATTGGATGTCACTGGCGACATCAGCGCCAGACCTGACAGCGCCAAGGTTGCATCGCCCGCCGTGGCCGCTTTGGCCGCTTGCAGCCCGTGCTTGACGAACTCACCGGTTGTGGAGAAAGAACCCGCCAGGGGGGCTACCTTGTCGCCAAAGACGACACCCCATTGAGGCTCGTGTGATGCCTGGCTGCCGGAGGACTGGTATCTGATGACTTGTACGGCCATGGTGGAGAAAACTCGTGAAGTGACAGGAAGGCGCGGGTGCCCGACTTGGCAGTTGCGTAGAGGGGCCCACCGGAGCTTGTTCAGGCTGTTCTGCGTACTGACAATTGGTGCGATGGACTGGGCATGGGCACAGGGCGCTGGTCCGAGACAAAGCATGTCGTCAAACTGGTCATCGCTTGGTTCAATGCTTCTATGGATGAAGCCGCATGCTTGTGCGTTCTCCAGGCGACGTGCCCATCTGGGCGCACAAGGACCGCACCGTGCTGACCGACCTCCAACTGCCGCACAGGCCATTGCGGATCAGAAGACAGGCTCGATTGGGCCAACACGACCGTTAAGTGACGGCAGCGCGCCAGACCTGTCGACTGGCTCAAGGCCTGTGTCCACGCATCGGCATCGTGCACGATCAGGGTGAACTTGCGCTTGTCCACCAGATGGATCAGCGGCTTGGTCTGCCCTTCATGAAGGACAGGGACATGGGGCAGACGAGCGCCAGGCCATGTCGTGGGCTTGTAGTCCACCACACCGGCGCCAATTTTGGGTTGAGGCAAAGCTTCCGGGATCACCAAGCCAGCTTTGTAGGCGTAGCCAAACTCCAGGCCCGTCGACACAAAGTGCTCGATTTGGCCTGGGATCGCATCGGCGATCTGCTTGCGCAGCTTGTCAGCCTGCTTGGTCTTTCGGCTAAGCAGCTTGGTCTTGCTGAATGCCAGCTTCATCATCCCATCGGCCAAGCGCCCCTTGAGTCGTCCTGGCAACCACTTGAGCGGCGCGGATGCAAAAGCCCGGGTGACCCCCATCAGGCTCCGATTGGTGATGTTGAGGTAGGTGGTCACTTCGTCAAGCTTGAAGTGATTGCCAACACTTTGCGCCAGGAAGAGCTGAATGACAGCCTTTCGCTCGACTTCATACGAGTCCAGCAAGGTGTCCTTCGCGCGCCCTTCAAGGACTGCAGCCAGCTTCCATGCGATGTTCTGGGCATCCTGCACGCCGCCATTGAGGCCAAAGCCACCGGTGTGTGGAAAGCGGTGCGCGGCGTCACCCGCGAGCAAGGCTCGACCATCTCGATAGCGGCTCGCTTGCTGGGCGGTCATGCTCCAGTTGCCTTGCGTCTTGATCTCAAAGGGCGTTTGCTCACCAATGACCGTTGGAATGATTCGTGCCCAGTAGGCTTGCGGATCGCGGACCATTTCCTGATCTCGGCAGACGAACGGTCCCATCAGGATGTAGTGGTCATCGGCATGTTTGATCAACACGCCGCAGAAGTCGGGGTTGTAGAGCCACGTCAAAAGCGGGTAAGGCTTGGGCAGGATCGCATCCAGGTTGGCCCTGAAGAAGACGCTGGCCATGTGTGCCAGGACAGGCCCTTTCAACTCAATGCCAAGCGCTTCCCGGACGGCGCTGTTGGCACCATCCGCACCGACCAGCCAGTCGGCCTCAAGTGTTGATGCGCTGCCATCCTGCTGATCGACCTTCACTGTCACGCCAACGTGGCTGGTCGTGAACGCCTGAACGTTCGCGCCCTTGACAAACGAAATGAGCGGTTCTTTCTCCACCCAAGCCCACAAGGCGGGCATGAGTTGATGCTGGCCGATGTGGGAGATGTGATAGTGGCAGTGCGTCAAGACCTCGTCGACCCGCTTCTGGTCACCCAGGACGTTCAAGCCGCCCAGCGATGGCTCGGCCAAGCTGGTGCACCAGCGAATCTCGCCGATGTCTTCGATGGGTGGGCACAGCGCCAAGAGGTCTTGGGCCATGTCCTCGGAGTAGCCGGCCCAAATTTCAAAGCTGCGGCCATTGACGACATGCGCAGCCGGATGTTGCATGGGCGCCTTGCGTCGCTCAAGCAGGATGCTTGGGATGCCGTAGCCAGCCAGCAGGAGTGCCAAGGTGCAGCCCGTGGCGCCTGCGCCAACGATGATCACGGGCGCGCTTGCCTTTTGCGTGCTCATCACAGTGTCCTCCAGTTGATGGCCTTCATGTTGCCCACTTGCTTTTGGCCCGGCGGCGTGCCCGCCCCTTGCCGCATGAGTTCCTTGACCGGTACGCCGGCGCGGAATTGCTTGAGCAGGTACTCGGGATCGAAGTTCACGCCGATGGGGTTCTTGGCGAAGGCCTCGCTGCTGAAGTAGCGTTTTGTCTCCTCGGGGGTATCGAAGTTTTCGACTTGGAACTCCAGCCTGATGCCATCCGGATCTTCGTAATAGATGGACGTCGTCAGGCCGTGGTTGATGCACCAGACCGGCTGGATGCCTCTATCACGCATGCGCACATAGGTGCCAAGCAGGTCTTCCAGTGAACGAAAGGCCAGCGCGATGTGGTCAAAGCCATAGAGCTTGCGGCGAATCTTCGACAAGGGAAAGAGAAACCGCAGCCACGATGGCAAGTTCACCAAAGCGAGTCGATGGCTCTCGCCATCCCACGTCAGGAAGGCGATGGTCTTGTCGATGTGAACGATCTCCGCATCGAACGCTTGCTGGTACCACGCGATCACCTCCTCGCGCCGGGCGGTCTTGCACACCCAATGTGCGATGTACTGCGGAATGGGCTTCGCGGCAGCGCCGCTTTGATCGGAAGGTTTTGCCATGTGATGGCTCCGTCATCGTGATGAATGGGTGAAATGGACGCAGTATAAACACAAGTCGATTTCAAATCGAGTATGACAGTTAATCGATTTCCATGAGGGCGGCGGTTAGAATGGGTGCGACTAGGAGTAACCGTGACTGCCACCAGACGTCCCCGCGTAGAAAAGCGCAAGCAGGCTACCCGTCTGCGCCTGATGGAAGCGGCCTATGCCTTGATGGCGGAGACCGGCGGCCCCGAGGTTTCGATTCAAGAAATCACCACGGCGGCAGATGTCGGTTTTGGGACCTTCTATACTTATTTCGCTTCGAAGGAGGCGATCTACAACGCCTTGGTCGAAGAGGTGCTGGAGGCATCAGGCAAGGTCGTGGACGCCGCAACCCGGCACCTGATCGACCCTGCTGAGCGATTGAGTGCGGGCCTGCAATACACCTTGCTTCAGGCGCGTGCGGATCCGCTATGGGGCAAGTTCTTGTCCAGCTCGTTGATGCGGCCGGCATCTGCCGCCAACGGTCTGGGCAAATTCTTTTTGCGGGACGTTTTTGACGGGCTCGCGCAAAAGCGCTTCAAGGTAGACGACGTGCCGATGAGCGTGGTGGCGATTGTCGGCACGCTTCATGCCATGCTCCGCGTCGAGCGCGGGGAGCTGCAGATGGCGCTGGGTAACCTCGCGCAGGGCCACGCTGCCGATAGAGCGGCTGCGAAAGACGACATGGACCTGCCAAGGCGGACAACCGCACTGATTCTGCGTGTACTCGGGATCTCGCCGGAGGAGTCCGTTGCATTGGTGTACAAGCCATTGCCGCCAATCAGTGGCTTCGCGCGCTTCTTCAACGGAGATTCAGCGGCAAGCGAAGAGGCGCCCACAAGTGCCCCAGACTCCTCTGAGTCGGGCGGGTGAGTTCGGTACCTTGAGAGGCTGCATGATCTATGCCGAAGTGACGCTGCCTAAGTGACGACAGTGACCATGTCAGCAGTGCCGTCGAAACCGGTCATTCCTGTGGCTTCAGGCGCGTTGGCCCATTGACTGCAATGTTGCTTAGGCCGTGAGTTCAGCGTGTGGCCACCACTGCCAGCAACCGCTGCACACCTGCCGGTCGCCTATGCGTTTCGGCTCCAGGCCGATAGGAGCCATTCGAACCGGAGAGGCCGCCGGATGGTTGCGACCTCCAAGAATCGGCATTCAAGGATGTCCGCAGCCCTTGTCGGCGATCACCCCGACCCGGGCCCTTGACGACGATTCACCGTGCCTCCAGGCAAAATCCAGATGATCGGGGCAAGCCTGGCGTCATTCTGCCGGGAAGCCCACCTTGAAGAATGGAACAGCATCAATGGCACTGACGAAGAAGGGCGAGTTCTGGTACGGGACGACGTCCGGCGACACCCAAGCCGAGCTGCGCAGCTACAGCGTTGCGAATCGCCATGAGGCCGTCCGGTTTGCCTCGTCCAAATGCGATTGCGGGTGCCGGACTTTTGCGCTGCAGACCGATGAAGAAGCCGGCGTGGCAATCCGCACCTGCACCGACTGCGGGCAGGAACACCTGATGGGCGACAGCGCGGACTACGTTGATGAGGCCGCCCCCGAGGCGCACGAGTGCGTGTGCGAGAACGAGGTGTTCGAGCTGATGTCCGGCGTCTCCGTGTACGAGGGCACACATGACGTGCGCTGGTACTACATTGCTTGCCACTGCGTGGAATGCAATCTGGTTGGGGTCTTCGCAGACTGGAAATGTGAAGCGGGTGATGCGGCGTCCTTCCTCGCCAAGGTATGAGCGCGCGCGCCTGCAGAGATCATGCTCGCAGGCTCAAGCGGCCGACGAATGTCATGAGGTACCAGTCACCCTCCCCAACACTGTCATCTGCCCAAAGCAGGATAAGTAAAGAAAATGAAGTGCGTCGCATTGACCGCAAAGTGCGTCACCACCGCAGCCTCCACGCGACGGGTCTTGGCGTACACCCCCGCATAACCCAGCCCGGCGAGTGTGGCAAACGCCATGTAAAGCGGCCCGCCCCCCAGATGCGCCAATCCGAACAAGGCGGCAGACAAGAGGATGGGCAAGAAAATCAGCCCGGGTCGGTGCGCCAGGGCGCGCGTCAGCCGCTCCTGAATCAGCCCACGAAAGAACGCCTCTTCAGCCACGCAGGTGAAGAACAAGTTGACGAACAGGAAGGTCGGCGCAAACGGCGGCAGTGCGGCGCCCAGCTTGGGTTCGAAGCGCACATGGCCGGCCAGCCAAGCCGCCCCAATCGCCGCGGCTGCGGTGGCCAAGACGGCGACAAGCGTCGGCGCCACGGCAGCGCGCGCATCTTGCCAGGAGGCCAGGCGGGGCGCCAAACAGGCCAGTAGCAACAGGCCGACGCTGCCCTTGTCGAAATTGGCGTACAGCGTGAATGGCACCGCATCCGGGGTCGTGCGCACGGCGTTGACCAGCAAGGGGTTGTGAAAGCCGGGCAGCGCATGCACTGCCAAGGCCAAGCCCAGCCCTCCTGCAGCCCAAGTCCATGCCCCGGCTTGCTGCTGGCGCGTCTCCAGGCTCGCGGCCTTCAAGCAAATGCCTGTCATCACAAGGAGCGCCACGACGGCAGTGGCGGTCAACACCCCAGCGAAGCAAGCCGCCACCATGGCGGCCGCGAACAAGATCATCCAGGGCGCAAGCAGCAATCCCTTGCTGCCAGGAAATGCCTTGGTGGGCCACCATGCCGAAGCGATGGCGCAGGCGAGCAATGCAAAAGTGATGGGCATGGGCCATTGTCGGGGATCAGGTTTCGTGTGCATCTTTGCTGCTGAATCGCAGATGCAACCACGCTGGCGCGGATGCAGGCGCACGAACTGAGGGACACTGCCTGCTTGGCGATTTGGAGCACGGCACGGCATGAACACGGCGGACAGCCAACTGGACGATCCCGACAAGACAGTCGTGGCGCCAGCCTGCCCGAAGGACGATGACCAGACCATCATTGATCCCCATTGGCCCCAGGGCAACACCGCGCCAGCGGTTCAAGCCCAAGCACCCGCCCCACCACGCCCCGCGCAGACCGGGAGCACCGCCCTGGCCTTGCCAGCAGGCTTTCGCCTGCACGAATACCGCATCGACCGGGTGCTGGGCCAAGGCGGCTTCGGCATCACCTACCTGGCCACCGACGTCAACCTGAACTCGCGCGTGGCCATCAAGGAGTACCTGCCTGAGGAGATCGCCTTTCGCACCTCGGGCAAAACCGTGTCCGCCCACTCCACGCGCCACCGCGAGCGCTACCAGAATGGGCTCGACAGCTTCCTGATCGAAGGCCGCACCCTGGCCACCTTCCGCCACCCCAACATCGTGCGTGTGGCCCGCTTTTTTGAGGCCCACCAGACCGCCTACATGGTGCTGGAATACGAGCGCGGCAGCCCGCTCAAGGCCTGGTGGCCCAAGCACGCCAACAAAGGCGAGAAGGCCCTGTCGCTCCTGCTGCAGCCTTTGCTGGACGGCCTGTCGGTGGTGCACGCGGCGGGCTTCCTGCACCGCGACATCAAGCCCGACAACATCCAGGTCCGCCGTGGCGACGGCTCGCTGGTGCTGCTGGATTTCGGCTCGGCCCGGCAGGCGGTGGGCGCGTCCGATCAGTCCGACATCGCCGTCACGCCCGGCTACGCGCCCATCGAGCAATACGAAGATGGCCACCAGGGTGCCTGGACCGACATCTACGCCTTCGGAGCCACGCTGTACTGGCTGGTCACGGGCAAGAAGCCGCCCGATGCGCTGGACCGCCAGATGGCGCCGCAAGATCCACTGGTGCCTGCGGTGCAAGCCGGCGAGGGGCGCTTCAGCCCGCAGTTCCTGGGCGCCATCGATTGGGCGCTGCAAATGGACCCGACGCAGCGGCCACAAGATATCCAATCGTGGCGCCGTGCCCTGTTCGCCGCCCACGCGTCCAGCATGGGCCTGCAGGAGGCCTTGCGCGCCGGTGACGCTGCGCATCACCTGGACCTGCCCGGCTGGGCCCTGATCAAGAAATCCCCCCATCTTTTGAAAGCGCGGCTGGGCGTGTACCTGCGTGGGGCGGCCTCGCCCTCGTCGTGGCCCCTGGCGCTCAAGATGACGCTGGCCATGGTGCTGACCGCGCTCATGCCGATGATGATCACGGCCTACTACAACCACCACGCCAGCCTGGCCACGGTGTCTGCCAGTGAACTGCAGAACCTGGAGCACCTGGCCCGAAGCACGGCCGGGCGCTTGTCGCAGTTGATCACCGACAGCCAGAACCAGGCGCGTGCCATGGGCAACGACGCCGACTTTGTCGATTTCCTGGCCCAGCCGCTGGAGGCCCGCCAACCCGCCATCAAGGCCAAGGTGGATTCGCTGGTGCGCTCCAACCCCGACATCCACCTGATCATGGTGATGGACACCGCGGGCACGGCTGTGGTGTCCAGCGACGCCACGGTCATGGGCAAGAACTTCAAGTTCCGCGAGTACTTCAAGGCGGCCATGGCGGGGCGCCCACACATCACCGGCATCGTCGTCGGCGCGGTGACGGGCACGGCGGGCATGTTCTTCGCCTACCCGGTGTTTGACGAAAGCCGCGAGGTGATCGGCGCGGTGGTGTTGCGCCTGAAGGCCACCTCGGTGGTGTCCATCCTCAACGAGGCGCAAGAGGATTCGGTGCGCGAGCCCTTCCTGGTCGATGGCGATGGCATCTTGCTGTACCACCCCAACGCCACCTTGCTGTACAGCAGTCTGGACACCTTGCCCGCCGCCAAGGCCGCCGAGATCCGCGCCGACCAACGCTTTGCGCGGGACCACATCGACAGCCTGAACATGCCCGAGTTGGCCAAGGTGATGGTGGGCGCGCAAGACGTGGGCCACGTGGATTACCACTCCACCGTGTCGAACAGCCAGGAGATCGCGGGCTACGCGCCGGTCAAGGGGCACAACTGGGTGGTGGGCGTGGGCGAATCACAGGCCTTGTTCGAGGCGCCGCTCAAGCGCCTGTTCACGCAGTTGCTGTGGAGCGTGGGCCTGGTGGGCCTGCTGTTCACGGCCCTGGCCTTGATGTTCGCCCGCACCATCGTGCAGCCCATCCGCGCCCTGACGCGCGCCGCCCATGCCCTGAAGAACGGCGACTACGAGGCCGCCAACCTCACGGTCAAAACCCAGGACGAGATCGGCCACCTGGCGCGCACCTTCAATGTGCTGATCGACGTGCTGCGGCAGCGCGAACGCGAGCGCAAGCACGATTGAAGAAGCGTCACAGGGCCCGGTTGCGCGCCATGGGCGGGTTCTTGGCGAAGTAGCGCTGAATGCCGGCCAGCAGGGCATCGGCCATCTTGGCCTGGTAGTCCTCGTCGCGCAGCTTGGCTTCTTCTTCCGGGTTGGAGATGAAGCCGGTTTCCACCAGCACGGAAGGGATGTCAGGGGCCTTCAGCACGGCGAAGCCGGCCTGTTCGACCTTGCCCTTGTGCAGACGCCCGATCTTGCCCAGGTTGCCCAAAATGACGCTGCCCAGCTTCAGGCTGTCCTTGATCTGCGCGGTGGTGGACATGTCCAGCAAGGCGCGCATCACCGTGGCGTCCTTGGCCTTGATGTTGACCCCGCCGACCAGGTCGGACGAGTTCTCCTTCTTGGCCATCCAGCGCGCGGCGGCGCTCGAGGCGCCGTTCTCTGACAAGGCGAACACCGAAGCACCCCGGGCCTGTGGGTTCAAGAAGGCATCGGCGTGGATGGACATGAACAGGTCGGCCTGCACGCGCCGGGCCTTGGTCACGCGCTCGTTCAAGGGCACGAAGTAGTCGGACTCGCGCGTGAGCATGGCGCGCATGCCGGGTTGGGCATTGATGCGCGCGCGCAGCAACTTGGCGATCGACAGGACCACGTCTTTTTCATACAGGCCGCTGGGGCCGACGGCGCCCGGGTCTTCGCCGCCATGGCCCGCGTCCAGCGCGATGATGACCAGGCGCTGGGTGGATTTGCGGGCATCCAGGCTCGCCAGCTCGGGGGCTGAGCTCTCGGCCGCCTTGTCGGCGTTTTTGTCAATGCTTTTGGACGGGGGTGTGGCGCGGACCACGGCCTTGTCGGTGCTGCGTTGCCGCAAGTCACCAATGAAGTCGCCCAGTGCGTCATTGACGGCGTTGGCGGCCTGGTCCGACGCGCTGCCCTTGCCCACGCCCGCCAGGTTGATGGGGGCGGAAGCGCTGCTGCCTGGCAAGGGCGTGCTGGCAGGCGCCGAGGCACCGGCCTGGCTGGCGGCCGTGGGCGCGCTGGCCGCGTTCTGCGCTGCGGCGGATTGCAAGGCCAGGCGCGGGTCGGCATCCACCACAGAATACAGATCGAACACCAGGCGGTGCTGATAAGCGGCCACCGGCTGCAGGCTGAACACCTGCGGCTTGGCTGCTTGTTTCAGGTCGAACACCAAACGCACGATGTTGGGCTTGAACTGGCCGACGCGCACTTTGGCGATGTAGGGATCGTCGGCGCGCACCTTGCTGACCAGCTCGCGCAGCTGCATGTTCAACTCCAGGCCTTCGATGTCGACCACCAGGCGCATGGGGTTGACCACCAGGAAGTGCTTGGCCTGCAGGGGCGTGTCGGATTCCAGCGTGACGCGGGTGTAGTCGGAGGCGGGCCACACGCGCACGGCCATGAGCTGCGCGCCGTGCGCCAGCTCCATCGGGCCGAGCAGCAACACCAGCGCGCCCTGCGCACCGCGTGTCAGCAATTGACGTCGGTTCAGGTCATCCATGGGGCACGCCCTCCTGAATCAACCGCGACAACCATTGCGCACCTTGCGCCGTGCCTGCTTCCACGCGCACCTGGCGCCGGTCTTCATCCAGCGGGGTCAGGTTCAGCAGCAGGTCGGCCACGGGCAGCAGGCCAGCGGCCTTGTCGGGCCATTCCACCAGCTTGAGGCCTGCACTGGCGAACAGGTCGCGAAAGCCCGCGTCTTCCCATTCCTGCGGGTCGTTGAAGCGGTAGAAATCAAAATGCCAGATGGCCATGCCCGGCGCTTCGTGCGGTTCAACCACCGCGTAGCTGGGGCTCTTGATGCGGCCTTCCACGCCCAGGGCGCGCAGCAGGTGGCGCGTGAAGGTGGTTTTGCCAGCGCCCAAGGTGCCCCGCAATTCGATGATCGCGGACTCGCCTTCCTGCAGCGACGGCTTCAAGAGGTCTGCCCATTGGCCCGCCATGGCGCTGCACGCGTCTTCGTCAGGCCAGACAAAGTCGCCGCGCGTCACCGATGGACTCGTGGGTTGGGGCAGGGTGCTTGTTAGGATCGTCACATGCGTCAGGAACTGCGGCCAAGCTTGTCGGAAGGCACTTCATCATCGGTTTTGGACCTGGATGAGGTGCTGACACGCTTGCGGGGTTGGGCCTCGGAGTTGGGATTTTCGCAGATTGGGGTCGCGGACGTGGACTTGTCAAGTGCCGAGGCCGGTTTATTAGCCTGGTTGGCGCGTGGTTTCCACGGTGAGATGCACTACATGGCCGCCCATGGCCTCAAAAGGGCGCGTCCTGCCGAGCTGGTGCCGGGCACCGTGCGGGTGATCACGGCGCGCATGGATTACCTGCCGCAGGGCACGCTTGATGGTTGGCAGGCCATCGAATGGGCGCGCATGGAACGGCCTCTGGATGCCACCGTGTCGGTCTATGCGCGGGGCCGCGACTATCACAAGGTGCTGCGCGCACGGCTGCAAAGCCTGTCCGACCAGTTGGCTGTGCACCTGGGGCCCTTTGGTCACCGCGTGTTCACCGATTCGGCGCCGGTGATGGAGGTGGAGCTGGCCAGCCGCAGCGGCCTGGGTTGGCGGGGCAAGCACACGCTGCTGTTGTCACGCGATGCGGGCTCGACCTTCTTCCTGGGTGAGATTTACGTGGACCTGGCTTTGCCTTTGACGGCACCGGAGACCGCGCATTGCGGCGCTTGCCAGGCCTGCATGGATGTGTGCCCCACGCAGGCCATCGTCGGCGAGCGCCAGGTGGATGCCCGCCGCTGCATCTCTTACCTGACGATTGAGCATGGCGGCCCGATCCCGCTGGAGCTGCGGGCCTTGATGGGCAACCGCATCTACGGGTGTGACGATTGCCAGCTGATCTGCCCCTGGAACAAGTTTGCCCAACGCGCGCAGGTGCCCGATTTCGATGCCCGCACCGTGTTCGACGCGCCCACCTTGCTGCAACTGTGGGCCTGGGATGAAGCCACCTTTCTGCGGACCATGGAGGGCAGCCCCATCCGCCGCATCGGCTTTGCCAAGTGGCAGCGCAACATCGCGGTGGCGCTGGGCAATGCCTGGCGCGACACGGGCGATGAGGCCGTCAGCGCGGCCTTGCAGCAGTGGCTTGAGCGACCACCCCAAGGCACGGACCTGGACCTGGTGGGCGAGCACGTGCGCTGGGCTTTGCAGCAGCGTTGAGTCAGCTTTCTGAGGGCGCCAAGCAACGCCCTCAAGACATCGTGTCGGCCTGCCAAAAGCGGCGGCTGACCACGCACACCACCGATTCAATCTGACCGATGTCGCTGACCTCAATGGCCTCCGGCTGACCACCCTGCACCGGCAAGACCACCAGGCTGCCATCGCGCTGGTGCATCAACTCCCTGAGCAGCCTTCGTCCGCCGACCAGGGTGATGACGATGTTTTCTTCCACAGGCAGCTTGTCGGGCGCCGATTGCAGCAGCAGGTACTGGCCGTCTTTCACGTACGGCGACAAGGCATTGCCTTTGACCCGCACGGCATGCACCCCTGCGGCCACGATGGGGGTGAGCACATGGCCCGCGTCCAGCCCGGTGTCCAGCGCCAGCACTTCGATGTCCCCGGTGCCCGTGAGCCGGTAGGTGCAGGTGACCAGGGCCCGCGTGGCAGGGCTTGATGTGTAGGCTGGCGATGCCGACTCGTCCAGCCGCCACCCGGTGTGTTCGAGGCTGGCGGGTTGGCCTTCGCCACTGGCCAGCCAATGGGCCGCCACGCGCAATTCATGCGCCAGGGCGGGCGTGTGCGTGCTGCCTTGCGCCCCCGAATCGGGCCGGCACAGGTACTGGATGGATTGCGGTTTGACTCCCACGGCCCGCGCCAACTCGCTCTGGTTGGTCTTGCCCGCGCGGTTCATGGCCCACAACAGGCGACCAGTGAAGGTTTTCCATTCATTCATGCGCGAATGCTACAAAGCTCTTTGTGGCATTCATTGCAAAAATATCTTGAATGAGCTACAAATACATCTGCAGACTGGAAATTAATCAATGACACCTCAGGAAGCTCTCAAAAAGGCCGTGACCATCGTCGGCTCCCAAAGCCGCTTGGCCCGCGAAATCGGTGGAGGCATCACCCAGGCGCATGTGCACTACTGGATGACGAAGGCCCCGGTCGTCCCGGCCGAACACTGCCCGGCGATCGAGCGCATCGTCAAAAAAGAAGTGCGCTGCGAAGACCTCAATCCACTCGTCGATTGGTGGGTGTTGCGAAGTTGATCACGTTTCTTCCCACCCCCGACGGACCCACCAAACTCAGGGCCCCGCTTGACGCGGCAGCCGCTCTCTCTCATGCGCACTCCCCCGCGCATGCGGCTGGTTGTCCTGAGAGGCGGGGGTGGGCTTTTCTTTGCCTGCGATCTGGGTTCAGCTGTTCACCAGCACAACCTTGCCGCGCACCTGGCGTGCACCCATCAGCGCGAACGCTTCCTTGAGTTGCGACATCGGCAGCTTGTGCTCGATCAAGGGCTTGATCTTGCCCTCCATGTACCAGGCCGCCAGTTGCATCAAGCAAGCCGCGTTGTTCTGCGGTTCGCGCTTGGCGAACTCGCCCCAGAACACGCCCATGATCGACGCGCCCTTCAGCAAGGCCAGGTTCAAGGGCAGGGCCGGGATGGTGCCGTTGGCAAAGCCGATGACCAGGTAGCGGCCGCGCCAGCCGATCGAACGGAAGGCCGCCTCGGTCAGATCGCCACCCACCGGGTCATAGACCACGTCCGGGCCTTTGCCACCAGTCAAGGTCTTCAGCTCCTCGCGCAGGTTGCCCGTGCTGTAGTTGATGGTCTCGTCGGCCCCCAACTGCTTGCACAGCGCGCACTTGTCGTCGCTGGACGCGGCCGCGATCACCTTGGCACCAGCCGCTTTGGCGATCTGGATCGCCGCCGTGCCCACGCCTCCGGCAGCGCCCAGCACCAGCACGGTCTCGCCAGCCTTGAGGGCAGCGCGGTCCATCAGCGCGTGGTACGACGTGCCATAGGTGCACAGAAACGCTGCGCCATCTTCAAATGAAAACGCTGGGGGCAGCGGCATCAGCATGGCGGCAGGTGCCACGGTGTGGGTGCCAAAACCGCCCGTGCCTGCGAAGCCCGCCACCGAGGTGCCCACCGCCAGGTGCTTGACGCCTTCGCCCACCGCCTCCACCACGCCCGCGAACTCGGCGCCAGGCACGAAAGGCGGGTTGGGCTTCATCTGGTACTTGCCCTGCACGATCAAGATGTCGGGAAAGTTCAGGCTGGCGGCCTTGATGGCCACGCGCACTTCGCCTTTGCCAGGCTCGGGCGTGGGGGTTTCTTTCCAGGTCAGGGCATCGATGCCGGTGGGGTTGTCGCAGATCCAGGCTTGCATTTGGGGTGTCTCCTCGGTCAATGCCTGCTCAAACAGGCTGTTTGGTGAAAGTGTTGCACTGGTTGATGTCGCCGCTTTCAAAGCCGCGTTTGAACCAGCTCACGCGCTGTTGGCTGCTGCCATGGGTGAAGCTCTCGGGCACCACCTGGCCTTGCGATTTGCGTTGCAGCGTGTCGTCGCCAATCTGCGAGGCGGCATTCAGCGCTTCCTCGATGTCGCCGGCTTCAATGATCTGGCGCGAGCGCTGCGCGTGGTTGGCCCACACGCCGGCAAAGCAATCGGCTTGCAGCTCGAGGCGCACGCTCAAGGCGTTGTACTGCGCCTTGCTGATGCGGCCACGCGCCTCGTCCAGCTTGGCCGAGGTGCCCAGCAAGTTCTGCACGTGGTGGCCCACTTCATGGGCGATCACGTAGGCTTGGGCAAAGTCGCCGGGCGCCCCAAGGCGGTCGCGCAGCGTGTCGTAAAACGCCAGGTCGACGTAGACCTTGTGGTCGGCCGGGCAGTAGAAGGGGCCCATGGCCGATTCACCTCGGCCGCATGCCGTGCTGGTGGCCCCGCGAAAAATCTTCAGCTTGGGGTTCTCATAGGTGCCGCCAGCCTGTTTGAAAATCTCGCCCCAGACGTCTTCGGTGTCGGCCAGCACGGTGGCCACGAACTGCACTTGCGGATCCTGGCTGGGCTGCGGCGGCTGGGTGGAGGCCGTGGGGTCGCTGACTTGCGAGGGGGCGGGGCTGCTCACCACACCGCCGCCACCACTCAGCATGTTGAGCACCGTCATGGGGTTGATGCCCAGAAAGTAGCTGGCCACCAGCGCGATGGCCACGGTGCCCAGGCTCAGGCCGCCGCCACCCAGCGAGAAGCCTTGCCGGCCTCCACCACCGCCCGAGGCTTCATCTCGTGCGTCTTCGACGTTGTCGCTTTGGCGGTTGCCTTTCCAGCGCATGGTGAACTCCGAAAGTGAAGCCGTCAGGAAGGACGGTGCGGGGGAATGGTAGCAGTGACTAAAATGGCTGATTGCCCGCCTTTGCGACCCCGTCGCCCATTTGCATGCCAGACCAACTTTCGGCCTCACAACTCCCCGTCGTCATCATCGGCGCGGGCCTGGCCGGTCTCACGGTGGCGCTGCACCTGGCCGAGACACAACCCGTCATCGTGCTGGCCAAGCGCCAGCTGGAAGAAGCCGCCACCGCCTGGGCACAGGGCGGCATCGTCGGCGTGCTGGGCAACGATGACAGCATCGGGTCCCACGTGCGCGATACCCAGGAAGCGGGTGCGGGTTTGGTCGATGAGCACACGGCCGAGTTCATTGCCCGCCACAGCGCCCGCGCGGTGCAATGGTTGGTCGAGCGTGGTGTGCCTTTCTCGCCCGATCCTGATGGCCCGCTCGGTTTGCACCTCACCCGTGAAGGCGGCCACGCTGTGCGGCGCATCGCCCATGCGGCCGACGCCACCGGCAAAGCCATCCACGATGTGCTGCTGGACGAGGTCAAGCGCCACCCCAACATCAGCATGCGCGAGCGCTGGATGGCCGTGGACCTGATCACCGACCGTCATTTGCGCAAGGGCGGCGCCACCTCGGCCAACACCCAGCGCTGCCACGGCGTCTACGCGCTCGACATTGAAACCCACCGCGTTGAAACCCTGGCGGCCTCGGCCGTGGTGCTGGCCACTGGCGGCGTCGGCAAGGTCTACCGCTACACCAGCAACCCCGACACGGCCACCGGCGATGGCATCGCCATGGCCTGGCGCGCGGGATGCCGCGTCGGCAACATGGAATTCATTCAGTTCCACCCGACCTGTCTGTATCACCCGCAAGAGCGCAGCTTTTTGATCACCGAAGCCATGCGCGGCGAGGGCGCCATCCTGCGCCTGCCCGATGGCACGCGCTTCATGCCTTCGCATGACGAGCGCGGCGAGCTGGCCCCACGTGACATCGTGGCCCGTGCGATCGACTTCGAGATGAAAAAGCACGGCCTGGACCACGTCTGGCTGGACGCCACGCAC
>NZ_JAUSAR010000220.1 GCF_030652515.1 Aquabacterium sp. | reverse complement strand
GCCAAGACCGAAGTCTCCAACTTCGCACCGCGCCTGTTCACCATGAAGATCAATCCGGACAAGATTCGCGACGTGATCGGCAAGGGTGGGTCTGTCATTCGGGCGCTGACTGAAGAAACCGGCACCCAGATCAACATCGATGAAGACGGCACCATCACGATTGCGTCAAGCGATCCGGCCAAGGCTGAAGAAGCCAAGCGCCGCATCCAGCAGATCACGGCTGAAGTTGAAATCGGCAAGATCTATGAAGGCCCGATCACCAAGATTCTGGATTTCGGCGCTTTGGTGAACCTGTTGCCGGGCAAAGATGGCTTGCTGCACATCAGTCAAATCGCCCATGAACGTGTTGAAAAGGTGACTGACTATTTGTCAGAGGGCCAGATCGTCAAGGTCAAGGTCATGGAAACCGACGAAAAGGGCCGCGTCAAACTGTCCATGAAGGTGCTGCAAGAGCGTCCTGAAGGCATGGCCCCTGAGCGTGAGCGTTCCGAGCGTGGTGATCGCGGCGACCGTGGCGATCGCGGTGGTCGCAATGACCGTGGCGACCGTGGTGGTGATCGCGGCGGCGACCGTGGCGCATCGCCTGAGCAAGAGCAACAACAACAGCAGTGATGGTCATGGCCCTGTCCAAGAAACTCGTCGTCGGCAACTGGAAGATGCATGGCAGCCGCGCTGCCAATGCCGAACTCCTCAAGGGTCTGCTTGAGGCCGATCTGAGCGCTTCGGCGCCGCGATCGGACGTAGCAGTGTGTGTGCCTTTCCCCTACCTGGGTGAAGTGGTTGCCACGCTGCAGGGCAGTGCCATCACCGTGGGCTCGCAAGACGTGTCTGCTCAGGCCCAGGGTGCCTACACCGGTGAGGTGTCGGGTGCCATGGTGCGCGAGTTCGGTGCGCGCTACGCCATCGTGGGGCACTCCGAGCGCCGCAGCTACCATGCTGAAAGCGATCAACTGGTGGCCGACAAGGCCAAGGCGGCCCTGGCGCAAGGCCTGGTGCCCATCGTGTGTGTGGGCGAAACCCTGGCCGAGCGTGAGTCCGATCAGACCGAGGCTGTGGTGGCGCGCCAATTGAAGGCCGTGACCGACACGCTGGGCGCTGATCTGGCCAAGGTGGTCGTGGCTTACGAACCGGTCTGGGCCATTGGCACCGGCAAGACCGCTTCACCCGCGCAGGCTCAGGCCGTGCACGCTTTCCTGCGTGCGCAGCTCAAGGCGGCGCAAGCCTCTGCGGCTGTGGTGCCTTTGCTCTATGGTGGCAGTGTCAAGCCTGACAATGCCGCCGAGCTCTTCTCTCAAACCGACATTGACGGTGGCTTGATTGGTGGCGCTTCCTTGAAGGCCTCCGATTTTGCTGCCATTGCCCGCGCTGCCTGAGGCGCGCGGATTCATCTGGAGTTTTGACAACATGCAAGTTTTTGCAAACCTGGTGCAAGTGCTCCAGATCGTTTCCGCCCTGGCCATGATTGGCCTGGTGCTGGTGCAGCATGGCAAGGGCGCCGACATGGGCGCATCCTTTGGCAGTGGTGCCTCGGGCAGTTTGTTCGGGGCCACGGGCAGCGCCAATTTCCTGTCGCGTTCAACCGCGGTGGCCGCCACCGTGTTCTTCTTGTCGACCTTGGGCTTGGCCTATGTGGGCAACTACCGTGGTGCGGTTGGCGAGCAGCCCAGCGTGTTTGACCGGCCTGCGGCGACCGCTTCAGCGGCTGCGGCATCGGCGGCTTCCGCTGCAGCCAAGACGGCTTCTGGTGCGGCTTTGATCCCGACCAAATGATTCCGAGTTGAGAGGCTCATACTTCTCAACCATTTCGGGTTAGAATCTAAGTCTTCGATGAGCAAGCCTCAAGCAAGTCGAAGGTGGATTAAAAGCAGGCTTTAGAACTTTTCAAAAGGCCTGCCAACCCCATGCCGACGTGGTGAAATTGGTAGACACGCTATCTTGAGGGGGTAGTGGCGAAAGCTGTGCGAGTTCGAGTCTCGCCGTCGGCACCAAGAAATCAAAACCGTGTCTTCGCATCACCCATGATCAGCCTGCATCTTGCTATTTCGGTTGATGTTTGCGGACGGTGTTGCAAATGCACCTAAGGTAGGCGCGTCTGAGTTCGCAGCTCAGCGCGCTTTTTGCTTTTTGAATGTGTTTCAATCGCTTGTTGTCTGTTCTGTCCTGTCTGAGAGCCGCCAGTCATGATGAATCTTGAGAATTACCTGCCCGTCATCCTCTTCATCCTGGTGGGTGTCGGCGTCGGGGTGGTCCCTCAGTTGCTTGGCTTCCTGCTGGGCCCGCGTCGTCCTGATGCGGCAAAAAATTCCCCCTATGAATGTGGCTTCGAGGCCTTTGAAGACGCGCGGATGAAATTCGACGTGCGCTACTACCTCGTGGCCATCCTGTTCATTTTGTTCGATCTGGAAATCGCTTTTCTCTTCCCTTGGGCCGTGGCCTTGAAGGAAGTGGGCATGGCCGGCTTCACCGCCATCATGCTGTTTTTGGGCATCCTCGTCGTGGGCTTTGTCTACGAGTGGAAAAAGGGCGCCCTGGACTGGGAATGAGGTAAATCAACATGGGTATCGAAGGCGTCTTCAAAGAGGGCTTCATCACCACGTCGGCGGACACGCTGATCAACTGGTCCAAGACTGGTTCGCTGTGGCCGATGACGTTTGGCCTGGCCTGCTGCGCGGTTGAAATGATGCACGCCGGTGCGGCGCGCTACGACATCGACCGCTTCGGCATGCTGTTTCGTCCCAGCCCGCGCCAATCCGATCTGATGATCGTGGCCGGCACGCTGTGCAACAAGATGGCACCGGCCTTGCGTAAGGTCTACGACCAGATGGCCGAGCCACGCTGGGTGCTGTCCATGGGCTCGTGCGCCAACGGTGGCGGCTACTACCACTACAGCTACTCGGTGGTGCGTGGTTGCGATCGCATCGTACCGGTCGATGTGTATGTGCCAGGTTGCCCGCCCACGGCCGAAGCCCTGCTGTACGGCGTCCTGCAACTGCAGGCCAAGATCCGCCGCGAAAACACCATTGCCCGATGAGCACCAAACTCGACACCCTGCAAGCCGCGTTGCATTCTGTGCTGGGCGATGCCGTCAAGCGGCTGGACAACCTCAAGGGTGAGCTGACCCTGACCGTGTCCAGCGCCGACTACATCCGTGTGGCCACCACCTTGCGCGACCACCCCGAGCTGCGTTTCGAGCAGCTGCAAGATTTGTGTGGCATGGACTACTCCACCTACAAGGATGGCGCGGCCTCGATCTACGCGGAGGGTCCCCGTTATTGCGTGGTCAGCCACCTGCTGTCGGTCGCCAAGAACTGGCGCCTGCGCCTGAAAGTCTTCGCGGTTGATGATGACCTGCCCATGGTCTCCTCGCTCAATGACGTGTGGAGCTCTGCCAACTGGTTCGAGCGCGAAGCCTTCGACCTGTACGGCATCATCTTCGAAGGCCACATCGACCTGCGCCGCATCCTCACCGACTACGGCTTCATCGGTCACCCCTTCCGCAAGGACTTCCCCGTGTCGGGCCACGTCGAAATGCGCTACGACCCCGAGCAGCGCCGCGTGATCTACCAGCCGGTGACCATCGAGCCGCGCGAGATCACCCCGCGCATCATCCGCGAAGACAACTACGGCGGCATCAAATGACCCACCCCCTACGCGCTTCGCGCGCCCCCTCAAGGGGGCAACACCCTTGGCCCGGCAAATCCGGATCCTCGGTGTTTGCTGGATCAGGATGTGCCGTGCTGAATGCGATGGCGCGCCGGAGTAATCGACATGGCTGAAATCAAGAACTACACCCTGAACTTCGGGCCCCAGCACCCGGCCGCCCACGGCGTGCTGCGCCTGGTGCTCGAGCTGGACGGCGAAGTCATCCAGCGCGCTGATCCGCACATCGGCCTGCTGCACCGCGCCACCGAAAAGCTGGCCGAGTCCAAGACCTTCATCCAGTCGCTGCCCTACATGGACCGCCTGGATTACGTCTCGATGATGGCCAACGAGCACGCTTACTGCCTGGCCATCGAGAAGATGATGGGCATCGACGTGCCTGTGCGCGCCCAGTACATCCGCGTGATGTTCGCCGAGATCACCCGTGTGCTGAACCACCTGCTGTGGTTGGGCTGTCACGGTTTCGACTGCGGTGCGATGAACATCCTCATCTACTGCTTCCGCGAACGCGAAGACCTGTTCGACCTGTACGAAGCCGTGTCGGGCGCGCGCATGCACGCGGCCTACTTCCGCCCGGGCGGTGTCTACCGCGACCTGCCGGACACGATGCCGCAGTACAAGGTCAGCAAGATCAAGAACGCCAAGACCATCGCGCGTTTGAATGAAAATCGCCAGGGGTCCATGCTGGACTTCATCGACGATTTCACGCAGCGCTTCCCTGGCCTGATCGACGAATACGAAACCCTGCTGACCGACAACCGCATCTGGAAACAGCGCACCGTCGGCATTGGCGTGGTCTCGCCCGAGCGCGCCCTGAACCTGGGCTTCTCGGGTGCCATGCTGCGTGGTTCGGGCGTTGTGTGGGACTTGCGCAAGCACCAGCCCTACGATGTCTACGAGCACATGGACTTCGACATCCCCGTGGGCAAGAACGGCGATTGCTACGACCGCTATCTGGTCCGCGTCGAAGAGCTGCGCCAGTCCAACCGCATCATCAAGCAGTGCGTGGATTGGCTGCGTGCCAATCCCGGCCCGGTCATCACCGACAACCACAAGGTGGCCCCGCCTTCGCGCCTCGAGATGAAGACCTCGATGGAAGAGCTGATTCACCACTTCAAGCTCTTCACCGAAGGCTTCCACGTGCCCGAAGGCGAAGCCTACGCGGCGGTAGAGCACCCCAAGGGCGAGTTCGGCATCTACCTGTCCAGCGACGGCGCCAACAAGCCTTACCGCTTGAAGATCCGCGCCCCGGGCTTCCCGCACCTGGCTGCGCTTGACGAAATGAGCCGTGGCCACATGCTGGCCGATGCTGTGGCCATCATCGGCACGATGGACATCGTGTTCGGTGAGATCGACCGCTAAGAAGCGAGATGACTGACAAACCCATGCTCAGCGAACAAACCAAAGCGCGTTTCGACCGCGAAGTGGCCAAATACCCGGCCGACCAGAAACAATCCGCGGTGATGGCCTGCCTGTCCATCTTCCAGCAGGAGAACGGCTGGATCTCGCCTGAGGGCGAGAAGTTGATTGCCGAGTACCTCGGCATGGCGCCCATCGCCGTGCGCGAGGTTGCCACGTTCTACAACATGTACAACCAGCAGCCGGTCGGTCAGTTCAAGATCAACGTCTGCACCAACCTGCCGTGCCAGTTGCGCGATGGCCAGAAGGCGCTGGAGCACCTGTGCCACAAGCTGGGCATCGAAGCGGGTGAGACCACGGCCGATGGCCTGTTCACCGTGCAGCAAGGCGAATGCATGGGCGCTTGCGCCGATTCGCCGGTGCTGCTGGTCAATGACCGCCAGATGGTCAGCTTCATGAGCAACGACCGCCTTGATGCGCTGGTCGACACGCTCAAGGCCAACGCCAAGTAATCGAGGACCACCCAGATGTTGGACCTTTCTCAATTTCAGTCGACCGGCAAAGAGACCGTGTTCCACGGTCGCCACCTCAACGCCCAGATCTACGCGGATCTGGACGGCAAGAACTGGGGCCTGAAGGACTACCAGGCGCGCGGTGGCTACACGGCCCTGCGCAAGATCCTGGGTCTGGATGGCGGCGTGGGCATGACGCCTGAGCAGGTGATCGCCGACGTGAAGCTGTCGGCCCTGCGTGGCCGTGGCGGCGCAGGTTTCCCCACGGGCTTGAAGTGGAGCTTCATGCCCAGAGCCTTCCCCGGCCAGAAGTACCTGGTGTGCAACTCTGACGAAGGCGAGCCGGGCACGTGCAAGGACCGCGAGATCCTGATGTACAACCCGCACATCGTGATCGAAGGCATGGCGATTGCGGCCTACGCCATGGGCATCAGCGTGGGCTATAACTACATCCACGGTGAAATCTTCGAGGTGTATGAACGCTTCGAAGCGGCGCTGGAAGAAGCGCGCGCCGCTGGCATGCTGGGCAACCAGATCATGGGCAGCAACTACAGCTTCCAGCTGCATGCTTTCCATGGTTTTGGCGCCTACATCTGCGGCGAAGAAACCGCGCTGCTCGAATCGCTTGAAGGCAAGAAGGGGCAGCCCCGTTTCAAGCCGCCGTTCCCGGCCAGCTTCGGCCTGTACGGCAAGCCCACCACCATCAACAACACCGAAACTTTCGCGGCGGTGCCCTGGATCATCCGCAACGGCGGCCAGGCCTTCCTGGAAGTGGGCAAGCCCAACAACGGCGGCACCAAGCTGTACTCGGTCAGCGGCGACGTGGAGCGCCCCGGCAACTACGAGATCCCGATGGGCACGCCGTTTCCCAGGCTGCTAGAGCTGGCGGGTGGCGTGCGTGGCGGCAAGAAACTCAAGGCCGTGATCCCCGGTGGATCGTCGTCGCCCGTGCTGCCCGCCCACATCATGATGGAATGCACGATGGACTATGACTCCATCGCCAAGGCAGGCTCCATGCTGGGCTCGGGCGCGCTGATCGTGATGGACGAAACCCGCTGCATGGTCAAGAGCCTGCAACGCCTGTCCTACTTCTACATGCACGAATCTTGCGGCCAGTGCACTCCCTGCCGCGAAGGCACGGGCTGGTTGTGGCGCATGGTTGACCGCATCGAGAAGGGGCATGGTCGTGTCGAAGACATCGACCTGCTGAACTCCGTGGCCGACAACATCCAGGGCCGCACCATCTGCGCGCTGGGCGATGCCGCCGCCATGCCGGTGCGCGCCTTCATCAAGCACTACCGCGATGAATTCATTCATCACATCGAACACAAGACCTGTGTGGTCCCTGCTTACGTCTGAGAATCAGAGCAACAAACATGGTTGAAATCGAACTCGACGGACAGAAAGTCCAGGTGCTTGAAGGCAGCATGGTCATGCATGCGGCCGAGCAAAACGGCACCTACATCCCGCACTTCTGCTATCACAAGAAGTTGTCGATCGCGGCCAACTGCCGCATGTGCCTGGTGGACATCGAGAAGGCGCCCAAGCCGATGCCGGCCTGCGCCACCCCGGTGACCCAGGGCATGATCGTTCGCACCAAGAGCGACAAAGCCATCAAGGCCCAGCAGGGCGTGATGGAATTCCTGCTGATCAATCACCCGCTGGATTGCCCCATCTGCGACCAGGGTGGCGAGTGCCAGTTGCAAGACTTGGCCGTGGGCTATGGCGCCTCTGCTTCGCGCTACGAAGAAGAAAAGCGCGTGGTCTTCAAGAAAGACGTGGGCCCGCTGATCTCCATGCAGGAGATGAGCCGTTGCATCCAGTGCACCCGCTGCGTGCGTTTCGGCCAAGAGATCGCCGGCGTGATGGAACTGGGCATGATCCACCGCGGTGAGCACTCCGAGATCACCACCTTCGTGGGCAACACGGTTGATTCCGAACTGTCGGGCAACATGATCGACATCTGCCCGGTCGGTGCCCTGACCAGCAAGCCCTTCCGCTACAGCGCCCGCACCTGGGAGCTCTCGCGCCGCAAGAGCGTGTCGCCGCATGACTCCACCGGTTCCAACCTGATCGTTCAAGTGAAGAACGGCAAGGTGTTGCGTGTGGTGCCTCTGGAAAACGAGGCCGTCAATGAATGCTGGATCGCCGACCGCGACCGCTTCAGCTACGAAGCCCTGAACAGCGACCAGCGCCTGACCAAGCCCATGCTCAAGCAGGGCGGCCAATGGCGTGAGGTCGACTGGACCACGGCGTTGGAATACGTGGCCAACGGCCTGAAGGGCGTGAAGAACGACCACGGCGCGGCCGCCATCGGCGCGCTAGGCACGGCCCACAGCACGGTGGAAGAGCTCTACCTGCTGGGCCAGTTGGTGCGCGGCCTGGGCAGCGACAACGTCGACACCCGCTTGCGCCAATCCGATTTCACCGCCACGTCGGGCGCCACCTGGCTGGGCCTGCCCATCGCCGAGTTGTCCACCCTGGACCGCGTGTTGGTGATCGGCTCCTTCCTGCGCAAAGACCACCCCTTGTTCGCCTCGCGCCTGCGCCATGCCGCCAAGCGCGGTGCGCAGGTCACCGCCATCGGTGCCACCACCGACGACTGGCTGTTGCCCATCGCGCAGCGCATCGTCGTGGCGCCAAGTGCCTGGGCCCAGGCTCTGGCCGACATTGCCGTGGCCATCGCCAATGAACGTGGTGTGGACATCCCCGCCAACGGCACCGCCACCGACGCGGCCCGCGCCGTGGCCGCCTCGCTGCTGTCCGGCGAGAAGAAAGCCATCTTGCTGGGCAACGCTGCAGCCAACCACCCGCAAGCCTCGACCCTGCACGCCCTGGCGAACTGGATCGGCGAACAAACCGGTGCCACCGTCGGCTTCCTGGGCGAATCGGCCAACACCGTGGGTGCCCAACTGGTGGGTGCGCAACCCAAGCAGGGCGGCTTGAACGCCGGCCAGATGCTCTCAGGCAACCAGCTCAAGGCCGTGCTGCTGTTCAACGCCGAGCCCGAGTTCGATGCGGCGAATCCTGTGGCCGCGCGTGCCGCGGTCAACAACGCACAGATGGTCGTGTCCTTGTCGGCCTTCAAGTCGGGCGCCAACGATTACGCCGATGTGCTGCTGCCCATCGCGCCGTTCTCCGAAACCTCGGGCACGTTTGTCAACGCCGAAGGCCGCGTGCAAAGCTTCCATGGCGTGGTCAAGCCGCTGGGCGACACCCGTCCTGCCTGGAAGGTGTTGCGCGTGCTGGGCAACATGTTGAGCATCCCGGGCTTCGAGTTCGAGACTTCGGAAGAAGTTCGTGCTGCCGCCTTGGGTGATCTGGCGTCGATCCCTTCGCGCCTGTCCAACCACAGCACTGCCGCGATCCAGTTGCAAGGCTCGACCGGTGGCCTGGAACGCATCGCCGATGTGCCCATTTACAGCGCCGATGCGCTGGTTCGCCGATCCGAATCCCTGCAACAGACCGCCGATGCCAAGGCCCCTGTGGTCAGCCTGTCCAAGGCCTTGTGGGCCGAATTGGGTCTGGCCGATGGTGCGCAGGTGAGGGTCTCGCAAGATGACGGCTCAGCCACCTTGAGCGCGGTGCTCGATGCCAGCTTGCCCGCCAATGTGGTGCGCGTACCCGCAGGTCACGCCTTGACTTCCGCGCTGGGTGCGCAGTTTGGCGCCATTCGGGTTGAAAAGCTCGGCGTCGACAAGGTCTGAGGCGAAGGAACATCACATGATCGATACCTTTTACACAGCCGGTGCTGGTGCCTTGGGAGGCGCCTGGCCCGTGGTCTGGTCGCTGATCAAGATCGTGCTCGTGCTGCTGCCCTTGCTGCTGTGCGTGGCTTACCTGACC
>NZ_JAUSAR010000217.1 GCF_030652515.1 Aquabacterium sp. | reverse complement strand
ACAAGCCTTGCGTGAAGCAGAATCTGCGAACGTGGTCGTCTCGAACATCCAGCACATTTTTGCGGTGACCGAGCAGACCGGTGAAGGTACCCGATCAACGACCCAGCTCGTGCGCGAGCTGTCCAAGACCGCCGACGAACTTCAACAGTCGGTGTCCCGGTTCAAGATCGCTTAAGACTCGAGAGTCGACCCCATGGACAGCATGCAAGCAGCCCCGATGTCAGACGATCTCAGCGCCCTGGCGTGGGTTCAGGAAGAACTCCGCAAATCGCTGGATGCCGCGCACAAGGCGCTGCACCGTGGCCTCAAGGACGCCAGTTCGTCAGAGTCCGACATGGACGCGCGCGACCCGGCCGTGCTGCGCCAGGCGCGCCAGCAAATCCACCAGGGTGTGGGTGCGCTGGAGTTGGCGGGCTTGCCTGCTGGGGCCACTTTGCTGCGCGCCAGTGAGGCCGTGGTCCAGAAGTTCATCAACCGGCCTGCTTCCCTGACGGAAGCCGCTGTGCAGGCGGTGGAGCGCGGCTCCTTTGCCCTGATGGACTACATCGGGCGCCGGTTGAACGGCAAGAATGTGCCTGCACTGGCGCTGTTTCCCCAATACGAAGCCCTGATGGCCCTGGCCGGCACGACCCTGCCGCGCCCCACTGATCTGTGGAGCCAGGACTGGCCCAAGGTGGCGCTGGAAGCGCCGTTGGCCCCGCCTGAATCGGCCATGCCACGTGCTGCAGACGAAGCCACGGTGGATGATTTCGAATCCGGTTTGCTGGCGCTGCTGCGCCGCAACCAGCCGCGTGACGCGGTGGCCTTGGCCGATCTGTGCGCTTCGCTGGCCAGCGGCTCGTCGCAACGCCATGCGCACCGCGAATCGGCAACCTGGATGTTGGCCAGTGGCTTCCTGGAAGCCCTCGCGGGCGACCACGTGCCGCTGACCGTGCACGCCAAGCGGGTGCTGTCCTCGCTGCTCAAGCAACTGCGTGTGCTGGTGCAGGGCAAGGAAACGCCTTCGGATCGCCTGGCCCAAGAACTGTTGTTCTTCTGCGCGCAGGCGTCGGGCTCGAACGCCAAGCCTGATTCGGTGCTGTCGAACGTGCGCCGCACCTTCGGCCTGGACCAACATGCGCCGGTCAATCTCCTGGAATCCAGCCTC
This sequence comes from Aquabacterium sp., assembly GCF_030652515.1. Taxonomy (GTDB): domain Bacteria; phylum Pseudomonadota; class Gammaproteobacteria; order Burkholderiales; family Burkholderiaceae_C; genus Aquabacterium. The sequence goes on along the minus strand of NZ_JAUSAR010000217.1, from coordinate 100,522 downwards.
GGCCGTTACGACCCTGCCTGGGTGGCGCAGGCCGTCAAACGCGTGGCCGGTGCCAAGGATGGCTGGTCGGCGGTCGCGGCTGGTGAGTTGCTGCGCCTTGGGGGCCTGAACGAGCAGTTCGCCCTGGTGAGCGAGTCCCTCAAGCGGCTGTACCCCGATGGCGAGGTGCTGGCCGAGGCGCTGTCGCAGGCTGTGAACCAGACCGTGCAGTCGGGCCAGTCGCCCGAGCCCAGCCTGGCCATGGAAGTGGCCACCAGCCTGCTGTACCAGGAAGCCTCACTGGAAGACGGCGAGTTCGATCACGCCGATCAGAAAGACCGCATCCACCGCTTGGCCGCCCGCATCGATGCGGTCCGCCTGGGCCAGCCAGCGCAGCCGCTGGAATCGTGGATGGAAGACCTCTACCGCCGCGTCTCCGACCGCCAGACCATTGGCAGCGTGGTGCAGGAGTTGCGCAGCAACTTGAGCGAAGCCGAAAAGAACATCGACCAGTTCTTCCGCGACCCCACCCAGCCTGCGTCGCTGGTCAACGTGCCCACACAACTGCAGGCCATGCGCGGCGTGCTGGCGGTACTGGGCCTGGACATGGCGGGGCACGCCACCGTGCGCATGCGCGAAGACGTTGACCACCTGCTGCAGCCCGACACCAATGTGCAGGAAGCCGGTGACGCGGGGGTGTTCGACCGCCTGGCCAGCAACCTGGGTGCGTTGGGCTTCCTGATCGACATGCTGAATGTGCAGCCCAACTTGGTCAAGGCGCTGTTCAAGTACGACGCGGACACCGGCGTGCTGTCGCCCCTCATGGGCCGCGAGCGCTCGGCACCGATCCCGGTGGCCTTGCCCGACCCGGTCGAAGCCGCCGCCCAAAAGGCCGAGCGCGACGAAGTGCAAACCGCGGCTGAAGCCGTGGTCGAGTCGGTCACCCGCGATGAAGTGTCCTTGAGCGATGTCTCGGACGAATTGCAGAAACTGGCCGACACACCCATGGTGCAGGATCAGCCGGCCCTGGCCGACACGGTGGCTTCCGCGCAAGCAGCCTTGGCCACGGCGCAGGCCTCCGACGATGAAGACGCTCAGGCGCTGGCCCGCGAACAGGTGGCCCAGGTCATGGCCGATTTCGCGCAGTCGGTGTCCGAGCCCGTGGGCCTGGACCTGCCCGTCGGTGAAACCTTCACCGACAGCGGCCACACGCCCTTGATGCCCACGCCTGTGGTGCCCGCTGAGCCCACCGGCCTGGAAGAAGACGACGAGATGCGCGGCATCTTCCTGGAAGAAGCCAATGAAGTCATCGCCAGCGCCCAGGAGGCCACCGAAGGCTTGATCGCCAACCCGGACGACGTCACCTTGCTCACCAGCGTGCGCCGTGGCTTCCACACCCTGAAGGGCAGTTCGCGCATGGTCGGCCTGAACGACTATGGCGAAGCGGGCTGGGCCTGCGAGCAACTGTTCAACACCTGGATGGCGTCGCAAGCGCCAGCCAGCCCCGACTTGCTGGGCTTCACCGCCGAAGCGCTGGAGTACATGGCCGGTTGGACCAAGGCCATCGAGGCGCGCCAAGCCCAGGGTTGGCACAGTGCCGACCTGGTTCGCGCTGCCGACACCTTGCGCCTGGAAGGGCGTCGCGTGCCCATCGGTGGGGGCTCCACCTTCGCAGCCACGGACGTCCAGTCCTTCGCGGCCGAAGAATCCTCGGCACCGGCTGAAGACGACTTGTCCGATCTGACCTTGCCCCTGGTCGATCTGGGGGGCGAGCAGGAGCCGTCAACCGCGCTTGAAGACGAGCCCGTCACCCAGCCATCGGCGTTCAGCGAATCGCACCTCCCCAGCATTGACGGCGATTTGCTGACCCTGGAGTTGCCGCCCGAAGAGGATGCCACTGCCGTATCGGTGGAAGCGACCGAACTCACCGAACCCGATTTGCGGCTGGACGAAGATGCCTTGCCTGCGGAGCCCGAACCCGCCATCGTGCTCGACCTTGTGTCCGACGAGGCCCTGCAGGTGCAAGTGCCCGAGGTGTTTGAAAATTCGCAACCGCTGTACCTCGAGTCCGAGCCTAGCGTGTTCGCCGACGATGCTGCCGCTGATCCGGTTGACGAGCCCATCGTGCTGGAAGAAGCAGAAGCCGCCGCGCCGGAAGAGCCCGCCAAGACTGAAGAACCCCCGGCCGAATCCGACGAGCAGGTCAAGGTCATCGGCCCGCTGCGCATCAGCATTCCGCTGTTCAACATCTACCTGAACGAGGCCGACGAGCAGTCTCGCCGCCTGTGCACCTCGCTCAGCGAATGGGCGCTGGAGTTGCACCACCCGGTCTCGGAAGACGCGATTGCCCTGGCGCACTCGCTGGCGGGCAACTCCGCCACCGTGGGCTATGCCGAGTTGTCGCAACTGGCGCGTCTGCTGGAGCACAGCCTGATGCGCGCCCATGCTTTGGGCCGCGGCGAGCCCGAGGTGGCCGCCTTGTTCAACGAAGCGGCCGACGACATCCGCCATCTTTTGCACCAGTTCGCTGCCGGTTTCCTCAAGACCCCGAACGACGACCTGATGCGCCGCCTGGAGGTGTACGACCACACCGCCTCGCGCCGCCTGGAAGCGCGCAGCCTGCTGGGCGAACTCGACACCGGCGAGGGCGAGGAAGGCCAGCCTGGTTCGGAAGAGAACCGCAGCCATGGGCACCTGCGCCTGGTGCATTCGGTCGATGAATCGGCGGTGCCTGATTCGTCGTTTGACCAGTCTTCGCACGACGAAGTGGTCCCGACCCAACCCAGCCCTTTGGGCCAGGCCGAGATCAAGTCGCTGGATTCGCTGCCCGAGGTGTTGCCCGCCGCTGCGGCGCCCGTCATGCGCAAGGCCGACAGCATCACCGGCCTGGACGACCGCGACGACCTGGAAGCCCACGACGCCGTGGATCCCGACCTCTTCCCGATTTTCGAAGAAGAAGCGCAGGAGTTGCTGCCCCAGCTGGCCAGCCAGATGCGCGAGTGGCTGGAGCAGCCCACGCACCCCGCCGCGCCCGCCGCGTGCATGCGCACGCTGCACACCTTCAAGGGTGGCGCGCGCCTGGCCGGGGCCATGCGCCTGGGCGAGTTGGCCCACCGCCTTGAAACCACCATCGAGCACCTGATCGGCCTGGACACGATCACCCGTGACGACGTCGAGCCCCTGGAAGCCCGCGTTGATGCGCTGGTTGAAGAGTTCGAAGCCCTGTCTCAGCGTGATGCGCAGACTTACAACGCCGAGGTCAGCAAGCCACTGCCACCGGCCGAGCCGGTCGAAACGGTGTCGCGTGTGGTCGAGTCGCTGCCTGCGGATGTTGTGAGCCCACTGGCGCCCGGTGACCTGCCGATGCCGGTCGAGGCTGCCACCGCAGACGTGACTGGCGCCGCCGCGGCGCTTCCCGCGGTGATCGACTGGACCACCCTGGCCAACAACGGCCGCCGCCTGACCGTGGCGCCCAAGCGCGACAACACGCAGGCCGCCGTGCAAGCCGTGGTGCGCGTGCGCCCGCAACTGCTGGACCGTTTGGTGAACCACGCTGGCGAGGTCAGCATTGCCCGCACCCGGATCGCCTCGCAAGTGGGCCAGATTCGTGGCTCGCTCACCGACCTCACCGACAACTTGGGCCGGCTGCGGCAGCAACTGCGCGACATCGAACTGCAAGCCGACACGCAGCTCAACACCCGCCTGGAAGCCGCCCGTGCCGCCAGCCAGAACTTCGATCCTCTGGAGTTCGACCGCTACACGCGCTTCCAGGAATTGACCCGCATGATGGCCGAGTCGGTGAACGACGTGGCCACGGTGCAGCGCTCCCTGAACCGCACGCTCGAAGTCGCCGAAGACCAATTGGCCGCGCAAGCCCGTTTGACGCGCGACTTGCAGGACGACCTGTTGCGCACGCGCATGGTCGAGTTCGAAGGCCTGTCTGACCGCCTGTACCGCGTGGTGCGCCAAGCCGCCAAGGAAACCGGCAAGCAGGTCAAGCTGGACATCGTGGGCGGCGCCACCGAAGTCGACCGGGGCGTGCTGGAGCGGATGACCGGCGCTTTCGAGCACTTGCTGCGCAATTGCATCACCCACGGCATCGAGGTCCCGGCCGTGCGCCAGGCCGCGGGCAAAGACCCGGCGGGCTTGGTGATCGTGTCCCTGCGCCAGGAAGGCAATGAAGTCTCGCTCGAATTCCGTGATGACGGCGCTGGCCTGAACCTGGACCGCATCCGCCAGAAGGCCGTGGCCATGGGCCTGATCCAGCCTGACGCGGACGTGCCGCCCGGCGAATTGGCCCAGATGATTTTCACGCCCGGCTTCTCGACGGCCGACACGGTCACCGAGTTGGCCGGTCGCGGCATCGGCATGGACGTGGTGCGCTCCGAAGTGAACGCCATGGGCGGTCGCATCGAAACCTCCACGGCGGCAGGCCAGGGCACCAGCTTCAAGCTGGTCCTGCCTTTGACCACGGCGGTCACCAAGGTGGTGATGCTGCGTTGCGGTGATGTGACCGTGGCCGTGCCCACCCACTTGATCGAAATGGTGCGCCGCGCCAAACCCGCCGAGGTGGAGCAGGCCTACGAGTTCGGCACCTACCAGTTCGCCGACCTGGTCCTGCCCTTCTACTGGCTGGGCGCCTTGCTGCAGAACAGCCCGCGTGGTGTGGCCGAAGGCCGTTCGCTGCCAGTGATCGTGGTGCGCTCGGCGCAGCAGCGCATCGCCATGCACGTGGACGAAGTGCTGGGCAACCATGAAGTGGTCGTCAAGAACCTGGGGCCGCAGCTGTCGCGCCTGCCGGGCTTGGCGGGCATGACCTTGCTGGCCTCGGGTGCCGTCTCGCTGATCTACAACCCGGTGGCCTTGGCCACGGTCTATGGCGATGTGGCCCAGGCCTACACCAAGGCCGCTTTGCACGCGGTGGCCAACGGCGAAGAAACCGAAGCACAGCAGGCTGAGGCGGTGGCTGTAGAAGCCTTGCCGCCACTGGTTCTGGTGGTCGACGATTCTCTGACCGTGCGCCGCGTCACGCAGCGCCTGCTGACGCGTGAAGGCTACCGTGTCGTGCTGGCCAAGGATGGCATGGACGCGTTGGAGCGTCTGGCCGAAGAAGTCCCCGTGGTGGTGTTGTCCGACATCGAGATGCCGCGCATGGATGGCTTCGACCTGGTGCGCAACATCCGTGGCAACGACCGCTGGAAGCAACTGCCGGTGGTGATGATTTCTTCGCGCATTGCCCAGAAGCACCGCGATTACGCCACGCAGCTGGGCGCCAACCATTACCTGGGCAAGCCTTACGGTGAAGAAGAACTGCTGGCCCTGGTGGCCCGCTACGCCTTGCAGCGAGAGGCGGCAGGTGTGAGTGGCGCTGCCTGAGTTTGTGGACACCGACACCAGTGCGATCGATCAACTGGCTCACCTGACCGCCCAGCGCGATCGTGAGCTGTTGGATGTGTCGCTGGCCCAAAGCGTCCTCGAGTTGCTGAATGCCTCCAGCGTGGGTGTTTACCGTGTTCTCGGCCAGGAAGGCACGGACCAGCACTGGTCTTGTTCCGGCCTGGCGCGGCGTGGTCGCTTGACCGTCAGCGATCCGCCCTGGTTGGACCCCGACACCATGCCTTTCCTGGAGGACTTTCCTGCCCGGGAAGAAGCCTTGGTCTCGCGCATGCTGGTCCAGCGCGCCTTGAATGAAGCCGAGGACGGCCCCTCGGCGGACGATGCCACCTGGTTGACGGTGCTGACCTTGCACGCCGAGTTGGGCCAATCCGGCGTGCTGGAAGTGCGCTCGGCCCAGGCCTTGCCCTTGCGCGACCTGCGCTCCATGCAGACCTTGCTGCGCGTGTTTGGCAATTTCCAGAACTTGCTGGAATCCAGTCAGCGTGATTCCCTCACCGGTTTGCTCAACCGCCAGACTTTTGACGCCACGTTCCTGAAGGCCTCGATGCCGGTGCAATTGAGCACCGAGGAGGCCGAAAGCGAAGCCGAGCGCCGTGGTTCGCAGATGGACACCTTCTGGCTCGGCGTGATCGACATCGACCACTTCAAGCTGGTCAACGACGGCTTCGGCCATTTGATCGGCGATGAAGTGCTGGTGCTGGTGGCGCGGATCATGCGCCAGACCTTTCGCCACTACGACCGCCTGTTCCGCTTTGGCGGCGAGGAGTTCGTGGTGCTGTTGCGTGGCGGTACCGAGAAGCACGCCTTCCGTGTGTTCGAGCGCTTCCGCCAGAACATGCAGGCCTATGCTTTTCCGCAAGTGGGGCAGGTCACGGTCAGCCTGGGCTTCACTGGCGTTCACCCGCACGACACGCCCAGCGCCGCTTTCTCACGCGCGGACCAGGCCGTCTACCAGGCCAAGCGCCAGGGCCGCAATCAAACCTTGTGTTTCGAGAACCTGGTCAGCCAGGGCATCATCACCACCGAAGGCGACAAGGTCGGCAAGATCGAGTTGTTCTGAGCGCCCGGTTCAGCGTGGCTTCTCGCCGCTTTTGACCACCGCGTAACGTTCCAGGGTTTCTGCCCGGGCCTCGTCGTGCTGAACGATGGGCGGTGGGTAGTCCACCGCATCGCCCAGGTCACCTTGCCAGGGGGCGTGGATGGCTTTGTCGCTCAGGTGGGCCAGCTCGGGCACGTAGCGGCGGATGAACTTGCCGGCTGCATCGAATTTCTGGCTTTGGCTGATGGGGTTGAAGATGCGGAAATAGGGTTGCGCATCGCAGCCCGTGGAGGCGGCCCATTGCCAGCCACCGTTGTTGGCGGCCAGGTCGAAATCCAGCAGTTTCTCGGCAAAGTAGCGTTCGCCCCAGCGCCAGTCGATGCCCAGATCCTTGATCAAAAAGCTGGCCACCACCATGCGCAGGCGGTTGTGCATGTAGCCGGTCTGGTTGATCTGGCGCATGGCGGCGTCCACCAGGGGGTATCCGGTGCGCCCCCCGCACCAGGCGGCAAAACGCGCTTCGGCCTTGGCACCGCTCATCCACTTGATCTTGTCGTATTCGCGTTTGAAGCTGTGCCCGATCACATGGGGGTGGTGGTGCATGACCTGGTGGTAAAAATCGCGCCAGATCAGCTCGGACAACCAGGTTTGCGCGCCGACAGAGCCGGCCTTGCTGCGGTCCCAGGCCAGCTTGGCCAGCAGGCGGATCGACACCGTGCCAAAGCGCAGGTGGGTGGACAGGTAGCTGGGCCCTTTCACGCCGGGGAAGTCACGCGTGTCGCGGTAGTGGTCCATGCGATCCAGGAAATCATCCAGCAGCGCTTGGGCGCCACTCATGCCGGCGGGCACTTTCAGGGCCTCGGTGGCTTCGAAGCCAAGTTCACCCAGGCTGGGCAGGCGCGCTCCATTGGCCGCTTTCATGCCGACATGGGCCGGAATGGCCGCCAAGTGCTGCGCATGGCTGGCCCCCGGGTAAGCCTTGACGTAAAACTCGTCAATCTTCTTCAGCCAGTTGTTTTTGTAGGGCGTGAAGACGCCATAGGGTGTGTCGTTGCCGGTCAGGATCTCGTTGCGCTCGAAAATCACGTGGTCTTTGGACGTGAAGAGTGCCGCGCCCACGTCGCTCAACTTGCCGCGCACTTTGGCGTCGCGCGCCAGGGCGGCGGGCTCGTCGTCGTGGTTGGCGAACACGGCCTGAACGCCCAGTTGCTGGGCCAGGCGGGGGATTTCCGTGAGTGCGCTGCCGTGCAAAACGATCAAACCCGCGTCTTGAGCGTGGGGGGCTTCCCGCGCGCTGGCCAGTTGGCGCAGGGCCTCGTCCAGCTCGACCAGGCTGTCACGGATGAAGACCACCCGGCGGTCTGCGCGGGGCAGGGGGTCCAGGATGTCGGTGTCAAAAACGAACACGCACCACACGCGCCTGGCCTGTTTCAGGGCGTAGTGCAGGGCGGCGTGGTCGGTGCTGCGCAGGTCGCGGCGGAACCAGACAAGGGCGGAATCAAACTGAGTGGTCATGTGGGGTCTAAAATCATGGCATGTCTGAAGGCGCACCCTCTATCGATCTGAGCAACCAGTTCCTCATTGCCATGCCCGGTATGACCGATGGCAACTTTGCGGGCGCGGTTGTCTACCTCTGTGAACACACTGAAAACGGGGCTTTGGGCCTCGTCATCAACCGTCCCATCGACATCAATCTGCGAAATCTCTTTGAAAAAGTGGACCTGAGCCTGGACCGCGAGGACTTGGCGTCCCGGCCAGTCTACTTCGGCGGCCCGGTGCAAACCGAGCGCGGCTTTGTCCTGCACGACAGCCTCGACGCGGAAGGGGGGCACTACAGCTCCACCTTGAAGATCCCCGGCGGCCTGGAAATGACCACTTCGCGCGACGTGCTCGAGGCCCTGTCAAACGGCGCCGGGCCCAGCCGGGTCTTCATCACCCTGGGCTACTCGGGCTGGGGTGCTGGGCAATTGGAGGACGAGCTAGGCCGCAATGGCTGGCTCAACGTCACCGCCGAGCCCGCCGTCATCTTTGACACCCCGGTCGAGGAACGCTACGACCGCGCCCTGTCCCTGCTGGGCATTGACCGCAGCATGTTGACCTCCGAGGCCGGACACGGATGAGCGTGGCCGTTCAAAGCTACCTGGCCTTCGACTACGGCCTCAAGCGCGTGGGCGTGGCCAGCGGCAACACCTTGCTGCGCCAGGCCCAGCCCCTTCGCACCATCGCGGCCGATGGCGATGCCCGTTTCGCCCAGATCGGCAGCCTGATCGACGAGTGGCAACCGAATGCCCTGGTGGTGGGCGTGCCTTTCCACCCCGATGGCGCCGAGCACGAAAATACCCTGCGCGCGCGCCGCTTTGCCCGCCAGTTGCAAGGCCGCTTCAAGCTGCCCGTGCACGAGGTGGACGAGCGCTATTCCACCACCGAGGCTCATGCTGATGGTGCCCGCGACCTGGACGCCGCTTCCGCCGCCATCCTGCTTCAGCAGTTTTTCAACGAACATCCTGAACCTTCCGACCTTTCAAAGGGGCCTGAGTGAGCGATCAGCAACACACCCTGCACCTGGACGCCGAGGCGCTTTACGCCAACTTGCTGTCTGGCGTTCGCCGCATCGTTTCGGCGGACACGGCCCTCGTGGGCATCTGGTCGGGCGGCGCCTGGTTGGCCGAGCGCCTGAGCCAGGATCTGGGCCGCACCGAGCCCCACGGCGTTATCTCGTCAGCCCTGCACCGTGACGATTTCGGCTCGCGCGGCATGGCCGCCACCACCGACGCCACGCACCTGCCGTTTTCCGTCGAAAGCCGCCACATCCTGCTGATCGACGACGTGCTCTACACCGGGCGCACCATCCGCGCCGTCATCAACGAGATGTTCGATTTCGGCCGCCCGGCCAGTGTCACCCTGGCGGTGCTGGTCGACCGTGGCGGGCGCGAGCTGCCGATTGAGCCCGCCTTGTCTGCCGCCCGCATCACCTTGCCGGCGGACCAGCGCGTGTCCCTGGTCCGCGCCGACGACGGTCGTTTCCAGTTCCATTTCGAGAGGGTCGAATGACGACCACCAAGCGCCACCGCAATCCCCAGCTCAACGGCCACGGCGAGCTGATCCATCTGTTGTCCACCGAAGGCCTGCCCAAGGCCGTGATCCACAAGATCCTGGACACCGCCGAGACGTTCCTGAGCGTCAACGACCGCGAGGTCAAGAAGGTGCCGCTGCTGCGCGGCAAGAGCGTGTTCAACCTGTTTTTCGAGAACAGCACGCGCACGCGCACCACCTTCGAGATCGCCGCCAAGCGCCTGAGCGCCGACGTGATCAACCTCGACATCGCGCGCTCGTCTGCATCGAAAGGTGAAAGCCTGCTCGACACCATCGCCAACCTGAGCGCGATGCACGCCGACATGTTCGTGGTGCGCCACGCCGAATCGGGCGCGCCTTACCTGATCGCCCAGCACGTGGCCCCGCACGTGCACGTGGTCAACGCCGGTGATGGCCGCCATGCGCACCCCACGCAGGCCTTGCTGGACATGTTCACCATCCGGCACTACAAGAAGGATTTCAGCAACCTGACCGTGGCCATCGTGGGCGACATCGTGCATTCGCGCGTGGCCCGCTCCAACATCCATGCGCTGACCACCTTGGGCGTGCCCGAAGTGCGCGTGGTTGGCCCCCGCACCCTGGTGCCCGGCGACCTGCGCGACATGGGCGTGCGCGTCTGCCACGACATGGTCGAAGGCATCAAGGACGCCGACGTCATCATCATGCTCCGCCTGCAGAACGAACGCATGTCTGGCGGCATGCTGCCCAGCGCGGGCGAGTTCTTCAAAGAGTTCGGCCTGACCGAAGAAAAGCTGGCCCACGCCAAGCCCGATGCCATCGTCATGCACCCTGGCCCCATCAACCGTGGCGTCGAGATTGACTCTGCCGTGGCCGATGGCAAGCAAAGCGTCATCCTGCCCCAGGTCACCTTCGGCATCGCCGTGCGCATGGCCGTGATGTCCATCATTGCCGGCAACGAGGCTTGAACCCGACATGAAAATCCTCATCAAGAACGGCCGCCTGGTCGACCCTGCCTCCGGCCTCGATCAGATCGGTGACTTGGCCATCACCGGCGGCCGCATCACCGCCATTGGCGACGCCAAGGCTGATTTCGCGCCCGACCGAACCATCGACGCCACCGGCCTGATCGTCGCCCCCGGCCTGGTTGATCTGGCCGTGCGCCTGCGCGAACCCGGCCACGAACACGAAGGCATGCTCGAATCCGAACTGGCCGCCGCCGCCGCCGGTGGGGTGACCAGTGTGGTCTGCCTGCCCGACACCGATCCCACGCTGGACGAACCCGGCCTGGTCGAGATGCTCAAGTTTCGCGCCCGCAAACTCAGCCGCTGCCGACTCTTCCCCCTGGGTGCGCTAACCCGAGGCCTGAAGGGCGAAAACCTCACCGAGATGGCCGAGCTGCACGAAGCAGGCTGCGTGGGCTACTCGCAGGCCGAGGTGCCCATCCGCGACACCCAGGTGCTGCAACGCGCCCTGCAATACGCTGCCACCTTTGGCTACACCGTCTGGTTGCGTCCGCAAGATGCCTGGCTGGGCAAGGGCGTGGCCGCCAGCGGCCCGGTCGCTACCCGCCTGGGCCTGTCCGGCGTGCCAGTCAGCGCCGAAACCATCGCCCTGCACACCATCATCGAACTGGTGCGCGCCACTGGCGCCCGCGTGCACCTGTGCCGCATTTCCAGCGCGGCGGGTGTCGATCTGATCCGCCAGGCCAAGGCCCAGAACCTGCCCATCACCGCCGATGTCAGCATCAATTCCCTGCTGCTGACCGACGTGGACATCGGTTACTTCAACCCCGCCATGCGCCTGAACCCGCCTTTGCGCCAAGGCCGTGACCGCGACGCCCTGCAGGCCGGTCTGGCCGACGGCACGCTGGACGCCCTGGTGTCCGACCACACCCCGGTCAGCGAAGACGAAAAGACCCTGCCTTTTGGCGAGGCAGAACCCGGCGCTACGGGCCTGGAGTTGCTCTTGAGCCTGGCCCTGAAATGGGCCGGCGCTGACCACGAACAGCCCGCCAACCCAGCCCGCTTGCGCCAGGCCTTGTCGGCCGTCACTTGTGGACCTGTCAAAGTGCTGGGCGATGCGCTCGGCTCGCTGTCATCCAGCGCTGGGCGACTGGTGCAGGGCGGCGTGGCCGATGTCTGCATCTTCGATCCGGCCGTGCGCTGGCAGGCTGAGCCGGGCACCTTGACCAGCCAGGGCAAGCACACCCCCTTTGCCTTCGAGGTGTCGGGCACCGACCTACCGGGCCGCGTCCGCCTGACCTTGGTGGCCGGGCAGGTGGCCCACGAAGTGGCCGCTTGAACCGTGTCGTCTTCTGACAAAGCCCTGGCGATGGCATCGCCCATGAGCCGCGCCTGGTCAACCTGGGTGCTCGGACCCTGGCGCCTGTTCAACATCGTCGTGCACATCGTGCGAGGCTTGTGGCTGGCCCGCATCGCCTATGTCGATCGCCCGGCCACCGAGCGTGACGAGGCGGTGCGCCATTGGTCGCAGCAGTTGCTCAAGGTGCTGGGCGTCACCCTGGTCGTGAAGGGGCACCCTCGCCCCGGCGCCAAGCTGGTGGTGTCCAACCACGTGTCCTGGCTGGACATCGTGGCGATCAACTCGGTCGTGCCTTCACGCTTTGTTTCCAAAGCCGAAGTGGCCGCGTGGCCGGTGGTCGGTTACATGGTGACCGCCGCCGGTACTTTGTACCTGCAGCGCGAGCGCCGCCGCGACGCCATGCGCGTGCTGGGTTTGATGTCCGATGCCCTGCGCGAGGGCTACACCGTGGCGGTTTTTCCGGAAGGCACCACTGGCGATGGCCACCAACTCCTGCATTTCCACGCCAACATGCTGCAATCGGCGATCGATGCCAAAGAACCGGTGCAGCCCCTGGCTCTGCGCTACAGCGACGAGGCGCACGACATCAGTCCCGCCGCCGCTTTCGTGGGCGACACCACTTTGTGGCAATCACTGTGGGGCGTGATCACCGCCCGGCAATTGACCGTGCAGGTGACGGTGATGCCCCTGCAGGCGGTGGACCATGCCGATCGCCGCGCCCTGGCGGAACTGCTCAGCACGCAAATTGCTGACTGTCTTGAGCGGAATTGAGCGTTTCGGCGCCAGTTTTTCCGGGCCTACAGCCCCCAGCCTTGGAAACAAACTGGGCAGGTGTGGAAAAAGCCGCAAGGCTCGGGTTCGCACAAAGGGTTGTCACGCTGCTTCGTGGGCGCCGCAACCCCTATTGTTTTGACACGAGGGCGCACCCATCTACCGTGAGCCACCTACAATGGCTGGTTCCGCTCGAAAGGTTTTTGAATGTTTGATTTTCTGTCCATGGGTGCGGTCCACGACACGCTCGTGCAATGGTCGATACAAGGTGTTCTGAACGCCAGCTGGTGGCAAGTGTTGCTTGCCACGCTGGTATTGACGCACATCACCATCGCTTCTGTCACGATCTTCCTGCATCGTTCGCAAGCGCACCGCTCTCTGGATTTGCATCCCATTCCTTCTCATTTCTTCCGTTTCTGGCTGTGGCTGACCACCAGCATCGTCACGAAAGAATGGGTGGCCATTCACCGCAAGCACCACGCCAAGTGCGAAACCGAAGAAGACCCCCACAGCCCGGTCGCCCACGGCATCAAAACCGTGCTGCTGCGTGGCCGTGAGTTGTATGCCGCCGAAGCTGAAAATCAGGAAACCCTGAAAAAATACGGCCACAACACGCCCAACGACTGGGTGGAAAAGGTCGTCTACACCGGCAAAGCCAATTGGGGCGTCATCCTGATGCTGCTGCTCGACCTGTTCCTGTTCGGCGCCATCGGCATCACCGTCTGGGCTGTGCAAATGCTGTGGATCCCCGTGACGGCCGCCGGCATCATCAATGGCCTGGGCCACTGGTGGGGTTACCGCAATTTCGAGGCGCCCGACGCGTCCACCAACATTTCGCCCTGGGGCATCATCATTGGTGGCGAAGAGCTTCACAACAACCACCACACCTACCCGACTTCAGCCAAGCTGTCGGTCAAGCCCTACGAGTTCGACATTGGCTGGGGCTACATCCGGGCCCTGGAAGTGATGCGCCTGGCCAAGGTCCGCAAGACCGCGCCGCGCTTGATGCTGGGCGACATCCGTCCGGTGGCCGACGCCAAGACGCTGGAGGCCATCGTGGCCCACCGTTACGAGCTGATGGCCGGGTATGCCCGTGAGGTCAGCGCTGCGTGCTCGGCCGAGTTGGCCAGGCTGAAGGCCGGTGGGCAGGAAGCTGCAGCCGACAAGCTGCAGCGCGTTCGCCACTGGCTGCACCGCGATGACGACAAGGTACCGCAGGGGCTGCGCAACGAGATTTCACAAGCCCGCGAGGCCCATCCCAAGCTGGACAAGCTGATCGTGATGCGTGAAGAGTTGCGTGCCCTGTGGACGCGCACCAATGTGTCTGCCGAGCAATTGGTGGTCGATCTGCAGGGCTGGTGCCAGCGCGCCGAAGCCAGTGGCGTCGCCGCCCTGGAAGACTTCTCCCGCAAGCTGCGCGCTGCGCACGCCTGATACCCATCACGCAGCGTCGTGCCCAGGGGCTTTTGCCCCGCACATGTTCAAAGCCCCGCACTGCGGGGCTTTTTCTTGGGCAATCCACTCATCCATCCATCCGACATCAGTCGACCATGAAAAAACCCGCTGAGCTTGCGCCGAGCGGGTTTTTGCGACAAGAAAACCAGTCTGAATTACTTTAGCTTGATTTCCTTGTAGGCCACATGCTTGCGAGCCTTAGGGTCGAACTTCATGAATTCCAGCTTGTTGGGCGTGGTCTTCTTGTTCTTGGTCGTGGTGTAAAAGTGGCCGGTACCCGCAGTGGATTCCAGCTTGATCTTTTCGCGTCCGCCTTTAGATGCCATGATTCAGCTCCCGGATCACAGTTGGCCACGGGCACGCAGATCCGTCAGGACCTGGTCGATGCCCACTTTGTCGATCAAGCGCAAAGCCGATGTGCTGATGCGCAGGCGCACCCAACGGTTTTCGCTCTCGACCCAGAAACGACGGTACTGCAGGTTAGGCAGAAAACGACGCTTGGTTTTGTTGTTCGCGTGAGAAACATTGTTTCCCACCATCGGGCCCTTACCCGTGACTTGACAGACGCGTGCCATGACGCTTCTCCGTTCGCTGTGATTGCGCTTGTTGCCGCTGCGCTTTGTGTGACGAAGCAGTGATCAGAACAAGGATCCAAAAACTGAACCCTTGGGTCATCACCCTTCCGGTGACAGCGCCCAACCCATGAAAACTCATGGAGTCAAAGCACCGAACACCGGGACGAATTTTGCAAAGACTGAGATTATAACCAAAAACTCGAGGCTTGCCAATCAAAGTGCATCAAGCGCCCTCTTGCTCCAGGAAGCGCTGCGCATCCAGGGCCGCCATGCACCCCGTTCCGGCGCTGGTGATGGCCTGGCGGTAGATGTGATCCTGCACGTCGCCAGCCGCAAAAACGCCCGGAATGCTGGTCATGGTGGCCATGCCGTTGCTGCCACCCTTGGTCAGGATGTAGCCGTCTTTCATCTCCAGCTGGCCCTTGAAGATGTCGGTGTTGGGCTTGTGGCCGATGGCGATGAAGCAGCCCTTGAGCTCCAGCTCGGTGGTGCTTTCGTCCAGGGTGCTTTTCAGGCGCACGCCTGTTACGCCACTCTGGTCACCCAGCACTTCGTCCAGGGTCTTGAACAGGTGCAGCTCGATCTTGCCGGCCGCCACCTTCTCATAAACCTTGTCGATCAGGATGGCCTCGGCGCGGAACTTGTCGCGGCGGTGTATCAGGTGTACCTTGGAGGCAATGTTCGACAGGTATAGGGCCTCTTCAACGGCGGTGTTGCCGCCACCGACCACGCAAACCACGGCATCTCGGTAAAAGAAGCCATCGCAGGTGGCGCAGCCACTCACGCCGCGGCCCATGAAGGCTTCTTCAGAGGGCAGCCCCAGGTACTGGGCCGAGGCGCCAGTGGCAATGATCAAGGCTTTGGTGGTGTAGGTGCCGGAGTCGCCTTTGAGCGTGAAGGGGCGCTTGGACAGGTCGACCTCGTTGATGTGGTCGTACAGCATCTTGGTGTGAAAGCGCTCGGCGTGCTCCTGAAAGCGCTGCATCAGTTCCGGGCCTTGCACGCCATGGACGTCGGCTGGCCAGTTGTCGACTTCGGTGGTGGTCATGAGTTGTCCGCCCTGGGCCATGCCCGTGACCAGGGTGGGGTGCAAATTGGCGCGCGCGGCGTAAATGGCGGCGCTGTAGCCAGCGGGGCCCGATCCCAGGATCAGGACGTTGCTATGTTGGGCGGTGGACATCGTTTTTCCTTGTGGTGTTCAAACTGTGCGGGTTTCCAGCCTCATATTTGGGCTTGGCTTAGGGTTTGCAATCGATAAAGTGCCTACAAATTCCTGGAGTCCTGCCGAAAATTGTAGGGACTGGTGATTTGTCTCACACCAGATAAGGTGAATGTTTCACCTCGAATTCATCCAATGAGGAGCTTTCCATGGCCATGCTGTCCAATCTCGATCTGATCCGGCGCGTACCGCTGTTCTCGATGCTCACGGCAGCACAGGCCGAGGCCATCGCAGAGGGCGTCGTCAAACGCCGCTATCGCCGTGGCGAGCTCATCGTCGAGCGGGGTCGCAAGACCAATTCCTTGTTCATCCTCCTGACGGGCCGCGCCCGCGTGGTGGCCTCGGACGAGCGCGGCCGTGAAGTCATCCTGGCGGTGCTCGAAGCAGGCGACTACCTGGGTGAGATGAGCCTGATCGACAACGATCCGCATTCGGCCACGGTCCGCGCCGAAGTGCAGACCGATGTGCTGGTGCTGGGACGTGCAGATTTTGCCCGCTGCTTGCCCGAAAACTCCAGCTTGTCCTACGCAATTTTGCGCGGCTTGGTGCAACGCCTGCGCAATGCCGACCGCCAGATCGAGTCCCTGGCCCTGCTGGACGTCTACGGCCGTGTGGCCCGCGCCCTCCTGGACATGGCCGACGATGACGATGGCGCCAGGGTGATCCGCGGCAAGGTGTCGCGCCAGGATCTGGCCAAACACGTGGGTGCTTCGCGCGAAATGGTCAGCCGCGTCATGAAGGACCTGGAAGAGCGTGGCCTGATCGAAACCCAGGACACCGGCAGCGTGGTGCTCAAGGAGCGCCTGGTCGCCACGGCCTGACGCCCATTCCACCGGCTTCATCGCTTTGAAAATGCCCGCACAATGCGGGCATGACTTTTCCGTTGGGCTCACTCCGCCATGAGGCGTCTGCGGACGCCAAATCCGACCGGCGTCCGGACGCCTCCGCGTCCCCGCGCGTGACTGGGCGACTGCACCGCAGCCCGGTTGTGGTGGCGCCCGAGCCACCCGGCCCCCCGCTTGAAAACACTTTCCGCTTCCAGGCGGGCTTGCTGATCGGCGGCGTGCTGCTGGTGCTGGCCTTGCTGTCTCTGGCCAGCCACAGTCGGCTCGATGCCGCTTTCACCACCTCCGGCTTGAACCAGGAGGCCGCCAATTGGGGCGGGCACCTGGGCGCTTATGCCTCTGATGTTGCCTTGTTCCTGTTCGGCCAATCGGCCTGGTGGGGGTTGATTGTGGGTGCGCGGGTCTGGCTCAGTGCGCTGGCGCGATGGTTGCGCCGTGACACTGCTGTTTCCCTCATTCCTTCTGGCGCGGTGCCGCTGGCCTCGCAGGCGACCGATGCCGTGCCTCGCTCGCGCTGGTTGTTCTGGCTGGGCGTTGTCCTGCTGATGTCGGCCAGTTGCGCGCTCGAGTGGTCCCGACTTTACCGGCACGAGGCCACTTTGGCTGGCGAGCACGCCGGTGGCATCCTGGGCATGAGCTTGGGCCTGTTCAGCCATAAATGGCTGGGCTTCAATGGCTCGGGCGTGGTCTGGATCGCCTTGCTGATCGCCGGGTTGTCGCTGGCGCTGCGTTTCTCGTGGCTGGACATCGCCGAGCGCATCGGCGGTTTGTTCGACCGCTTGCGCGAACGCCGCGAGGCCAAGCGCGAAGAAGCCGTGGATTTGCGTATCGGCGAAAAAGCCACCATTGAGCGCGAACGCGTGGCCGAAGAGATCCGCCACGAACAGCCCTTTGAGCCCATCCCCTTGGTGATTGAAAAGCCGATGGTCGAGGTGCCCAAGTCCGACCGCATCATCAAAGAGCAGCAAAAGCCGCTCTTCTCCGACATGGCCGACACCAAGCTGCCGCAGATCGCGTTGCTGGATGCGGCGCAGGGCCGCATGGAAACCGTCACGCCCGAGACGCTGGAGATGACGTCCCGGATGATCGAGAAGAAGCTCAAGGACTTCGGCGTGGAAGTGCGCGTGGTCGCGGCTTCGCCCGGCCCGGTCATCACCCGCTACGAGATCGAACCGGCCACGGGCGTGAAGGGCTCGCAGATCGTCAACCTGGCCAAGGACTTGGCGCGCTCGCTGTCGCTGGTCTCGATTCGTGTGGTTGAAACGATTCCCGGCAAGAACCTGATGGCGCTGGAGCTGCCCAACGCCAAGCGCCAGATGATCCGCTTGGCCGAGATCCTGGGCTCGCAGGTCTACAACGATGCGCAATCCATGCTCACCGTGGGTTTGGGCAAGGACATCATCGGCGCGCCCGTGGTGGCCGACCTGACCAAGATGCCGCACTGCCTGGTGGCGGGCACCACTGGTTCCGGTAAGTCGGTGGGCATCAACGCCACGATCTTGAGCCTGCTTTACAAGGCCGAGGCGCGCGATGTGCGCCTGATCCTGATCGACCCGAAGATGCTGGAAATGAGCGTCTACGAAGGCATCCCGCACCTGCTGTGCCCAGTCGTGACCGACATGAAGCAGGCGTCCAACGCGCTGAATTGGGCGGTGGGCGAGATGGAGCGCCGCTACAAGCTCATGAGCAAGATGGGCGTGCGCAACCTGGCTGGGTACAACAAGAAGATCGACGAGGCTGCCTCGCGTGGCGAGTTCCTGCCCAACCCGTTCAGCCTGACACCAGAGTCGCCCGAGCCGCAAGAGCGCATGCCTTTCATCGTCATCATCATCGACGAATTGGCCGACCTGATGATGGTGGTGGGCAAGAAGATCGAAGAGCTGATCGCGCGGCTGGCGCAGAAGGCCCGTGCTTCGGGCGTGCATTTGATTTTGGCCACGCAGCGCCCCAGCGTGGACGTGATCACGGGTCTGATCAAGGCGAACATTCCCACGCGCATTTCTTTCCAGGTCAGCAGCAAGATTGACAGTCGCACCATCCTCGACCAGATGGGCGCCGAAGCCTTGCTGGGGCAGGGCGACATGCTGTACCTGTCTTCGGGCAGCGGCCTGCCGGTGCGCGTGCACGGCGCTTTTGTCAGCGACGATGAAGTTCACCGTGTCGTTGAATACCTGAAGTCGCAGGGCGAGCCCAACTACATCGAAGGCATCCTGGAAGGCGGCGTGCTGGATGGGGATGCTGGCAGCGATGGTGTGCCTGCTGGTGGCGACTCAGAATCCGACCCCATGTACGACCAGGCCGTGGCCATCGTGCTTCAGCACCGCAAGGCTTCGATCTCGCTGGTGCAGCGCCACCTGCGGATTGGCTACAACCGGGCCGCCCGTTTGCTGGAGCAGATGGAGAAATCCGGCCTGGTGTCCAACATGGCCACCAATGGCAACCGTGAACTGCTGGTGCCCAACCGCACTGGCGATGGTGGCGCAACCGCCGCCCCCTGGGACGCCTGAAAGCGACAAATTCAATGACACCGACGATGCGAAACAGATTCACCTGGAAGCCCGGGGCATTGGCCTTGGCGCTGAGCGCCTCTTTGGCGAACACGGCGCACGCCGATGGCGTGGCCACGCTGCGCGCCTTCGTGAAGGACGTGAACACAGGCCGGGGCAACTTCACCCAGCTGGTGACCTCGCCCGATGGCAAGAAGACCCGCAAGTCCGCTGGCAGCCTCGAGTTCCAAAGGCCCAACCGCTTTCGCTTTGCCTACAGCACACCCACCGAACAATTGATCGTGGGCGATGGGCAAAAGGTGTGGCTGTGGGATGCCGACCTCAACCAGGTCACCGTGAGGCCCATGAGCAATGCGCTGGGCGCTTCGCCCGCGGCGCTGCTGTCAGGTGCGTCGCTGGACAAGGACTTCACGCTGAAGGATGTGCCGAAGCCATCCGCAGCAGGCGCGGATTCAAATCTGGAATGGGTGGAAGCGGTGCCCCGCGACAAGGACGGACAGTTCCGTTCGGTGCGGGTCGGGTTCAAAGCGGGCGTGTTGGCCGCGCTGGTGATCGAAGACGGCTTTGGCCAACGATCAAGGCTGGATTTTGCCCAGTTTGAATCACGGGTGGCTTTGCCAGCCACCCGCTTTCAGTTCACGCCCCCGGCAGGGGCGGATGTGCTGGACCAGCCCTGAGGCCAATCCAGTCTGACTGATTGATCAATCAGTCTTCGCGCTTGAAGCCGCCACCTTGGCGCTTCGGGCCGCCGAAGGAAGGCTTGCCACCGAACGAGGGCTTGGGGCCGCCGAAAGAAGGCTTGCCGCCAAACGAAGGCTTGTTGGCGCCGAAAGAGGGCTTGCCACCGAACGAAGGCTTGCTGTCGCCACGGGGGCCGCCACCAAACGCAGGACGGTCGTCACCACCGGCAGGGCGGAAATCGCCACGCGGTTGATCATTGCCAAAGCTGGGGCGGCTGTTGTAGCCACCTTCAGCAGGGCCATCACGACGCGGGCCACGGTTCTGATAACCGCCGCCATTGCCGCCGCCGAAACCACCTTCGCGCTGACCGCCGCCGAAGCCGCCTTCACGCGGGGCGCCGTACGAACGGCCACCACCACCAAAGCCACCTTCACGGGGGCCACGTTGACCAGGCATGGGCTTGCCATGGCGCATCGGGCCGTTGGAAGGCGAGGGCGCCTTGGGTTCCAGGCCGGCGATGGTCGCCACGGGGATGTTCTGCGTGGTGTAACGCTCAATGCGGCGCAACATGGGGATGTCACGGCGTTCGGCGATCGTCACGGCCAGGCCACTGCGACCAGCACGGCCCGTGCGGCCAATGCGGTGAACGTAATCTTCTGGCTTCATGGGCATGCCGTAGTTGATCACGTGGGTGATCGTGGGCACGTCGATGCCGCGGGCGGCCACATCGGTGGCAACCAGGATCTTCAATTGACGCTGACGCAAGGCTTGCAGCACGCGGGTGCGGCGGCCTTGGGGCATGCCGCCGTGCAGGGCAGCAACTTCATGGCCCATGTCGGCCAAACGGTCGGCCAAGATGTCGGCGTCGCGCTGGGTGCTGGTGAAGATCACGGCTTGGTCAACGTCACGCTGGGTCAGCAGGCTGTCCAGCAGGTCGTTCTTGTGCGCGAAGTGGTCGGCATAGTGCAGACGTTGTTCGATGTTGTCGTGGCTGTCGGTGTGCGAAGCCACGTCGATGCTTTGGGCATCAGGACGGGTCAGGCGCGCAGCCAGCTTGCCCACGTGACCGGCGAAGGTCGCGCTGAACATCAGGGTCTGACGATCGGCGGGCGTTTGCGAAGCGATGTGCTCGATGTCTTCGATGAAGCCCATGTCCAGCATGCGGTCGGCTTCGTCCAGGACCAGCACTTCCAGGTTGGACAGCACGCAGACGCCGGTGCCCAGGTGGTCGATCAAACGGCCAGGGGTGGCGATCAGCACATCCAACGGGCCACGCAGGGCCTTGAGCTGGGCGGCGTAAGGCACACCACCGACGACGGTGGCAACGCGCAGACCTTGCATGTGGCGACCATAGGTCGAAGCGGCCTTGGCCACTTGCATGGCCAGTTCACGGGTGGGAGCCAGCACCAGGATGCGGGGACCATGGACGGTGCCCTTTTCACGGCGCTTGCCATCGTTGCGGGCGCTGATGAGGCGTTGCAGGGCGGGCAGCATGAAAGCGGCGGTCTTGCCGCTGCCGGTGCTGGCGGCAACCTTGATGTCGGCGCCGTTCATGGCCACGGGGATCGATTGGATCTGGACCGTGGTGGGCTGGGTGTAGCCGGAGTCGGTCAGGGCCTTGATCAGGACAGCGTCCAGACCCAGGTCCGAAAAACGCACGCCACCGGAGGTGTCGACCGCGGTGTCTTCTTCAGCGCCGACGTCGTCGGTGGCCACGTCGAGTTCGCGGGCCAAGGCGTCGATCTTCGACGGCTCGGTGGAGGGATTAAATTCTTGATTCATGATTATTCTTTCAAGCCAGGACAAAGCGCTGCCGCTTCCGGCGCAACCAGAAGGCAAAAGCGCTGCGACCAGGTGCCAACGGAAGGGTTGGTCAACCTGGAACAGGTGAGGTCGCTGTGGATTCGTGTCCGAATCGCGTGACAGGGCGGATGGCTGAAAAGCCAAAGCGCAAGGCGTCACGGTGAGCCGGTTTGGAAAGCGACGGCATCGCCGCCAACCGAGACTCAAGACACGACTATCAGTTGGCACCCGACGGTGCAACTCGGCTTGAAAAGGTCAGAGGGGATGAACGAAAACTCGGGTTTCTGTTTTGTCTGGAAAACCAGGCGAGCAGTTATCGGGTCAACCCGCATTATGTCATTGGCTGGGCGGCTTGTCTAGTCATGATCGCAGATCAATGCTTGAACACCCCTCAATGCAAGGGCCATGGCTGGCTGCGGCGACAATGCTTCCATGCAAGAAAGCCTGTCTTTGCCATTGGATCCCCCGGAGATGTCTCGCGATGCGGCGGCGAGCAAGGCGGCTTTGGCCGCGCCCCTCGCCGAACGCCTGCGGCCCAAGACCCTGGATGAGGTGGTGGGGCAGGATCACCTGCTGGGCGCGGGCCAACCTTTGCGAGTCGCTTTTGAGTCTGGCCAGCCCCACTCCATGATTTTGTGGGGTCCGCCCGGTGTGGGCAAGACCACCCTGGCGCGCCTGATGGCCCAGGCTTTTGACGCCCAATTCCTCAGCATTTCGGCCGTGCTGGGCGGCGTCAAGGACATCCGCGAAGCGGTGGACAAGGCACTGCTGGCCCAGCGCAATGGCCTGCGCACCATCGTTTTCGTGGACGAAGTGCACCGCTTCAACAAGGCCCAGCAGGATGCCTTCCTGCCGCACGTGGAGTCGGGCCTGTTCACCTTCATTGGCGCCACCACCGAAAATCCCTCGTTCGAGGTCAACGCGGCCTTGCTGTCGCGGGCCACGGTGCATGTCTTGCGGTCCATGGACGATGAAGCCATGGCGCAATTGCTGGCGCGTGGGCAAGAAGCCTTGCAAGGGGCGGCCCTGACGCCAGAGGCTTCCACGCGCTTGATTGCCTATGCAGACGGCGATGCCCGGCGCTTGCTCAACACCTACGAGACCTTGACTGGCATGCTCAAGGGGCGTCCGCTCATCGATGAGGCCGCGCTTGAAAAATCCCTGGGCGAACAACTGCGTCGGTACGACAAGGGGGGCGATCAGTTCTACGACACGATCTCCGCCCTGCACAAGTCCGTGCGTGGCTCAGACCCCGATGCGGCCTTGTATTGGTTCGTGCGCATGGTCGATGGCGGTGTCGATCCACGCTACATCACACGGCGCCTGATCCGCATGGCCAGCGAAGACATTGGCCTGGCCGACCCGCGCGCGCTGCGCATGGCTCTGGATGCGGCCGATACGTATGAACGCCTCGGCACGCCGGAAGGTGAGCTGACCTTGGCCCAATGTGTGATCTACCTGGCCATGGCCCCCAAGAGCAATGCGGCCTACAAGGCCTACAAAGCGGTGCGTGCCTGGGTCAAGCAGGACACGACGCGCCCCGTGCCGCTGCACCTGCGCAATGCGCCGACCAAGCTGATGAAGAACCTGGGCTTTGGTCAGGACTACCGCTATGCCCACGACGAGCCTGATGCCGTGGCCGCTGGTGAAAACTATTTCCCTGACGGCATGACGCCGCAGGAGTTCTACCAGCCTGTGCCCCGCGGCCTGGAGATCAAGATTGGTGAGCGCCTGACGCAATTGCGCGAACTGGCTGGCAAGCGCGGTGCCAAAGGCTAACGTTTGCCTGGATCGGTTGCCTCAAGGCAGCGTGATGGTGATGTTGGCCACCTGCGGTGCCAGTTGCACGATGTCATGGTGCTCAGCCAATGACTGCTGCGTGAAGTGATTCAGGTTCCAGCGCAAGCCCACGAAGGCCAGCAAGGACAGCAATCCGAACACCGAGGCGATGACCCACAGCGGCACCTCATGCTTGAGCTGGTGCGACACCTGGTCGGGTGCAGCCCAACTGGGCGCAAAGGCCGCGCGTTTGCCTTTCAGGCGCGAGATCTCATCACCCAGGCGTGAGGTCAAATAGCCCAGCTTCTCGGTGCCTTCGATCAGGTACTTGCCTTGAAAGCCCAGCAGCAGGCACATGTGGAAGACTTCCAGCGTGCTCACGCGCGCCACGCCTTGCGAGCGCAGGTCCTCCAGCTTGGTGAAGAATTGCTCGCCCGCCAGTTGCTCGCCGAAGAACTGCAGTTGCAAAGGCAGCCGCTGCCAGGATTCGCGCGCTTTGAACGAAGACATCAGCATGGCCTCATCCACCGTGGCGCAGAACGCGTACTTGCAAGCGTAGATGTCTTCAGACGAGGCGTGCATGCGGGTGGCTCCCCGCTCAAAAGCGGTCAGGAACTGCTTGACCCGCTCGCGAAACACCTCGGCCTCAAGGGGGGCGTGCTTGGCCTTGAGCAGGAACAGCAGGTAGAAGCCGTCGTACATCAGGTCCAGCAGGCTGCTGGCTTCCTTGGCGCGAACGGCGCTCGTTGGGGGGATGGTGGCGGTGGACATCAAATCACCTTGTGGGCAGTCATGGGCTGCATCACGGGTTGACCGCGATGAGTTCCAGCTTGAGTTCATTCAGGCCTGACGGTGCATAGACCGTGAGGGCCTGCGCTTGCAGCATGCGTTCGTAGAGCGATCCGCGAGGCTCCAGCGTGAAGTAATAACAGCCAGGCCGGACGGGTATGGCCGCGGGCACCTGAGGCGCGTGCACCAGCTTGACCCCGGGCATGGCCGACAGGACCAACTTGTCGACGTCTTCGGGCGCGCCAAGCTTGAAACGCATGGGCACCACATCCACCAACTCCGAGGGCGACATGCTGGCCGACACGCCCAAATAGAGCTGCGTACTCGGCTTGATCTGCTCGGAGTCCAGGCGACCCAGGTGGAACGACGGCTGATGCTCGGTCAAGGCGATCGAGAAGTAGCGGGTCGAGATAACCGTCTCCAGCAACTCGCGCACGATGTGGTCCAGGCGAACGAAGGCGGGGCCCGAGTTCTGATGATCGTAGGCGGGCAGGTCGGCCAGGGTGAAGGTTTTGGAGAAGGTCAGCAAGGCGCCCGCCAACTCCAGCAGCTTCTCGAACAGCCGCTCGGGGTGCAGGCCGGGGTGCCTGGCCAGGTGCGACAGGCCCGCGAAGGCCGAGCTGGCTGTGTGCAGCAACCAGAATGAAGCGACGTCGCCCGACCTGAACTCGATGATGTTCTTGCTGGGCTCGCGGTGCAGGCCATAGAGGGCATCGACCTTGGCTTGCAAGACGTCCAGCAAACGACGCAGGTGCAGCACCAGTGCGGCTGAGGCTTGCACATTCAGGCTCGGTGGGATGAAGCGCCCATCGTGCTCGAAGCTGCCGGTGGCGGTGCGCTTGATGCGTAGCAAGGGCAGGGACACCAGATGCGCGCGGGGCTCGCTGTCCGACAGCAGCTTGGCGGACTTGCGCAGCACGGTGACCTCGGCGGTCACGGCATCGGTGTAGGCATCGGCCGCTTGCGTGTGGCTGCGGTAGTAGCGCACGGCGGTGTCCGCCTCTTCGCGTGAGGTGGCGAAGTTGGTGCCGCTGCTGCGCACAGGCGCCAGGGCCAGGTGGAACACCAGCTCCTGGCCGCTGGCGCCATTCACGTTCGAGGCCTGAAGTGAATCCAGGGCCACGGGCGGTGGCAACTCGTCTTCGGCGGGTGCGTTGAACAACTCGCCATCGGGGAACACCACTTGAAGCTCAAGCACCCGCAACAGGCCGGTCTGCAAGGCATCGGGATCGACCTTGATGTGGCGCACACCCCAGGCATAAGGGTGCAACAGGCGCGACATCTGCGACAGGCGCCATTCGTGATAAGCGTCTTGTTGCTGGAAGTGCTGCGGGCGAAGGAACAAGCCTTCGCCCCAAAGGATCTTGGGTGACTGGATCAAGGTTGGCTCGCTGAATGTTTTTTTAAGGGCAGGGCACGGCCACAGAGCGCGCCAGGTTCAAGGGCTGGCCGATGGGCTCGCCCACTTGCACACTCATGGCACAGGCGTGCAGCCCGATGGACAGGCCGCTCTTCTCGGCGGATTCGCTGCGAAAGGCATGGCGCCAGCGTTGGGGGGACGGCTTGCGAAACAAGGCGACGATGCCGACGTAGCGGACTTCGCGGGCGACCTTGTCGAGCACCTCATCGTGCTGGCCCGGGATCATCTGGACATCACGCGTTTCGATCACGTCATCGCCCATGTGTGCTTTCTCTTTGGCGGGATCGCCAAACACCTCGTAGGGTGCTTGCAGGAAAGCGTTGGGGCTGCGCAGCTTGTAGATGCGCGTGAGCAGTGCCACTGATTCGCCGGACGGTGCGACGTTGAGTGAATCGCTGGCATGAATGCGCCAAGTGATCTTGCGGTTCGGCAACTGCACTTCGGGCACTGGCGGCAACTCGGGCTTCTTCAAGCCAATCGCCTCCAGCGCCTTGTCCTTGTAGCCGCCAATCGTTTCCATCACCGAGCCACTGGGCGCCTCTTTCGGCATGCTCAGCCGCTCAAGTTCGGTGGGGGGCACTTTGACGGGTGGCGTTGATGTGCAGGCGCATAGGCCCATCAGCATCCATGCGCTCAACAGCGCGCCCAACCGTGTCTCCATCCCTGTGTTCATGCCGCTAGTGTAAGAACGCCGATGCCCTGATTTGGAGGCATCCCCCATCAAGGGGGTAGACCAGTTGCAACCGAATGCAAGAGTCTGTAACGCACCCCAAAGGGGGAGAAGTCGGCCAGATGTTTTCGGCTTTAATTCGACCTGTCGGCCACAGCGAGAGCGTGATGCCGAGGTCAACATAAACTGTTCAGGGAGTTCCCAAATTGCTGTATACCCATGTGCGCCGCGGCCTGTTGAGCGCGGTGATGGCTTCTCTTCTTTGCGCCTTGACGGCTTGCAGCATTGCGCCCAAACAAGGTGATGCTGCTGCGGCCAGTGCCGCCACCGCCGAGAAGCTGACCGAGCGCCTTGATGCCGCCGACAAAGCCCAGAAGCTGGGCAAGACCGAAGACGCTTTGGTGGAGTTGGACACGGCCATCAAGGTCGATCCGGCCAGCAAGACGCCCTGGCTGCGCAAAGCCCAGATTTATTTCGATGCGCGCCAGTATGGCCAGGCCATCACGGCGGCGCAAGAGACCTTGCAGCGCGATACCACCGACCTCACCGCCAAAAGCATCCTGGCCGTCAGCGGCTTGCGTGTCAGCGCCCAGGCGCTGGAGCAATTGCGCAAGGCCAATGAAGTCAATGGCTCAGCACGCACAGAAGCCGAAAGCGTGGCCAAGCTGATCCGCGAGGCCTTGGGTGAGCCCATCCTCGTGCCGCCAATCGCGGCGGCTTCCGGGCCTGAGGTCAAGCCTGTGCGTGCCAAGCGCCGTGTGACCTCGCCCCTTCGTCCCGTGGCCACCGCTCCCGCACCGGTGGTGGCCTCTGCAGCCAGAACCCCAGCCACCAATCCGGTGAGCGCGCTCAATGCCGCGCCGCCGGCGGCCGGAGGGCGCAACAACCCCTTTGGTGCTTTGAAGTAATCAGTTTCCACAGAGAGGAGTTTTGTCATGGCCAAAAACGACAGTGTTCAAAAGCGTCTGGAGCGTGTTCGCCCCCCACGTGTTCAATTGACGTATGACGTCGAGATCGGCGATGCGATCGAGCAAAAGGAATTGCCTTTTGTGATGGGCGTGATGGGTGATTTCACCGGCCAGCCTGATCCTGACAAGCCGGTCGTCCGCTTGAAAGACCGCAAGTTCGTCAACGTGGACCTGGACAACTTCGACGAAGTGCTGTCGGGCATGGCGCCCCGCGCCAGCTACCGCGTCAAGAACAAGCTCAGCGCTGATGGCGGCGAGTTCGCCGTCAACCTCGATTTCAAGAAGATCGACGACTTCCGCCCGGAGTCGGTGGTCGAGCAGGTCGAGCCCCTGCGCAAATTGCTGGAAGCCCGCACCAAGCTTTCCGATTTGCGCAACAAGATGGCCGGCAACGAAAAGCTGGAAGACGTCCTGGGCGATGTCCTGAGCAACACCGAACAGCTCAAGCAGCTGGGCGCAGAAACACACCAAGCCGAGGAGTGACACCATGAGCGCACAACTGCAATCCAATGGCCAGCCCGTGGCCGCCGACGCCTTCAGCCTGCTGGACGACATCGTCGCCAAAAGCAAGGTCGCCAAGACCGACACCGAGCACGCCCGCGCCAAGGACATCATTGGCGAGTTGGTCAAGGAAGTGCTGCAAGGCACGGTGGTGGTCTCCGACAACCTGTCGGCCACGCTGGACGCCCGCATCGCCGAGATTGACCGCCTGATTTCCGACCAGCTTAGCGAAGTGATGCACGCCGCCGAGTTCCAGAAACTGGAGTCCTCGTGGACCGGCCTGCACTACCTGTGCAAGCAGACCTCCACCGGCGAGAAGCTCAAGATCAAGGTGTTCAATGCCACCAAGAAAGAGCTCGTCAAAGACTTCAAAACCGCCATCGACTTCGACCAGTCAGCTTTGTTCAAGAAGGTCTACGAAGAAGAGTTCGGAACCTTTGGTGGCGCCCCTTTCGCGGCCCTGATCGGCGACTTCGAAGCGGGCCGCGGCGCTGAAGACATGTACTTCTTGGACCAGATGTCGCATGTGGCGGCCGCCGCTCATGCGCCATTCATCTCGGCGGCCTCGCCCGAGCTGATGGGTCTGGACACCTTCACCGACCTGGGCAAGCCACGCGACATGGCCAAGGTGTTCGACACCGTGGAATACGCCAAGTGGAAGTCCTTCCGCGAGTCGGAAGATTCACGCTATGTGGCTTTGACCTTGCCGCGCTTCCTGGGCCGTCTGCCTTTTGACCCCAAGGATGGCAACACCACCGAAGGCTTCAACTTTGTCGAAGACATCGACGGCACCGACCACAGCAAGTACCTGTGGGTGAATGCCGCCTACGCCTTTGGTGCCCGCTTGACTTCGGCGTTCGAAATGTACGGCTGGTGCGCGGCCATCCGTGGCGTGGAGGGTGGCGGCCTGGTCGAAGACCTGCCCACCCACACCTTCAAGACCGACGATGGCGAAGTGGCCTTGAAGTGCCCCACCGAAATCTCGATCACCGACCGCCGCGAGAAAGAGCTCAGCGACCTGGGCTTCATCCCCCTGGTCCATTGCAAGAACACCGACTACGCCGCCTTCTTTGGTGCGCAATCGGTGCAAAAGCACAAGAAGTATGACAACCCTGCCGCCACGGCCAACGCCACCTTGGCATCGCAACTGCAGTACATCTTCTCGGTATGCCGCATCGCGCACTACCTCAAGGCGATGATGCGCGACAAGATCGGCAGCTTTGCCTCGGCGGGCAATGTCGAGAGCTTCCTCAATGCTTGGATTGCTCAGTATGTTTTGGCCGACGACAGTGCGTCGCAAGAAGCCAAAGCCAAATACCCCCTCAGGGAGGCATCCATCGAGGTGCAGGAAGTCCCCGGACGACCTGGGGTGTACCGTGCGGTCGCTTTCGTGCGCCCGCATTTCCAGCTGGATGAGTTGTCGGTGTCGCTGCGCCTGGTTGCAGAACTGCCCAGCGGGGCCTAAGGCGCATCCATTTCTTTAAAAACATCACGGAAGGAAAAATAATGAAAGACATTTACATCGAGTTCAAGAACTCGGCCATCAAGGGCGACGTGCGTGACTCCGTTCACGGCAGCAATGCCGCGACTGGCCAGAACGCCAAGCCCACGATCGAAGTGGACTCCTGGGCCCACCTGATCCGCCAACCCAAGTCGGCTTCGGCTTCGACCGCTGGTGGCCACACCTCCGAGCGTTGCGAGCACGACGAGATGGTGTTCGTCAAGGACATCGATTCGTCCAGCCCCAAGCTGTGGCAAGCCGCCTCGCAAGGCCTGGTCACCCCTGAAGTCGAAATCACGTTCTACCGCTCCAGCGGCCAGACGGGTTCGTTCAACAGCGGCACCAAGAACGACCGCGTCAAGTACCTGGTCATCAAGTTGAAGAACGTGCTGATCTCGTCTGTGGCCCCCACGGTCTCGGAAGAAGGCATCCCCAAGGAAACCTTCGGCCTGAAGTATTCGGCCGTGGATTGGGCTTACTCGGCGTCCAAGCTGGACGGCAGCCAAGGTTCGGTCACCGGCACTGGTGCCTGGAACCTGGCCACCAACACGTCGACCTTCGCTTGATCGACTGAACGGACAAGCGGCGGCCTCGTGCCGCCGCTTTTTTCATGATGACTTTGTTTGGACTGAATCTGCTGGAGAAATTGACCGATGACCACCGTGACGAACGGGGGCACACATCGATCGATCAACTCAAGGACAGCGTGGCGCGCGATGTCGAATCGCTGTTGAACTCGCGTTGTGGCCTGCCCGAAGGCATGTTGGGCGGTTTCACGAATTGCCAGCAGTCCTTGCTGTCTTTTGGGTTGAAGGATTTTGTTTCGCTGTCGCTGGCCAACCAGGGTGACCGCGCCTTGATCTGCGAAGACATCCGCTCAGCCTTGCTGGTGCATGAGCCGCGCCTGCAAAACCCGGTGGTGCAAGTGAACAGCACGGCTGGGCCCGGACAGCGTTTGCACTTTGCCATTCAGGCCTTGTTGATTGCCCATGAAGCCAATGAGATCGTCAGCTTCGACGCCGTCTTGCAGCCGGTCAGTCAACGCTATCAAGTTTCTCGCGGACGCAACGCTTAGCCATGGAAAATCTGCTGCCTCACTACGAACGCGAGCTGGCCTTGCTGCGGCAATCGTCGATGAGCTTTGCCGAGCGCTATCCCAAGATCGCGGGACGCTTGCAACTGGCCAATGATGTGTCTCAGGACCCTCATGTCGAGCGGATGATCGAGTCCTTCGCCTTGTTGGCGGCGCGCGTTCACAAGCGACTGGACGACGATTTTCCGCTGTTCACCGAGTCCATGCTGGAGGTGCTGTACCCGCACTACCTTCGGCCTTTTCCCGCATGCTCAATCGCCCAGTTCGATCTGGGGGCTGCTGCGGGCCAGATGAGCAAGGCCGCCGAGGTGGCTCGCGGCACGATGCTCAATTCTCGCCCTGTCAAGGGCGTGGCCTGCAAGTTCCGCACAACCCAATCGGTCACGCTGCGGCCGGTGCGCATTGCCAACGCTGCGTTCCGCAATTCAGTGTTGGCGCCCGAAGGCACGCGCCTGCCCACCGGCGCGACGTCGGTGCTGTCCATCACCCTGGAGCTGTTGTCACCCCAGGCCTCATGGGGTGTCCTGGCCGACCAGCCTTTGCGCGTGTACCTGGATGGCGAATCTTCGCAGGTCAGCGTCTTGCGTGAGGCGCTGTGCCAGAAGGTGGTGGGCGTGATGACCCAGGTGGCGCCGCACCAGCCTTGGCTGTCGGCCGCGTCCATCGGAATCGACAAAGCCATGCCCCAGTTGGCGGGCTTTGCCGACGATGAAGCGCTGATTGATTTCGATGCCCGATCGCACGCGGCCTACCGCCTGTTGACCGAGTACTTCGCCTTCCCCGACAAGTTCAACTTCATCGACCTGACGGTGCCCGTGCCTCGCAACTTGCGCCATGCACCCGCAGACGGTGGCGATGGTGAGTCGCGCAGTTTGCGGGCATTGACCCTGCACCTCCTCATGTCGGGCATCCGCACCGATTCGGACGAGTCGCGCTTGCTGGAAACCATCCAGGCGCGCAGTTTCGTGCTGGGTTGCACGCCCGTGGTCAACCTGTTCAGCCAGCCGGCCGATCCGATCCGCATCACCCACACCGCGTCGAGCTACCCGGTCTTGCCCGACAGCCGCCGCGCATTTGGCCATGAGGTCTATTCC
The DNA here is from genome assembly GCF_030652515.1 of Aquabacterium sp. Taxonomy (GTDB): domain Bacteria; phylum Pseudomonadota; class Gammaproteobacteria; order Burkholderiales; family Burkholderiaceae_C; genus Aquabacterium. Next base: position 69,060 of record NZ_JAUSAR010000217.1, on the reverse strand, counting down.
ATCGACCGGGTCTACCGCGTGCTGCAAACGCCGCATGGCGAGTCGGTTGATGAGTTTCGGCCCTTCTTTTCATTGAAGCACGACGATCTGCTGCCGTTTGACGATGCCGACCTCAGTGCCTCGGCGCCCAATCTGGCGGCCTTGCGCAGGCAACGATCCAAGCTGCAAGGCGATGGCCGGGCCCCGGGTCGCTATTGGCATGCCCGGCGGGATGACGACCTGGCCGAGCAAAGCCCGGGTTACGAAACCGAGATCTCCATCGTCGACGTGGATTTCGAGCCCGCGCTGCCGCAGACCGAAACCTTGTCCCTGACTGTCACGGCGACCAACCGCGATCTGCCCAGCTTGTTGGCCTTTGGTGCGCCGGGTGGTGACCTGACCCTGGAGGGCGGCAGCCTGGCCCGCGAGATCAGGATGTTGCGCAAGCCCACGGCGAGCCAACGCTTTGAACGCGGACGTGGCACTTTGTGGCGCCTGATCTCGCACCTGTCCTTGAACCATTTGTCCTTGTCCTCAGGTGGCATCGATGCCCTGAAGGAAATGCTGCGCCTTTACGACCTGCCGCGCAGCGCTTCCAACCGTCGGCAGGTGGACGGCTTGGTCGCAGTCGAGTTTCGCCCGACCACAGCCTGGTTGCCGGGTGAGCCTTTCGCGACCTTCGTGCGCGGCACCCAGGTGCGCCTGACCGTGGACGAAGACAGCTTCGTGGGCACCGGCCTGGGCCTGCTGGCTTCGGTGATGGACCATTTCTTTGGCCTGTACGTTCACGTCAACAGTTTCACGCAGTTGACCATCGTGTCGGCGCGCACACAGGAAGAGGTGCTGACATGCCCGCCCCGCAACGGCGACAAACCGCTGGTGTGATCGAGCAACTGCTGCGCGAACCGCAGCGGTTTGGCTTCTTCCAGGCGGTGCGCCTGCTGGAGCGCTGGCTGGTCACGCCCGAAGGTTTGGCCAAGCTGAACTTCCGCAATTCGATCTCGCTGGCCTTTCCTGCCAGCGAGATCGAATCGCTGCTGGTGCACCGGCACGCCGATGTCAGCGTGGCCGAGCATCCCGAAGGTCCTGCAGATGTCGAACGCATCGACCTGACGCCCGCCTTCATGGGCCTGCTGGGCGTCACCGGCACCTTGCCGCTGTTCTACACCGAGTCCCTGGCCCAGCGCGAGCTGTATCAGAAGGACCATGCCGCGCGCGCCTTCATGGACGTGTTCAGCCACCGCGCGGTGATGCTGTTCTACCAGGCCTGGAAGAAGCACCGCCTGCACATCCAGTACGAAGGCGATCGGCGCCAGCGCTTTCTGCCCATGGCGCTGGCCTTGGCGGGTATCGGACAGAAGTCGTTGCGCGGTCGCCTGGACGCTGAGCGAACGGGCGTGGCCGACGAGGCGCTGGCTTTTTACTCGGGCACCCTGCAGCAGCGCACCCTGTCGGCGCGCCAACTGCAGCAGGTGCTGCAAGGCTACCTGGACGTGCCGGTGGCGCTGGAACAGTTCGTGGGCCGTTGGTACACCTTGCCCGAAGCCGGGCGCCACTGCCTGGGTCGATCTGGCAATGGCGGCTTGGGCCAGTCGGCCATGCTGGGCGAGCGGGTGTGGCAGCGCGACCTGCGCATGCGCATCGTGCTGGGCCCGCTGGACCATGTTCGGTTCAGGCGCTTCCTGCCCGGTGCGCCGGGTGCCTTGGCCTTGCGCGAGTTGCTGACCCTGTTGAACGGGGTGAGCCTGGAATTCGAGGTCAATCTGCGCCTGCGCCAGGACGAGGTCCGGGGCAGTTCGCTGGACTCCCATCGCGCCCCCACCGAAGCGCGCCTGGGCTGGGACACCTTCCTGCAAACACGGCCCGCCAACGAAGACCGCGCCGATGTGCGTTACGACATCCACGCGGCGGCCTGACTTCACGTCATCAAAATAACATTCACCGAGCGCTGTCATCACCATGAGCCAGAACCTCAAGACCCTGATCTCCAAACTCAATGACACCACCCGCCGCGCGGCCGAGCGGGCCGCCAGCCTGTGCATGGGGCGGGGTCACTACGAGGTGGACCTGGAGCACCTGTTCCTGGCCCTGCTGGAGCAGCCCCAAAGCGATCTGGTGGTGCTGTGCCGCCGCTTTGGTGTTTCGACCACTGAATTGCAGCGCGACCTGGAATCCGAGTTGGGCGGTTTCAAAACCGGCAACAGCCGCACGCCCGTGTTCTCCAACCACTTGCCCGTGCTGCTCGAACACGGTTGGTTGATCGCCTCGCTGGAATCGCAGGCCTTGGGCATCCGCAGTGGTCACCTGCTGCTGGCTTTGCTCACCGAGCCCTCGCTCAGCCAGTTGGCCTACCGTGGGTCCAAGCTGTTTGCCCAGTTCAAGCTCGATGAGCTCAAGCACAAACTGGCCGAGGTGACTCAGGGTTCACAAGAGGCCGCGAGAGCCATGCATGCGGACCGCGCGCCCACCGAGGGCGATGATGCTCAAGCGGGCGACACCCTGGCCGGCAAGACCCCGGCACTGGACCAGTTCACGACCAACCTCACGCAACGCGCGCTGGACGGCAAGGTTGATCCGGTGATTGGCCGCGATGCCGAGATCCGCCAAGCCATCGACATCCTGATGCGCCGTCGGCAGAACAACCCCATCCTGACCGGCGAGGCGGGTGTGGGCAAGACGGCTGTGGTGGAGGGACTGGCGCTGCGAGTGGCGCTGGGCGACGTGCCCACATCACTGCAAGGCGTGGCCATCCACGTGCTGGACATGGGCCTGCTGCAAGCCGGTGCTTCGGTGAAAGGCGAGTTCGAGAACCGCCTCAAGAATGTGATCGACGAGGTCAAGAAGAGCCCCCATCCCATCATCCTGTTCATCGACGAGGCCCACACCATGATTGGCGCGGGGGGGCAAGCCGGCCAGAACGACGCGGCCAACCTGCTCAAGCCTGCGCTGGCCCGGGGCGAGCTGCGCACCATCGCCGCCACGACCTGGGGCGAGTACAAAAAGTACTTTGAAAAGGACGCGGCCCTGGCCCGGCGCTTTCAGGTCGTCAAGGTGGAAGAGCCCAGCGAAGAGCTGGCCTGCGCCATGCTGCGTGGCATGGCACCCTTGATGGAGAAGCATTTTGGCGTGCGCTTGTTCGACGAGGCCATCCTGGAGGCGGTGCGCCTGTCCGCCCGCTACATCAGTGGTCGCCAGTTGCCCGACAAGGCCATCAGCGTGCTGGACACGGCCTGTGCCAAGGTGGCGCTCGGTCAAAGCGCCACGCCAGCCCGCATCGAAGACGCCCGCAAACGCCTGGAGCGCCTGGACGCCGAATCCGGTGCCTTGAAGCGCGAGGTGGCCAGCGGCGCCAGCCACCATGGTGCCCGCCTGGACGAGTTGCAGGCAGAGCGCGTGGCCACCCAGGCCGTGCTGGCCGCCGACGAAGCGCGTTGGACCTTCGAGCAGCAACTGGTCAACGACATCCGAGATCTGCGTGCCAAGCTGGAAACCCGCGCCAGCCACATCGAACCCGACGCTGTCGAATTGGCTCAGGACGACAGCGCCAAAGCGGCCACCAAGGGGCGCAAGAAAGCTGCCATCACCCACGCCAGCCCTGAACACGAACTCTTGTCGCTCAAGCAGGCTGAACTGGCCGCCTTGCAAGGCGAGGCGCCACTGGTGCCCATGCAGGTTGATGGCCACGTGGTCGCCGAGATCGTGGCGGCCTGGACCGGCATCCCGCTGGGCAAGATGGTCAAGGACGAGATCAAGACCGTGCGCTTGTTGCACACCACCTTGCAAGAGCGAGTGATTGGCCAAGACCACGCCCTGGCCGCCATCGCCCAGCGCGTGCGCACCGCCCGTGCCGGCCTGGAAGATCCCAACAAGCCCAAGGGCGTGTTCCTGTTCGTGGGCCCCAGCGGCGTGGGCAAGACCGAAACCGCGCTGGCCCTGGCCGACATCCTGTATGGCGGTGAGCGCAACCTCATCACCATCAACATGAGCGAGTACCAGGAGGCGCACAGCGTCAGCGGCCTGAAGGGCTCGCCCCCGGGCTACGTGGGTTACGGCGAGGGCGGCGTGCTGACCGAAGCCGTGCGCCGCAAGCCCTACAGCGTCGTACTGCTGGACGAGTTGGAGAAGGCGCACCCCGATGTGCTGGAAATGTTCTTCCAGGTGTTTGACAAGGGCCTGATGGACGATGCCGAGGGGCGTGAGATCGACTTCCGCAACACGGTCATCATCCTGACCTCCAACGTGGGCTCGCAGGGCATCATGCAGGCCTGCTTCAAGCACGACGAAGCGGCTGGTGGCACGGTGATGAAGGCGTCAGACGAGTTGCCCGATGCCGAGGCCCTGGCCGAGGCGCTGCGGCCCACCCTGTACAAGGCTTTCAAGCCGGCATTCATTGGCCGCACCAAGGTGGTTCCTTACTACCCCTTGAGCGATGACGTGCTGCTCAACGTGATCCGGCTCAAGCTGGACCGCATCGCGCAGCGCGTGGCCGCCAATCACCAGGCCGTGCTGGATTACGACGAAGCCTTGATGGAGGCAGTGCTGGCCCGCTGCACCGAGGTGGACACGGGTGCCCGCGCGGTCGACCACATCCTGAATGGCACCTTGCTGCCCGAGATCGCCGACAGCGTGCTGGCGCGCATGGCCGAGGGCCAGGCCATTAGCAGGATCAAGGTCAGCGCGGGCAAGGATGGCAAGTTCAAATTCAAGGTGCAATGATGAGCAATCCGCAAGACACCCATGCAACCGCCAGTGTGGCCGCCAAGGCGCTGGACCTGGGCGGCCATGCCCCGGGCGCTCACCACCGCCTGGTTTCGCACCGCAAGCCTGCGCCCCAGGACATCGAGGCGCTGTTGATCCAGGCGGCCGAGGGCCGAGCCATCGTCTCGCCAGCCCGGGACGGGGCCACGCGACTGTTGTCACGCCTGAGCGTGGGGCCGTGGACGATCAAAGCCCTCGTCGCCGAAGGCGGGTTTTCGTCGGATTACCAGGTCGTTCTGGCGGCGGGCGCGCTGCGTGCCACCGTGCAGATCCGGTGCTTGCCCAGACCTCATGTGGTTCATGTGAGCATCTGACCACGCGGGTGTGCGGTAGAGTGGGGTGCATATGCACGAGCCTCCGTCCTCACCCCTCACTTGGCGCACGCTGCTCCTGAGCACCCTGGTTTTGCTGCTCGTGATGACGGCCGTGGCCGGTTTCGGGGCCCACTGGGCTTGGCAAAACCTGGCCGCCCACCTGGTGTTGCGCGATCAGGTCGCCAGCATCAGCATGCCGTCCGAGTTGGCGGTGCGGGCCTCGGTCAGCAACAAGATCGAGGTGCGCATTGACCAGAGCCTGCGCTTGAAGGTGCCCGTTCGCGAAACGCTCAGCATCCCGATCACCGATGCCATTCCGCTCACCGTCAGCGTGGAAACCTCGGTCCCGATCAACTTCGACGTGCCCATCGAGCACACCTTGCACGTGGATCAGGTGATTGATCTGGACACCAAGGTCAAGACGCGCATCCTGGGGTTTGCCGTCACCTTGCCGATCCAGGGCAAAGTGCCGCTCAAGGCCGACGTGCCGATCAGCCTGGTGATCCCCGTGCGCAAACAAGTGCCGGTGTCCCTGAACACGCCCGCGCTGATCCGCCTGGCCGAGCCCCTGAGTGCCCGCATCGACACGGTGATGGACACGGTGGTGCCCATCCGCGAGTCCTTCAGCCTGCCCGTGACCGCGCCGGTGAACGCCACTTTGAGCTTCCCGAGCCAGAACGTGAAGGCTGGCCTGACCCACATGGACATCAAGCTGCCGCTGGAGGCCGTGCAGCTTGAGCGTCGGCCGGAGCGCCAACCTTGACGACGACGGCGTTGCCTGCGCGGCGCGGCTGGCACCGACCGGTGCGTCGGCGCGATGTGGCTTTGGTGATGACCAGCGCTGCGCTGATCTGGGTGGCCCTGCTGGCCGCTGCAGCCTGGCACGTTCGCGAGCATTGGCAGTCGGTCGTGGCCCTGCGCGATCAAACGGTCACCTTGCGCCTGCCCACGGGCATGCCCGCGCGGGCTGAGGTGCACACGCCTTTGTTCCTGCGGCTGGACACCCAGTCCAAGGTGGCCGTGCCCATCGATCAGTTGGTCAGCGTGCAGTTGTTGAACAAGCTGAGCGCCCAGGCCGTCATCAACACCACCGTGCCGGTGGACACCAGCGTCAGTTTTGACCAGGACATCCCCGTGTCGACCGAGGTGGAGATGAAGATCCCGGTGGTGTCGTGGCTGCCCGCCATGAACGTCATGGTGCCGGTCACCTTCAAGGTGCCGGTGCACCTGACGGTGCCGATCAAGGTGCAACTGCCGTTGGCCTTGAATGTGAGGGTGACCGGCCAGGTGAGCGATCCCATCAAGGTGCCGGTGCGCACCACCATGCACTTGTCGGTGCCGGTTCACACCAAGCTGCAGGCCGATGTCCTGAACCGTGCCGATTTCAACCTGGTGGGTTTGCAGGCGCCGTTTGACCTGCGCATCGATCAGGCCGAAGTGCGCACGCCACTGCGCGACATCGAGTGGTGCCGCAGCATCACCTGCGTGGGCTCAGAAGAAGCTGCCCACGTCCAGCAAGGCCAGTAAGCCCAAGACCGCGAACATCAAGGCGGCGATGCCATGCACCAGCCGCATTGACACCTTCTTGACCACGATGTCGCCCAGCAGCACGGCGGGCACATTGGCCAGCATCATGCCGATGGTGGTGCCGATGACCACCGAGATCAAGTCGTTGTAGCGGGCCGCCAGGGCCACCGTGGCCACTTGGGTCTTGTCGCCCATCTCGGCCAGGAAGAAGGCCAGCACGGTGGTGCCAAACACGCCAAATCGCTGCAGTGAGGTGGATTCACCGTCGTCCAGCTTGTCGGGGATCAATGTCCAGACCGCCATGGCCAGGAAGGACACGCCCAGTACCCAACGCAGCACATCAGGGCCGATGTGCTCGGACACCCAGCCGCCCACCAGGCCGGCCATGCCATGGTTCAGCAGGGTGGCCACAAAGATGCCCAGGATGATGGGCACCGGCCGCTTGAACTTGGCGGCCAGCAGCAATGACAGGAGTTGGGTTTTGTCACCGATTTCGGCCAGGGCCACGACACCGGCGGACACGAGGAAAGCTTGCATGAGGTTCTCCAGGGCCGGCAAAACGAATACCGATGACCACACGCATCCCCGGCCCGAGCGGAGGCGATGTGGTCAAAGGTCTTGCCAGGCATGAAGCTGCAAGCGCCATGGCCGAAAGACCAAGTGTGTTGACGCATGCCCCTGAGGGAAACAGGGCGGCTACTCCCCAATGACCCGAGCACTTTATCACGCGGGGATGGGAACCAAAGCTGCCCACGGTGCTCACATCCATTCACGCGGCAATGGTGCACATGTTGAGCAGCTATACCTTCTGGATCTGGATTTCACGCCTGGGCGAGTCGCCCATCGTCTTGCCCATCGCCATGGCCTTGGTGCTGGTGTTCATGGCGTTTGATGCCCACCGCGTGGTGCGCTCCTGGGCGTTGGCCTTGGGCCTGGCCATCGTGGTGACCTCGGCCTCCAAGATCGCTTTCATGGGTTGGGGCTGGGGCATCGCCGCGCTGGATTTCACGGGGTTTTCGGGGCACGCCATGGTGTCAGCCGCCGTCTACCCGGTGCTGGGGCACGCCTTTGCCCGGCGGCGCCAGGCCTCGACCGCCTGGTGGGGCGCGGCCATGGGCTTGGGCCTGGCCGCATTGATCGCGGTGTCGCGCGTCACGACCCACGCGCACTCCGTGTCTGAATCGGTGTTGGGCTTTGGGTTGGGATGCCTGGCCAGCGCCTGCGCCATGGGGTTCAGGGCCCCGGCCCATCTGCGCATCCCAAGGTGGGCATGGCTGACTGCTGCCGCCTGGTTGGCGGCCATGCCTTTTGTCAGCCTGCCTTTCAACACGCACCAAACGGTCATCAAGGTGGCCTTGGCGCTGTCTCAGCGGCAGCATCCTTATCAGCGGGCTGACCTGCACCGCCCGCCGGTGCCTGCCTCAGTGCAGCCGCTCCATGGCCAGGAAGTGGTACTTCTCGGCCATTGAAAAGGGCACCGTGTGCACGACCTCCATCAGGCGCTGGGTGCTGCGTTCAGACGCCGCGTGAACCAACAGCGCGCAATGCCCCTGGCGCGCCAGCTGGGTGTACTGGCGCACGGTGGCCGCTTCACTGCCGACCGAAGGCATGGGGCCAGCGACGGCAGGTGCGGTGGGGCTGACCTGGTCCAGGATGGCTTCGGGCTTCAGCAGCATGATGTCGTCGCTGTGAAAGCCTGCCCCCTGCAAGGCTTCACCGACCTTGTCGGCATCCTCCAGGTTGGGGAACATGGCGAAGACATAGCCCGTGGGATAGAACACACCGCCCATGGTCAGCATGCGCGGTTCAAGCATGAAGGTTTTCATGATGGGTCCTCATTGCCAAGACACCCATCACTTTGCGCCTGTCTGCCCCGAGGGTCAAGCCTGGGCGGCTTCAGTAGATTTCAGGCACGACGATGTCGGGCGGCACCGGCTGGCGGGCGTAGTCCTGGTGGCGTTCACGCGGTGGCAGCACGATGGCGGGGCGCTCGATTTCACGGTACGGCATCTGCTGCAGTAGATGGTGGATGCAGTTCAGGCGGGCCTTCTTCTTGTCGTCGGCCTGCACCACCCACCACGGCGCCTCGGCGATGTGGGTGCGCTCCAGCATGACTTCCTTGGCCCGGGTGTAGTCCTCCCAGCGGCGGCGCGACTCCAGGTCCATCGGGCTGAGCTTCCATTGCTTGAGCGGGTCGTGGATGCGGCCCATGAAGCGCAGTTGCTGCTCTTCGTCCGAGATCGAGAACCAGTATTTGATCAGCTGGATGCCCGAGCGCACCAGCATGCGTTCGAACTCGGGTGCTGAGCGGAAAAACTCTTCGTACTGGTCGTCGGTGCAAAAGCCCATCACGCGTTCGACACCGGCGCGGTTGTACCAGCTGCGGTCGAACAGCACCATCTCGCCCGCAGCGGGCAAGTGCGAGGCGTAGCGCTGGAAGTACCACTGTGTGCGTTCGCGGTCATTGGGCGCGGGCAGGGCGGCCACGCGGGCCACGCGCGGGTTCAGGCGTTGCGTGATGCGCTTGATCACGCCACCTTTGCCTGCGGCATCACGGCCTTCGAACAGGATCACGACCTTGTGGCCGGAGCTGACGACCCAGTCCTGCAGCTTGACGAGCTCGCCCTGCAGGCGGAACAGTTCGTTGAAGTACTGCTTGCGGGTTTCCTTCTCGGCGTCATCGCCGTCGTCCAGTTCAAGTTCCAACTCTTCGTCGTAGCTGTCTTGCAGGTCGCGGTGGATTCGGCGGATCAGGTCATCATCGGTCGGGCTCATGGCGTGGACGGTATCGCTGTATCGTGTCAACCTTGTGACAGCCCCTTGCCTCAAGGCCATGAAATCTCAAAAATCCAGCGGTGGGCTGGTTTACTCCACCGAACTGGGCCGCACCTGCCCCGAGTGCCGCCAGGCCGTGGCGCAATGCGTGTGCGGCAAAAAGGCGAACCTGCCGCCGTCCGATGGCATCGTGCGCGTGTCGCGCGAAACCAAAGGCCGAAAGGGCAAAGGCGTGACCCTGGTCAAGGGCGTGCCGCTGGACGAGGTGGCGCTCCACCAGTTGGGCAAGCAGCTCAAAGCAGCCTGCGGCTGTGGTGGCACGGTCAAGGATGGCGTGGTGGAAGTGCAGGGCGACCACGTCGACACGGTCATGGTTTTTCTGCAGAAGCAGGGCTGGACGGTCAAGCGCGCGGGCGGCTGAACACCCGAATCTGACCGAAATGGCGAGGTGAAGTCGGCGGTTTTTCTGCCGATAACAGAGGGCTTTCTCTTCTCGATCACTGTCCCGACCCTATGCGCAACAACCAGCCTGTCACCCAACAAGAGTTTGATTTCCCCGCTGATGCGACTTTGATGTCGACGACAGACACGCAAAGCCACATCACCTACGCCAACGCGGCGTTCGTGGCGATCAGCGGCTACAGCCGCGAAGAGCTGCAGGGGCAAGCCCACAATGTGGTCCGACACCCTGACATGCCCAAGGAGGCGTTCGCCGACATGTGGGCCACGCTCAAAGCAGGCGAGCCGTGGACGGGAATCGTGAAAAATCGCCGCAAAACTGGCGATCACTATTGGGTGCGCGCCAGCGCCATGCCTGTGGTCCGCCAGGGTCGACCCACGGGCTACATGTCGGTGCGCACCAAGGCTTCTCGCGAAGAAATTGACGCAGCGCAAACTCTGTATAAAAAATTCCAGGATGGCCAGACCGAGGGGCGCCAGTTCCACAAGGGGCTGGTGGTGCGCACCGGCCTGATGGGCTGGACCTCGCTGTTGCAGACCATGCCGGTTCGCTGGCGCATTCGCTTGCCCTTGTTGGCCATGCTGCCTGCCAGCGTGATCGGCGCTTGGGCTTTGGGCTTGGGCGGGCTGGCCGTGGCGGGTTTCGCCGGTGTCATGACGGTGTTGTCCTTGCTGGCGGCCTGGTGGCTGCAGGCGCAGGTCTCCACGCCGGTGGAGCAGATGTGCCAGCAGGCCTTGCGTGTGGCCTCGGGCGAAACGCAGAACGCTGTCCACATGAACCGTGTCGATGAGGTCGGCATGACTTTGCGCACCATCAGCCAACTGGGTTTGATGTTCCGCTGGTTGATCGACGATGTCAGCGAGCAGGTGGTCAATGTGCAGACGGCCATCAACGAAATCGCACAAGGCAACAATGACCTGGCTTCACGCACCGAGGCTGCCGCCTCCAGCGTTCAGCAAACGGCATCGACCATGACGCAGATGACGGCCACGGTGAAGAGCAGTGCCGACACGGCCACGCAGGCCAATGAGTTGTCCGGCACCGCCAGCGTGGCGGCGGGCAAAGGCGGCAAGGCTGTGTCTGACGTGGTGCACACCATGAACGAGATCACCCACAGCTCCAAAAAGATTGCCGACATCATCGGGGTCATCGACGGCATCGCCTTCCAGACCAACATCCTGGCCTTGAACGCGGCGGTGGAGGCCGCGCGGGCGGGCGAGCAAGGGCGTGGTTTTGCGGTGGTGGCGGGCGAGGTGCGCAGCCTGGCTCAGCGCAGCGCGGAAGCCGCCAAGGAGATCAAAAACCTGATCAACGCCAGCGTCGAGAAAGTGGAGTCGGGCTCCAAGCAAGTGGACGACGCGGGCAGGACCATGGACGAGGTGGTGACCCAGGTTCAGCGCGTGTCCGACCTGATCGCGGAGATCAGCTCAGCGACCCGTGAACAGAGCAGCGGCATCACCCAGGTGGGCCAGGCGGTGAGCCACCTGGACCAGATCACCCAGCAGAATGCGGCGTTGGTGGAGCAGAGTGCTGCTGCATCTGAAGGCCTGAAAGAGCAGGCGGCACGCCTGGTTGAGGCGTTGAGTGTGTTCAGGTAGACCGTTCAGGTTCAGTGCGCCCCTGCGAGCGCAGGGTCATGAAGGTCAAGGCCCAGGTGATCAGTGCGCAGGCCGCGATGCCCGACACCATGGCCAGCGCCGAGCCATCCATGAACAGCCCCATGAGCGCCACCACCACCGCAGCGGTCACCATTTGCAATGTGCCCAGCAAGGCCGACGCGGTGCCCGCGATCTCACCATGGTTGTCCAGCGCCAGTACCGAGGTGGTGGGGATGATCAGGCCCAGGAAGCCATAGCCGATGAACAGCAGGATGGCCAGCACGTCCAGCCGCTGCACGCCCATCGCGAATACCACCACCAGCGCGATCAAGGGCAGCACATAGCCCATGGCCGCCACCTTGACGACGCCCTGCAAACCAAACCGCTTGGTGAGCCAGCCGGTGAGCTGCGCCGTGCCGATGAAGGCCACGGCATTGATCGAAAAGAAGAAGCTGTACACCGTCGGCGTCAGCCCATAACCCTGGATCAGCACGAACGATGAGTTGGCCAGGTAGACAAAAAAGCTGGCCATGCCAAAGCCACCAATGAAGGTCAGCCCCAGAAAGTGCCGGTCTTTCATCAAGGTGACGTAGCCCGCCCAGGCGCTGGCCAGGTTGCTGCCGATGCGGTCGGCCGCTGGGCGGGTTTCCGGGAGCATGGTGGCCGTGAGCACCAGGCCCAGCACAGCCGCCACCGTGACTGCCCAGAACACGGCGCGCCAGCTGGCCAGTTCGATGGCGATGCTGCCCGCCAAGGGCGCCAGCACGGGTGACACACTGAACACCAGCATGAGCAGTGACATCAACCGGGCGGCATCGGCGCCCGTGTGCAGGTCGCGCACGATGGCGCGCGGGATGGCCATGGTGGCACAGGCGCCGATGCCCTGGATGAAGCGCCACACCGTCAAAGTGTGGATGTCTTGTGCCAGGCCGCAGGCCACGCTGGTCACCGCGAACAGCACCAGCCCCACGTACAGCGGCGTCTTGCGCCCGACCATGTCCGACCAAGGCCCGTAGATCAGTTGGCACAAGCCCAGCGACAGGAAGAAGGCCATCAGGCTCCACTGCACCTCGCCCGTGTCCGCGTGCAGGCTTTGCCCGATGGCTGGCAAGGCGGGCAGGTACATGTCGATGGCGAAGGGCCCAATGGCGGTCAGCAGGCCCAGTACCAGGGCCGTGCGCATGAAGCTGGAGGTCATGAGGGCAGCGCAAAGAAGCGAAAAAACGCCATCATGCCTGCCTTGCATCTGCTACCGTATTGGTCACCCTGACTGAGCCCTCTGGAAAGACCCCTCGATGGACGATCTCTATGCCGACATGTTTGAGCTGGCACCGGTGTCGCTTTGGCTGGAGGACTACAGCGCTTTGAAAACGCTGTTCACGCAATGGCGCGAGGAGGGGGTGACCGACCTGCGCGCCTTTTTGCACCAATACCCTGAGCGCGTGGCCGATTGCTCCAAGTGCCTGCGCATCCTGCGGGTGAACCAGCGCACCTTGTCGCTCTATGGCGCACGTGATCTTGACGAGCTGTCGTCCAGCTTGCACCAGGTGTTCCGCGACGACATGTTCGAGCAGCACATTGAAGAGCTGGCGCAGTTGTGGGCGGGCCGCACCCAGTTTTCCAGCCAGACCGTGAACTACACCTTGCACGGCGAGCGCCTGTCGATTTCGCTGAAGGCCAACATCTTGCCAGGCCACGAAGACACATGGTCACGCGTGCTGCTGGCGATCGAGGACACCACCGAGCGTTCGCGAACCGAGCGCGCCTTGCGGACCAGCGAGCTGGAAGCCAAAGGCTTGTTTGAACATTCGCCGGTATCTTTGTGGCTGGAAGACTTCACGGGCATCAAGCAGTTGATTGAAGAGGTCCGTGGCCAGGGCATTGCCGACTTTCGGGTCTTCCTGGATGTTCACCCCGAGTTCGTCACCCGCTGCCTGCAAGAGATCCGGGTGCTGGACATCAACCAGCAGACTGTGCACATGTTCCGCGCGGCCGACAAGGTGTCTTTGCTGGCGCAGACCGACAAGGTCTTCCGCGACGACATGCGCCCGCATTTTGCCGAGCAACTGGTCGATCTGTGGAGTGGGAAGCTGTTCCAGCAACGCGAGGTGGTGAACTACGCGCTGGACGGCGAGAAGGTGCACGTGTACCTGCAGTTCTCGGTGTTGCCCGGCCATGAGGAGCGTTGGGACAAGGTGCTGGTGTCCCTGACCGACATCAGCGCGCGCAAGAAGGCCGAGGCCTACCTGGAGTACCTGGGCATGCACGATGCCTTGACCGGCCTGCGCAACCGCTCCTTCTTCACCGATGAGATCAACCGGCTGGAGCGCCACGGCCCCTGGCCGGTCAGCGTGGTGGTGGTGGACCTGAACAACCTCAAGGGCGTCAACGACGAGCTGGGTCATGCGGGCGGCGACGCCCTGCTGCGCCGCGTGGGCGAGATCCTGCGCAAGGCGGTCGATCGGCCTTGCACGGCGTCACGCATTGGTGGGGACGAGTTTGCGGTGCTGCTGCCCAACACTGATGCGCGTGGGTGCGAAAAACGGGTCGAGCAGATCCACGAGTTGCTGGCACTGAACAACCAGTTCAACGCGGGCAGCACACAGATCAGCCTGGCCATTGGTTCGGCGACCAGTGTGGACGGCGAGCGCATGGAGGCTTTGGTGCACCGGGCCGACCAGCACATGTACGAGGCCAAGCGGCGCTACTACGTCAAGCAGGGCTATGACCGCCGTAACCCCTAGGCGTTGGGTTCCTAGAAAACGGTCTTCACAGCACCGCAGGTTTTGGATACCGAATTGGCCCGAGCTCGAAGGGCTTTTGCCTCGGTCAAGAAGATAGGTAACCGGCGGCACGTAGCAAGTCAGGATAGATGCGAATTGATGGGAGGTAGGTAGCCTCCGGGCTATGTGGATTGGGCATTTCTTCCACTATTTCAGTGAGAAGGGTGCTTGGGTAGCTCCGCGAATTTGCGGAGTTGTTGACTCCAACTCCCCTTAGCGTCTTAAGGTCCTCAAATGACCACTCGTGGTATAGCGTAAACGCCGATGAGATTGAAACCTTTTCGCGCTCTAAGTATCCTTGCCGCGCAGTCTGAAACTCAAGTATCAGGTTTTCGAATCCCGCCTCGTCTAGAAGAGGTTTGTACTTGTCCCGTACGACTTTGGATTGCGTGATCTGAGTGAATACCTTCGGGGATCGATGCAGCACAGCAGCAAGCATTAGCAAGTGAAGAAGGAAAACCTTTCTCGCCGTGTCAATCCCTGCCACGGCCGCTTCAGCTATAAATGCGACTTGCCTCAACGAACGTAAGGACAGACCGAAGGCTGACCCTATGACGTCAAGGTGTGTAGCTACGATCTCCATTCGGTTTTGACTGGCTGTAAGGGGCGAAGGTAGTCCGGTGGCGATGCTTCTCGCGCTGAGCGCTGGGTACTCTCGTGCCAGCGCTTCACAATAGGCGGATCGTGAGGGCTTCGGCAACTGATACTCGAACGCGAAGAACCGCTTTAGGTATTGATACCCATCGAACCCGTTGCCATAAACAGCACGGACTGATTCCGCCATCTGCGGAAGATTGGTGGACACAACGAAGCAAACGCCGGGAGCGTCAAACAGATGCTTTATGCCTTCAAGCAGTCTTACTGCATAGTCGGGCCTGCATCGGTCAAGTTCGTCAATCAAAATGAATAAGGGAAGTGAAGCTTCCGCGTGTGCTTCTAGATGATGTAGCAAAGTGTCCAATGAGCCTTTGAAATCCTTGACAGCTTGCTTTGTCTCATCATGCGAATCCAAGGCCTGCTCAAATAATCGATCCAGACCCTTTCCAACAGCATCTTTTGCAGCCTCTATGTCCATTTCGGGTTGATCAAGACCGCCAGACTTAAACGCACCAACCACTCCATCCAGGTCGATCTTGCTTGACAGATAGCTTTTCACAGCGATGCCAGCGGCAGGAAGAATTGCCTTGCGCCCGCGCTGCAGCAATTCGCCGAACTTCTTCTTTGCTTCCGCTCTAGCCTTCTTCGCCACTGGAACCTTC
Source organism: Aquabacterium sp. (assembly GCF_030652515.1). Classification (GTDB taxonomy): domain Bacteria; phylum Pseudomonadota; class Gammaproteobacteria; order Burkholderiales; family Burkholderiaceae_C; genus Aquabacterium. The sequence goes on along the minus strand of NZ_JAUSAR010000217.1, from coordinate 53,607 downwards.
TGGACCCATGGATCAAGGCCATTTCGAAGCTCGGCGAGAAAGCCTACAAGCGGTTCTTCTGCAAGGTCGTTTTGCCAAGCGTCGAATTCAATTACTGGATGGTCGCAGTTGCGTAGGTCTTCAGCCCAATGTTTGAGGAAGAAGGTCTTCCCTGTGCCCCAAGCAGAATCCAAAGCAAAGCAAAGTGCTGCTGACTGTGCAACCTCGCCCCCTTTACTCGTCATCTTTTGCAGTACAAGTCTATGAAGGAAATCGGCTGAGGCCTTGCGCCCCAATAAGTCTCCTTCCCATTGTGCTAACACCGCACTTGTAGCATCCGTCATCAACGCCTCCCCTGTGAATCAAGCTAATGGTAGCGGACGCCCCCTGGGAGGAAACCTCGCGCGGTTTTTAGGCGACCGCCTTCCCGGGGCTGGGGAGGTTTCGACAGCATGGCGAAACGAGGCGCCTGAACGCACCCACACATCGGGCCAGTGTTCATTCACTGCCGTCGTTAAGTTTGCGCAACTCAACGGGGAAGTACTCGATACGACCGTCCGTCATCTCACCAGGGTTAAAGGAGCGCGGCTCCCATCGACTGATGGTTTCGACCTCGGCGATGAAGCTCTTGAAAGGCCCACGCCTTCCAGTGACAAACTGAGCGTAAATGTGAGGGACTTGCACGTACTCGTCGCCGAGGTCATCAATGTCCACGATATCGTCGAACGGAACCAGTCCGACAACTTCGAGCCAAGCTCGATTCACTTCCGGAATCGTGCTCCAGAACTCGTAGATAGTCTGCCGCGTCTCGCCGTTCCGGTCTTCGCCCAACCAAGGGTCTTCGTGTGTATGTCCTCTTGCGTCGTTCACAACCATTGCGGCGTCCCACGATTTGCCGTCGTCAGAGAGGTATGCGAAGTAGCGTTGCACACAGAACTTAAGCCCCTCGTGGGACATGCCCCGGTACGGTTGCACCATCCACGGCGGGTTCTTCTTGAAATCAGCGAGGTCGCCCGTGTACGGGTACTCCGTGGCATCAGGCGAGCGCAGCAATAACGAGGCGTGGGCGTGGTCTCTCAGTATGCGGTTCGCCTTCCTCTTCATAACCAACCGGGCCCGCAGGTCGGCTCGTTGTGAGCGCTGGCGGATGGTCAGCGAAAAGCCGAAGTAGGCGAATAAGAGGTGGTCGTTCTCGGGGCGGAAGAGCCGGTCCTCGAGCTCAGCTTTGCCCCAGAGGTGCCACTCCTCCAACTCCATCTCGCGACACTTCTTGGCGAAGTCGTCGCGGGCCTTCTTGGAAAAATCACAGGCCGCTGTAAACACAAGTCCGTGGAGCTTCTCATCCGGGCCGAGCACGGTGTCGTCCAAGTACTTGACCAAAGCCTTCGGCCCAATGGCCCGCTCACGCTTGCATTGGATGAGCCAGAGCCTGTCATCAATGCCTTCGTTGAGGGTCGATCGCTCCTCGACTGTCTCGTCTTCCTCCGCCGAAGCCAAGAGCTGATCCCTCCTGGCTACGATTTCGTAGCCTCGTGCGTCAAATCCATTGTCGCTGCCGGAGCGTCCCGTGGCCTCAAGTCGCCGCCAGGGCTTGAACTCGTACGCAAGCTGTCGTACGAGGTCTTCGAACCTCTTTGGGTCAAGGTCTTCGAAGTGCAGTGGTCCAATAGTGCGAGTGGTAATCATGCGAGACGATATCAGCTGGCAGGTTGCTAGGATTGTCGTTGAACGGAGACGTGCCTAAGCACCCTGAATCGACGTTTGAAAGCTACCAAGGCCTGGGCCTTGCCGCGGATGTCCTTGATCACGCAATCCATCTTGCTGCCGACATGGAGCGTTCCGCGCGCGCGAGGCGCCTTGCCAGCAGCTAGCATTCAGTTTTCGCGGAGTTGTGCATGAATCTTCAGGGGTTACTGCCGCAGTTGGTGCTTGAGGCCATTGGTTGGGCAAAGGCCCAAGCACTATACGTAGCAAGAAGCGGGAAGCCTCTAACCGAGCGGGGCCTTGCACTGGCACGCCAGGTGGGTGTGAAAAACCCCGAGCTTGTGCGGCTTCTGTACGTGGATCAGCTTCCAGTCCCGGTCAAGCAGTTGGCACTGCGACAGATGATCCTTGAGGAAAAGCTGTTTGAAGGCAGGGCAGGGCTAACGCTGGGTCACAGCATCATGATCGTTCACGGAGAAGGGGATTCTCGCCTGGTCTCACATGAACTTCGCCATGTTCATCAATACGAGGCATTGGGTGGAATCGAAGGGTTCATGCCTCGGTACCTCGCAGAGATCGACAGCTTCGGCTACGACGAAGCACCGCTTGAGGTTGATGCTCGCGCTCACGAGGTTAGTTGGCCAATGGATTCATGGGCATAGCCAACCGCTTCAGATGTTCTATAGATTTGGGAGCCCTCGATCTGCCCAGTCTTCAAGGCGACCTTTGCAGTACCAAGCGATAGCGCCCATGGGAAGCCAGGCAAACATAGCGATGGTCTCCATTGTGACGGCGTCCACATGCATCCATTCCACAACCTTCGCGCACCCAAAGCCAAGCGCTGCAAACAGTGCAAAAGCTGTCAGAAAGCAAACGGTGTGAAGGCGGCGCCTGTACTCGATTGCAATAGCTTGCCAGTTGACGGGATCATTCACTCAGCTGCCCTTTCAGTTTTCCCTAAGCACGGCGCGCCGCTCCATGGCATGGTCAGCGATTCCTGCTGCGTCGGCTTTTAGCTCTTCGCAGAGATATGTGCCGATCACGATTGACCCGTAGGACAGTTCAAATCCTCGGATGGGCCCTTCTTGCTGAATGGCTGCCACAATGGCCTCAGTAACCGATGAGAAACCGGCATCCTCGTACAAGGGCTGGCCGCTGCAAGAGACCGTGAAATCGTACAGGCCGGAATCGATCTTGTGGATGCTGAGGCTTGCGATGACGGATGGAAGCTTGCTTGTCATGATGTGGGTCGATCTATCGCATATGTGGTGAAACGAGAAAGTAAACAGGCTTGTAGCTGCTGCCAAACCAGTTGACGCGGGACCTATATCCATCTGCTTGATCTATTCGTAGTTCGGACAGCTGAGTCATTGCATCTTGCCAAGAAAAGACGCGTGACCTTGTGATGTTCGCAGCGATGTCCGTTAACTCTAGCGGCTGCAAAAGTGCGCCGTCTAGATCTTCTGTTAGGTGTGGCCGGGCCTGCAAAGCTACGCTGAACTCGATGTCTTTTCGAGGAAGACCATGAAGGGAGAACCAAAGCATGGATGCCTGGGAATGCAAATCAAACAATGATTCCACCACAGGAAAGCCCGCGATGGCGGGCACACCAGCAAGACTTGATTTCTCAGCGTATGTCACCAAGTCTTGGTTGATTTTTCCGTAAACCTTCCCCGTATCACTTTGCAGCTTCGGGCGTCGAGCAAAAACCGCCAGAAGGTGAACATGGCCGTGGAGATGTTGGTTCTCAGAAACCCTGTTGCCTTCCCTCGTCTTCCAAAAGAAAATTGGAGTGGCAAATTTGAACACCGATTGGAGGTGGCTTTGCAATGCTGGCACCAATGCGTACTCCGCAGTGCGTTCGCAAAAGAAGCTAGGCATAAGTCGATTTCCTCGCTTCGGCGTAAGCTATTGCCGGTGGCAAAATGCACTTGTTGATTAAGAGCTTCGAAGCGCCAAGAGAGGCTAGACTTGCAGGTTTTTTAGCTGTCATGTTGCCGTCCTTAGCGAGTGCTCCATGCGAGATCAGCCATGACTGAATCGGACATCCGTAGGGCTTTGATTGCCAAGTTGTCTTCCTCGCCTTCGGGGCAGGGGGCGGCATTCATTGCTGAAATGTTCGTCGATAGCTTTGCTAGGCGGGCAGACTTGATCATGGCTAATGGGAAGCTGAGTGCCTTTGAAATAAAAAGCAGTCGCGACTCTTTGGAGCGTCTCGATGGGCAACTAGAGTCTTACCTTCGTTTCTTCGAACAGGTGACAGTTGTTTGCGCAGTCAAGCATCTTCGTGGTGCCCAAGCGCAGTGTCCCGGTGACGTTGGAATTTGGTCGATTTCAGACGATGGTGCAATCACGGTTGTTCGTAAGGCTAAGGTCAGAACGGTGCCGGACAATGCCAGTTGGATGAGCTTCTTGCCTGTTGATGAACTGCGAGCTCTGGCTAAGCTTCAGAAGGTCAAAGTGACGGGCGGTAGGCCGGAAATAGTAAAGGCACTTCAAGCTATGCCGACACGTGTTGCCAGGGCATACGTGCTGGACTATTTGAAACGTCGAGAGCTGAGGATTCAGGCTATCCAAGATAAGCGGCAGAGTTTGCGCTTATCTACTGTCCAGAGCATTGATCGACAGCAGCGCCGATTGGCGGAGCTAGTGCGCTATGGTGAAGCTCTAGGCGCCACCAAGGCAATACCTCGTTTGGTACTCCCTTAAAAATCATCATCATCGGTATCATTCGAGTCGCCCTGCGATAGGCTTTCGGATAGCTCAAGTTGTCGTGCCAGATGGATGTTGACTCTAACGGCAATCCACGAGGCGGGAGCCTTGGCATGTGGGATGCCGTTCGCTGCATCAACAATCATTTGTTCGCCCCAAATTTTCCTGCTGCCGATGTCGGGATCAACTTTGACGATCTCCTTAGCGGCCGATATATAGCCTTCGGCCGATTGATCTTTTGGCCGGCGTTCAAAGTACCAATCGAACTCCCTTGGGTAATCGATACGTGCAGCCCATCGCATGATCGGCGCGTCATCATAGACAACAGAGTGGACAGAGCCGTGGTCGCCATATGCCGCCACAGAGTGCCCCCCGATCCTTTCATGCAGGTCGCGCTCAAGGATGTTTATAGAGCCTCTAAGTTGGGAGCTATCGGCAAAGGGCTTCGTTGATGATGGGAAACTTGTGGACAGTGCGGTGATAAATGCTTCAGGAAATTCCGCACGTAGTTGATTGATGGTTGTGATGGTAGCGGCGACGTAGGCAGCAATGGCTGCCCTTATGTATCCGCAATCAATGAAAACAAGAGCGTTTCTCGCATCGTCCATCGCGCTAAGGGCGCTGACCACGAGTGGAGTGTCTTTTGCGAAGTCCCTTATGCGAAAAGCCACTTTGCCCACTGAACGTTCGATCTCCACTGCCTGACGGATGATGTCCCTGCTTCGAGCATCGCTAGGTAGCTGTACAACTGGTATGGCATACGGATAGGCTGAGACAAATGCCCTCCATTGAGAAAAGTACCCCGAAGGGTCGCGCAACGCTTTTAAGTGGTCTACCAGATGACGGCCATCTGCGGTTAGATCCAAGAAATATGGAAGGTCGCCCATGGCCTCTTTGACTTTGTCCGCAGCGCGAAGAAAGTCAGTAGCTTGCGGCCATTTACCAAGGGTGAGGAGGGGAAGGATTCTAGATTTGCGAGCCGCATCTAATTCGCCTAGCCCTTTTAGTTCTGCGTGCCTTGTACGTAGGGTGGGAAAGTAGCAGTACTTTTCGAATGACAGGTCTTTAATCATGGATCGGGTCCTCTCCTGGTTTTTCTCGAATCGCGGCTCTTGGTGTGGCGCTGCGCCCAGTCAGAAGACCTGCCAAGTAGTCGGAGGTTGCTGAGCGTCGTTCTAGCTCTGCCTGAAGGCCTTGAATTTGACGTTCGAGGTTTTGCTGTAAATGTTCAACTTGCTTGGTTAATTGGCCAATCTGCTGGCTATCACTTCTGGCTTCGGCGTGCGCTTTTGTGAGCAGAACTGCAAAGCTGAAAGCGGCTAACCAACCAGAGGCAACCAATGCGTATTCGCGCCAGGTTGACTCGGGGCTTATCAGGTAATAGATGCTGATTGCGCCGGCCACAACACCGGCTATTCCGTACAGATGCGTCAGCGTAATGCTGCTGTCTCTAGCCATCCTGCCTCCCTGCAGTCGGTTTTTTTCTAACTACCTAAACTCAAAACCAAGCGTTTTCACAACGGTGGGTTTGATGGTGGGTTTTTCTGCTAACTGCCCGCAACCCCGCATGAATCCTAGCGATCTGGTGGACCGAATCAGGATCGAACTGACGACCTCTGCATTGCGAACGCAGCGCTCTCCCAACTGAGCTACCGGCCCTTCAAAATCAGTGTAGGTGGCTTTTGTCGGCGCTGCAACTCGCAGAACACCCCTGATTGGTCCAACTGGTCGAAGCCATGGCTGGCCGCGTCAAAGTACAGCGCTGCCAGCCGCTGCGTGATGGGCGCGTCAAAATCCATCCCGGTGGCGGTGTGAAGTGCGTTGTTCAAATCCTTGAGCTGGATGGCCAGCGAGCCGCGTTTGGCGAAATCACGATCGACCATGCGCTGGCCATGCACTTCCAGGATCCGGCTTTCGGCAAAACCACCGCGCAGGGCCTCTCGCACCCGGGCGGGATCGGCGCCGCCGCGCTCGGCCAGCAGCAGGGCCTCGGCCACCGCGCCCAAGGTGATGCCCACGATCATCTGGTTGGCCAGCTTGGCCAATTGCCCGCTGCCCGTCGGCCCCACATGCACGGGTCGCCCCAGTGCCGCGAACACCGGCCGGGCGCGCTCGAAGTCTTCGGCCAGGCCACCAGCCATGATGGCCAGGGTGCCCGCCTCGGCGCCGACCGTGCCCCCCGAAACCGGGGCGTCCAGGCTGGCCGCGCCCACCAAGGCCAGGCGTTGGGCATGATCCCGGGCCTGCTCGGGCAGGATGGAGCTCATGTCGATCACCAAGGTGCCGGGTTTCAGCCCTGCCACGGCGCTGTCCGCGGCCAGGCCAAACAGGACTTCTTCCACCACCTGGCCGTGCTCCAGCATGGCGATCACGATGTCGGCCTGCGCCACGGCTTGTGCTGGCGAGTCGGCCACCAGTGCCCCTGCGGACTGAAGGGCATCGGCCTTGGCCCGCGTGCGGTTCCAAACAGTGACCGAAAATCCGGCGGCGAGCAGGCGGCGCGTCGTCGGCGCGCCCATCAGGCCGCAACCTAAAACAGTGAGCTGGGTCATGACTGGCACCAAGAGGGGGGAATTGAGGTCAATGCACCGTGGTAAAGCGCACACAAGTACTGTAAAGGTGGCTCACATCCCATGTTTGAAGGGCAGCCAGCCGCGTTAATTTAAGCCAAGATTTGGCCTTGAAGGCCTTCGGCCCGATGCACGCTCGAATGCACCGGGTTGTTCCAAGAACTCATGACCACACCAAACAACGTTATGGCCGATTCAAACGCTGTGGAGACACTGTCCGGAGGCGTGTTGTCAGACGCCCTGGTGCATGCCCTTGACCAATTGGGGGTGGCCTTGCTGATCAAGGATGTGGCCAGTGGACGTTACGAGTGGGCCAACGAGGCCGCTTCCAGTTTGCTGGCTGGCCCACGCACCACGGTGGTGGGCGCGCAGGACGCGGATCTTTTCGATGCCGTGCAGGCCGTGGCCTTGCGTGCGGCCGATCAACAGGCGCTGTCTTTGACGCAAGGCTTTCTGACCGAGCACCGCCTGGAGCGCTCTGGCGAGCGGCGTGACTTCACCGTTTGGCGGCAAGCGCCCGCGCAAGAAGGTGCACACAAGCTGCTGTCCGTCTGGAAAGACGTGACCGAACAAAAGCGCCGCGAAACCCAATTGCATTCCGCGCTGGAACAGCTGGAAGCCCAGCAAAAAGCCAACGACGATCTGCGCCGCGACATGCAGGACAACCAGGTGCGCGACAGCGCCTCCGGCCTGTACCACCGCGCCCACTTTGAAGAGCAACTGCGCCGCGAGGCCGATCTGTCCAGCCGCGAGCAACGCGAGTTCGCGCTGGTCTCGGTGTCGATCGACGGGCTGGAAGAGATCCTGCGCCTGCACGGCCCTGAAGGTGGCGAGCGCGTGGTCGAAGCCTTGGGCCGCTTGCTGCGCGCCAACACCCGCGCCATGGACTCCCCGTGCCGCCTGGGTGGTGATCGCTTCGTGGTGCTGTTGTCAGGCGTGGGCTTGGCCACGGCCCATTCCAGGATGGAGCAACTGCGCCGTCAATGCGCGGGGCATATCGTGCCGCACAATGGCCAGCAGATTCCGTTTTCGGTGAGCATGGGGGTGGCGAGCTTTCCGCACACGGCGGGCTCGGTCGAAGAGATGATGCGCAGCGCCGATCGCGCCATGGCCAGTGCCCGAGACACCGGTGGGAACCGTGTGGCCTTGGCCAGCATCCAATTCGTCCACACATGAGCGTCCACACATAAAGGTGTTCGTTGCGCACTGGTTGCCGCGTTCCTGAACCCAGGGGATTCAGGTGGGCGAGGTCAGCACAGCTTCGGGTTCATCTGACGCGAGACGATCACACCCGCTGGGCAATGTTCCAAGCCCTGGCTCTAAGAGCATCGGTTCAAGGAATTAAAAGCTTCCACGAACGCAACGAACGATTTCATTCTACTTGCGCCGCGCCTCGGCGGGTGTGGAAATACCCCGTTGCGAAGGGGTTTAAATCAGGTGACCATCTTGGCCCAGCACCTGGTCGATGCGGGCGATGAGCTTGTCCACATGTTCAGGCGAGGGCACGTCGGCCGAGTCAGCCGATGGCGCCACAACAGGCGCGGCCGCAGCAGGCCGTTCGGTCAGCTCGTAAGCCAGGTTCAGGGCAGACAACACGGCGATGCGCTCGCGTGCCTTGAGCTTGCCACTGTCACGGATGGCGCACATTTCGCGGTCCACGTGCGAGACGGCTTCTTTCAGGCGCGCTTCACCGCCTTCGGGGCAGCCCAGCAAGTAGCTCTGGCCCATGATCGAGACTTCGATTTGTTTCATGCGTCGGGCGTGTGGGTCGAGGAGGCGTCGGCTGGCGACGACGCAGGAAGCTTGTCGATCAGGGCATCGATGCGGGCGCGGGCGGCGGCCAGCCGGGCCTTGAGCGAATCACGCTCGTGCGTGGTCACGTCCAGTTGCTGTTGCAACAGGTCGTGGGTGCGCTGAAGCTCTTCGTGACGCAGCAGCAACCGCTCAACGCGCTCGGTGAGATCATCGATTCGTGACATGGCGGCCATTGTAGGCTGGCTTCCCGGCTCCCTTACAATCGCCATGTTGGTGCTCGTGCCAGGGTTCTCCCTGGTGCAGTTAAACGGGAAGCAGGACGGTTCAGGCATTCACACATGCCGTGCCCCACCTGCGCTGCCCCCGCAACGGTCGGCGGTCGAGATCCGGTTCATTTTCCAGATCTTCGGCCCGTGCTCTCTTGCCACTGGATGCTCACGCGTCTGGGAAGGCTGCATGGGTTGTACCGCCTAGCCCGGATACCGGCCAACAAGGGGTGCTTTGCACCATGTCGCTCATTGCCTGCGGGGACGCTGGCGCGAGCCTTTATCTGTTGTATCCATCATGTTGTCTTTGAATTCGGTGCGCCTGGCACCTGGGGTGCGTTCGGCCGTGGCCGTCGCGGTGTCTTGGGTTTTGCTGCCAGGTGCTGAGGTTCACGCTGCCGAAGTGCCGGCGTTGCCTGAACTGCAGACGGTGTTCGTGTCCGCGAGCCGGATGCCACAGTTGCTGAAATCGGCGCCCATTGGCGCCTCTGTGATCACCTCGGAGCAGATTGCCCGCTCGGGCGTGTCTGATGCCAATGAAGCCATTCGCCGCTTGGGGGGCGTGCCTGGCAAAACCGATTTGGCGGGGGGCCGCGAGTACACCCTGGACTTGCGGGGGTACGGCGACACCGCCAGCGCCAACACTGTGGTCATGGTGGATGGCATCCGGGTCAGCGAGAACGAACTGGTGACAGCAAGGCTGTCCTCGATCCCTGTTGACGAGATTGACCGCATTGAAATCGTGCGCGGTGGTGCCAGCGTCATGTGGGGAGAGGGCGCGACGGGTGGGGTCATCAACGTGATTCGGAAACGTCAGGCGTCGGCAGGGAACCGCGCGCGGTTGGAAGGCTCGGTGGCGAGTTTTCGGGGCAAGGAGGTGGTGGCCAGCGCAGCGCACCAGTCCGGCATTCTGGTGGTGGACGGCGCTGCCAAGAGCATCCGCTCGGACGGCTACCGTGACCGCAATCGTTTCGAGCAGGATGTGCGCGGCTTTGGGCTGCAGTGGACGACCGAGGCCTGGTCGCAGCGATTGAGGGTGCAGCAAGAGAGCCAGTTTGCCCAATTGCCGGGAACCTTGACGTTTGCACAATGGCGGAGCAACCCACGCCAGGCGGGCAAACCCAGCGACTTTGGCGGGACGGATGAAACCCGTTTGAGCAGCCACACCGAGTTCAGGTTCAAGGCCTGGACCGCGCAACTGGACTTGAGTTCGCGTTCACGCGATACCGATTCCACCTATTCAGGCGCCACCTATGAACGGTCGGTGTTGAGTCAACAGGCCACGCCCAAGCTCAGCCACGAGGTGAAGTGGTCGGGCTTGACCACCAACACGATCGTGGGATTTGACCTGCAACGCTGGACCTTGGACGCGCACAGCCCGGGTTGGGATGACCACGGGTGGCAATCGAACAAAGCTTTTTTTGCCCACAGCGATTGGGCGTTTGACACCCTGACTCGGCTGGCCTTTGGATGGCGCACCGAGCGGGTGAACAAGAAACAGCGCGCTGACTCCACCGCGTATGACCGCCGAGATTCGCTCAAGGCGGCTGAGCTTGGGGTGAGCCAGGAGTTGGCCAAGGACTGGGCGGTTTATGGCCGCTGGGCGCAGTCCTACCGTCTGCCCAATTTCGACGAGAACGGCAGCACCCCTGGCGGCCAGCCATTGCGGCCACAACGTGGGCGCGACCAGGAATTGGGGCTGCGGTGGTCTGCAGGGGCGAATGCTTTCTCTGCGCGCTATTTCCGGCAGGACAACGTGGACGAGATCATGTTTGTGCCTTTCACCTTCTTCAATGAGAACGTGGATCCGACGCGCCGCCAAGGGGTCGAGGTGGAAGGGCGTTGGAGCATGTCTTCGGCCTTGGAGTGGCGTTTGAGCTGGCAGAGGCTGTCTGCCAAGTACCGCTCTGGACCCAATGCTGGAAGGGAGCAGGTGCTGGTGGCGCCCCAGACTGCCACGGTGCGGCTGGCCTATCGGATCAGCGAGCGTCAGACGATTGACGCCGGTATTCAGTACCTGGGTTCGATGCGCTTTGGCGATGACGTGGCCAATCAATGTGACCGCAAGATACCGGAATCGGCCTTGCTGGACGCGCGCTATGCCTGGTCTGACAAGACATGGACCGTGGCGGTGTCAGGCACCAACCTGGCTGATCAGGATAGCTACAACTATGCCTATAAGTGCGCCACCGGTGGGCTGTATCCCGAACCCGGCCGGGCCTTCAAACTGACGCTGGCTCGCCAGTTTTGAGGGGCGGCATCATGGGAATTTCCAAACCTTTGTTGGTCGGCGCAGCCTTGCTTTGCGTCGAGTTTTCGGCTTGGGCCCAATCGGTGGGCAAGGTTGCACTGGAGCCTCTGGTTGTCACGGCGACGCGCACGCCGGTGCCTTTGTCCCAAGTCTTGGCTGACGTCACGGTGATCTCAAGGGGCGACATCGAGCGGCAGGCCGCAGGCACCATGGTGGATTTGCTGAGCCAGGTCCCTGGCTTCCAGGTCGCTCGCAATGGTGGGCCGGGCGCGGATGGCAATGTCTACCTGCGCGGCGGTGAAACGCGGCACATCGCGGTGCTGATCGATGGCGTTCGAATCGACACGCAGAACGCCAGCGGGGGCGCTTCCTGGCAGATGTTGAATCTGTCGCAGATCGAGCGCGTCGAAATCGTGCGGGGACCGGTCAGCGCTTTGTACGGCTCGGATGCGATCTCGGGCGTGGTCCAGATCTTCACGAAGAAGGGCAAAGGGCCCGCTGCGCTCGACGTGGGTGTGGCGGTGGGCGAGTGGGGCTTCTTGAAGGCCGATACTGGCTTGAGCGGGTCCGCAGGCCTGTTTGACTATGCGGTGTCGGCGTTCAGGGAGCGCAGCGATGGCTTCAGCGCAAGGAGCAATGCCAGGCCCGGCACTCGGGCTGCTGACCGCGATGGCTACACCACGGAAGGTGCCAGCCTGCGCTTGGGGTTCACGCCATTGGCGGCTCACCGGATCGAAGCGATCGCGTCCCAGCAGCATCTGGTCAGCCGTTATGACTCCACGGTGGTGACGCGCGACGACTATGGCGTGCGCGATTTGCATGACCTGAAGCTGCAATGGAGTGCGCAGTGGCTGGACAGCTGGTCAAGCCAGGTCGCGGTGGCCCAGTCGGCGGACCGGTATGCCACGCCATTGGTCAGCTATCTCACGCAAACCCATGTGGAGACGGCATCGTGGCTGAACGCATTCAAGTGGGGCAGTCATTCGGTGACCGCTTTGCTGGAGCGCCGCGAGGACACTTTGAAGAACAGCGATGTGGTGTTGTCGGGCACCTCTGGCGAAGGCCAGCGCAGTGACGATGGCCTGGGGCTGGGCTACGCGTGGCGTGCTCATGGCACGGCCATCCAGCTCAATGCGCGCACGGATTGGGACAGCGAGTTTGGAACACACAGCACGGGCTCCGTGGCGGCGGGCCAGGATTTTGCAGATCATTGGAACGTTCATGCATCGTGGGGCACGGGCTATCGGGGGCCGACCTTGTACCAACGTTTCAGCAAATACGGCAACCTGACACTCAAGCCGGAATCCTCGCGCAATGCCGAGTTTGGGGTACGGTATCAAAAGGACGGGGCCCAATTGGGTTTGACGGTCTACAACAACTGGGTGACTGACCTGATCACGGGGCCTCCCGGGAGCACCAGAACCTGTGTGCAAGATCCGGCCTACTGCTACAAGAACACGGCCTTGGCCCACCTGCAGGGGGTCAGTGTGAATGGGGCTGTACCGTTGGGGCCGGTGCGCTTGTCAGGGGCAGTCGATTTCGACGCTTCCAAGAACGCGATCAACGATGCCGATCTTCAACGCCGCGCACGCCGTCATGCATCACTGCGGCTGGACACCGACTTGAATCAATGGACCCTGGGTGCGCAGTTGTTGTCGGTGGGCAAGCGTTTTGACGATGCAGCCAACACCAAACCCCTGGGAGGCTACACCGTGGTGAATGTGGACGCTTTGTACCGAATCAACGCCCGATGGCGCGTGCTCGCACGCATCGACAACGTGGGCGACAAGAAGTACGAGAACGCGCAGACCTATGGAACCACACCTCGCACGGCCATCATTGGCCTGCGCTGGACACCGGAGTTGTGATGTCGAAGCACCACCTCATCGTTGGCGGCCAACGCAGCGGCAAGTCGCGTCAGGCCGAACGGCTGGCGCAGGCCTGGCTGCGGCAATCGGACGCAAACAACGTGACGGTGGTGGCCACGGCGCTGGCTTTTGACGACGAGATGCGCGAACGCATCCGGCGCCATCAGCAGGAGCGGCCAGCGGGCATGGCCACGGTGGAGTCACCCTTGCGGCTGGCCGAGGCCTTGCATGCCCAGGCGGCGCCCGGGCGTTTGCTGCTGGTCGACTGCCTGACCTTGTGGTTGACCAACTGGTTGATGCCCGCTGAAGGCGAGGCCGATCTGACTGCATGGCGCGCCGAGCGCGAAGCGCTGTTGGCGGTGCTGTCTGATTTGCCATCGCCCGTGGTGTTCGTGACCAACGAGGTCGGCTGGGGCATCGTGCCCATGTCGCGCGAGGTGCGGGCCTTTGTTGATGAATTGGGCTGGCTCAACCAGGCGGTGGCGCAGCGTTGCGGGCAGGTGACTTTGATGGTGGCAGGGCAGGCCTGGACGAGGCCCGTGACCCCGCACGAGGAATGACATGAACATGAAGATGATCTGGTGTTGGGCCTTGCCCGCCTTGATGGCGATGCAGCTTGCCCATGCCGCGCCTGGCGTGACCCTGGTCGACGACCGCGGGGTGACCGTGCGTCTGGATGCGTCACCTGCCCGCATCGTGACCTTGCTGCCTTCGCTGACCGAGACGGTGTGCGAGCTGGGTGGCTGCTCGCGGCTGGTGGGCACGGACCGCTACTCCAACCATCCGGCCTCGGTGCGCAGCCTGCCCAAGACCGGGGGCCTGGACGATGCCAACATCGAGTTGATCGCCTCGCTCAAACCTGATGTGGTGCTGCTGGCCTTGTCATCGCGCGTGACCGATCGGCTGGAATCCCTGGGCATCAAGGTGGTGGCCCTGGAGCCCCGCACCTACAAGGACGTGCAGCGCGTGGCGACCAAGGTGGCTCAAATCCTGGGCAGTGCCGATGGCGGCTTGCGTTTGTGGCAACGGCTGGAGGCCCAGGTGGACGCGGCGGCGAAGATGGTGCCCGCCAGCTCGCGTGGCCTGAGCGTCTATTACGAAGTGGACAGCGCGCCCTATGCCGCTGGCGAGTCGTCTTTCATTGGCGAAACCTTGACCCGCCTGGGCGCCAGAAACATCGTGCCCACCAGCCTTGGGCCGTTTCCCAAACTGAACCCCGAGTACGTGGTGCGGGCCGATCCCCATGTGATCATGATTTCGCAGCGCCATTCGGCGGCTGTGGGCGCGCGTCCGGGTTGGGACCGCATCCGCGCGGTGCGTGACAAGCGCGTGTGCGCCTTCACCTCCGAGCAAGGCGATGTCTTGTCGCGCCCCGGTCCACGCATGGGCGAGGCGGCGCAAATCATGGCGCGTTGCCTACGCGACGCGGTCACCGCCGCTGCTGCTGCTTCGGGAGTTGCGCGGTGAGGCCGATCACTTTGTTGCTCTTGCTAGTGTCCATCACGCTGGGTTTGCTGGTCTTGGGGCTGGCGGTGGGCAGCACGGGCTGGTCGCCGCCTTGGGGTGATCCCACCGCGATGCAGATCGTGTGGGACATCCGCGCGCCGCGTTGTGCTGGTGCTTGGTTGGCGGGTGCCTTGCTGGGCTTGGGCGGGGCGATCGCGCAGGGTCTGTTCCGCAATCCCTTGGCCGATCCTTACCTGTTGGGCAGTTCATCTGGTGCGGCCCTGGGCGTGGCCGTGCTGTTGGCTTTGCTGGGCGTGTCGCCCGTGGCGTCGGCGTGGAGCTTGCGCCTGGGTCTGACCGGGGCGGCTTTCGCGGGCGCGGTGGGGGCCGTCTCGCTGACCTTGATCCTGGCGCGAGGTGTGCAGCACACCTTGCGCCTCTTGCTGGCCGGCGTGGTCGT
The DNA here is from genome assembly GCF_030652515.1 of Aquabacterium sp. GTDB lineage: Bacteria > Pseudomonadota > Gammaproteobacteria > Burkholderiales > Burkholderiaceae_C > Aquabacterium. Next base: position 38,596 of record NZ_JAUSAR010000217.1, on the reverse strand, counting down.
GGGCGTGGTGCTGGGTGCCTTGAGCGCGCTGACCATGCTCATGGTGCCCGACATCATGCGGGCCATGCAGGCCTTCATGATGGGCACGACGGGTTTTCTGGGCTGGAACAGCGTGACGATCCTGGCCAGCACCTTGGTGGTGAGTGTGCTGGTGGCCTTTGGCTGCAGCCGAGCGCTCGATGCTTTGACCTTGGGCGACTCGGCCGCCGTCAGCCTGGGCGTGCGGCTGGCGGGGGTGCGCATGTTGTTGATCGCGGCCATGGCCCTGGCCACCGGCGCGGCCGTGGCGCAGGCTGGGTTGATTTCATTTGTGGGCCTGGTGGCGCCGCACCTGGTGCGCAGCCGGGTCAATGCCACCAATGGGCCCGTGCTGGTGCTGTCGGCCTTGTTTGGCGGCGTGCTGCTGCTGGGCGCAGACATCGTCGCCCGTTGGGTGTGGGCGCCGCAAGAACTGCCGGTGGGCGTGCTCACCGCCGTGCTGGGTGGCGGCTATTTGCTGTGGCGCATGAACCGGGGTGGATGACATGAACACACCTCACCACGCCACCGCCCTGAGCGCGGACATCCAGGCCGTGCGCTTGTCAAAGCAACTGGTGCTGCACCCCATTTCCTTGAAGCTGCCAGCCGGCCGCTGGACGGCCATCGTCGGGCCCAATGGCGCAGGCAAGTCCACGCTGTTGCGCACCCTGGCAGGCCTGCAGCTGTGCGATGGTCAGATCGGCTTGCAAGGCCGTCCCTTGAACGAATGGCCCGCCAAGGAGCGCGCCCGGGCCCTGGCCTGGTTGGGACAGAGTGAAGCTGGTGCCGATGACCTGAGCGCGCTCGACGTGGTCATGCTGGGCCGACTGCCGCACCAAGCCTGGTTGGCGCCTGCCAGCCAGGCCGACCATGCCGCTGTGCAACTGGCCATGACGCAAACCCATTGCTGGGCGTGGAAGGAACGCACACTGGCCCACCTGTCGGGCGGCGAGCGCCAGCGCGTGTTGCTGGCGCGGGCCCTGGCCGTGCAGGCGCCCATCGTGTTGATGGACGAGCCTTTGGCCCACCTGGATCCACCGCATCAGGCCGATTGGCTCTGCATCGTGCGCGAGCTGGTGAAGCAAGGCGTGACCGTGGTCAGCGTGTTGCACGAGCTGAACATGGCCTTGCAGGCCGACGACCTGGTGGTGATGGCCAAGGGACAGGTGCGACACCATGGGCCGGTCGATTCTTCGTTGGCACATGCCGCGCTGCAAGAGGTGTTCGACCACCGGCTCAAGTTGTTCAACGTGGAGGGGCAATGGTTGGCCATGCCTTACACCGCATGAGGAAGTCTTCTGTGCAATGCCCTGCCGTGTTGATCAGCGCCCCGGCTTCGGGCCAGGGCAAAACCACGGCCACGGCGGCCTTGGCCCGTTGGCACCGCCAGCAAGGCTTGCGCGTGCGTGTCTTCAAGACCGGGCCTGATTTTCTGGACCCGATGATTTTGGAGCGCGCCAGCGGCCAGCCCGTGTACCAGCTGGACCTGTGGATGGGTGGCGAGGCGCATTGCCGCGAGATGCTCTACCGGGCGGCGTGCGAGTCTGACCTGATCCTGGTGGAAGGCGTGATGGGCCTGCACGATGGCGAAGCTTCCAGTGCTGGCTTGGCCATGCGTTTCGGCTTGCCGGTGCTGGCCGTCATCGATGGTTCGGCCATGGCTCAGACCTTTGGCGCCATCGCGCTGGGCCTGGCAACCTACCGCCCGGATTTGACGATGGCCGGTGTGTTGGCCAACCGGGTGGGCAGCGAGTCGCACGCGCAGATGTTGCGTGAAAGCCTGCCCGAGGGCATGGCCTGGTTTGGCGCACTGCCGCGCAACGAAGCCTATGGCATGCCATCACGGCACCTGGGCCTGGTTCAGGCTGAGGAGATCGCGGATCTGGAGCAACGAATTGACCAGGCCGCGCAGGCACTGGGGCGCTTGTCACTAACCTTGCCCTTGCCCGTGAGTTTTGAGCCGCCAGAGCCTGATCAGGCTGTGGTCCATGCGCGCAGGCTGCAAGGGGTGCGCATCGCCGTGGCGCGAGATGCTGCGTTCTCTTTCCTGTACCCGGCCAACCTGGACACCTTGCGCGATCTGGGCGCTGAGTTGATTTTTTTCTCGCCCTTGAACGACGCCGCCTTGCCCGAGGCCGACAGCGTGTACCTGCCCGGTGGCTACCCCGAGTTGCACTTGAACCAGTTGGCGCACAACAGCGCCATGAAGGCCGCCATCCAGGCCCACCATGCGCAAGGCAAGCCCTTGGTGGCCGAGTGCGGCGGCATGCTGTACCTGCTGGATTCGCTGAGCGATGTGCAGGGGCAAACGGCGCCGATGCTGGGCTTGATGCCCGGCAAAGCGGTGCTGCAAAAGCGCTTCGTCAACCTGGGCATGCACGGCGTGAGCTTGCCTGAGGGGGCGATGCGTGGCCACACCTTCCACCACGCCAGCATGGACAGCCCGATGAGCCCGGTGGCGTCGACGCTGCCCCAACGCCAGTTGGGCAAGGCCGAAGGCGTCTACCGCGCTGGCCGCCTGCACGCCTCATTCCTGCATTTGTACTTTCCTTCCAATCCGGCGGCCGTCTCCGCCCTGTTTGCTCCTGGAGCCCCCACATGATGATTGAAACTGGTTTTACTCAGGTGGCGCAATCGCTGCTGTGGCCTGTGCTCACGCTGGTGGCCCTGGGCTTCGTCTACGCCTTGTGGACTGGCGGCATGACCATGATGGAGGCCTGGCAGCGTTGGCGCAATCCGCGCTACACGGCCTTGCGCGTCACGCCCGACCTGTCGATGGAAGAGCTGGAGCTGTCCGTGGTTCGGCAGATCGAACCGGTGCGTTTGCTCAGCCGCCTGAGCCCGATGCTGGGCCTGATTGCCACGATGATTCCCTTGGGCCCGGCCCTTCAAAGCGTGGCCGCGGGCCAGGGTCAGCAGGCCCTGTCGGTGTTCAGCGGCGCGTTCGCCGGTGTGGTGCTGGCCTTGGCGGCCGCGTCCATCGGCCTGACCGTGTACTCGGTGCGCCGTCGCTGGTTGCTGGCCGAATTGCTGAACGTGCGCAAGGCACGCGAGGTGGCGGCATGAGCTTCAAGCACATCCACGTGATGGCCGAGGACGACGACGACCCGATGCTGTCGGCCGTCAACCTGGTCGACGTCTTCCTGGTGCTGGTGGTGGCCTTGTTGACGGCGGTGGCCGCGCAAAGCCAGAGCAATGCGCAAGACAACGTCACCATCATCCGCAACCCGGGCCAGCCCAACATGGAGGTGGTGGTGCGCGAGAACGGCAAGGAGATCAAGTTCAAGGGCGCGGGCAGCGCGGGCGCGGGTGAAGGCCAGCGCGCTGGCGTGGCCTACAAGCTCAAGGACGGCAACATCGTGTACGTGCCCGAGTCTGGCGCCTCCGCACCGCAAGGTGCCAACGCAGGGCAGGGGGCTCGGTGAGTGTGATCATGTCGGGTGTGCGGTGGCTGATGGCCTGGCTGGTGTTGGGCTGGTGCGTGAGCGCACAGGCGGCATCGCCCGTGGTGCTGTGGTTGACCACGGATGTCACACCCGCACCGCGCACCGCCATGATCGAGCGCCTGGCTCGCCAGCAGGGCCTGAGCGTGCAGCACCTGGAATACCCCTTGCGGGGCAGCAGCACACTCGCGGTGGCCGAGTCTGCTGCACTGGAGTCCGCCTTGAAAGAGTCGGCGATGGTGTGGGTCGATGCGCCCCACATCACGGCGCAAACTCGGTTGGAGCGTTTGCTGAACCAGCCTTTGTTGAAAGCCCGCAACCTGGTGTGGGTGACGCCAGAGGCCGGTGCCAACCGCATCGCGGCTTACTTGCAAGCCGGTGGCGAGCGCAACACCGAGCATGCCCTGACCCTCTCCCAGGCCCTGATCAAGGGCTTGCCGGCGCCTGAGTTGCCAGCCCCCCAGGCCTGGCCCAGTCGTGGCCTGTACCACCCGGATGCACCCGGTTTGTTCGCGGATGCACAGGCCTTGTCGCAATGGCAGCAGGCGCAAGGTGTGTTGCGGGGCCGACCTGCGGTGGTGTTGCTGGTCCACCGCTATCACTTCGTGAATGGCGCCACCCAGTGGATCGACGCCTGGCTGCGGATGTTCGCCAAACAAGGCATGTTTGCTTACGCGGCTTTTGGCCAGCAGGTGGACGCGTCTGGTCTGTCCGGCCTGTTGGAGGTGCCTGGTCAGAATGGGCCAGATCGCCGTCTGCACGCGCAGGTCGTCGTCATCCACCAGCTGTTGCCGCAAAGCGCTGCCTTGCAGCCGCTGTTTGCGCGCTGGGGCGCGCCCGTGTTGTTGACCCAGCCCTACCGTTCTGCCGACACGGCTGCCTGGGAGCAGGACGAGGGCGGCCTGTCGCAAAGCGATGTGCCTTTCTACCTGGCCCAGCCGGAAGGCGCGGGCGCCATGGACCCCATCATGGTGGTGGCCCACGCTGACCAAGGCCGACGACCCGAGCTGATCGAACGCCAGGCCCAGGCCGTGGTGGCCAAGGCACGCCGCCTGATCACCCTGCAGATCAAGCCTGCGCCCGACAAGCGCCTGGTGGCCATGGTCTACAACTACCCGCCAGGGGGCAGCAATTTCGGGGCGTCGTTCCTGAATGTGCCGCGCAGCCTGGAGCAGGTCTCTGGAAGCCTGGCCCAGGCGGGTTACGCCACCCATGCCGTGCCTGAGGCGCAATGGATCGATGGCCTCAAGCCCATGCTGGCCGCCTACTATCCCGGCTCTGACCTGCAGGCCTTGCTGGCCAGCAACCAGGCCGCCGCCTTGCCTTTGAAAGACTACGAAGCCTGGTGGGCCACGCTGCCCGCCAAGGTGCGTCGGCGCATCGAAGCGCAATGGGGCGCGCCAGGCAGCAGCCGTTATGTGGTCTCTTACCAAGGCCAACGGGTCTTTGTGATCCCTCGCATGCAGGTGGGGCAGTTGTCGGTGCTGCCGCAGCCACCGCGTGAAGAAACTTTGCACCTGGGCCAGAACCCCTTCATGCACCGCAGCAAGACGCCCTTGTCCCACCACTATCTGGCGGTGTACTTGTGGGCGCGGCAGGCCGATGCCTTGATCCACTTCGGCACCCACGGCACGCAGGAGTGGGCCCCGGGCAAAGCGCGCAGCCTTGACGTCTTTGACGATGCCTTGCTGCCGCTGGGCGATGTGCCGGTGGTCTACCCCTACATCGTTGACAACCTGGGTGAGGCCCTGACGGCCAAGAGGCGGGGTCGTGCGGTGCTGGTCAGCCACAAGACGCCAGTGTTCTCGCCAGCAGGCTTCGAGGCCAAGATGGCGCACATGCACGAGTTGATGCACGAGTGGGAGACCGTGGACGCTGGACCCACCAAGCAAGCTTTGGAGCGCCAATTGGTCGGCAACTTTGTCGAGCACCAGTTGCACCGCGACCTGGGCTGGACGGCCGAACGCATCGCGGCCGATTTTTCCGGCTTCCTGGAGTTGTTGCACCCCTACTTGGACGCCTTGGCGCAAAGCTCGCAGCCAAAGGGCTTGGCGACGTTCGGCCGCGTGCCCGAGGCTGCGCAACGTCATCAGACCATCTTGCAGGCCTTGCGCAAACCTTTGATTGATGCATTGGGCGAAGACATCGACGAAGCCTTTTTGATCAACCACGAGGCCGTCGCAACGGCACGTCCCTCGCGTTGGCTGGACGTAGCCTTGCTTGATGCGAAGAGGGCCAGCATGCTGGACTTGCGGCCCGCCTTGCCCAGTGGCCCGGTGCCCAACCGAGCAGCACGCCAGCCCATTGATTCGGCCGCCTTGTTCAAGCTGGCCGAGCGGGCCCAGGCTCTGGAGGCCCTGCTGTCCACCGAGGGTGAGATGCCCGGTTTGCTCACGGCCTTGTCCGGGCGCTTCATCACCGCGGCCTATGGCGGCGACCCCATCCGCAACCCCGACAGCCTGCCCACCGGCCGCAACTTGACTGGCCTGGACCCGAGCCGCTTGCCCACGCGGCAGGCTCATGAGGTGGCCAAGGGCTTGTTCAACGATTGGCTCAAAACCTGGCGTGCCGAGCATGGCGGACAAACGCCCACCCGCCTGGCTTTGTCGCTGTGGGCGGGCGAGACCTTGCGCCACCAGGGCATCATGGAAGCACAGGCCCTGGTGGCCTTGGGGGTTGAGCCGGTGTGGGATGACTCAGGTCGCCCCACGGGTGTGCGCGTCATCCCAGCGTCTACCTTGCAGCGTCCACGTGTGGACGTGCTGCTCAGCATCACCGGTTCGTACCGCGACCAGTTCCCGGCCTTGATGGCCTTGGTGGACCAGGCGGTGGCGGCGGCGTCCACGGCAGAGCCGGTCAATGCCGTGTCCAGCAACACCGCCGTGGTCGCGGCCGAGTTGCTCAAGGAAGGCGTGCCGCGCGCGCAGGCGCAAGTGCTGGCCCGGGCTCGTGTGTTCGGCAACGTGAGTGGAGACTACGGCACCGGTCTGTCGGAAGCTGTGCAATCCGAAGGCGTTCAGCGCGATGACAGCCGCCTGGGCGAGATGTTCCTGAAACGCATGAGCCAGCCTTATGTCGATGGACAGGCGCTGGAGGGCTTGCCCGAGGGCGTGGCCGCCAAGGCATTGGGCTCGCATTTGAGGCACACGCAGGCGGCAGTGCTGTCACGCACTTCACACCTGTACGCCATGGTCACCTCCGATGATCCCTTTCAATACCTGGGCGGTTTGGCGGCAGCGGCGCGCAGTGCTGGCAAGACCGAGGCCTTGGGGCTCTACGTGAACCAGTTGCAAGATGCCAGCGAGGTCCAAACCCAATCGGCCGCCACCAGCATTGCGTTGGAAATGCAGTCGCGTTACTTGCACCCCGGTTGGCTGGAGGCTCAAAAAGCCGAGGGCTATTCAGGTACGTTGCAAGTGCTCAAGGCGCTGCAGTTTGCCTGGGGCTGGCAGGTGACTGCGCCCGACACCGTGCGCCCTGACCACTGGCAAAACTTCTACGAAGTGCTGGTGCAGGACAAGCACAAGCTGGGGCTGCCGCAGTGGTTGCGCACGCACCCTCAGGCCTATGCACAATCGTTGGAACGACTGGTGCAGGCCCAGCGCATGGGCTATTGGCTACCCGATGCGGCCACGCAGCAGCAAGTGGCCCAGTTGTACAAAGACCTGACCCGCGAGGCGCCTTTGCCAGGTGAGATGGGTGCAGTGCGCCATTGGGTGGCGCGGCAGCTGAACGAGCCCACTCAGCCGGAAGCACCTCGTTCCGCCCAACCGCCACCCCACAAGCCAGAGACCCAAGCTGTCGAGCCGACACCCACCCCCAGCCTTCAAGGCGTGTTGTTGGAGCGTCAGCCTGACAATCCCCCACCTGAGCTGGACCTTGGCCGCGAGTTGTCACGTGCCCTGGCCGCTGTGTTGATGACTTTGCTGGTGGTGGGCGGCGCGTCGTGGCAAGCGCTGCGGCGGCCCGTGGTTGCCACCTGATCCTTGCATCCAAGATTGGAGAAACCCTCATGGAAATCGAATCCCCCCCCGTAGACCGCCAGGTTGAAAAACCCGATGGCGAGCGCCGTGGCCTGCTGCTGGTCAACACCGGCGATGGCAAGGGCAAAAGCACCTCGGCCTTTGGCCTGGCACTGCGCGCCCATGGCCGTGGCAAGGCCGTCAAGATCTACCAGTTCATGAAAGTGCCCAGTGCCCGCTTTGGCGAGCACCGCGTGTTCGAACAACTGGGCGTGCCAATCGAAGGCCTGGGCGATGGCTTCAGCTGGAAGAGCCGCGACCTGGAGCATTCGGCCCAACTGGCCCGCGATGGCTGGGAGCGCGCCAACGCCACCATCCAGGCGGGCGAGCATTTCCTGGTGGTGTTGGACGAGATCATGTACCCCTTGCGCTACGGCTGGATCCCGCTGGAGCCCGTGCTCGCGGCCCTGCGTGATCGCCCCAGCCATGTGCACGTGATGTTGACGGGCCGTGGATGCCCGCAAGAACTGATCGACATCGCGGACACCGTGACCGAGATGGCCGCAGTCAAGCACCACTACAAGGCCGGCGTGCCCGCGCAACGCGGCATCGAAGACTGAAGCAGAAGCGATGTTGCCCTGGGTGACCCTGTTGGCCATGACCGTGGCGCTGCTGATCGACCGACGTTGGGGAGAGCCGCCGGCGTGGGCGCACCCGGTGGTCGCGATGGGGCGTTACCTGGGGTGGCTGGGGCCGCGCCTGAGTGCCTGGCGTCCCGGGCTTGCTTTCTTCGGCGGTGCGCTGGCCTGGTGGGTGGGCGGCCTGCTGGTGGTGATGCTGGCCTGGTGCGCGCAGAGGGGGCTGTCAGCGTGTCCTTGGTATGTCCAGGTGGTCTTGCTGGGCGTGCTGCTCAAGCCGCTGTTGGCTTGGCGCATGCTGCGCGATGAGGTGTCCTCGGTGGAGCGAGCCTTGGGCGAGTCACTGGAAGCCGGGCGAACACAACTGCAACGCCTGGTCAGTCGCGACGTGAGCCAGCTTGACGAGGTGGCCGTGCGTGAAAGCGCCATCGAGTCGCTGGCCGAGAACCTGAACGACTCCCTGGTGGCGCCGTTGTTGTGGTTTGCCGTGGGAGGCCTGGGCGCTGCGGCGCTCTACCGTTTTGCCAACACCGCCGACGCGATGTGGGGTTATCGCGGCCGCTACGAATGGGCGGGCAAATGGGCGGCCCGCGCGGATGATGTGCTGTCGTGGATACCCGCTCGCGTCACGGCTGGGCTGCTGTGCTTGTCGGCGGGTGCCATGCCTGCCTGGTCGGAAATCGCAAGGCAGGCCCGCGCCACGCCATCGCCCAATGGCGGCTGGCCCATGGGTGTCATGGCGCTGTTGTTGACGGTGCGCTTGAGCAAGCCTGGGGTGTATGCGTTGAACGAGTCCGCTCAGTTGCCCGAGTCGCGACACACCGCGCAAGCCTTGGCCCTGGCGCAACGGGCGGTGTGGTGGGGGGCGGCCTTGAGTGCCATGTTGATCGTGGTGTCGGCCCCTTGGGCATTGGGAGTGCATTGATGATTTTGCCCTTGAACGAACATGGCGGCCCTGACAGCGGCCCGCCCATCACGCATGACTTTTCCAGCAATGCGAATCCGCTGGGCGCGCCCGATGAGGTCATGCGCGCTATCCAGGCGGCGAATCGCCAGCACTACCCTGATCCCGATTACCGGGCTTTGCGCGAAGGCCTGGCTCAGGTGCTGGGCATCCAGCCTGCACGCGTGTTGCCCACGGCGGGCAGCAGCGAGGCCATTCGCCGATTGACCCTGGCCGCATCACTGCGCGGTGTGCGCCAGGTGTGGGTGCCGCAACCCGGCTACGGCGACTACCGAGCCGCCGCGCTGGCCTTGGGCATGGACGTGCAAGGCTATGCCAGTGGCGAGGCCTTGCTCAGTGCATTGACCGGGCAGCTGGGCCCATCGTTGGTCTGGTTGTGCGAGCCCTGTAACCCCACCGGTCAAAGCCTGCCGCCGTCGTTCTGGGCCGCGCTGGCCGATATCCGTCATCAAGGTGACGTGATCCTGGTGCTGGACCGCGCCTACGAGCCCTTGCGCTTGCTGGGACAGGATCCCGTGCCGACCACCCTGGCCCATCAGTGCTGGCAACTGTGCTCACCCAACAAGGCGCTGGGCCTCACAGGCGTGCGCGCCGGGTATGTGATCGCCCCTGTGGATGATGTGAGGATTGATGGGGTGAGCGTCCAGGCTTTGGCCCCCAGCTGGGTCTTGTCCGCCGAAGGCGTGGCCATGCTGCAGGCCTGGCATCAGCCCGGCACGCAAGCCTGGCTGGCCCGGTCACGCGAGATGCTCGCGCTGTGGATGTCGGCCCAGCAAACGGCCCTCACCCGCCTGGGCTGGCATTGCCTGCCGTCGGTGGTGCCCTTCATGCTGGCCCGGCCGTCGCAACCCGTCAACTCGCTGCGAAGCCACGGCATCAAGCTCAGGGATGCCACCAGCTTTGGCCTGCCAGGCTGGGTGCGCTTAAGTGCGCAAGCGCCCCACGCGCAACAAGCCTTGTTCCAGGCATTGGCCCAGATGGAGATCGCCCGATGAGCGCCAAAGCCGTGATGGTGCTGGGCACCACCAGTGGCGCTGGCAAAAGCTGGTTGACCACGGCGCTGTGCCGTTGGTACGCCCACCAGGGCTTGAAGGTGGCCCCTTTCAAAGCCCAGAACATGAGCAACAACGCCCGCGTGGTGCCCGGCTTGAACGGCCGCCTGGGTGAGATCGGCAGCGCGCAATACTTCCAGGCCCTGGCCGCTCGCACCCGTCCGGAAGTGCGCATGAACCCGGTCCTGCTCAAGCCTGAGCGCGACACCGCCAGCCAGGTGGTGGTGCTGGGCGAGGTGCGCCCCGACCTGCACCAGGTGCCCTGGCGCCAGCGCAGCGAGCAGCTGTGGCCCTTCGCGCGCGATGCCCTGCTGGCCTTGATGGCCGAAAACGACGTGGTCGTGATCGAAGGCGCGGGCTCGCCCGCCGAGATCAACCTGCACCACAGCGACTACGTCAACATGCGCACCGCCTTGGCAGCACAAGCCGCTTGCCTGCTGATCACCGACATTGACCGGGGCGGGGCCTTTGCCCACCTCTTTGGCACCCACCAGCTGTTGCCCGAGCATGAACGCGCCCTGATTCGCGGCTATGTCCTGAACCGCTTCAGGGGGGACGCTGCCTTGCTGGCCCCGGGCCCCGAGCAGCTACAGGCCCTGACGGGCGTGCCCACCGTGGCCGTCCTGCCCATGTGGCGTGGCCACGGCCTGCCCGAAGAAGATGGTGTGTTCGATGACAGCGCCACTGGCCCTGGCACGTCCCAGGCCCTCAAGCGCATCGCCATCGTGGCCTATCCGCGCATCAGCAATCTCGACGAATTCCAGCCATTGCGGTCAGCACCCGGCGTGCGCCTGGTCTGGGCGCGGCATCCCGCCGATCTGGAGGGCGCCGATTGGGTGATCTTGCCCGGGTCCAAGCACACGACCTCCGACCTGGCCTGGTTGCGAAGCCAGGGCCTGGACGCGGCGATTCAGCGCCATGCGGCCGCTGGCGGTGCCGTGCTGGGCGTGTGTGGTGGCTTGCAGATGCTGGGCCAGACCTTGATCGATGCCGAGGGCGTTGAATCAGACTCCGCAAGCGTCGACGCCTTGACCTCAACCCCGGGCCTGAACCTGCTGCCCTTGGTGACCACCTTCGAACGCGACAAGCTGTTGCTGGAGACCCAGGCGGCTTTTGGCCCCACAACAGGCGCGTGGTCTAGCCTGAGCGGCACCCATGTCCAAGGCTACGAGATTCACCACGGTCGCACCGCCGCGCGATCTGCCCAAGCCGGGTTGTTGGAAATCCTTCACAACGACCAAGGCGACTCCCTGGGTTGGCAGCAAGGCAATGTGATGGGCCTCTACCTTCACGGCCTGTTCGAATCACCCACCGCCATGCGCGCCCTGTTCGGCATCGAGGCCCCATCGCTGGACGCGGTGTTCGACGGCCTGGCCGACTTCATCGACCAGCACTTCTCGCCCGGCACACTTCTGAACCTCCTCAACGCGCCCACCGCATGAACACAACATTGCAAGGCCCCCAACGCATCGCCTGCCTGTCGACCGAATCGGTCGATGTGCTCTACCGCCTGGGCGCGCAAGACCGCATCGTCGGCATCTCGGGCTTCACCGTCTACCCACCCCAGGCCCGAGAAGACAAGCCCAAGATCAGCGGCTTCAAGACCGGCAAGCTGGAACGCATCCTCGACGTCAAGCCCGACCTGGTGATCGGCTTTTCCGAAGTGCAGCGCCCCCTGCTGGACGCTTGTGCAGAGGCGGGTGTGGAAGTCTTGTGGTTCAACCACCGCAACCTGGCCGGTGTGTCCGACATGGTCCGCCAACTGGGCGAGGTCGTGCAGAGCACCGGAGCGGCAGCGCAACTGGTGAGCGAACTGGAAGCCATCCAGGCCAAGGTGGCCCAAGCCGCCCAGCATCTGCCCTTCAAGCCCCGCGTTTACTTTGAAGAATGGCACTCGCCCCTGATCTGTGGCATCGCCTGGATCAGCGAAATCATCCAATTGGCCGGCGGCATCGACGTGTTCGCCGACACCGCCCAACGCTTTCCATCGCGTGAGCGCGCCGTGACGCCCGAGCAGGTCCTGGCCGCCGAGCCGCAGCTCATCATGGGCGCCTGGTGTGGCCAGCGTTTCGAGCCCGAGAAAGTCCTGGCCCGCGAAGGCTTCCCAGCCCTGAACGCCATGATGCAGGACATCCCTTCCTCCGACATCCTGTCACCCGGACCGGCCGCCATCGAGCGCGGCCTGGTCCACATCTTTGACGCCATTGCCCGCTGCGCGGGCACCACCCCACAAGCCCTGGGCTTCGACACGGGAGCACCCCAATCATGACCAAGTTGAACGCCATCACCGACCTGCACAGTCCTGCCCGTGCCCTGCGCCTGCAGCACCTGTTGGACCACAAGACCAAACCCCTGGGATCACTGGGACGCCTGGAAACCCTGGCCCTGCAACTGGGTTTGATCCTGGGCACGGAAGCACCGCAGCTGACGCAGCCTCAGATGGTGGTCTTTGCGGGCGATCATGGCCTGACCGCACAAGGCATCTCCCTGTTTCCCAGTGATGTGACCTGGCAGATGGTGGAAAACTTCCTCGCCGGTGGTGCTGCGGTCAGCGTACTGGCCCGCCAGCATGGCCTGGCTTTGACCGTGGTGGACGCGGGCGTGGCCCATGATCTCGCGCCACGCCCTGGCCTGCAACTGCGCAAGATCGCCCCCGGCACGGCGGACGCCAGCCAAGGCCCCGCGATGACGCCCGCCCAATGCCAGGCCGCGCTGGACCAAGGTGCCGAGGTCGTGCGCAGCTTGCCGGGCAACGCCGTGCTGCTGGGCGAGATGGGCATCGGCAACACCTCCAGCGCGGCCTTGCTGATGGCGCGTCTGACCGGCCTGCCCATCGAGCAATGCGTGGGGCGTGGCACCGGCCTGGACGACGCTGGCGTGCAGCGCAAGCTGGCTGTGCTGCGCCAGGTGCTGGCTCGCCACGAACAAGCCATCGAGCCTCTGCAAGCACTCGCCGCGATGGGTGGTTTCGAAATCGCCATGATGGCCGGGGCCGTGCTGGAAGCTGCCGCGCAGAACCGGGTCATCGTGGTCGATGGCTTCATCGCCAGCAGCGCGGTCCTGGTGGCGCAGGCGCTGCAACCACTGGTCCTGCAACGCTGCGTGTTCGCTCATCAGTCCGATGAACAAGGCCATGCTCGAATGCTGTCCCACCTGAAGGCCCAACCTCTGCTCAACCTGGGCCTGCGTTTGGGCGAGGGTTCCGGGGCGGCTTTGGCTTGGCCGCTTTTGGAATCCAGCTGCCGCATCCTGGCCGAGATGGCCAGCTTTGAGTCGGCCGGGGTCAGCACCGCCGATGGCGACATCAGCCCAGGGCAGGGCGCCTGATGATTGGCCCGCGCCTCGTGCATGAACTGCGGCTGCTGCTCGTGGCCGTGCAGTTCCTCACCCGCGTGCCCGTGCCGCGCTGGGTGGGCTTCGAGGCGACATGGCTGAATGAATGCGCGCGCCACCTGCCCCTGGTGGGCTTGGGCATCGGCGCATTTGGCGCGCTGGTCTGGGGCTTGGCGGTGCAAGTTTGGCCACCCACCGTCGCGGTGGTGTTGAGCATGGCAGCCACGGTGTGGCTGACCGGTGGTTTTCACGAAGATGGTCTGAGCGACACCTGCGATGCCTTGGGCGGCACCGTCAGCCGCGACAAAGCCCTGATGATCATGAAGGATTCGCGCATCGGGGCCTACGGCGCCATCAGCCTGGTCCTGATGCTCGGACTGAAGGCCGCCACCTTGAGCGGCCTGGCCCAGCATGGCCTGTGGTGGCCGGCCTTGGCCTTGATCTGGGCCCACGCCGCCTCGCGTGCCGTGGCCGTGACCTTGATGCGCTGGCTGCCCTACGCGGGTGACATCGAGCATGCCAAGGCCAAGCCGCTGGCCCTGAGTGTGCGCTCCGGTGCAGTGGTGGTGGCCTGGTGCTGGGTGCTGCTGGCCACCGTGGGCCTGGTCTTCGTTTCGCCTTTCAAGGATCCCTTCGCGGTCCTCCTGCCTGCCATGTTGTCGGCCGGTCTGGCCTGCGGTGTGGTGGCCCTGGTGTGCACCCGCTGGTATCGACAGCGCCTGGGCGGCTACACCGGCGACACGCTGGGTGCCGCACAGCAGTTCAGCGAAGTTGCGGCTTTGCTCGCGTGGTTGGCGGCGGTCAATCATGGGGCCGCCGTGGCCTCCTGCCTCTCATGAGTGATCAGGCAAAGCCAGGCACTGTGTGGGCCTGGCGCCATCCCAAACCTGAGAAGGTGGTGGGCCGCTGCATCGGCCGCACCGATGTGGTCGTGCCCGCCCGCCGCGCCAAGCGACTGGCCCGGCGCATCCAGAAGGTAGCGCGCCGACACGGCTTGGCACAGGTCGTGCACACCTCGCCCCTGCAGCGTTGCGCCTTGGTGGGCCGCTATCTGCGGCGCTGGGGCTGGACCCATGTGCGGGATCCCGCCCTGATGGAACTGGACTTCGGCACCTGGGATGGATTGCCCTGGCGAGACATCCCACAAGAGCACATCGATCAATGGTGTGAGGCTTTCGCAATCCATGCGCCGGGGGATGGCGAAGCCTTGCAGTCCTTGCTGACCAGGGCGGCGGCCTGGTCACCCATTGGCCAACACACCGTGGTGGTCGGGCACGCAGGCTGGATGCTGGCGCGGCGTTGGGTCCACGACCATCCTCAACAGCCACCGCAGCAGGCTGCTCAGTGGCCTGCCTCGCCGCCTTACGGGGCCTTGTGGCGTTTGCCTTGATCCAGGCACTCCCGTTTCTTCAATACCGCCCGGTGACCCCCGCCAGTCGCAGGTAAGTCTTGGCCATCCAGGCGATCGTTGAACGCCGTACCCTCGTCACCCAACTGCGCTGCCGAACCAGTGGCGCCGGGATCTCCACGCTTTGTTCAAAATCGTGCAACAAGGCGGTCGACAGCGTGCGCACAAAGCCCCGGTCACGCACGATCAGGTTGGCCTCCAGGTTCAACACCAGCGACAAAGGATCGAGGTTGGACGAACCAATCGTGGCCCATTCGTCGTCCACGCACAGCACCTTGGCGTGCAGCAGCGCGGGCTGGTACTCAAAAATGCGGACCCCATGCAACTGCAGGTCGTGGTACAGCACCTGGGCCGCGATCGCCGCGATCTTGTAGTCCGCCTTGCCCTGCAGCAACAGCCTGACCACCACCCCGCGCTTGGCGGCGTTGCGCAGCGCATGTCGCAAGGCCCGGGCGGGGTAGAAATAAGGCGTGACGATGTCCACCCGTGTGCGCGCATGCTGGATCGCTTGCAAGGCCGCGCGCTCGATGGTGCGCCGCTGCAGCAGGTTGTCGCGCAACACAAAAGCGCAGCGCATGGGCAGGTTGGTGGCCGAGGCAGCCGACAGGTGCCGCTGCGCTCTGGGTGGCAGCCGCAGCCGGGCCTTTTCCCACAAGGCACGCAGCCGTTTCATGCTGCGGTGATCCGCCATCCAGTGAACGATGTCATCGCGCCAATCCCGGCCCACGGCGGCCCGTGTCCACATGGCCTTGACCGTGTGCGCCATGGGCATCACGGCGGGGCCCTTCACCTGCAAAGCATAGTCCAGCCGTGGGTTGGAGGACCAACCCAGCGCCAGATCGTATCGGTCATCGATCAGGTTGATGCCCCCCACGAAGCCTTCCTTGTCGTCGATCACACACAGCTTCATGTGCATGCGCCGCCATTGCGATGAATCCAGCAAGTTCAGCAAGCCACGCACGGGCCGATACACCACCAGCTTGATGCCCGCTTCTTCCAAGTCTCGCCACAGCGAGCCCGGGGCATCGCGCGAGCCCACGCCATCCACCACGAAGTGCACGTCAATGCCCCGCTGAGCCGCCTTCATCAAGGCTTGAAGCACCGACTGGCTTTGCCCGATCGGTGACACCATGTAGGTGGCCATCCACACCGACCGTTTGGCCGTGTTGATGCTGGCGCACAAGGCCGGGAACTGTTCTGCTGCGCCCTTCAGCAAGGTGACCTGGTTGCCCCCGGTGAACATGGGCTTGCGCTGGCCATACCAGGCCAGGCCACGCAAGGCATGCGCCGAGTTCTGTTCGGGCAAGGGGTTCATCAGGCGTTGTCGATGTCCAGTTCAACGACCAGGGGCAGGTGGTCTGACATGCGCGGCCAGGCGCCACCACGCGGCACCATCACCGACTGGCAGGTCAAACCCCGTGTGTAGACCCGGTCCAAAGCCAGCACCGGGATGCGCGAGGGGAAGGTGGGCGTGTTCGGGGCCTTGGGCAAACCCGCGCGCTTGAGCTTGGCAGCCTGCAACACCGGGTCGAGCTTTTCGTTCCAGTCGTTGAAGTCGCCCGCCACCACCACCAGCGCATCGGGCGGCAAATCCCTGATCACCAGGGCAGCCAGGTGCTCGGCCTGCCGCACACGGCTGGCGTGGATCAGGCCCAGGTGCACCACGATCACGTGGATCTCGATGCCGCGCCAGAACACTGGCACGTGCAGCAGGCCGCGCTGTTCGAAGCGGTGGTCCGACACATCATGGTGGCCGATGTTGCCCATGGGCCAGCGGCTCAGCAGGGCGTTGCCATGCTCGCCATCCTTGGTGGTGGCGTTGGTGCGGTAGGCCACCTCATAGCCTTCGGGCGCCAGAAAATCGGCTTGGGGCTGTTGCGGCCAGCACATGGGCCCGTAATCGGTGCGCGAAAAGCGCTTGGCCTCGGCCTTGTGGAAATGGCGCACCTCCTGAAGGCAGACGATGTCGGCGTCAAAGGCCTCGACGGCCAGGCCCAGGTTGTGGATTTCCAGGCGCTTGGTGGGGCCCATGCCCCGCACGCCCTTGTGGATGTTGTAGGTGGCCACCCGCAGGTGCGTGGACGACTGCGTTGAAGGCGGCAACAGTGAAGACTGGAGTGGGTTCAGCACGGCGGATCATTCCAACAGCGGCGCGAACGAAAGTGTTCACCCCCACACCATAGCCGCAACTGGCCCCGTCGTTCAGACGGTTGAAGGGCCGGCTTTCCCGCTAAATCGAGGGAGTTGCAAAATCGCCTCGGCGTTCGAGGGCGAAAAGCACCGGTCGGCCGCTTCTTGCCAGGGCAGCCAGGCCCAGGCGGTGTGCTCGCGCGGCGCCAGGGTGATGGGGGTGTCGCGTGGCACGCACAGGCCAAAAACCCGTTCGGTGTTGTGGGTCACGCCCGGGGCGTAGCGGTGCCGCCAGACCGGATAAATCTCGTAGATGTTCTCGATGGCCCAATCCTGCAAGGCGTCCAGCGGCACGGCATGGCTGCCGATGACGATGCCGGTTTCTTCGGCCACTTCCCGCGCGGCCGTGACGTCCCAGGGCTCGTTCTCAAGGTCTTTCGACCCGGTCACGCTCTGCCAGAAACCCGGTTGCTGGGCCCGCTCGATCACCAGCACGTCCAGCTCGGGCGTGTGGATCACCACCAGCACCGACAGTGGGATCTTGGGCGGGCGAGCCTTGGCGTTCGCTGGAGAGCCCACGCTCACGGTTTGCCCAGCACGGCCACGGATGGTGGCAATGGCTTGGCCTGAAGCTCCCGCACCTGGCTGACCAGCTTGTTGTGCGCATCGAAAAACGCCGCAGCAATCACCTTGCCTTCGTTGGAGTTGCTCCAGCCCAGACCACCGGCCCCACCCAGCTTGCCCGCCACGAAACCGCCCACGCCCAGGTCGGTGACCTTGACCGAGCCTGTGGAGGCCGCCAGTTGCTCCGTGGTCTCGTTGTCGGTCAGCAGCAAGGCCACCTGCGCTTCCTTGATCTTGACCTGGTCCACCAGGCCCGCCAGCCCGGCGATGTCACGCAACACCGGAATGGCCGCGATGATGCCACTGATGCCTCGGCCAGCGTCTTGCTCACTGAAAGTCAGGCTGGGCACCAGCGTGTATTGAGCCTCAAAGCCCTTGCCTTTGGCCACGGTGCTGTTGGCGCGCACGATGCCCGCTTCCTTCAGCTCGTTCTCCTGGATGGTGCTGCGCAGGCCGGCTGCGCGGTCCACCACGCGGAAGCAACCGCTTTGCTGCGCGATCAGCTTGAGCAGCGGCACGGGCGAGGCTGGCAACTGATAGTGCGAGGTCATGGTGTAGCCATTGGGGTTCTCGGCCAGCGCCAGCGTGGCCACGGGTGCGTTGCACGTGACCAAGCCACTGTCCGAGCCTTGGGCGCCTTTGGGCCCGGCGGAGCCCGCCACCACCGAGCCGCCCTGGCCCAACTCGGTTTTGGCCTGCTGGGTGGTTTGCTCGCCACAGCCCGCCATGCCCAGGCCAACGATCAGGGCCGAAGCCGCGATCAGGGTGCGATGAGGTGTGCTTGCTGGCGACATGGCCGACTCCGTGAGTGTTCAAAAAATGGACAAAAAAAGGGCCACCCACAAGGGCGGCCCGCGCAGTGTACTGAGGATGTCGCCTGGGGGCGATCCCTCTTAGTGAGGTCAGGCCGTGGCCGTGCCAGCCTGCGGGTTGCGCAAGCGGATGTGCAGCTCTTTCAGCTGCTTTTCATCGACCGGGCTCGGCGCGTGCGTCAGCAAGCACTGGGCGCGTTGCGTCTTGGGGAAGGCGATCACGTCGCGGATCGACTCGGCGCCGGTCATCAGCGTGACCAGGCGGTCCAGGCCGAAGGCCAGGCCACCGTGTGGTGGCGCGCCGTACTGCAAGGCGTCCAGCAGGAAGCCGAACTTCAGTTGCGCTTCTTCCGGCCCGATCTTCAAGGCGCTGAACACCTTGCTCTGCACTTCGGCGCGGTGGATGCGGATCGAGCCGCCACCCAGTTCCCAGCCGTTCAAGACCATGTCATAGGCCTTGGCGATGCACTTCTCGGGGTCGGTGTCCATGAGGTTTTCATGGCCATCCTTGGGCGCCGTGAAGGGGTGGTGCACCGCGTTCCAGCGGTCGCCTTCTTCATCGTGCTCGAACATCGGGAAGTCGACCACCCACAGCGGGGCCCACTTGTTCTCGAACAGGCCGGATTTCTTGCCGAAATCGCTGTGGCCAATCTTGACGCGCAGGGCGCCCAGGCCATCGTTGACCACCTTGGCCTTGTCGGCGCCGAAGAAGATCAGATCGCCGTTTTGGGCGCCGGTGCGCTTGAGGATTTCGTTCAGCGCTTCGTCGTGGATGTTCTTGACGATGGGCGACTGAAGGCCGTCACGGCCTTTCTCGACCTCGTTGACCTTGATCCAAGCCAGGCCCTTGGCGCCGTAGATCTTGACGAACTCGGTGTAGGCGTCGATCTCGCCGCGCGACATGCCGCCGCCGCCGGGCACACGCAGTGCGGCCACCCGGCCACCCTTGGTCGTGGCGGGCGTCGAGAACACCTTGAAATCGACCGAGGCCATGATGTCGGTCAGCTCGGTGAACTCCAGTTTGACGCGCAGGTCGGGCTTGTCCGAGCCGTACAGGTGCATCGCATCGGCGTACTTCATGACCGGGTAGTCGCCCAGGTCCACGTCCAGCGCCGTCTTGAAGACGTGGCGGATCATGCCCTCGAACATGTCGCGGATCTCTTGCTCGCCCAGGAAGGACGTCTCGATGTCGATCTGGGTGAATTCAGGTTGGCGGTCAGCGCGCAGGTCTTCGTCGCGGAAGCACTTGGTGATCTGGTAGTAGCGGTCGAAACCCGCCACCATCAGCAACTGCTTGAACAACTGGGGCGACTGGGGGAGGGCGAAGAACTGGCCGTCGTTCACGCGCGAGGGCACGAGGTAGTCGCGCGCGCCTTCGGGCGTGGACTTGGTCAGCATCGGCGTTTCGATGTCGATGAAGCCGTGTTCGTCCAGGAACTTGCGCGCTTCCATGGCCACGCGGTAGCGCAGGCGCAGGTTCTTCTGCATGTAGGGGCGGCGCAGGTCCAGCACGCGGTGCGTCAGGCGCGTGGTCTCGGACAGGTTCTCGTCGTCCAGCGGGAAGGGCGGCGTCACGCTGGGGTTCAGCACTTCCAGCGTGTGGGCCAGGATCTCGATCTTGCCGCTGGTCAGGGCGGTGTTCTCGGTACCAGCAGGGCGGGCGCGCACCAGGCCGGTCAGCTTCAGGCAGAACTCGTTGCGCACGCCTTCGGCCACCTTGAAGGTGTCGACGCGGTCGGGGTCGCAGACGACCTGGACCAGGCCTTCTCGGTCGCGCAGGTCAATGAAGATCACGCCGCCGTGGTCGCGGCGACGGTGGGCCCAGCCCATCAGCGTCACGGTCTGGCCCATCAGCGCTTCGCTGACCAGTCCGCAGTAAGTGGTTCGCATCGTTGTTCTCCGAATATCGTGATCGTCGTGGGGCTGGCGACGCTTTGAAAAAAAGCGTCCGCCCGGAACCCTCGATTGTCCCTCAGGATTGAGGTTCTCAGCCCGTGCGGGCCTGGTTGACGTGGTGAGGGGCAGCCGCGTGAGTCGGCGGGGCCACCACGCCCATGGAAATGATGTACTTCAGGGCTTCGTCCACCGACATCTGCAGTTCGATCACGTCGCTGCGCGGCACGATCAGCATGAAGCCGGAGGTGGGGTTGGGGGTGGTGGGCACGTAGAGGGTGAGGTGGTCATCGCTAAGGTGTGCGGCCACTTCGCCACTGGGCTTGCCCGTGACGAAGCCGATGGTCCATGACCCGGCACGGGGGTATTGCACCAGCACCGCATGGCGAAACGCCTGGCCGCTGCTGGATAACAGCGTATCGGACACCTGCTTGACCGAGGTGTAGATGGATTTGACGATCGGGATGTTGGAAAACACCCGGTTGGATTGGTCAAGGATCCACTGGCCGGCGAAATTGGTGACGGCCAGGCCGGTCAGCAACAGCACCGACACCATCACGATGGCGCTCAGGCCGGGAACGTGCCGCAGGGATTCCAGCCCGGGGCGCAGGCTTTCCGGCAGCACCGTTTGCGCGGCGACGATCAAGCCGGCGAAGACGCCATCCAGCACGCCCAGCACCTGCATCATCACCCAGATGGTGATGGTCAAGGGCAACCACACGAGCAGGCCGGTCAGGATGTATTTCTTCACAAAGGCGTTTCAAGAAGAGGCCGCAAAGGCCGGGGGATCGCAGTGGGTGCGACCAGGGGTGAGCCGTGGTTCAGGCCGTGCCGGCTGGCGAGCTGCCGCCCGATGATGGCGTGGTGCTGGCGGGGGCCGGTGTCGCCGCTGCCGCTGGGGCGGCCGCAGCTGAGTCGGCGCTGGCGGCTGGGCCTTTGTCTTTCGATTCCGGGGCGGCGCCTGTGCTGGCACCACCACGGAAATCGGTCACGTACCAGCCCGAACCCTTCAATTGAAAGCCCGCTGCCGTCAGTTGCTTCTTGAAGCTTTCGGCCCCGCAGGCCGGGCAGGTGGACAGGACGGGATCGGACATTTTTTGCAAAACGTCTTTGGCATGACCGCAAGACTCACAGCGGTAGGCGTAAATCGGCATCTCAAACCCTCGGGTTTTCCAGTAAGACCAGTATTCTACGTGCCCCGTTCATGCTTGGTGGTGCTTTCGGTGGCGGTGGTCCGTGATGAACTGCGGCGTCAATGACCCCATCACCATGCCCACGAACGCCGCGATCAATCCCGCCAACTGGCCGGGAAACGCTTCGCCCCAGGGCGCGTGAAGCAGGAAAGCCCCCCACACCCCAATGCCCAGGGCGATGGACAGCACCGCGCCTTGTGTGGTGGCGCGCGACCAGTACAGGCCCATCGTCAGGGGGATGAACGCCGCCACCAAAGGCACCTGGTAAGCCGATGACACCAGGTCATAGATCGGGGTGCCTTCCATGGCGATGGCGTAGGCCAGCACCAGCGCGGTGAACACGAAAATCGTGATCCGCAGGGCCAGCAGCACCTGCTTGTCGCTCATGCCGGGCTTGATGTTCTTGAGGATGTTTTCCACGAAGCTGGTCGAAGGCGCCAGCAGGGTGGCCGAAGAGGTCGACTTGATGGCCGACACCAGGGCGCCAAAGAAGAAGATCTGCGCCACCAGGGGCATGTGCGTCAGGATCAGGGTAGGCAGCACTTTTTGCGGATCATTGGCCAGCAGGGCCTGCGACTCGGCCGGCATGATGATCATGGACGCGGCCACGATGAACATCGGCACAAAGGCAAACGCCAGATAGCTGAAGCCACCAATCACGGCACCTCGGCTGGCGGTCTTGCTGTCTTTGGCCGACATCACGCGCTGGAAAACGTCTTGTTGCGGGATGGAGCCAAACATCATGGTGATGGCCGCGGCGATGAACGCAATCCAGCCCGTGCTGGTGGGCTCCGGCAGGATCTTGAACCAGTCTTTGGCTTCGGCCAGCGCAAAGACCTTGTCCGCGCCACCGGCTTGCTCGCTGGCCATCACCGCGATCACCGACAGGCCCACGACCAGCACGATCATCTGGATGAAGTCGGTCCAGGCCACGGCCAGCATGCCGCCGATCAGCACATAGACCAGCACCAGGCTGGTGCCGAGGACCATGCCCACCCAAGGTTCGATTTCGCCGCCCGACAGCACTGAAAACACCAGGCCCAGCGCTGTGATCTGCGCGGCCACCCAGCCCAGGTAGCTCAGGATGATGGCGATCGAGCAGAAGATTTCCACGCCTTCGCCAAAACGGGCGCGGTAGAAGTCGCCGATGGTCAGCAGCTTCATCTTGTAGAGTTTGGTGGCGAAGAAGGCGCCCACCAGCACCAGGCACATGGAGGCGCCAAAGGGGTCTTCGATCACCGCGTTCAAGCCCCCTTCCGCGAACTTGGCGGGGATGCCCATCACCGTTTCGGCGCCAAACCAGGTCGCGAAGGTGGTGGTGATCACCATGGCCAAGGGCAGGCTGCGGCCCGCCACGGCAAAGTCGGTCGTGTTCTTGATGCGTGTACCGGCGTAGACCCCGATGCCCATGGTTCCCACCAGGTACAGGATCACAAACCAGAGCAAAGTGGTGTTCATGTCGCCAAAAACCTTTCACGTCGGGCCGAAGGATCGGCGCGCAGTGTAAGGCCTTGCTCGCCTAAATCATGCCGGCCAGGTGCAGCTTCAGCAAGAGTTGCGCCACCAGCAGCCCCATCACGAAGCCCATGCCCACCCACAGGGCGGCCGTCATGGTCCGGTTGGTCTTGCGTTGTTCTTTCAGAATGGCGGCCAGGTCGCGCCGCAATCCAACATCACCTCGCTCCAGGTTCTGGTGCACCAGGCGGGGCAACTCGGGCAGCAGCTTGGCATACCGGGGGGCTTCCTGCTTCAGCCGTTCCAGCAGGCCGCGCCAGCCCACTTGCTCATTCATCCAGCGCTCCAGGAAAGGCTTGGCGGTGCTCCACAGGTCCAGGTCGGGGTCGAGTTGCCGCCCCAAGCCTTCCACATTGAGCAAAGTCTTCTGCAGCAGCACCAGTTGTGGCTGGATCTCCACATTGAAGCGCCGGGAGATTTGAAACAGACGCAACAAGACCAATCCCAGCGAAAGATCCTTCAAAGGCCGGTCGAAGTAAGGCTCGCACACGGTTCGCACCGCGCCTTCCAGCTCGTCAACCCGGGTGTTCGGCGGCACCCAACCACTTTCGATGTGCAGTTCGGCCACGCGTTTGTAGTCGCGGCGGAAGAAGGCGATGAAGTTCTGCGACAGGTACTCTTTGTCGACCTCGGTGAGCGTGCCGATGATGCCGAAATCGAGCGCGATGTAGCGCCCAAAGGTTTCAGGCGCCAGGCTGACCTGGATGTTGCCCGGGTGCATGTCGGCGTGGAAGAAGCCATCGCGGAACACCTGGGTGAAGAAAATGGTGACGCCATCGCGCGCCAGTTTCTTGATGTCGACGCCCGCATCGCGCAGGCGGGCCAGGTGGCTGATCGGCACGCCCTTCATCCGCTCCATCACCATCACGGTGGCGGTGCAGTAGTCCCAGATCATCTCGGGCACCAGGACCAGGTCCAGGTTCTTCATGTTGCGGCGCAGTTGCGCGGCGTTGGCGGCCTCGCGCACCAGGTCCAGCTCATCGTGCAGGTATTTGTCGAACTCGGCCACCACCAATCGCGGCTTGAGTCGACGGCCATCGGCCCACAAAAACTCCACCCAGCCGGCCAGCTTGCGCATCAAGGCCAGGTCATCGTCGATCACGCGCAGCATGCGGGGGCGCAGCACCTTGACGGCCACCTCGCGCCCGTCGTGCAGCACGGCAAAGTGCACTTGTGCGATGGAGGCACTGGCCACTGGTTCGGTGTCGAACTGCTTGAAGATGGCGGCAATGGGCTTGCCCAGCGCTTTTTCCACCAGCTTCATCGATTCTTCGCCCGGGAAGGGGGGGACACGATCCTGCAGCTTGGCAAGTTCGTCGGCCACATCAGGGGGCAGCAGATCGCGGCGCGTGGACAGCATCTGACCGAACTTCACGAACACGGGCCCCAGGTGCTCCAGGGCCTGGCGCAAACGCTCGCCGCGCGGTGCGTGCAGGCGACGGCCCGTCGAGATGATGCGGGACAGCAGGCGCAGACTCGGGCGGCGCAGGCTGTCCAGCGCCAGCGCATCCAGTCCGTACCGCAAAAAGATCAAGCCAATGAACAGGGCGCGCATCAGGGTTCCTGCGGCCTGTCAGCGCTTGGCATCGTGGAAGCCCGGTCGGCGACGGCCCGCATCGGGGCGCCAGCGCAGCATGGCCTCTTTCAAGCTCTCGCCCACGGAGCGCAGCACCTGGCTGGGGGTGTTGCCCAACCAGCGGGCCAGGTCATCCTCGATGTCCCAGCGCAGATTTTTCATCAGCCAGGATGCCGTTTCAGCCAGTGCAGCATCACCGTCGATGCTGACCTCGGGGCGCTCGCCTTGCAGCGCTCGCCGCGCCATGGTCCAGGGGGCGGTCAGGTGGACGGTCAGCGTCAGACCCACCGGAGGGTTGGCTGCGCCATCGGCGGCGGCCACCTCAAACAGGCCGGCCGGGGTGATGGTCAGCCGCACGGGCTGGGGCGCCCAATCGGCGCTGGTGCTGCCCGGTGCCAGCCACGCTGCAAAAGGCGGCACGAACGAGGAAGTCCAGCGGATGTCCACCGTGCGGCCCACGTGCGCCTTGAGCTTGGCCATGGCCACAGGTTCGCTGGCCACCACGTGGTTGAGCAGCAGTGCAAGCCGCGGCAATGCCAGCGGGCCAATCCAGGAGAGGGGGTTAATTGCCATGAACTAATTGTAGGTGTGGGCCGACAGTTGAAACGGACGGCTACCAATTGGGGTGCGCACCGTTCCATTTGTCATGTTTTTTGAGCCACAATCGTTGGCAGACTTTATGCATGGCGCCCGACCCTGGGCCAGCTGTGGTCATGGGCTGTCTACGCCGACCATACGTGGGCAGAGTTCAACGATTTCCGGGGCCTTGGGGTCTGCCCCTGGTGCACATGTTCAATAACCGCAACTACAACCGAACGTTTTTCAACGCACCGCAGTCGGTCACGTCTTTCATCGCAGCATTCCTGGAACCGCTGATCACGGTGGTTTCTCTGCTGGGCACCATGGCGTACTACGACGAGCCAGTCCTGCGTGCATCGATGGCGCTGTGCTTGCTTGTGTTCGCGCTGACCTTCCCGGGGCGCAATCGCTTCAACGATTCCCGCCTTGAAGCCGGCGTGGACATTGCCAGTTCGTGGGTGTCCATGTTGCTGATCCTGTGGCTTTGCGGGTATGCCACCAACAGCCTGATGTTTTTCGACTTCACGGTGATGCTGTCGTGGGCGTTGGTCACGCCGGTGCTGCAATGGATCGCGGTGCTGATTGGCAAAGCCATCCTCAAGCACCGAGCCTCTCAGCCCAATGCCCGTCGGCGCGCCATCGTGGTGGGGGCGGGGCCCCTGGGCGGCAAGGTCGCCCGCGCCCTGCAAAGCAATCTTGACCAAGGCACCGAGTTCGTCGGCTATTTTGACGACCGCACCGACAGTCGTGTGCTGTCCGAGGCCGTCAGCATGCGCCTTGGCGGCCTGCGTGACGTGGCCAATTACGTCTACGCCCACAGCATTCACGAGGTCTACATCACCTTGCCGCTGGGCTCCCAGCCCCGCATTGTGGAATTGCTGGAAGCAGTGCAGGGCACGACGGCATCGCTGTACTTCGTGCCCGACGTGTTCGGGATCAGCATCATCCAGGGCCGTCTGCAAGACATGAATGGCGTGCCGGTGGTGGGCATTTGCGAAACCCCCTTCACCGGGACCAACGAACTGGTCAAGCGGGTGTCCGACATCATCCTGGGCAGCATCATCGTGGTGTTGATCTCGCCCATCTTGCTGGGCTTGGCCATCGGGGTGAAGCTGAGTTCGCCCGGGCCGGCCATCTTCAGGCAAAAGCGCAATGGCCTGGATGGCGAGGAAATCATCGTCTACAAATTCCGGTCCATGCGTTCGCAGGACAACGGCACGGTGGTCAAGCAGGCCACCAAGGGCGATTCCCGCATCACGCCTTTTGGCGCCTTCATCCGCAGAACCTCGCTTGACGAATTGCCGCAGTTCATCAATGTTTTGCAGGGGCGCATGAGCATCGTGGGTCCACGCCCCCATGCCGTGGCGCACAACGAAGAGTACCGCCGCTTGATCAAGGCTTACATGGTGCGCCACAAGGTGCGTCCTGGCATCACGGGTTGGGCGCAGGTGAACGGTTACCGCGGTGAAACCGAAACCATTGACAAGATGCAGGCGCGGGTGGAGTTTGACCTGGAGTATTTGCGGAACTGGTCGTTGGGGCTGGATTTGCAAATCATCATCCGCACCATCCGTCTGATGATCTTTGACCGCAACGCTTACTGAAAGAGGTTGGCCGTGAAACTAAAAATGAATCAATCCACGCTGAGTTCGGTGTCTGCGGCTGCTTTGCTGGCCTTCTGCCACTTGCCAGGCCATGCCGCAGGAGACGATGACACGCCTTTTTCGTTGAAGTTGAGCGAAACGGTGACTTATGACACCAATTACGCGAGAAATACCGAAGATCAGGCCGAAGTTGTTTCAAGCACCGCGGTTACCCTGGGTTTGGATAAAAGTTACGGCCGCCAAAACTACGAGATTTCTGGCCGTTTTGGCATTGACAAGCATAAAAACTTCAAGAATCAGGATAATAATAATTATGACCTGAGTGCGGGGTTCACGTCTGGCATCGCCTCCAATTGGGCTGTGGCGCTCAATGGCTCCACCAGTGAAAGGTTGAACTCGGTTGAAAACAATTCCTTGAGTAATCGCTTGGCAAAGAACATAGCGACCTCGCACAATGTCGGCGCGAATGTGCAATACGGCGTGGCGGGCCGCTGGTCGCTGTTGGGCTCACTGGGCATGGCGCGCAATTCCTACTCGCTGGCATCATATGAATACCAGAACCGGGAGCAAAATTCTGGTGGGCTTCGGTTGGTTTACAACACCAGTGATTTGCTGAGTTTTGGCGTGGGGGTGTCTACGGCCAGCAGTAAATATCCTAATAACATTATCGCGGGCGTGCCTGAAGAAATCAAGCAACGAAGCCTTGACTTTACAACCAATTGGCAGGTGACGGGCTTCAGTCGTTTGGATGCGATTTTGAGCTATGCCAAGAATAAATACAAATCAGACTCGAATGCGGATTTCAAGGGGTTTACTGGGCGCCTGAATTGGGATTACAAACCGACAGGGTTGACGACGTATTCTTTGTCGGCAGCGCGCAGTACTAACAACGATGGCAGTGGTACAGGCTTGCGCAATAACTTGGGTGATTATGAACAGATGATCGGTCGGAATATTGATACCACCATCAACAGCGTCACCACTTCGGTGGACGGCCGGATGCGGTGGGCGCCCACGGCGAAGCTGGGATTCACGGCTGGCTTGGGATGGGACCGGTATGACGTGACCACGTCCCGCACGGTTGCTACGTTTGGTCCGTCTGGCAAGACCTCAAGCGACTACACCGTAGTATCGCTGTCCTCCGACTACAACTTCTCTCGCGCCATCGCCGTGGGCTGCACGATCCAGCAATACAAGCAGTCGGCTGAAAGCAATCCCCAGGTGTCCACCAACACGCAACGCGTGGGCCATGATGGCCGCCAGTTCAGTTGCAACGCCAGTTTCACCATTGACTGAGAGTTGACCCATGCCTTGCATCCTCCTGACCGGCGCCACCGGCTACATCGGCTCCCACACGTGGTTGGCGCTGCAAAGCGCCGGGTTTGACGTGGTCGGGGTCGATAACTTCGTCAACAGCTCGCCCAAAGTGCTGCAACGGCTGGAACACCTTGGAAAGGTCAAGCCTCGGTTTGTCGAGGGTGATGTTCGGGATGCGGCAGTGCTGGACCGGTGTTTTGCCTTGGGCCAATCCGAGTTTGGCGGCATTTCGGCGGTGGTGCATTTCGCGGCATTGAAGGCCGTGGGTGAATCGGTTGAAAAGCCCCTGGATTACTTCGAGAACAACCTGGGCGGCCTGCTGTCTGTGAGCCAGGCCATGAAACGCCATGGTGTGTTCAAGCTGGTGTTCAGTTCGTCGGCCACGGTGTACGGCAAGCCTGACCAGTTGCCAATCACGGAGGATGCCGCTTTGCGGGTGACCAATCCCTATGGTCAGACCAAGCTGATGGGCGAAGAAATCCTGCGCGAGCTGGAGCGTTGCGACAGCAGTTGGCACGTGGCTTACCTGCGCTATTTCAACCCCGTGGGGGCGCATGAGAGTGGCCAGATTGGCGAAGACCCGCGCGGCATTCCCAACAACCTGATGCCTTACGTGGCACAAGTGGCGGCGGGCAAGCGCGAGCACCTCAATGTCTATGGCAATGACTACGACACCCCTGACGGCACCGGCGTGCGCGATTACATCCACGTCTGCGATCTGGCCGATGGGCATGTGGCTGCGCTGCGCTACCTGGCCGAGCAGAACCGCTCCCTGACGGTGAACCTCGGAACGGGCCAGGGCTACAGCGTGCTGGAGTTGGCGCAGGCGTATGGCAAAGCTTCTGGACGCGATATTCCGGTGGTTTTCGCCCCGCGACGCCCCGGTGACATCGATGCCTGCTACGCTGACCCGGCGCATGCACTCAACACCATGGGTTGGAAGGCTCAGCGCGGTCTGGACGACATGTGTGCGGATTCCTGGCGCTGGCAGTTCAACAACCCCCAGGGCTTTGCTGGATAACAGGCCTGAAATTTGCTGAATAAATTCGTATGAAACTCAATTTGCTTCCCGTGATCATGGCCGGTGGCTCGGGCACCCGCCTTTGGCCGCTGTCTCGTGCCTTGTACCCCAAGCAGTTCCTGGTACTGCAAGGCAATCAAAGCCTGTTCCAGCAAGCGCACCTGCGTTTGCAGTCATTGGGTGCTGACGACATCGAGGTCGGCAAGCCCTGCGTGGTGGGCAATGAGGAGCACCGCTTCCTCGTGCTGGACCAGTTGCGTGAACTCAAGGGTGAGCCTTCTTCTTTGCTGTTGGAGCCCGTGGGCCGCAACACCGCCCCTGCGGTGGCGCTGGCCGCTTTGCAGGCCGTGGCGCAGGGGGACGACCCGATCCTGGTGGTGACGCCCGCCGATCAGACCGTGACCGACGAGGCGGCTTACACCAAGGCGCTGCAAACAGCGGTGCGCTGTGCCGCCAAGGGCGACATCGTGATCCTGGGCATCACGCCCGATCGCCCCGAAACCGGTTTCGGCTACATCCGCACCGAGCAAGCGCAGGCCGATGGCGCGCGCGGCGTGGTCGCTTTCGTTGAAAAACCCAATCTGGAGACCGCCAAAGGCTACCTGGCCGAGGGCGGCTACTTCTGGAACAGCGGCATGTTCGTGATGCGCGCCTCACGCTGGTTGGCCGCGCTGGAGCATTTCCGCCCGGACATCCTCCAGGCCACGCGCAAGTCCTTCGATGTGCGCACCACCGATGCCAGTTTTGTGCGTCCTGGCAAGGCCGAGTTTGCGCAAGTGCCGTCCGAGTCGGTCGACTATGCGGTGATGGAGCAGTGCCCTGGCAAGCCAGCCAGTGGTTTCGTGGTGCGCATGGTGCCGCTGGACGCGGGTTGGTCCGACCTGGGTGCCTGGGATGCCGTCTGGCAGGTCAGCCCTCAGGATGCCCAAGGCAATGCGAGCCAGGGCGATGCCCTGCTGCACAACAGCCGCAATACTTTGGTCCATGCCACCAGCCGCCTGGTGGCCACGGTGGGCCTGGACAACATCGTCGTGGTGGAGACACCCGATGCCGTGCTGGTGGCTGACCGCAGTTGCAGCCAGGATGTGAAACAGATCGTCAATGCGCTGGCGGTTCAGGAGCGCAGCGAAGGCACCGTGCACCGTCGTGTGCACCGGCCGTGGGGCTGGTACGACTCGATCGATTTCGGGCCGCGCTTCCAGGTCAAGCGCATCATGGTCAAGCCCAAGGCCAGCCTGAGCTTGCAGATGCACCACCACCGCGCCGAGCACTGGATCGTGGTGAGCGGCACGGCCGAGGTCACCAATGGCGACAAGGTCTTGATGCTGTCCGAGAACCAGTCGACCTACATCCCCCTGGGGACGGTGCACCGCCTGGTCAATCCCGGCACGATCCCTTTGGAGATCATCGAAGTGCAGTCTGGCAGTTACCTGGGTGAGGACGACATCGTCCGCTTCCAGGACAACTACGGCCGGTCGGCTTAAAGGCCCACTCGCTCAGCGGTGATTCAAACCGAGCACGGCCAGCAAATCCAGTGGCCGCTCGGTGATCACGCTGGCACCCCAGTCGCGGATGTCGTGGCTGTGGCCCAGGTAACCCCAGGCTGCGGCCGCACTTGGCATGCCCGCGGCTTGGGCGGCTTGGATGTCGCGAAGGTCATCGCCGACATACAGCGTGGCCGCCGGGTCTGATTCGATCTGTTCGCAGGCGGTCAGCAAGGGCAGGGGGTGAGGCTTGGCGTGGGCCGTGCTGTCGCCGCTGATGGTGGTCAAGCTCCGGTTTTCCAGGCCCAGCCCCTGCATCACCGGGATGGTGAAGCGGTGGGGCTTGTTGGTGACCACGCCCCATTTCAGGCCCGCCTGTTCCAACTGATCCAGCAGCTCAGCCACGCCGTCGAACAACACGGTGGTGTCGCTCAGGCATTGTGTGTAGGCGTCCAGAAAGGCCAGCCGCAGATCGTCGTATTCGGCATGGCCGGGGTGGATGTCCAAGCCGACGCCGATGAGGCCGCGCGCGCCAGCAGAAGCATGCGGACGGAGCAAATCCAAAGGCATGGGTGCCAGGCCGCGCTGGACACGCAAGCGGTTGAGTGCACCCCCCAGGTCGCCCGCCGTGTCGGCCAGGGTACCGTCCAGATCGAACAGTACCGCCTGGGGCGGCGTGGTCCAGTTCAACGTGCCGCTGCTCATGCGCTGGCGGGCTTACGGCAAGCGATCATGTAGTTGACGCTGGTGTCACCCGACAACCAGTAGCGGCGGGTGATGGGGTTGTACTCCAGGCCCTTCATCTGCGTGGTCGACAAATCGGCCTCGCGCGCCCAGCGGGTGAGTTCGGCCGGGCGGATGAAGCGGGCGAACTCGTGTGTGCCCTTGGGCAGCAGCTTGAGCAGGTATTCGGCGCCCACGATGGCGAAGAGGAAGGACTTGGGGTTGCGGTTGAGCGTGGAAAAAAAGATCCAGCCGCCCGGCTTGGCCATCTGCGCGCAAGCCCGCACCACCGACGATGGGTCGGGCACGTGCTCCAGCATTTCCATGCAAGTGACCACGTCGAATTGGCCGGGCTGTTCGGCGGCCAGGTCTTCGGCGGACACGCTGCGGTAGTCCAGGTTGGCCACGCCGCTTTCCATGGCGTGCAACTGGGCGACCTTCAGGGGGCGGTCGGCCAGGTCGATGCCCAGCACATTGGCGCCACGGCGGGCCATTGATTCAGCCAGGATGCCGCCGCCGCAGCCCACATCCACCACGCGTTTGCCGGCGATATTGGCTTGCTGGTCGATCCAGTCCAGCCGCAGAGGGTTGATCTGGTGCAGGGGGCGGAACTCGCTTTCGGGGTCCCACCAGCGGTGGGCCAGGTCGCTGAATTTAGCCAGTTCTTGGGGGTCGGCGTTCGTCATGGGTGAGATGCTAACCAATGCGCTGGCGTTCTCGCGTCTCTTTGATGCATTTCTTGCGTCGCGGCCTTCAAGCTTGGATTTGCTTGAGCTTGCGATACAGGGTGTTGCGGCTGATGCCGAGTTGGCGGGCGGCCAGGGACAGGTTGCCTTCGCTGGCGGCGATGACCTGCCGGATGGTTTGGGCTGACAGTTTGCGCAGATTGGGTTCGGCCAGGGTGAGAGGGCCAGGTACCGGGGGCGTCCCGAGCTCGGCGAGCGAGCCATGTCGGGCCGGGGGCGCTTGGCCAGTCAGGGCCGTGTTCTGGGGGGGGTGTTGCAATTCCTCGACCATGTCATCTGGCAGGTGAGACCAGTCGAGCGCATGGGCGTCGGGATCAAGCAGAGCGCAAGCTGTGCGCAGCAGGCTGTAGAGTTGCCGGATGTTGCCCGGCCAAGGGTGATGTGCCAGGGCCTGCATCAGGCCGGGGTGGATGCGTTCGACCTGGGGACGGCCCATGTCCTGGGTGATCTGGGTGAGCACCTCACTGACCAAGGCTTTGAAATCCTGCCGATCTCGCAGGGACGGCAGGGCGATGCTCAGGCCATTGAGGCGGTAGTAAAGGTCTTCTCGGAAGTGGCCTTCGGCGATGGCCTCTTTGAGTTGTCGGTGGGTGGCGCTGACCAGCACAAAGTCCACGGGCACGGGTTTGCTGCCGCCCAAAGGCACGATCACCTTGTCTTGCAAGACCCGCAGCAGGCGGGCTTGCAGAGGCAGGGGCATGTCGCCGATTTCGTCCAGGAACAAGGTGCCGCCATCGGCTTCGCGGATGCGGCCTGGCGAGCCTTCACGACGGGCCCCGGTGAATGCACCTCCCACATAGCCGAAGAGTTCGGCCTCGATCAGGGCTTCAGGCAGGGCGGCGCAGTTCACGGCCACGAAGGGTTTGTGGCTTCGTGGGCCTTCGGTGTGCAGGTGGCGGGCAAAGACCTCTTTGCCGGTGCCCGACTCCCCTTGGATCAGCACCGAAATGCCTTGGGCCTGCACGCGTCGGGCTCGCTGCAAAGCCTGGTTGACGCGGGGGTCGAGCGCGTGCTCGAGATCAGGGATGGCCTGAGCCGCTGGGCGGCTCGGAATTGTTTGGGCGCTGACCGGTGCGATGGGGCTGGCTGTCTCAGCCCTGTAGCGCAGCGTCACGGTTTCCTGGCGGTGGCTGTCCAGCCGGGCGTGCAACATTCCCACGGCGGGCAATCGCAGCTGCATCACTTTGCTTGGAGGCCACAGCCCCAGGCGGGTGCCGGTGGCCTGTTCAAGGGTGCAGGCCCCGATCAGGGCGTCATCCAGGTCCAGCCATTGCTGGGCTTGGCTGTTCACGCCCACGATCCAGCCGTCAGTGGACAGGGCCACCAAGCCTTCTCCGATGCCGCCCAAGCCTTCGGCCTGCGGGTGCAGGCGCACGATGAGGTCGCGGTGGTGGCGTGCGTGAAAGAGCCGGTCTTCGATCATGCGTGCGGCGGATCGCACCAGGGCAAAGGTGTGCGGGTGTTGTCCTCGGTGGTCGCCGGAGATGTCCAGCACGCCTTTGAGCTGGCCATTGGGGGCCCGCACGGGGGCGGCGGCGCATGTCAGGAAGCTGTTGCGCTCCAGGTAGTGTTCTGCGCCGTGGATCACCACCGCACGGCGTTCGGCCAGGGCGGTGCCAATGGCGTTGGTGCCTCGGTCGGCCTCCAGCCACAGCGCGCCAGGACGCAGCGAGACGCGGTCGGCACGCGAGACAAAGTCCAGGTCGCCCAAGCTGTGCAGCAGCAGACCGCGCACATCGGACAAGACCACCAGGCTGCCCGATCCCCGCACCTGTTCGGCCACGAAGTCCATCACCGGTCGGGCGTGTGCCAGGAAATCGTGTTCGCAGGCCAGCGCAACTTTGAGCTCCTGAACGCCCGACAGCGGGGGCTCGTTGTAGTGGTCGACGGGGCTGAGGCCCGCCCGCTGGCAGCGCAACCATGAGCGCAGCAGGGCGTCGTTGACCAGGCCATGGGGCACTTCGCCCGACTCCGCCAAGCTGCGGCGAGCCTGACTGAGGGCCGAGGCCGATGGGGAGTGAGCCGGTGTCATGGTTTGAGTATGGCGCGCAGCCTCCTGTCACACACGCGGGTCGACCCTGTGTCAGATCGGGACAGTTGGCCTTAATTGGCACGCACGGGTTTTTGCGAGGTGACAGTGGTCGGGTGGCTTCTGCCCAGGGTGGGTGTGGGATGGCCGCAGCGGCTGGCTCCGGGGGAACCCGCATTGGCACGCGCCGTGCGCTCAAGGGGTGGCACGCCATGGCAAGCCCATGGGATTCGATGACCCTGTCAGGAGACTCAAGATGATCTACGCTGCACCCGGCGCCGCTGGCGCTCCCGTGATATTCAAGAAGCAGTACGACAACTTCATCAATGGCCAGTTTGTGGCACCTGTTGAAGGTCAGTATTTCGATGTGATCTCGCCCATCAACGGCGAGGTTTTCACGAAAGCCGCCCGCTCAGGTGCCGCTGACATCGAGCTGGCCCTGGATGCCGCGCATGCGGCCAAAGACAAATGGGGCGCTACCTCGGCAGGCGAGCGCGCCAACATCCTGCTCAAGATCGCCGATCGCATCGAGCAGAACCTGGAAAAGCTGGCTTACGCTGAAACCGTGGACAACGGCAAGGCCATCCGTGAAACGCTGAACGCCGACATCCCGCTCACGGTCGATCACTTCCGCTACTTTGCAGGCTGCTTGCGTGCGCAAGAGGGCTCGCTGTCAGAGATTGACGGCAACACCATCGCCTATCACTTCCATGAGCCCTTGGGCGTGGTCGGTCAGATCATCCCCTGGAACTTTCCCATCCTGATGGCCGCCTGGAAGCTGGCACCCGCCTTGGGCGCAGGCAACTGCGTGGTGCTCAAGCCCGCTGAATCGACCCCCATCAGCATCCTGGTGCTGGCCGAGATGATCGCCGACCTGTTGCCGCCCGGTGTGCTCAACATCGTCAACGGCATGGGGCGCGAGGCGGGCATGCCCCTGGCATCGAGCAAGCGCATCGCCAAGATCGCCTTCACCGGCTCGACCGCCACGGGGCGTGTCATTGCGCAAGCGGCGGCCACCAACCTGATTCCCGCCACGCTGGAGCTGGGGGGCAAGAGCCCCAACATCTTCTTTGAAGACGTGATGGATGCCGATGATGCTTTCCTGGACAAGGCCATCGAAGGCATGGTGCTGTTCGCTTTCAACCAGGGGGAGGTCTGCACCTGCCCCTCGCGTGCGCTGATCCAGGAGTCGATCTACGACAAGTTCATGGCGCGTGTGCTCAAGCGCGTGGCCGCCATCAAGCAAGGCGATCCCCTGGACACCGACTCGATGATGGGCGCACAAGCCTCCAGCATGCAGATGGACAAGATCATGTCCTACATGGCGGTGGGCAAGGAAGAGGGGGCCGAGGTGTTGATCGGTGGCGGCGCGGCTAAGCTTGGTGGCGCCCTGGCGGGCGGCTATTACATCCAGCCAACCTTGTTCAAGGGCCACAACAAGATGCGCATCTTCCAGGAAGAAATCTTTGGCCCCGTGCTGGCGGTGACGACCTTCAAGACCGAAGCTGAAGCTTTGCAAATTGCCAATGACACGCCTTATGGCCTGGGCGCCGGTGTGTGGACCCGCAATGGCAACCGGGCTTACCAGTTTGGCCGCCACATCCAGGCTGGCCGCGTGTGGACCAACTGCTATCACGCCTACCCGGCCCACGCTGCCTTTGGCGGCTACAAGGAATCGGGCATTGGTCGCGAGACCCACAAGGTCATGCTGGACCACTATCAGCAGACGAAGAACCTGCTGGTCAGCTACGACCCCAACAAACTGGGCTTTTTCTGATGGGTGAAGGGACGTTGTGCCACAGTGCGGTTTTGTCTTGCAAGCGCGCTGCGCCTCCCGAACATGAACACCTTGGTTTTTGGCATTCCCAATTGCAACACCGTCAAGAAGGCCCGCACCTGGCTGGATGAGCAGGGCGTGGCCTACGTCTTCCACGATTACAAGAAGCAGGGCGTGCCAGCAGACCGGCTGGATGCCTGGATCAAGGCGGTGGGTTGGGAGGTGCTGGTCAACCGGCAGGGCACCACCTGGCGCAAGCTGGACGACGCGACCAAGGCTGGCGTGGTGGACGCGGCCACGGCCAAGGCCCTGATGTTGGCGCAAGCCAGTGTGATCAAGCGGCCGGTGATCGAGCAGGATGGGAAGGTGAAGTTGGTCGGTTTTGACGAGAAAAAGGCCGCTGCCCTGTTGGATCAGCGGCCTTGAGCCTTTGATTCAGCTCGGTCAGGCCGCCAGCAACTGCCTCAACACGAAAGGCAGGATGCCGCCGTGCTGGTAGTAGTCCACCTCGATCGGCGTGTCGATGCGCAGGGTCACGACGACCTCGTGCATGCTGCCATCCAGTCGGCGGATGATCAGCTTGGCATCGGCCTGCGGCTTGATCTCATCACCCAGTTGCACGTCGATGGTCTCGTCGCCCTTCAGGCCCAGTGTTTCCCAGGTGTCGGTGCCCTTGAACTGCAGGGGCAGCACGCCCATGCCGACCAGGTTGGAGCGGTGGATGCGCTCGAAGCTGCGTGCCACCACGGCCTTGATGCCCAGCAATTGCGTGCCCTTGGCCGCCCAGTCGCGGCTGGAGCCAGTGCCGTACTCTTCGCCTGCCAGGATGATGGTGGGCACTTTGGCAGCCTGGTACTTCATGGCCGCGTCGTAGATGGGCAGCTTGGTGCCTTTGTCTTCGCCCTCCAGTTGGTACAGGGTGTAGCCGCCTTCTTCGCGCGAGCCGTCAAGCTTGGGCGGCAGCATCAGGTTCTTGATGCGCACGTTGGCGAAGGTGCCGCGCATCATCACTTCGTGGTTGCCGCGGCGTGAGCCATAGCTGTTGAAGTCGGCCTTCTGCACGCCGTGGGCCAGCAGGTATTGGCCAGCGGGCGTGGTTTCCTTGAACGAGCCAGCGGGCGAGATGTGGTCGGTGGTGATCGAGTCGCCGAACAGGGCCATGACGCGGGCCCCGGTCACGCCGGGGGCCGAAAAGACGGGTTCCTGCGTGAAGTCCTTGAAGAAGGGCGGCTCGGCGATGTAGGTGCTCTGGGGCCAAGAGTACACATTGCCCTTGACGCCGTTGATCTTGTTCCAGAGCTTGCCCGGGTCGCTGGTGACCTTGTCGTAGTTCTCGCGGTAAGCCTTGCCGTTGAGCGCGTATTTGAGCAGCTTGTAGATCTCGTCGCTGCTGGGCCAGATGTCGCCCAGGTAGATGTCTTTGCCACCTTTGCCCTGGCCCACCGGCTCGGTCATCAAATCCTTGGTGACGTTGCCCGCGATGGCATAAGCCACCACCAGCGGCGGCGAAGCCAGGAAGTTGGCCTTCAGGTTGGGGTGGATGCGGGCCTCGAAATTGCGGTTGCCCGACAGCACGGCGGCGCACACCAGGTCGTTTTTGGTGATGACTTCGTTGATCTCTGGCGTGAGGTCGCCCGCGTTGCCGATGCAGGTGGTGCAGCCGTAGGCGGCCAGGGTGAAGCCCAGCTTTTCAAGGTAGGGCAGCAGGCCCGCTTTCTCCAGGTACTCGGTGACGATGCGTGAGCCGGGCGCCAGCGAGGTCTTGACGTGCGGCTTGACCTTCAATCCGGCCTCGACCGCCTTCTTGGCCAACAAGCCAGCGGCCAGCAACACGCTGGGGTTGGAGGTGTTGGTGCAGGAAGTGATGGCCGCGATCAGCACGTCGCCATTGCCGATGCTGACGACATCGACGTTCTTGACCGGCTTGCCCTGGGCCGATTCCAAGGTTGGTCGGTTGGCCTCCATCTCGGCCACCTGGCGTGGCGCGCCAGCGGGCGTGGGCGTGGCAGGCGGGGCCAGTTCGCTGCCACCCAGGCTGTAGCGGTGGTTCAGCTTGTCGGCGGGCTGGTTGAACCCGTTGTCCGCCGCGCTCTTGCTGTAGAGGTTGATGAACTGGCTTTTCACATTGCCCAGCTCGATCCGGTCTTGCGGGCGCTTGGGGCCGGACAGCGAGGGTGTGACGGTGCCCAGGTCCAGTTGGACGACGCTGGAGTAGTCGATCTCTCCAGCCTGGGGGATGCCGAACAGCTTCTGCGCCTTGAAATACGCCTCGAACGCTTCGATCTCGGCTTTGGTGCGGCCGGTGCCCTTGAAGTAGTCGATGGTTTTCTCATCGACCGGGAAGAAGCCCATGGTGGCGCCGTACTCCGGGGCCATGTTGGCAATGGTGGCCCGGTCGGGCAGGGCCAGGGTGGGGGTGCCCGCGCCGAAGAACTCGACGAACTTGCCCACGACCTTGGCCTTGCGCAGGAGTTCGGTCACGGTCAGCACCAGGGCGGTGGCGGTCACGCCTTCGCGCAGTTGGCCGGTCAGCTCGAAGCCGACGACGTCGGGCGTCAGGAAGTACACGGGCTGGCCCAGCATGCCGGCCTCGGCCTCAATGCCGCCCACGCCCCAACCGACCACGCCAATGCCGTTGATCATGGTGGTGTGGCTGTCGGTGCCGACCAGGGTGTCGGGGTAGGCCACGCCATCCTTGGTTTTGTGAATGCCGCGCGCCAGGTATTCCAGGTTGACCTGGTGGACGATGCCAAAG
>NZ_JAUSAR010000211.1 GCF_030652515.1 Aquabacterium sp. | reverse complement strand
AGGCAGTGTCAATAAATAACATTTACAAGTCAGCGAGATTGCATGGGTCGAATGACATAGTTCCATTCGCCATGAAAGGCCTCTGGTTTTAAATTGATGCTGGCCATCTGTTGGGGGGTGATTTTTCGTCCCAACGTATATTTGCGACGATCCAGGCGGCACGTCACCCGCAACCCTTTGGCCGTGGTGGTGCAAGCGATCAGCCCCACGACCGTTTCATAATCGCGCAAAGGTTCGCCACGCCAGTTGGAGGAGATAAACGAGAAGAGGCGATGCTCGACTTTGTTCCACTTGCTGGTGCCGGGCGGAAAGTGACAGACCGCAATCTCCAAGCCGGTCTGGTCGGCCAAACGTTGCAGTTCCCATTTCCAGAGCCGCAAGCGGTAGCCATTGCTGCCGCCGCCGTCGGCGGTGATGAGCAAGCGCGTGGTCCGGGGATACAGCCGCCGCCCCTCCGCCCGCCACCAACCGCGAATCGAGGCGACCGCGAACGTCGCCGTGTCGTGATCCGTTCCCACACTAACGAAACCCGTGTTTTGGCCCAAGTCGTAGATACCGTACGGGTAGGCGCGCGGTACGGAGGGATCGGGGAAATCGTGCCCGGCGACGTGTTCGGACGCGCCTTGCGCGCGCCACTGGCGGCCCGGGTTGCGGAAATTACCGAGCAACTCTTTTTTCTTGGTGTCCACCGAAATGACGGGCTGCCGCCGCCGGAGCGCCAACCGCACCTGGCGGTTGATGTGCTGGAACTGGGCATCGCGATCCGGGTGATCTTCCCCCTCTTCGGTCTTCCGATTGCCCTGGAGGCTGTAATCCATCGCGCGCAGCAGTTGCGCCACTTTTTCATGGCTGATCGCGTGTCGCCGGTCGGTCAACTCACCGGCCAGGGTGCGTGTGCTTTTGCAGGTCCAGCGCAGCGGCGACTCAGGATCGCCCCGCGTCAGCGGTTCGACCAAAGATTCCAAGAGGGCCGGCAGCTTGGGGTCTTGCTGGACCAGCGAGTGGCGCCCGCCGCCGGTGCGGCGAATGCGTTCAGTGGGCAGCGCGGGGACGCTTAATTCCCGGATGCCCTTGATGATCGTCACGCGCGAAAGGCCGCAGGCCCGGCTCACCAGAGAAACTCCGCCATAACCGATCTGTTCAGCCTCAGCGGCCGCCAGCATGCGCCGTGACCGCTCATTGAGATGGGGCCAGAGAGTCTGCAACTTCACCTGCATATCGCGAAGGGCTACCACACCCTGAAAGTGACAGGCCTTAACTCACTTGTAAATGTTATTTATTGACACTGCCTTAGCCAAGGCCGTGCCAAGATAGTTGGAGGTAATGATCTGGCTTTGACTGGTGGCCAGATTTTTCAAGG
>NZ_JAUSAR010000204.1 GCF_030652515.1 Aquabacterium sp. | reverse complement strand
TGCGCAGGCGCAATACGACCAACTATTAGCTAATGGAATGAGCGATAGCGGTCTTCAGGGCCAAGCTCAGGCTGTCGCACAAATCGGTAACCAGTTGGCACAAAACAAAGCCGCTCTGGACGCTGAACTGGAAACGTTGGCAAAGCAGCAGAGCGCGCTTGACCGGTCTTCGGTTGCCTATGCCCTAATTGAAGCCAAGATCAATTCCGCCAATTCGCAACTGGCCGAGACTGACCGGATGCTAGCGCTAATCGTCGCCGGTGTGCCGCCCATTGAAGTTGGGCTAAATAATGCTGCAAACG
Source organism: Aquabacterium sp. (assembly GCF_030652515.1). Classification (GTDB taxonomy): domain Bacteria; phylum Pseudomonadota; class Gammaproteobacteria; order Burkholderiales; family Burkholderiaceae_C; genus Aquabacterium. The sequence continues at coordinate 896 of NZ_JAUSAR010000204.1, read as the reverse complement.
CGGCGCTCGGTTTGTCTTCAGCGCTCAGCCAGGCATACGGATATGCTGCGGGTCTGCGCAGTGCCATTGACGGCATGAATTTCACCAACATCGCCACCGCCGCGAGCAACGCCGCGCTGTTGGCCGGATCCACTGTTGTCGCTGCTACTGCCGCGGGCCAGCTTGCGGAACAGCACGCAAAGCTTGCCCCGATGCTTGGCAGCGAGGATGGGATCATTCGCAAGCAGGCCGCCTCTCAACTGGCAGCCTACGATGCCGCTTTGCAGACCAACGTCGCCTTGCAGGAGCAGCATGCGACCCTTGTGAAAACGGCCAGCGCGGCCGCTGGCGCGGGCAAAGCCACAAAAACTGCGATGGATGAAGCAGGCAAGGCCGCGAAGAAAGCCGCCAAAGATGCTACCGACGCCGCACAATCCTATGCCGACACCATGCAGGGCTTTGTCACAAGCGGCATCGGCGGCTTTGTCGATCAGATGGTCGATGGTTTCAGCGGTGGCATGAAAAGCATCAAGGATCTGCTGGTCAACACGATCAAACAGATGATCGCCTATGCCCTGAAAAACAAAATCATGCTTGCGCTTGGCCTGGGAGGCGTTCCGGCCTCGGCCCTTGCTGGCGCAGCGCAAGGCGAAGCAGCTTCTGGATCTAGTGGTGGTTTGCTTTCCGGCCTCTTGGGCGGGGCGGGCGGAGCGCTTGGCACAATTGGATCGAGCCTGAGCGCAGGCTTTATGTCTTCAGTGTATGGTGGGCTTGCCGGTATGGGTGGTGCTATCTCTGGTGGGCTTTCGGTTGGCGGCTTGGCGGGCATATCGACGGCGATCGGAGCGATTGCGGCTCCGCTTCTCGCTGTCGCCGCGATCTTCTCATTCTTCAAAACGAAAACCAAGGAACTAGAC
>NZ_JAUSAR010000194.1 GCF_030652515.1 Aquabacterium sp. | reverse complement strand
ACGATGCGGCGCATCGTGGAAAAGTCGTCAACGATCAGGAATTTCATGTCGGGTGAGGGATTGCTCATGGCTCGTCCTTGATTCAATCGTTAGAGGCCTGGCACGGCCTCCGCGAGGTGTTCACAGCCGTTATCGGCGTTCGGTAGGAGGGCTTAAGGCCTTTATGGGGTTGGCCAAGGCAGCGGGTACTTCGGGGTCGGTTTCTTCATCAACCTCGCCGGATTCGACCTTGGCGGCCTGGAAGAAGCGGTCTTCGGCTTCGCGGTTCATCACCACGATGCTGATGCGCCGGTTCAAGGGGCTTTCAGGGTCGTCTTTCTCATAAAGCAGGCTGGCGGCCAGGCCCTGCATGCGCAGCACCTTCTCGCCATCCAGGCCACCGGCGATCAGTTCGCGTCGGGAGGCGTTGGCCCGGTCGGCCGACAGCTCCCAGTTGCTGTAGCCCCGCTCGCCCGAGCTGAAGGGCTTGGCGTCGGTGTGACCTTCGATGGTCAGGCGGTTGGGTACCACGGACAGCACCGCGCCAATGGACTGCAGGATGTCCCGCATGTAGCCCTTGACCTCCGCCTGGCCGCTGTCGAACATGGGGCGGTTCTGGTCATCCACGATCTGGATGCGCAAACCCTCGGCGGTCAGGTCCAGGCGAATTTGCGATTTGTACTGGGCCAGGCGCGAATCGTTGGCAATGATTTCTTCCATCTTCTGCTTGAGCGCGGCCAACTGGGCACGTTCGGCAATGGCTTGCTCGGCCTTGATGGCTTTCTTGCGGGCCTTGATCTCGGCGGTTTCCGAGGCGCCTTTCTTGAGCTGCCCCACGCTTTCGGCCAAGTTGTTGCCGCCGCCCTTGATGATCGAGGTGGCATCGCCAGCGCCGGATCCGCCGAACATGGCGACCTTGAGGGGGCTGTTGAAGTAGTCGGCAATGCCCTTCTTGTCGCCTTCGGTGGTGGAGCCCAGCAGCCACATCAGCAGGAAGAAGGCCATCATGGCCGTCACGAAGTCGGCGTAGGCGATCTTCCAGGCGCCACCGTGAACGGCGTGGCCGCCCTTCTTGACGCGCTTGATGATGATCGGCTGGACT
>NZ_JAUSAR010000225.1 GCF_030652515.1 Aquabacterium sp. | reverse complement strand
GAGCATCCCTCCAACTTCAGAACGCCGTTTAACTGCACTTCATGCCATGTGGTAAGTTCAGGGCAGAATTTCAATTTCACGCCCAACAATACCCTGCTCAACGTCACCCAGCATTACTGGAACGGCAGCAATATCACCACTGCAAATGCCACCTCGTGCTACGCATGCCATAACAGGAGCGAGATGATGCTGGGAAGCTTTGATCCGGACGGTGCTGCAGGCGTTTACGGGGGAGCGAACGGAGGCAACAATTCCACGAGCCATTACGGTAAGAAGCGAAGTGATCTTGCAAGCCTGAATTCCACATCGTACTGTTCTTACTGCCACAACACCACAACGAACAACGCTACCTTCTACGTGAGCGATTTCAATAATTCCATAGTTAACCACAGCGGAAGAGCAACCACGCCTCTGTGCACGGACTGCCATAATTCCGGAAGGCTTCATAACAGCACACTCGCAAAACCCGTAAGTAACGATTCGTTCTGCTCCACATGCCACGGCATCTCCGGGAGTGCTGCCACGAACAACACGGTAAGGCACAAAGCTCTTAACTGCACGGAATGCCATGCCAATAATACTGTTGGTACGCTTGCGGGTAAGGATATACATGCAATCAAGTACCTCACGCAGGGCAACAGCTTCGCAACTACAAATTCAAGTGCGGTGAACTGCACCACATGCCACCAGACCACGAACGTGGACTCTTCTCTGGGCAGCTTCTCGCCATTTCGGATAGTATCGCCCATGCACCACAGCGATAATGCTTCGAACGGCTCGGTATGGGACAGCTTCTGGACGAATACCACTCCGCTGACTGCCTGCATATACTGCCATAATAACACCATTCACAACACCACGCCTCTTGGAAGAATACTGCTCTGGGCACCGGATTACGGTCTGTACGGCTCCATAGGTACCAATACCTCGTGTGCGGACTGCCATTACAGGAACGATGCAAACTATACCCAGATGAACTCCACCTTTTTCTCGGCAGGACTCAATACGCCGCCTGAAATAACCAATGGCACGAACTGGAAAGGGAATGTCTCGAATTACTTCAATCATTCCCTGGCTGCCTACGATGACTCTACGTGCAGGAACTGCCACGGCTCGCTTCTGAGCGGGAGTGCGAATATGAGCGAGTTCCTGCACAACGTTGCTGTGGGCGTGGCAGGAGGAGCCAACTGCACCAACTGCCATAACATCGGCGGAACTGCGGGTACGGGAAGGCTCGTTAACTTCTCTGCCATGAATTCAAGCGATGCCGTCCATAAGAACCTGAACAGCAATGCCACGGCAAGCAATGCCAATTATTCCGTTAATAAGAGATGCTGGGCATGCCACGGAAACGGCTCAGAGCCTGCTGCGAATGAGCATCCCTCCAACTTCAGAACGCCGTTTAACTGCACTTCATGCCATGTGGTAAGTTCAGGGCAGAATTTCAATTTCACGCCCAACAATACCCTGCTCAACGTCACCCAGCATTACTGGAACGGCAGCAATATCACCACT
>NZ_JAUSAR010000186.1 GCF_030652515.1 Aquabacterium sp. | reverse complement strand
AAGATCACCGGAATATCTGCAGTGACAGGGTCGCCTTTGAGTCGCCGACACACCTCATAACCATCCATGCCAGGCATCATGATATCAAGCAGGATCAGGTTCGGTGGCGAGTCTGAGGCCGCAATCTGCAGCGCCTTCTCGCCATTATTAGCAACCTTCACCTTATAGTCGTCCTTGAGCAGACTGCTCATCAGGGTCAGGTTTTCCGGCGTGTCGTCGACGACCAGGATCGTGGCCCTTTCGCTGAAATCAAGTTCATCCATAATCAGACCGATGTCCCGGTGGCAGCCCGCAACGCTGCGAGCGCCGCCTCGAAGTCGAATATTCGCATATTGTCATCAATCTGGCGATAGTGGCTGGGAAAGGCCGCATCTAGCAGCCCCGCATTCGCTTCCAGCACATCAACCGCCTCCGCGTCATCATCGGCCAGCATTGCCTCCAGCTTGGCACAGACAGCCTTGAGTTGTGCCGGAAGGACCGTAACCGCCGTCTTGGCCCCTTCCTCCGGCAGTTGCTGTTCCAGTTGGGTGATAAGATCTTCAAGCAGCATCTTCAACTCGTCGATCCGGGCATCGATCTCCTCGCGCGGACTTCGTTGCCTGATCTCGCCCTCAAGCCTTTCCGCCAGTTGCTGTAAATCAGTGGCGCCGATGGTACCGGAAACACCCTTGAGGGTATGGGCAAGCCGCTCCGCAGTATTCCAGGAATCACCATCCAGCGCTTTAAGGATTTCCGTCACGACGGTTTTCTGCCCGGCTACGAACATGCGCAGCATCGACAGATAGAGCGTCTTCTTACCAAGCACCCGCCGCAGGCCCTCGGCCATATCAATCCCCTTGATGCCGGACGGCAGATCGACATCAAGCACCACCTGCGGCTTCTCCTCTACCGTGGCGGTTGTCGATTGTTGCGGTTTGATCCATTTCAGCAGCGCCGTCCACAAGATTTCGGGCTCGATCGGCTTGGCCACGTGATCGTTCATGCCCGCCGCCATGCAGCGGTCACGATCGCCCTGCATGACATTGGCGGTCATCGCCACCACCGGAAGGTCCTTGAGGCGCGCCTCCTTGCGGATCTCCAGGGTTGCCGTCACACCATCCATCACCGGCATCTGCATATCCATGAGCACGAGGTCGTAATCGGCAACTTTGACCTTATTCAGGGCGATCTGGCCGTTCTCGGCCAGATCGACAATGAAGCCGGCATCGCGCAGCAGTTCGGTTGCCACTTCCTGGTTGAGATCGTTGTCCTCCACCAGCAGGATACGGGCGCCCTGGATGGTGGTGAGTTGTGCGAAGGTGTCAGTCGGGGCATCCC
>NZ_JAUSAR010000221.1 GCF_030652515.1 Aquabacterium sp. | reverse complement strand
GGCGTAACTCAGCTGCCGCCCGCCGCAGACCAGCGCTACGGCGTCAGGCTGTTGTGCGGCCCGGCATTGGATCAGCTGGTGTACCGGCGTGGCTTCGTCGTAGGTTTTGGCCCAAACGTTCCACAACTCGAATTGGGTTTGTTCGGCTTTTGTCAACCATTGCAGTTCGCCGATGCAACTATCGGGCTGGGTAATCAAGTGATTTAACAACACTCCGAAATGTTCCGCCAGATTGGCCACGGCTTCATCGCTGAAAAATTGACGGTCGTAATCGAATACGATCTGCAACGCCTCACCGCTTTGCACTGCCAGGGTCAAAGGGTAGTTGGTGGTTTCGCTATGCTCGCCGCCACTGATGAGCAAACCGTCGTCGGCGCGCTGCTTTAGGGCTTCGGAGAGTGGATAGTTCTCGAACACCAACAAGCTATCAAACAAGGCTTCGCCTGCCCTGCCCCACCAACGTTGGATGTCAGCTAACGGCGTAGCCTCGTGTTCGCGCAAGTTCAGATTATCTTGCTGCAAACCCTGTAGCCAATTTCTCACTCGGCTGTCGGCGCGGGGTGCCTGGATGATCGGCAAGGTATTGATGAACAGGCCGATCATGTCTTCGACGCCAACCAATTCGGTGGGGCGCCCGGACACAGTAACGCCGAACGCCACCGACTGGTTGCCGGTATAGCGTTGCAACAATAAGGTCCAGGTGCCTTGGATTAAGGTGTTGACCGTCAATTTATCGGCTTGGGCGGCTTGCCGTAACCTCAAAAAATCGTCGCCATCAATCACCAATGGCAGAAAACCGTGACCGCTGGCCTTCGCGCCGTCAGACAAGGCTTCCGCCAAACGGGTGGGCGCTTCCAACTGGCTTAATGGTTGCCGCCAATAACGTTCGGCAGCCTGGGCATCGAGGCTTTGCAGCCAGGCGATATAGTCGCGGAATTCGGCAATCGGCGCAGGCAACGCGACACCACGATAATGCGCCAGCACCTCGCCCAACAGCCGTGCGCTACTCCAACCATCTAGTAGCAAATGGTGGCTGAGCCAAATTAAATGATAACTAGCGTCATTTAGCCTGACCAACACCAGTTTGAATAACGGTGGCACTTCGGTCTGCACGCCTTGGGTATGCAGTTCGGCAATCAGTGCTTGCAGGGCAGGTGCGGCATCGTCTCGTCCGCGCCAATCGTAGACTTGCAACGGCAGCGTGACCCGTTTATGTACGACTTGCAGCGGCCTGGGCCAATCGCCTAGGCTGAGAAAACCGGTGCGCAGGACAGGGTGGCGATCGAGCACAGCTTGCCAAGCCCCTTCGAAACGCCCCGCATCGAGGCCGTCTAGCCGCACATCGAAACAACTGACATAGCTAGCGGCATTGCCTTCGTACAGGCTATGAAACAACATACCCTGCTGCATCGGTGTCAATGGATAAATATCCTGTAAATTACTGACATCGACAGGCAATGTCTCCAACTGTGCCTGAGTCAAATCGGCCAACGGGAAATCGCTAGTGGTAACGCCTTGCGGCCCATGGCTGCAATGCCCGATCAGCAACGCCAGTTCTGCGTTAAATTCGGCCGCCAGACGCTCTATGCTTGCCGTATGGAACTGCTGGCGGTTATAGGTCCAGTTCATCGCCAACTGGCCATCGTAGATCTGACTATTGATTTCGAGTGCGTAATCCAGCGGCGCGGCACTATCGCGCTCGTCGCCGCGTACTTCGCCGGCGGCGCGGAACAAGCCGGTATCCGCAAAACTGGCGTCGAATTGGCCTAGATAGTTGAAACACACCAGTGGCTTGGGCAGACCCTGCAACTCGGCGCGAATCGCATCGTCGGCCAAGTATTTCAACAAACCGTAGCCTAAACCGCGCTCTGGAATCCGCCTTACTTGCTCTTTGATGGTTTTGATCGACGCAGCCAAATCGGCAGCCGGCATCAGTTTCAGCGGGTAAGCGCTGGTAAACCAGCCGACACTGCGACTGACATCCGGCGCATCGGTAAACGCTTCGCGGCCGTGGCCTTCCAAATCCACGCTCAATTCGGCATGACCGCTCCAGCGGCACAATACCCGCGCCAATGCGGTGAGCAGCAAGTCGTCGATGCGGGTGCGGTAAGCCGCCGACGCCTCTTGCAACAATCGCGTGGTCGAGGCCGGATCCAGTTGCAGCGTCACCGTTTCAGCGTCGGCGGCCGTGGCATTGCCCACCGCAAAATCGACCGGCAAGCAGTTAACCGCAGTCAGTTGTTGCCGCCAATAATCCAATTGATCCGAGACCTGCGCTGCACGATGCTGCAGCGCTTCCGCCCAAGCCTGAAACGCGGCGGTTTTAGCCGGCAACTGTGGCGTTTGTGCGTTGGCCATTTGCCGGTACAAAGTCTGCAAATCCTCCAGCAGAATCCGCCAAGACACGCCGTCCACCACCAAATGATGCACCACCAACAGCAATCGGTAACTGCCGTCGGCGACTTCCATATAAACCGCACGCAGCAACGGGCCATGTTGCAAGTCCAAGCTGCGTTGCGCTTGTTGGGCGATTTCGCTGATCTGTTCGGCATCATTGGCTTGGCGTAGCCAGAGGATTTCTTCGCTTTCCGACACCTCGGCATAATATTGGCGCCAGTGGCCTTCGCTTCGTAAGAAACGCAGTCGCAGGGCATCGTGATGTTCGACTAGATGCGGTAAGGCTTTGGCTAACACCCGAGTATCCAAAGCTTGTTCGGTTTGCAGTAATACCGATTGATTCCAATGTTGGCGCTCCGGTATCCTGGACGCAATAAACTCGGCTTGAATCGGCGTCAACGGCAGGTCGCGATCGGCAATCACAGCGGTACCGCTGACTTCGTCCGACACCAGTGCCAATCTTGCCGCCAGCCCAGCCAATGCGGCGACGGTTTGGTGGCTGAAAATATCCTTGGGCGACAAGGCCCAACCGACCTGTCTAGCACGGCTGACCACTTGCAGGGAAACAATAGAGTCGCCTCCTAACTCGAAAAAATTATCCTCCACGCCGATGTTGTCAAGACCCAACACCTCCTGCCAAATCGCCGCCAGTTGGCTTTCGATGGCATTGCGTGGCGCGGTGCAGGTGCGTGCGGTTTGCACCGGGGACGGCAAGGCTTTG
>NZ_JAUSAR010000184.1 GCF_030652515.1 Aquabacterium sp. | reverse complement strand
ACGACTCTCAGTCTGAGGTCAATGAACTTGCCGAGTCAGCAGTCTGAGTCAAGGACATGCACAGCTTGCCCAACGCCGACGGCGCAGACATGGTTCTGCGCCGTCGGCGTTCGTCATGACACTGCTTTTGACGTTGCCTCGCGCTTGTCATCCCCATCGCGTGATCCTGACGAAGGTTGTGCTTGAACCGCGCCAAGGTATGCGCATGCGGCACGTGGCCTGGCATGGCCAGCGAGGAGGGCCACAGCCTGTCTTGCCGCGCGATCCACATCGGGCGCCACAACACCATTGCCGCGAACGGGGGGCGCGGTCCCGGCCAGGGCCTCATAGTGACCGATCAACACCTCATGGCGCAGGCCATGTGCGGTCACCCCTCGTTCGCGCACGGTGATGCCGAACTTGGTCAACACGTAGTCAAAGTGCCTGAGGTTCTTGCGCAGGTCATGGGCAGGGTTGCCCATGTGCGCATCCTGGCTGCTGACCACGCCCTGCGCGAATGCCACGGCGGCAAGGCGCTCCTGGCTGTCCAGAGGGATGTGGCGCACCCGGCCTCCCTTGCCCTTGATCCTGGCGTACCGATCCGCCAACTTGTCGTCGGGCGGCAGGCCCGTGGACTCGAAGGGCACGATGCTCTCAAATGGCCGAAACAGCACCGATTCCTTGCGCCGCAGTCCCATGGTGCGGATCAGCCGCAACGAGGCCCCCACAAAGCGGTCGTGGTCACAGACCTGAGTGATCACGGCGTCGATGTCCACCCCATTTGCCGACCAACCTTTGTCCCGGCTGGCGTACTCATGGCGCTGGTATTCGTCAACGCTCAGGCCGTAGTGGTCCGGTGATCGCACGAAGCCATGCTTGCCCATCCACATGGCCAGGCCTCGCAGAAAGCTCAGGTAGGTCTGGATCGTCGCCGGGGCCAGGTGCTCCTGCTGCCAGACCTGCACCATGGCCCGGATGTGCTTTTGCCCCAGGTTGCGCGGGTCAGGCACCGTCTTGAACCCAGCCTTTGTCCTCAAGTCCCGAAAGAATCGGCGCAGGAACTGGGCGCGCTCTTGCCGTGTCTTGTGTGAGACGGTCTTGGCCATCGAGGTGTGCAGGGCGTTGAACAGTTCGATCAGCACTTCCAGCACCTTGAGCGGTGGCGTCTTACCCTTGGGGTAGTGGGCCATGATGTCCTGGGGTGACTTGCCCGCCCAGCTTTGACGGCGTGCGGGTTGGTGCTGGCTTGAGCGCCCAGGGCTGGATGCTTCCTGGACCCGGCGCCGTGATGATCGGGGCGTTGTGGATGGAGTGGTGGATGAGTCAGACATGATGTGGCCCATGGTCAAGGGCCCGCCGCCCGAACAGCGGGTTGGTCGTGAGTGAAGGTGGAATCCCATGGAGATCGCCGATGGCGCGGATTCCGTCGCCCCATCGGCTCGTGGTCAAGCATTCAGCGCCGCACGCGACCACGAGAGGTGCGGCGCCTACCCAAAGGTTTGTCGGTCGATGTGCCTGCTTGGATGCATCGACACCGGCCAACTCGGTCTTTCTTAAAAACGAAACGGGTGATCCGTCCCAGTCGTGCATTTCTGCAGCCGTGGGGTTGGTGATGCCGGTTTGCCTCTGGGGCATGGACGGCATCGGCGCGGAGGTCTGGCCTCACGCGTCTGTGGTGGATCAGTTCTGGATTCGGAGCGCCATCCACTCGCATGGG
>NZ_JAUSAR010000213.1 GCF_030652515.1 Aquabacterium sp. | reverse complement strand
ATGATATTTTGTAACAATATAATCAACCTTATACTTGTCAAAAATTCATTTTATTTCATCTTCACGGAGAGTCATTTTGAAACACAGATCGCCCCACATCTGAGCAATACCCCGGCACAAGCCGGCCGTCCCGGTTCGGGATGGACGATATTGCGGCTCTCCTGCCTCCCATGAACGGTCTCAGGCGCTAACCAGGTAGTTTCCCTTCCTTGTTCGCTGACGTTGTTTGCGGTTGCTTGCAGAGAGCCGCGGCAGATCCGGAAATGTTTTTTCCGGTATAACGTACAGCAAAGGAGGAGCTATGCACGCTTCTATTTCCACTCCTTCCGCCATCCAGGCGGTCGGTGCGGTTCTTGTAGTAGGTGGCGGGGTGGCCGGAGTCCAGGCCTCACTCGATCTCACTGAACTCGGCCTCAAGGTCTATCTGGTTGAAAAATCCGGCGCCATCGGCGGGGTCATGGCCCGGCTCGACAAGACCTTTCCCACCAACGACTGCTCGCTCTGCATCCTCGCACCCAAGCTTGTTGAGGCGGGCCGCGATCCCAATATCGAGATCCTGACCAAGTCGGAACTGCTCTCGTTAGACGGCGTCCCCGGCAACTTTACCGCCAGAATCAGGAAAGAGCCCCGGTACATCGACGAGGAGGTGTGCACCGGCTGCGGCCAGTGTACCCTCTACTGCCTCAAGCAGATCGGCGATGATTACAACGAGAATCTCGGGATCTCGAATGCCGCTCACATCGATTACGCCCAGGCCGTGCCCACCAGCTATTATATCGACGCCAAGGCCTGTCTCATGCTCAACTACCAGACCTGCGGCCTCTGCGCCGTAGCCTGTCAGGCCAAGGCCATCCGTTTCGACCAGAAGGAAGAGATCCTTGAGCTGGCGGTCGGTTCCGTGATCCTGGCGCCGGGTCTGGGCCGGGTCAGCAAGGAGGTGCTCGGCCGCTATGGCTGGGGCAAGTTCGCCGATGTCCTCAGCGCCTTTGAGCACGAACGGCTGATGTGCGCCTCCGGCCCCACCAACGGGGCAATTCTCCGCCCCTCGGACAAGAAACATCCCAAAAAGATCGCCTTTCTCCAGTGTATCGGTTCCCGCGACCAGACCTGCGGCAACAACTACTGTTCCTCGGTCTGCTGCATGTACGCCATCAAACAGGCGACCCTGGCCCGCGAGCATGATCCCAGCGCCGAGATCACCCTCTTTTACATGGATATCCGCACCCACGGCAAGGGCTTTGACGCAGCCCGTGAACGGGCCACGATTGAAAATAACTTTCGGGTGATCTACGCCCGGCCACCGCAAGTGGAGGACGTCTTTAACGGCGGCCTGCTGCTCACCTGGGCCACGGATGACGGCAAACATCACTACGAGATGTTCGACATGGTCGTCCTCTCCCAGGGGATTGAGTCGCCGGACGACGCCGAGCAGCTTGGGCAGGCAGCCGGTATCGATTTGAACAACTACCTCTTTGCCCAGACCAGCAATTACGCGCCGCTTGCTACCAGCCGGCCAGGTGTCTATGTGATCGGCGCCTTTCAGGGGCCAAAAGATATCCCTGACTCAGTCACCCAGGCGGGCGGTGCCGCCGCCCTCTGTTCGGGCCAGCTTGTTGCGGCCCGCGGCACCGAGATGACCAAGGCCGTATTTCCTGAGGAGCGTGATATCTCCAAAGAGGAACCCCGCATCGGCGTCTTTGTCTGCCATTGCGGCATCAATATCGCCGGTGTCGTCGATGTGCGGGCGGTGCGCGATTATGCCCGGGATCTGCCCGGCGTGGTCTATTCCACCGACAATCTCTATTCCTGTTCTCAGGACACCCAGCAGCATCTGGTCAACATCATCCGCGAACACCGGCTCAACCGCATCGTGGTTTCCGCCTGCACCCCGCGCACCCACGAACCGCTCTTTCAGGCCACCCTGCGGGATGCGGGCCTCAACCGCGCCCTCTTTGAGATGGCCAATATCCGCGATCAATGTTCCTGGGTCCATATGCATGAGCCCGAGGCGGCCACCGCCAAAGCCAAGGATCTGGTGCGCATGGCCGTGGCCAAGGCGGCCCATCTCACCGCCCTGCCGGAACAACGGCTTCCGGTTACTCCGTCGGCTCTTGTTATCGGCGGCGGCCTTGCCGGTATGACAGCAGCGCTGACCATTGCCGAACAGGGATTCCCGACGACCCTGGTCGAGCAGGGGGATACACTCGGTGGATCGGCCCTGTTGCTGACTGCTGACCGTTTTGGCCGTGATCCGCGTAAGGCCATAGCCGATCTGGCCCACAGGGTGAAAACCCATCCCAAAATCAGTGTGCGCGCCAAGGCCACAGTGGCCAGTGTCTCCGGCTATGTGGGCAACTTCACCACCACAGTCGCCGAAAAATCCGGCACTGAGGTGGTCAACCACGGTGTTATGGTGATTGCCACCGGCGGCAGACCCTATGCGCCGAAACAGTATCTCTACGGCGACTCCGACCGGGTCATGACCCAGTTGGAACTGGAAGCCCGGCTGGCATCCGGCCGCCCGCTTTCCGCCAAGATGAAACAGGTGGTGATGATCCAGTGCGTGGGCTCACGGGGTGCGGATCTGGCCTATTGCAGCCGGGTCTGCTGCGGTCAGGCCCTGAAGAACGCCCTGCGCCTCAAGGCACTCCACCCGGAGCTGACCATCTTCGTCTATTACCGCGACATGCGGGCCTACGGCTTCCTGGAGGACGATTACCTGAAGGCCCGTGAACTGGGCGTGATCTTCATCCGCTACACCCCGGATAATCCGCCCAAGGTCAGCCCGGGACGCAGCAAATCAAGCCCGCTGAAGGTGGTGGGTTATGATCCGCTGCTGGGCGAAGAGGTGGAGCTCGATACCGATCTGCTGGTGCTCTCCGTGGGCATTGTCCCGGAAGATCCGTCGCTTCTGTCGCGGATGCTCAAGGTGCCGGTGACTGCCGACAAGTTTTATCTGGAGGCTCATGTAAAACTGCGGCCGGTGGATATGGCGGTGGACGGGATCTTCGTCTGCGGTCTGGCCCATGCCCCAAAATCGATGGACGAGACCATTGCCCAGGCCCAGGCCGCAGCCGGTCGGGCCTGTCAGCCCCTGGCCCGGGGTTCGATTTCACCCGAGCCCATCGTCTCCCATGTCGATGCCGAATTGTGCATCGGCTGCGGGGCCTGCGAGACCTTCTGCCCGTATAAGGCCATCACTATTGATAAGGAGGTCAAGCCCCGCAAGGCCCGAACTTTGACTGCATCCTGCAAGGGATGCGGCGTCTGCGCCGCCCGCTGTCCAACCATGGCCATCGACATGGGGCGCTTCACTCTGGACGGTATCCGGGCGCAGATCGCGGCCTTTGGCGAGAAGGTTTAATCGGTATGGGAACAGTAGGATGGGCAGGTAGACGAAGACTCCGAAGCGAAGAACCGTAGGATGGGCAAAGCGAAGCGTGCCCATCATGTCCGTATCGAGCCACGGAGCTGATGGGCACGGCCTGTCGGCCTTTGCCCATCATTTACTGAAGGCTGTAGACCGAAGATTAAAGGACAGAGACTGAAAGACTGGAACCCCGTACTGGTGTGCGGCGCGGGCTTCAAACCCGTGATGCCTCCGTCTGATACGCGGATGAGATGTGGGTTCGATTCCCACTCCAGTCTCCATTGTTTATACAAAATTACAACGCATTCTCGAACAGAGAATATTTCCGTATGGGAGCATAACATGTCAGATTATCAACCAAAAGTTCTTGGATTCCTCTGCAACTGGTGCTGCTACACCGCCGCCGATTCAGCAGGCGTGGGCCGCTACCAGTATCCGCCGAACCTGCGGGTCATCCGCATGATGTGCTCAGGCAGGCTCGACCCCTCCTTTCCCCTGGAAGGACTGGCCAAAGGGGCGGACGCCATCTTTGTCGGCGGCTGTCATCCCGGCGAATGCCACTATCAGGACGGCAACTACCATGCCCTGATCACCGCCGCGATGGTGCACGAGACCCTGGCCCGGCTGGGCATAAACAGCCAGCGCTTTCTCATCGACTGGGCCTCGGCCGCCGAGGGCCCGAACTTTGTCAAGATCATCACCAAATTCACCGAAAATGCCGCAACCCTTGGGCCACTGGGGACAAGTGAAGGCATCGATCCGACACTGCTGCGTCAGAAGTTAGCGCAGGCGGCGGAAACGGCCAAAGACCGCAAGCTCAGAATGAACCTGATCAGCGCCTCAAAAGAGATGATGAAAAACGGAGATTTCTCGCGTCCCACTATTGCCGGACTGGTCCATGACAAGTGCGACAAGATCCTGACCGAGTTGATAGGGGCATCGGTTCCATGAATAGCAGCAAGATATCCCTGAGCATCAACGGCCAGCCGGTGAGCGTCTCTGTCGCCACCACCATCATGGAGGCCGCACGCCAGGCGGGAATCGACATTCCGCACCTCTGCCACCTTCCCGGTAAGGCTGACGCCAAACGGCCCTGCCTTCTGTGCCTGGTGGAGGCGGATGGCAAGCAGCTCCGTTCCTGCCAGACCCCGGTACGGGAAGGAATGGTTGTGGAGACCGCCAGCCCGGCGTTAAAAAAACACCGGACGGAACGGCTGCAACAGCTCGCCGCCGTCCATTACGGTGACTGCAAGGCCCCGTGTAATCTCACCTGCCCCGGCGGGATCAATGTCCAGGGCTATGTCAACCTCATCGGCCAAGGCCGGTATGAGGCCGCGCTGCGGTTGATTAAGGAGAAAAATCCCCTGCCGGGCATTGTCTGCCGGGTCTGCCCTCGTTTCTGCGAAACCCGCTGCCGTCGGGTATTGCTCGACGAACCGGTGGCTATCAATCATCTTAAGCGATTCCTGGTGGAGCATGCCGACAAACACGGACTTTTAGTCGACAAACCAAAACCGGCTACCGGCCATAATGTGGCCATTATCGGTGGCGGACCGGCCGGTTTGTCGGCTGCCTATTCTCTGCGCAAGCAGGGACACAGCGTCACCCTTTTTGAGGCGGCTGCGGAATTAGGCGGATTGACCCGTTATGCCATTCCCGCCTTCAAACTCCCCAGAAAAGAGCTTCGCCGCGAAATCGACAATATCCTGGCCATGGGCGTTCACGTCCGCACCGGCAAAAAATGGGGGCGGGATTTTGTTCTCCGTGATTTGCAGGATCAGGGATTCAAGGCAATCTTCATCGCCACCGGCATGGGCCGACTAAAAACGTTGGCCGTATCCGGAGGCGAGGCCGCACTCGACGGCCTCCATTTTCTTGGACAAGTGGCGACTGATACCCTCCACGAGTTGCCCGGCAAAATTCTCATTATCGGCGGCAGCAAGGTCGCGGTCGAGGCGGCACGATGCGCAATCCGTCTTGGCGCAGCCGAAGTTACCCTCATCCATGACCGTTCACGAACGGAAATGGCCGCTCATCAACGGGATATCGTTGAGGCGGAAAAGGAAGGAGTAAAGTTTTTCCTGATGGCCACTCCCCTTGCCATCCACAAAAAGGTAGCAGGCTTCGAGGTAGAAATGGCCAGAACCGTGCTTTCCGAGCCTGACGGGGCAGGAAGCCGCAGGCCGGTTCCGGTTGCAGGCTCCTGTCTGACCTGGAACGGGGAGACCGTCATCAACGCCCTGGGCCAGGAGGCGGACGGAGATTTCCACCATTACGGAGAACTGGAAGCGGAGCTCATACTCACGCCCAGGCAGACGATCAAGTCCGATCCCACCACCATGCAGACCAACCTGCCGGGAATCTACGCCGGAGGCGAGGTGGTCAGCGGGCCGCGTTCAGTGATTCAAGCCGTCGATGCCGGACGGCGGGCGGCGGAGACGATTCACCAACAATTGGGATGCGCGGATGATCGGCCGGTGGATGGCCGTTTCAACTTCAGCAAGGGCAAAAAGTTTGAAGAAGTGGACATGCGCAACTTCAACGGCTTTCCGATCAATCTGAGCGAGCAGATGCCGGTTCGGCCCCCGGAGCGGCGCATTGGCGATTTTGCCGAGGTGGAACTGGGCTTCACCGAAGAGATGGCGGTGCGGGAGGCTAAGCGCTGTCTGGCCTGCGGCTGCCTGGGGCTGGCTAAATGTGAGTTGCGTCCGCTCTGTGGTGAGCTCAAAATAAAGAGTTCCAGCGCCCCGGAAAAACGGTTCCATACCCCTGATGATTCGCATCGTTTCATCGCCATTGATCCGAGCCGTTGCGTTGCCTGTCAACGCTGTGAACGGGTCTGTGAATTTGAGGCTATCTCAGTAACTTGTGAGGAAGCAAACGGGCAATTGGCCAATATTCATCTTGCCATCGGCGAGAACTGCGTCTCCTGCGGGGCCTGCGTCGATGCCTGTCCCACCGGGGCCCTGACCAAAAAGCAGCTCTTTTTGCCCCTTCTCCCCGGCGAGGCCGAAGAGATCCAGAGCGTCTGCACCTACTGCGGCACCGGCTGTACCGTGGATCTTCAGGTCAAGCAAGACGTGCTTCTTGAGGTCAAGGCCCGGCACGAGGCCCCGCCGAACCAGGGCGACCTCTGCGTCAAGGGGAGATTCGGTTTTGATTTTTATCGCCATCCCGAGCGGCTGACCCACCCCCTGATCAGAGAGCGGCTTGATGAACCGTTCCGCCGTGGTACCTGGGAAGAGGCCCTTGATTTTGTTGCCCGCCGTTTCGCCCATATCCGTGAACATCACGGCCCGGAGGCCCTTGGCGTCCTGTCTTCCTCCCGCTGTGAAAACGAGGTCAACTATCTGGCCCAGAAGTTCTGCCGGTTGGTCCTGAAAAACAACTCGGTGGACAACTGCGCCCGAGTCTGTCACGCTCCCTCAGTCAGCGGCCTGCGCATTGCCTTGGGCAGTGGGGCGGCCACCAATTCACTGGCCGATATCGAAGGGGCCGAGGTGATTCTGATCTGCGGTTCCAACACCAGCGAGGCCCATCCAGTGGTTGGCATGAAGGTGCGGCGGGCCGTGCGCAATGGCGCCAAGCTCATCGTTATCGATCCCCGGCGCACCGAGATGGCGGCCATGGCCGATCTATGGCTGCGGCTGGTGCCGGGCACCAACGTCCTGCTTCTGAACTCACTGCTCCACGCCATCCTTGATGAAGAACTGGAAGACAAGGATTTTATTGCCGGACGGACAGAGAATCTGGAGACAGTGCGGCAGCATGTGGCGGCCTATAGCCCGGAAACCATGGCGGAGGTGACCGGTGTCGCCCCTGATCTGGTACGGGCTGCGGCCCGCCTCTATTGCTCTACCCGCAAAGGCATGATCCTTTATGGCCTGGGGGTCACCGAACACCGCAACGGTACACAGGGTGTCATGGGGCTGGCCAATATCGCGCTTGCCTCCGGCAACGTCGGTCGCCCCCATGCCGGTATTTGCCCTCTGCGAGGTCAGAATAATGTCCAGGGTTCCTGCGATATGGGGGCTTTGCCCTATGTGCTGCCGGGTTATCAGGACGTGGCTGATGTGGCGGCCAGGGAGCGGTTGAGTCAGGCCTGGGGCGCGGACCTGCCCGCAAGCCCAGGGCTTACGGAACCGGAGATGTATGAGGCGGCCCGCGAGGGACGATTCAAGGGGATGTATCTCATCGGCTACGATCCGCTCCACACCCAGGCCGATGTCAACAACGTCAGGGGTGCCTATGCCGCGATGGAAATGGTGGTGGTTCAGGACATTTTTCTTACCAAGAGTGCGGAAATAGCCCATGTGGTGCTGCCGGCCGCCTGTTTTTATGAAAAAGACGGGACCTTTACCAATGCCGAACGCCGCATCCGGCGGATCAGAAAGGCGGTAGAGCCGCCGGGACTTGCCCTGCCGGACTGGGAGATCACCTGCCGACTGGCCGCGGCTATGGGCTATCCCATGACCTATGAAGGCCCGGCCCGGATCATGGAGGAGATTGCCCGCTGCGCCCCGATCTTGGGCGGGGTTCGTTATGAACGGCTGGAAGGCGACGGCCTGATCTGGCCCTGCCCGAACCGGGAACACCCCGGCACCCCGATTCTCCATCAAGAGAGCTTCACCAGGGGCAAGGGCCGTTTTTCCGTGCTTGGCAATGTCGAGACCCTGGAAAAAGCTGACGAACAGTTCCCGCTTACCCTGGTTACCGGCCGGAGGCTCGCCCATTACAATAACGGCTCCATGACCCGTAGATGTCAGGGACTTGCCGCCCTTGAACCTGAGGAAATTGTGGAAATCCATCTCGAGGATGCGGCAAGGATCGGGATCGAAGAGGGCAGCCGGGTTATGGTCGTTTCTCGGCGTGGGGCCCTTGAGGTTAAAGCCAGAGTCACCGAACGCAGCCGGCCCGGCTCGGTATTTATGGCCTTCCATCACGCCGACCCTCTGGTCAATATCCTGACCAGCCCTGGTGTGGATGAGATTGCCGGAACCCCTGAATACAAGGCTTGCGCGGTACGGATGGAGTCTGTTTGATAGGAATTACAACGGGAGAATTCATTGGCGAATTCTCTCTAAAAAAATTGATGAGCAAAACCGCCCATCACAACGAAAAAGAGGAGAGCACCATGTTTCAAGTAACGGAATCAG
>NZ_JAUSAR010000210.1 GCF_030652515.1 Aquabacterium sp. | reverse complement strand
GGCGTAACTCAGCTGCCGCCCGCCGCAGACCAGCGCTACGGCGTCAGGCTGTTGTGCGGCCCGGCATTGGATCAGCTGGTGTACCGGCGTGGCTTCGTCGTAGGTTTTGGCCCAAACGTTCCACAACTCGAATTGGGTTTGCTCGGCATTGCTGAGTAACGCTTGCTGGGCAATGGCGATGGTGGGATTGTCCACCAGGCGCGCCAACAGTTGTTGGTAATGGTCGGCTAGACGTTCGATCGTCGTGGCATCAAACAGGTCGGTGACGTAGGTGAAGAAGCCGCTGATCAAGCCGTGGCTGTCTTGTTCGGTGTCCAGGCTGAGGTCGAATTGGGCGGCGCCGTTGTCTCGGGCTATGGCTGCAATCTGCCAGCCGTTTTGCTGTTGCAAGGCGTTGAAGTCGCGTTGCTGGTGGTTGATCAGGATTTGAAACAGCGGGTTTTGCCCTAAGCGGCGCTCCGGTTGCAAGGCGTCGACCAGGTGTTCGAACGGCAGGTCGGGATGGGCTTGGGCTTCGAGCAGGTGGTGTTTGATGTGCGCCAGCAATTCGCTGAATGGCATGCCGCCCTGTACGTCGGTACGCAGGACGACGGTGTTGACGAAGTAGCCGATCAGATTTTGGCTTTCGGGGCGGTGGCGATTGGCCAACGGCAGGCCGATACGCAGGTCGGTTTGGCCGCTGTAGCGGTAGAGCAGGACTTTGAAGGCGGCCAGCAGTACCATGAACACGGTGACGCTGTGGTGTTGCGCCAGTTGTTGAATCGCTAGACTCTGTGTGTCCGACAACGCAAAGCCGACTCGGCCGCCGCGCTGGCTGGGTTCGGTTGGCCGGGGCCGGTCGTAAGGTAGTTCGATGACCGGTTGTTCGCCGCACAGGCGTTCGCTCCAGTAGGTCAGTTGCCGTTGGCTTTCGCCGGCTTCCAGCCAGCTGCGCTGCCAGACGGCGTAGTCGGCATGGCGGATGGGTAACGCCGGTAAGTGCGGTTCACGATGGTTAAGTGTGGCCGAATACAGTTCGGCAAATTCGGCCAGTAGGCGGTTCAAGGACCAGCCGTCGGCGATCAGATGGTGCAGGGTCAGGCTGAGTTCGTGCAAGGGTTCGGCTGGGCCAGGCAAGCGCACCAAGGTCACCCGCCATACTGGGCCTTGTTCCAAGTCAAACGGCTGGCGGGCGGCGGCCTCGGCCCATTGCCCGGCTTGGCTTTGCGCGGTGTCGGCAGCGAGCCCGCTCAGGTCGTGGTAGTCCACCGATACGGGCATCGGCGCCCGTATGCGCTGCCGGGGCTGGCCGTCGACGGCGTAAAACACGCTGCGCAAGGCGTCGTGCCGGGCCGCCAGGCCGTTAAAGGCTTGTTG
>NZ_JAUSAR010000209.1 GCF_030652515.1 Aquabacterium sp. | reverse complement strand
CAGCCTCTATCAGGAGACGGTGGATGAGTGGCGTGCAAGCCCGGTCGGTATTGGGGCGCAGGAGGTCGCCTGGTCCATGGCCGGGCCGGAGATCTCGGGCCTGATTGAGCCCACGGTACTCATGGCCAAGGAAAAGGTGGTGGACCCGGCCACCGGCAAGACCTGGTATCTGGGCCGGCCGGTCACTGAGAATATCGACCGTCTTATCCCCCGGCTTCAGGCCTGGATCAATCTGCAACAGAAGGCCAACAGCGATAAGAAAATCGCCATCCTTTTTTATAACCACCATCAGGGCAAGCAGAATGTCGGGGCCAGCTATCTCAATGTCTTTGCCTCGCTGGAAGAAATTTTCAAGGGCCTTGCCGGAGCGGGCTATACCACCGGCAAACCACCCATGGAAAAAGAGGTAAAGGAGTTAATCCTGAACGGGGCCCGTAATGTGGGCTCCTGGGCGCCTGGCGAACTGGAGGCCATGGTGCAGGCGGGTGATCTTGTCCAGCTTGATCTGGCTGAGTATGAGAAGTGGTTTGCCGAGTTGCCGCAACCCTTCCGTGACGGGGTTATTGGTCAGTGGGGAAAACCGGGTGATTTTCAGATGATGATGCACAATGGCAAGATCGTCATCCCCATGGTGCGGCGGGGCAATATGGTCATGCTGCCGGAACCGGCGCGGGGCTGGAGCGACGACCCGATGAAGCTCTATCACGACACCACCCTCTATCCCCATCACCAGTATATCGCCACCTATCTTTGGCTCAAGAAATCCTTTGGCGCCGGTGCCATGATTCATCTCGGCACCCATGCCACCTATGAGTGGACGCCGGGCAAGCAGGCCGGGCTTTCCCCATCGTGTCCACCTGAGGTGCTGATCTCCGATATCCCCAATCTCTACCCCTATATCGTTGATGATGTGGGTGAGGCCATCCAAGCCAAGCGACGGGGCCGGGGCGTCATGCTTTCTCACCTTACGCCCATGCTGCGCCAGTCCGGCCTCTATGCGGAGTACGGCCGCATGGCCGAGCTGGCGGGCGAGATTGAACAGGCAGAGGCCCGCGAGAGCGCCACTGTCCCGGAAAAGCTGAAGGAATTACGGATATTGGCTGAGAAAACAGGGATCTTGACGGATCTTGCCAAAAATAAATCCAAGGAGATTGGCGATACGGAGCTGCCCCAGGTGCTGGCTCATTATCTGGAAGAGATAAAGGAAGAGATGATCCCTTACGGCATGCATACCTTTGGCCGGAATAAGGGCGTGGATGAGATCAGGGAAATGGCGGAAGCCGTGGTCAAATGGAATCCAGGCGAAAACCAGCAGGAGGTGGAGGGCCGTATCCGCGCCTCGGCGGATCTGGAGATGAAAAATCTCCTGCATGGTCTGGCAGGCCGCTATGTGGAGCCGGGCGAGGGCAATGACCCACTGCGCAATCCAGGGGCCATTCCTACCGGCCGCTATCTCTATGGTTTTAATCCGGCCAAGCTGCCCAGTCCCGCAGCCTGGGAGCTTGGCAAGAAGGCGGCGGAACAGATCATCGCCAATCATCTGGAAAAGCATCAGAAATATCCGCAAAAGGTGGCGGTGGTGCTGTGGGCTGTAGAGACGCTGCGCAACGAGGGGGTGAACGAGTCCACCATCCTCTGGCTCATGGGGATTCGTCCCAAATGGCAGAAATTAGGCAAGGTGACCGGCCTGGAAGTGGTGCCGGGCAAGGAACTGGGCCGTCCGCGTATTGATGTCCTGATCAATGCCTCCGGCCTTTATCGTGATCTTTTTCCCGACAAGATGCAGTTTCTCGATGAGGCGGTGCAGCTGGCCATTCTCCAGACCGATATCGAGAACCTTGTTGCCGGCAACAGCCGTAAACTGAAAACCAAGCTCATGGCTGATGGCATGGACGAAAAACAGGCCGAGGAACTCAGTCGTCTGCGTATCTTCTCCGAGGAGTCGGGCTCCTACGGCAACGGGGTCAGCG
>NZ_JAUSAR010000203.1 GCF_030652515.1 Aquabacterium sp. | reverse complement strand
GCTACCTGCATTCCATCGCGGAATGCGCTCCCGACCTTGCGTCGGCGTCGCAGTCGTCACCTGCCTCATTGACCGTGCTGGCCTCGCGTCAGCACATCCCGAGCGGGAACATCCATCCCCTCGGGACAGGACGTTCCCGCTTTTCCTTTTTGTGAAGGAGAAATCCGTGAACGTCACCCACTTGTCCAGTGCCGAACTGGTCAGCGAGTTACTCGCCGCACCTGTTCGCCAAGCCCCCCTCCCTTTGCCCTGTGCCTGCGATGCAGCAGCCCCATACCAGGCCGTGGAGCAAGCGCCCCCCGAGCTGGCGCACAAACTCAGCGTTGCGCGCGAACTGCTGCTGCGCGACATGCGCGCCAAAATGCTGGATGGACCAGTCATGGCCTCGCCCAAGGTGGTCAAGGACTGGCTGAGCATGTATTGCGCCGGGCTGGAACACGAGGTGTTCCTGGTGCTTTACCTCGACGCACAGCAAGTCCTGATCGAGGCAGAAGAGATGTTCCGGGGCACCTTGACCCAAACGTCTGTTTACCCTCGTGAGGTCGTTAAAAGCGCGCTTGCCCACAACGCAGCATCCGTTTTGTTGGCCCATAACCACCCCAGCGGCCAGTTGTCACCCAGCCGGGCTGACGAGCTCTTGACCCAGACGCTGAAATCCTCTTTGATGATGGTGGACGTGCGCGTGCTCGACCATTTCGTCGTGGGAGGCGACCGCGTCCTGTCTTTTGCGGAACAGGGTTTGCTGTGAAACTGCCAGCCACCCTACCCCGCAAGGCACAGCCTCATTCTTGCCAAGAAGGAGTACGCCTTGGATAAGACCATCGTGACCAGATTGTTGGAACTGGTCGAGCCTCTGGCTGCGCTGTCGATCTGCCACCTGACGGCCACCACACGCCAGAAGTTGGCCAATGACGACCTGTCAGTCAATGTGTACCCGAACGACTATGGTGGTTTCGTCTATGTGGGCGCCCCGCCCTACACGGTGCCCACTGAGAACGACATGGCCACGATCTTCGAAGCGGCCAGATTGGCTGGCATCGTCTGGCTCAAGTTCGACTGCGATGCAGCCATCGTGGACGGGCTGCCGATTTTCGAAGAGACCGATCCCCTTTAACCCCCACCGGGCGTCGCGCCATCAAGCCGACGCCCATTTTTTTGCGCCATCCACGGTCACACCGTGATCGCGCATCGCATCCAGGTCGATCACGGCGTCGGCCATGGCGGTCAACTCCGGCGTTTGCGACACAAAAAACTCCCGCTGGTAGCCGCCCACGCGCAGCACCTCGCGCTTCATGGCCATGAACATGCGTTTGCGCTCGGAGTCCAGCGCCCCATCGGCTTCGTCAGAAAACAAGGCGTCGTAGCGCCGACCTGCATGCTGCGCCAGGTACAGCGCCACCGCCCGCGTCAGGCACTCGTTGACCCACACGCGCTCCCCTCCGCTCATCAGCCCCAGGCTCTTGCTGTCCCCCGACTCGCCGTCATGCACGACGATGTCAAAGCCCTCGCGTTGCTCTCCCTTACCTGTCTCCACCAGCGTGAGGATGGACACGGTGAAGCGTGGGCCATAACAGGCCAGCAGCAAGTCATTGGCCAAGCCAGACAAAGCCGGTCCGGCATCGTCAATGGCCAGGGCGATCAGGCCATCGTTGCTCATGCATCGGGCAAACAAGTTCCAACTTCCCAAGCTGTCCTCCGCTCGGGCCATGCGAGATTGCACCTGCACACGCCGCTCAGCCAGGGCCCGCGCCTGAGCCATCAATTCGATCCTGGACTGGGCATCGCGCTCGGCGGCCAAGTGGGCTTGCTCTGCGGTGGACAAGGCCAGGCGCGCTTGCGCCTCAGCCTGGGCGGCAGCGGCCAGCATCTGATGGTCAAAGGGCGTTGGCAAACCATGAAGCACCGCGTCCAGGCGATTGAGCGCCTCCCGGAAATGCTGCGCCTGTTGCACCAGGGCCTGCGCGATCCGCTGGCGCGTTGCCTCGATCTGTTGGCGCTCGGCCTGCTCTTCGGTCGCTTCGTAGTCTTGAGTCCGGCCAAGCTCGGCTGCCAATGAGGACAGTTCAAGCTCAATGGTCTGCAAGGCGGCGCGGGCTTGGGTGATCTGACCCGCCCTGGTCGCCAGCAGCGACAAGCGGGACACCCGTGTTCGAGCCATATCGACCAAGCGTTCGGCCCGAGCCAGCGCTTGCGGCGCCAGGGACAGTTCTTCGTACCGATGGCGGATCAGGGACAGTTCCTGTTCTGCCAGGGCCTTGTCCTGTGCCAGACGACCTATCTGGCCTTGTGCGCTGGGCATCAGGGTCTGGGCTTCATGCGCATCCCCCAGCAGCTTGCATTGCCCTTGCAGATCGGTGCCTGCACAAGGCACCTCACCGACCAGGCCAAAGCGGTGCGCCAACTCCTGGGCCTTCAAAGCCGCCCTGCCTGCCTCCAGTTCGATGCTGGCTAGCTTCT
>NZ_JAUSAR010000199.1 GCF_030652515.1 Aquabacterium sp. | reverse complement strand
CAGCGCTACAGTTGCGACCCTCGGCTCCAGGCCTCATTTCCCAAGCACGGGATGGCGACCGCACCTGCCACTGCCTCCTGAACCGATGGCCTTGAAATCAGCCTACTTTCAGTTGATCCAGGGTCTTGCCAGCGGCCAAAGCGGCCTTGATCCACTTAGGCTGAAGTCCCCGTCCGCTCCAGGTCTCGCCTGTGTCAACGTTGCGATATTTTGGGGCGACCTTGCTTCCTGCTGCAGCACTAGGGCGGATCGCCACACCGGCCTTCAACCCCAGGTCTGCCACAGTCAAACCATTGGCGGCCAACAGTTGCTTGATATGGTCAATCACACCAGCTCGCTCAGCTTTGCGGGCATCCTGCAATTGCCTGTCCAGCTCCGAAGCCTGCTTTTCCAGGGCGGCTTTCTGGGCCAGTAGTTCTTGATACGTAGTCATGATTGCAGTGTTTGGCGATCGCCGAGTTTGGATGCCAACATCCTACATTGCAAGCTCCTTGGCTACCTGACCAAAGTGCCTGGATCTCCGTCGTTGCATTCAGAGTCAAGGCCAAGGCATCAGACGGATCGACGCCCATCGCACTGATCCGAAATTGCTCCTCTTTAGTCAAGTCTCGATGGCGAAAGCCCAGATGAACAGATGACATTTTGAGGTGCGCACGGCAACGCATGGTGACCAAATGAATGGGTCATCTGCAATGGACCACCATGCTTGCCCCGTCTCTGCCACACAGCACTTTTGCATCGTCAGATCCCGGCTTCGAGGCCCTGCCCATTGATGCTCTGCTGTCGCAAAACGATGACCTGATCGCCCGCATCAAGCTCTGCCATGGGTCTGACCGTACCGAGTTCGAACAAACCATCCTGTCACTTATCAGACGATACGCCAACCTAGTACACCTGCTGCCAGCCACATCAAACAACTACTTCTGCACCCCTGGCGGCCTGTTGCGCCTGGGCATGGAAGTCAGCTTCTTCAGCCTGCAGGGCACAGACGCGCACATATTCTCCGGTCGCTCCACCATATCGGCACGCCGCCACTTGGAGCCGCGCTGGCGCCTGGCAACCTTCGTCGCGGGGCTTTGCTGCGAGGCCCACCGGGTGCTCAGTCACATCATCGTGACCAACGCCCCAGGCGATGTGTGGCCAGCCTACCTTCTGTCCCTGAGTGATTGGCTGATGGAGCGACAAGCGGACCGCTACTTCTTGCGCTGGCGCCCACAAGCCATCGAGACACGCAGCCTGGGCGTGTTCACGCTGACCCATGTCGTGCCACCAGCGGTCATGCAATACCTGGCAGAAGACAACACGGTCATCGTGCCCCACCTCATGGCCAGCGTCAGCGGCATTTCGCAGTATCGAGATCACAACGTGCTGGACGAGTTGGTCCGCCGCTCTCTGGCTCTGGTGGTCGACCGCAACCTGCTGGCCAACGCCGACCGCTACAGCACGCCCAACACACCACAACAACGCGGCTCGCACCTGGAACGCTACCTGGTTGACGCACTGAGGCATCTCGCGGGCTCCAACGCCGGATGGCAGGCCAATCGCGAGAAATCTCGCGTCTGGTTCGGCCCCGATGGCCTGTTCTTGGCCTGGCCCAGCGCTGCAGAAGACATCCAGAAGCTGCTGGACACCGCACAGTTGCCAGGCATCCCGAAAGCACCAAAGACCATCATGGAAGTGCTCCTGTTGGCCGGGGTCTTCGAACCCACGTCAGCAGGAAGCCCGACCTGGCTCATCCAACCACCAGGCGGCAAGGCCAAGATCGAAGCAGTGAAACTATCCTCAGTAGCCATCCTGTTCGCAGGGCATGACCCGTTACCGCCCCCTCTGGTGGAGAGCCTCACAAGCTCCCCACGCAACAACCCTCCATCAGCGCAAGCAGCCGAACCGGTCGCACCACAACCTATACCGGATGGCCCGCCAGGCACCCAGCTCTCGCTCATCCCTGGCAACGCCGAGCAAAACCAACAAGCTTCGAATAACCAAGACACTCAAGGCGAAGCGGCACCTTTGCCAACAGCCTCTCCATCTGCCTTAGCATCGACAAGCGACGCCCCAAAAACTGAGCAAGCAACGATTGGCCTTCAAGCACCGCTGCGCCTCAACCCCGTGGTGCGCGACGCGTTGACCGAGGTGGTCAACTCCATGAACACAGGTGCGGGACCCGCCCAGTGTTGCACTGTCGCATTGGGGGTGTTTGTGCCTCTGCACGAATTCGAGCGACGCAGCATTCAACCGTCTATGGCCCTGCGCGCCCTGTCGGATGTGCACATGCTGGTTCGCGCCCAGGGCAAAGGTCCACCCACCACATCAAGAGATTTCAATGGCACACCGACCGTGGGTTTGACCATAGCCCCGCGCTTCATCAGCGGCGTGGACATAGAAGCATTTGCCTCGCCAGAGGCTCGGGGCGGGTGACATGCCCATCCGCCACTACGAGATGCCATGGCGTCACGCCTACGAGGCCTACGCAGGTCTTGCCTGGGGCATCGCGCTGATGTTCTTCACAGCCGTCGGCGCCATCGGCCAATTGCCCCGCGTTCTTGCTTTTTCCCTGTCCATCGCTTGCCTTGGCATGAGCGCCCTCAGAGTCTCGCAGGCGCTGCGCATTCTCGTGCTGAGGGCGTCTCTGGCTGGTCATGCCATTCAGGTGATCAGCACGCAAGCCCAGGCGCGGTGGTGTCAGGATTCAACCGCCGTGTTCCTTGGGTTCGGCTTCGAGTGGCGGCCCGTGCACTCCCAGCGTCTGTATGAACTGGCCAAGATCGACTACCGCGACTTCACGGCATCTCCGCGCCTCCTGAGTCTGCTGGGCTATGACAGCACACCCCAACCAGATGCCGAGATTGGCTTGCCTTACATACACGGCGTCGAGCCCCATGAGGTGCCGCTACATCGCCCCTTGCAGAACTTCGAAGGCGGCACCCTGCTGGTCGGCACCACACAGTCAGGCAAGGGGGTGGCCCTGGCAAACCTTATTACCCAGGCGGTCAGGCGCGGCGACGTGGTGATCGTCATCGACCCGAAAAACAGCCGTCGTCTCAAACGCGTGGTCGAGCGTGCCTGCCAGGATTGGCGTGAACCCGATACCTTCATGGAGTTCCACCCTGCATTCCCGGAGGCGGGCGTGCGCCTGGACTTCACCTTCAACTGGCAAAAACCCACCGAGATTGCCTCCCGCATTCAGTCGATCATGCCGCCGGACACGGCTGGCGCGTTCTCCGCCTTTGGCTGGGATGCGGTCAACGTGGTCGTTCAAGGCCTGGTCGAACTGGAAGAGCGCCCCAACCTGGCCAAGCTGACCCGCTACATCGAGGGTGGTATCGAGCCCGTTCTGGAGGGCTCGTTGCGCCGCTTCTATGAGGAAACCTTGGGGCCCGCCTGGCGTGAGTTGCCCGAAATGAAGAAGCTGATGCAGGAGGCTCATCGAGGCCACATGAAGCGCCCATCGGAAGCCGCCAGCACCGAGTTGATGGCTTTCGTCGCGTACTACGAACACCACATTGCCCAGTCACAACGCAGCAAAGTGATCGATGCCCAGGTGCGCACCTTCAGGCACAACCGGGAGCATTACCAGAAAATCACGGCCAACCTGTTGCCCGTGCTGTCGATGCTGACCTCGGGCGACCTGGGCCGCACGCTGTCGCCCGACCCGTTCGACGCCAACGACATGCGCCCGATCATGAACTTCGAGAAGATCGAGCGCGGCGGGCATGTGCTGTACATGTGCCTGGACTCGCTGCCCGACCCCTCGGTGGCATCGGCCATCGGTGCGCTGGCATTGGCGGACCTAGCCGCACGGGCGGGCATGCGCTACAACCTGGGAGGCTACCGGCGCATTGCGCTGTTTGTGGACGAAGTGGCCAACGTCATCAACCAGCCTCTGATCGAGATCCTCAATAAGGGTGCGGAAGGCGGCATCTACACCACCTGCGCGATGCAGACGTTGGCCGATCTGGCCAAACGCTTGGGCAGCGAAGCGGCAGCACGCATGGCGCTGGGAAACCTGAACAACCTGATCGCCCTGCGCTCGAAAGACCGCCCCACACAGGACTTCGTTGTTGAGACCTTTGGCAAGACGGCCATCCATTCGATGCGCGTTGGGCTGGGACATGGCGCGGACACCCATCTGGGCGACTTCTCGACCAGCTATTCAAGCCAACTCTCTGAGAGCTTCGAGGAGATGGTGCCCGCCGATGTCCTGGGCAAACTGCCCAATCTTCAGTACTTTGCCTCGGTGTCTGGCGGGCGCATCGTCAAGGGCCGCTTCCCCATCCTGGATCCGGATGCGCAAGGGGTCCATCAACCCATCAGGAGAGCCGCATGATCAGGGCGATGGCCGTGGTGTCACTGCTGGCACTACTGGTTCTGGTTCTCTATGTGCCGTCCGCCCACCCGCCAGAACGGTTCTTAGAGCAACTGCGAACGGAATACACCAATGCGGCGGTGTTCTGGGGCAAGGACGCAGGCACCCGCATGCTGTCGCGTGCGATGAGCATGCAGGAGTCTGCACGTCAAGCATCACCCGTCCCTTCGTCCAAGGACGCGGCCCCTGCGGGTGGCGTCAACGCAGCAGTCGGGCGAGAAATGGCCTCGGTCAACCAACGGCTGTTCAACAACCCCTACTTCCGCTCGATTGACGCACTGCTGCTGCTCGCCAGCTTCCGCCTGGCCATGCTGCTGGAATGGCTCCCTTGGTTGATGGCCTTCCCTGCTGCGGCCACGGCGGATGGCTACCTTGTGCGACTGGTCAAAGCCAAAGAGTTCCTGCACCACAGCCCGGAGATGTTCGCCCTGTATGCCAGTTTGGCCATCCTGACCAGTTGCGCAACCGTCCTGGCGTTTGTGCTGCCCATCACCTTGCATCCTCTTGCCATACCCTGCGTGCCGGTAGTCATCGGCACGCTGATGGGTACAGCGGTCAGGGACTTTCACCGAAGGTCTTGATATTTTGGACGGCCTTTGGCTTGTACAAGGTACGGTATCCGCCATTGGGCAAAGGCTCATCAAAAACATCGAAGAGATCCGAAGCCACGGCCAACTTTTTGAGCGTGGCATGGCCCTGTCGTTCCTTCATGTGCGTCACAGCCTCGGGCTCCTGCAGCCATGCAATCCGCCCCGCGTCGGCAAGGTAGGCCCAGCCATCGGCCCGATGCTTATGTTCAGCCACGTCTTTCAGAACCGAAACCAAAGGGCTGTGCTGTAACAGGATCAACTCGAAGTGGCGCTGGCCCTCTTCGGACGCCATGAACGCGGCCATGGACTGCCCGACATCAATAAGCGCCTTGGAGACAGATCGTAGATGTTCAAACATGGGCAGCACCCTGGCACGTTGCTCATCGAGGTACTTGGCTGCCTCGCCCATCTTCTCCGGAGAGTCCGGTTGCCAACGGGGCATGAAATGATGAATCAGGTCGTTGCGCTCGTCCACCATGCGCTTCATGTCCGCACGTTGAGCCTCGTAGAACTCGCGGTCCCCGGATGTGGTGAACGTGAATGACATCCAGATCTGGTTTTGCTCTTCCGGTTCTGCGTTTGGCTCGCCCGCGTCAGAGAGGATGCCATCGGTGAATTGCTCAACCAACTTCCCCATCATCTGCTTGTGCGTTTTCTCAGTGCGTTGTTGCAAACGCTCCTCGAAATTCGACGTGTTGCCATCTCTCCTGTGGTTGGCCACGAGAAATTTCAGCAGTGCCTCGATCTGCTGAAACAACAGCACATTGCGGCCGACCTTGCGAAGCACCTCGTCACAGGTGCTTTGGTTTAAAAGGATCTGTTCCGCTTCTTCCATGTCGCGCTCAAAAATTCGGGTTGATGGCGACGTCGGCGTACGCCAAGACGATGTCGCGCATGCTGTAGGCACTGCCGACACGGGGGCAAATGACTCTGAAATTCAGACAGATCGGCATGCCCGTCCGATTCGGAAAACAGCCCGAAAGGCAGCTGATGCGGCAACCAACAATGGGCGTCTCTCTGCTACCCAGGAATTCAAATGAAGAGTTTAAAGCCCGTCATCCACGCTCTGGAGATCCGGATTCGATCCATGCGCAATGACCCGGTTGCGCAAATCGAAGCTGGCAGCACGTTTCAGGCATTCGCCGTAGGAGACAAGTTCCACCACAACATGTTCGATACAAGCGCGTGGCACGACCTGCCAAAAGAAGGAGAAGTGTTCTTCATCATTGACAAAGCGCACGCCGTTGCCGACATCGGCACCTACATCCATCACATGGTGATTCTTTGCCTGGCTGCCTCACCCGCTGATCACCTCGCCTGACGCACATTGCGGCAACTTGTCGAACTTCACCCGGAAAGTTGGCCAGATGCAGGTGGCAACACGTGATCCGGGAGCAGGTCCCCCAGGATGTCAATGCCTGTTTGGGTGAAGACCAGTATCATTAACGGGCCGCTGGTTCGTACCTCGGCCCGGCTTTTCCTCCCTGAGCCGGAGGCGCACCGTGATGACAGCGATGCGTCTTGCGCTCGCTGATCACCCGCTGATCGGCGGGCTTTTTTTTAGCTCGCGTAAATGGGACTCGTCCATCTTGGCCGTGCCGCGTCAGTACTCGCCATGAACTGGAGCCGAAATCCCCATGACAAAGCCCGCATTCACCCGTGACCATGCCGCACCCGGGCCCTAATCTGTACTCATGCGCTCACCCGAGCAAATTCCGATTCAGAAAACAGAGGTACGCACCATGCTCACCGCTGCATCGCCCGGATTTCAGGACTCTCGACACCCCGCAACAGTGGAAGCCCTGCCGTCAGACGTCATCGAAACTCGGCTGTGGCTAGAAGAACATGTCTGGCTTTATGGCGTGCTCAAGTCCGATCGCAACGTCGGTCCGATCTTTCGATTTCCTGACCTGATCAGTGCCTGCGTCTCCCTGATCTTCTCCAGCCCCGAAGCGGCAAGGCAGGTCTTCGGTTTTCTCGGGACCGACCTCGTGGCCCGATCGCCCAACACGCCTCGCCGTCGGGAAGCCCTGTGGCGACCGCAGTACGACTTGCTCCTTGAGTTGCAGCGCTCACCCGCCAACCGGCACCCCAATCCGAAGTTTCAACTCGATCACTTGACCACCGCCTGCGTGGCGCTGTGTCAGCAGGCGGATGAGACCGGCGCCAGCGTCCTGCAACAAGCTCGCATCAACATGGCACAGCGCTTTCGTGCAGAACACGTCACGCAGACCCGCTGATGCCATCGGCCACCCAGCGCTCTGACCAGCACATGGCATGAAGAATCTCCAAGCGATTCACCTGCCCTGACCACGCCATGGCCGTCCAACCACGGCTGACCTGAACAAGACCTGGATCGGCACCGTGCCGGTCTCACCCAGTCAGTCCCGCCTTGCGAGGTGCATTGGCGGGCCCATCTGTCTTGTTGGGAGTGCGCCATGCAATGGGGTCTCTTGTCTGTATGTCTTGCGCCGCTGAGCCTGTCGGCACACGCCCAGGCTTGCTGGGATGAGGCGGCACAACGATATGGCGTTTCATCGCAACTGCTGTATGCCGTTGCCAAGGTCGAGTCGCACCTCAATCCCAAAGCGCTCAACCTCAGCCACCGCCAACGCACGGGCAGCTACGACATCGGGCTGATGCAGATCAACAGCTCGAACCTGCCTGCGCTGGCACGATTCGGCATCTCTGAGAGCGACCTGTACAGCCCCTGCACGAACATCCATGTGGGCGCCTGGCTGCTCGCCCAAACCCTGGCCAGGCAGGGCCTGAGCTGGGATGGTGTGGGGGCCTACAACGCCGCCTGCACCCAACTCAAGGGCACGGCCTGCCTGAACGCACGCAGGCGTTATGCCTGGAAGGTCTATCGGCAGTTGCCCGCCTCGGCAATCCAGTCCGCACAGGCAACCGCAGTGCGGCCACAAAGGCGCTCAGACGCAAAGCTGCCCCTCTTCATCCTTGCCGCTCGGGTGTCGCCATGACACGCGTACAGGACATCGCCATGACCAGCGCCTCGGCAGCGGTGATTCTGTTTGCCCTCTCGTCTTGCACCCTGACCACCAAGCAGGGCCATTCGAATGCGACACCGCAAGCCAAGGCAAATGCCTCACACATCGCTCAAATTGAGCGTGGGCGGGAGGCGTACTTCGCTCAATGCATGACGCCCGATTGCCCCACCACCACGCCCAAAACACTGGCCGTGGCACCCGCAAGGTCACAGTCTTCGACGCAAAGTGAAGCTGGCCCGATTGAACTTGTCGTACCCATCAAGCCAGCCGAGACGGCCCAGCCCATTCCTGCGCGCAAGCCTCAGGTGTTGATCCTGGCGTTTGCAACCGACAGTGCAGTGCTGACCCCTGCACACCGGACTTTGCTGAACAACGCCGCCAGAGACCTGGGACGTGCCGGGCGCGTGCTCATCGTAGGACGCACCGACAACGTCGGCCCCGATGCGCCCAATCAGGCCATCGCGCTGGCACGGGCTGGTGCTGTTCGAGATCACATCAAGCGGGTCAGCCCCTCGCTACCAGATGACATCCGCATCGACGCCCGGGGCCTGTGCTGCTACATCGCCAGCAATGACACACCCGAAGGCCGTGCTCGCAATCGTCGCGTTGAGGTCGTGTTCACGCCCCCATCCGATGACTCCCCAGCACATGCCAACGAACCTCGCTCATGAACCCTATTGCCCACCGCATCCCCCTCCTGAAACGTGCCTTCACGTTCGCAGGATCGCCCCCGCCTGCGTCAGGCCTTGACGCGCACCCCAGCCAGGAGAGTCCCATGCGCACAGCCATCATCCATCCCTTCACCCCTGTTCGCCCCTCTGCCCAGTTGAACGGCCAGCAAAGCCGTCAATCAAACGACAGTGACGCCAACAAGCCCCCGCACAAGCGCTGGCGTGTGGCCTCGGCGCTGGCCATGCTCGCTCTGGGCTTGGGCCTGTCC
>NZ_JAUSAR010000188.1 GCF_030652515.1 Aquabacterium sp. | reverse complement strand
TGACCATCGAGGTCGAGGGCGAGCTCATCTCCAAGCCCTACATCGAGATCACGCTCAACCTGCTGGCGCGCTTTGGCATCCAGGTGCAACGCCAGGGCTGGGAACGCTTCGTCATCCCGCAGCGCAGCCGCTACCAATCGCCCGGCGAGATCCACGTCGAGGCCGATGCCTCATCGGCGTCTTATTTCATCGCGGCGGGCGCACTGGCTGCCACCGACCAGCCGCTGCGCATCGAAGGCGTGGGCGCAGACTCCATCCAGGGTGACATCCGCTTCGTCGAGGCCGCGCAGGCCATGGGCGCCCAGATCACCAGCGGCCCCAACTGGCTGGAAGTGAGCCGGGGCGCCTGGCCCCTCAAGGCGATCGACCTGGATTGCAACCACATCCCCGACGCGGCCATGACCCTGGCCGTGATGGCCCTGTATGCCCACGGCACGACCCGCCTGCGCAACATCGCCAGCTGGCGCGTGAAAGAAACCGACCGCATCGCCGCGATGGCCACCGAGTTGCGCAAGCTGGGTGCCACCGTGGTCGAGGGCGAAGACTTCATCGAGGTGACGCCCCCCCTCACCTGGCAGCACGCCAGCATCCACACCTACGACGACCACCGCATGGCGATGTGCTTCTCGCTGGCGGCGCTCAACCCGCTGGCGCCTACCGCCACGCCCGGCCGGCCCATTTCCGTTCGGATCGAAGACCCGCGCTGTGTGGGCAAAACCTTCCCGGATTATTTCGAAACGCTGTTCCAGGTGGCCGACACCCATCCCGCCCTGATCCCCGTGATCACGGTCGATGGCCCCTCCGCCTCGGGCAAGGGCACGCTGGCCAGCAACCTGGCCACCCGCCTGGGCTACCAGTTCCTGGATTCGGGATCGCTCTACCGTGTGACCGGGCTGATGGTCGTTGAAAAGGGCATCGACCCCGACGACCAGGAGGCCGTGACCCAAATCGCGCGCCAGATCGGCACCCACATTCCGCTGCACTTCGAACAGCACAATGTGTGGCTGAATGGCAAGGAAGTGAGCGAGGACTTGCGCCAGGAGGCCGCCGGGCAAATGGCTTCGCGCATTTCCGCCATTCCAGGCGTGCGCCAGGCGCTGGTCGATCTGCAGCACAGTTTCAGGGGCCTGCCCGGTCTGGTGGCCGATGGCCGCGACATGGGCACGGTGATCTTCCCGGATGCCGCGCTCAAGGTCTTTTTGACCGCAAGCGTTAAAGAACGGGCCGAGCGCCGATATAACCAATTGATTTCAAAGGGGTTTTCTGCTAACCTTGATGAGATCTGCGCGGACCTGGAGTCGCGCGACCTGCGGGATCGCACCCGCGCCGTGTCGCCCCTCGTCCCTGCACCAGATGCCCGAAAACTCGACAACTCCGCACTGACCAGCGACCAATCGGCCGAAACAGTGTTGGGATGGTGGGTCGACGGGTGGCCTCACGTCAAAGCCAGTGTTGTCAATGACGTGAAGCCGATTTAAGGCTGTGACACTCAGCCTTCACCGCCCGGTGAAGGTTTGGTTTTCGCCAGGGTTTGCCTTTGTACTGTGCAAGCCAGGGTGTCATGTTCTCAACCCAACCGTGCTTCGTCGTTCCTGTCGATGAAGCCGCACCGCTGGCCCCAAGCCGGCACAGGAAATCCTCAATGTCTCAAGCACAAACCGCCGCCTATTCGGGCGCAGATTCTTTCGCCGCCATGTTCGAGGAGTCCCTGAAGGGCTCCAACATGCGCACGGGCGAAGTCATCACTGCTGAAGTGGTGCGCATCGAACACAGCTTCGTCGTGGTCAACGCAGGCCTGAAGTCAGAAGCCTACGTGCCAATCGAAGAGTTCAAGAACGACCAAGGCGAGCTCGAAGTCCAAGTGGGCGACTTCGTCTCGGTGGCCGTGGACGCCGTCGAAAACGGCTATGGCGACACCATCCTGTCGCGCGACAAGGCCAAGCGCCTGGCCTCGTGGATGTCGCTGGAAACCGCACTGGACTCCGGCGAATTCGTCATCGGCACTGTGAATGGCAAGGTCAAGGGCGGCCTGACCGTTCTGGTCAATGGCATCCGCGCCTTCCTGCCCGGCTCGCTGCTGGACACCCGCCCCGTCAAGGACATGAGTCCTTACGAAGGCAAGACCATGGAATTCAAGGTCATCAAGCTGGACCGCAAGCGCAACAACGTCGTGCTGTCACGCCGTGCTGTGGTTGAAGCTTCGATGGGCGAAGAACGCGCCAAGCTGATGGAGACGCTGCGCGAAGGCGCCATCATCAATGGCGTGGTCAAGAACATCACCGAATACGGTGCCTTCGTTGATCTGGGCGGCATCGATGGCCTGCTGCACATCACCGACATGGCCTGGCGCCGTGTCCGTCACCCTTCCGAGGTCGTGACGGTTGGTCAGGAACTGACCGCCAAGGTTTTGAAGTTCGATGCCGAGAAGAACCGCGTCTCGCTGGGTCTGAAGCAAATGGGCGACGATCCTTGGGTCGGCGTTTCGCGTCGCTACCCCGCCTCGACCCGCCTGTTCGGCAAGGTCACCAACATCGCTGACTACGGCGCATTCGTCGAGATCGAACCCGGCATCGAAGGCCTGGTGCACGTCTCCGAAATGGACTGGACCAACAAGAACGTGGCCCCCAACAAGATCGTCAACATGGGCGACGAAGTGGAAGTCATGGTCCTGGAAATCGACGAAGACAAGCGTCGCATCTCCCTGGGCATGAAGCAGTGCAAGCCTAATCCTTGGGACGACTTCGCCGTCAACTTCAAGCGCGGCGACAAGGTCAAGGGCCCCGTCAAGTCGATCACCGACTTCGGCGTGTTCGTTGGTCTGGCCGCAGGCATCGATGGCCTGGTTCACCTGTCCGACCTGTCTTGGGACGAGCCCGGCGAAGCCGCCGTGCGCAACTACAAGAAGGGCCAGGAAGTCGAAGCCATCGTGTTGGCCATCGACGTCGAGCGCGAGCGCATCTCCCTGGGCATCAAGCAGATGGATTCCGATCCGTTCACGAACTACACCTCGGTCAATGACCGTGGCATGACCGTGACCGGCAAGGTCAAGACCGTCGACGCCAAGGGTGCCGAGATCGAACTGACCGAAGGCGTCACCGGCTACCTGCGTGCTTCCGAAATCGCCCGCGAGCGTGTGGAAGATGCCCGCAACGTGCTGAAGGAAGGCGACGAAGTCACCGCCGTCATCATCAACGTGGATCGCAAGACCCGTTCCTTGCAACTGTCGGTCAAGGCCAAGGACAGCGCCGAGCAGCAAGAAGCTCTGCAACGTCTGAACGTCGCCGATGCCAAGGAAGGCTCCGGCACCACCAGCCTGGGCGCTTTGCTCAAGGCCAAGTTGGACCAGAACAACGGTTGATCCCGTTTCTCTGAGACCATCCATCCCCACCGAGTTTCTTTTCGAGTTTTTCTCAAGAAGGCCCCGGTGGGGGTTGTGATGAGCACACCCTGTTGTCTTTCCCGACCCGCGTGTTTTCATCACAGCCCCCGATCTTTTGACGTGACACCCTCATGACCCGTTCCGATCTAGTGGCCCGCTTGGCCGAGCGTTTTGGCCAGCTGACTCAGCGTGATGCCGAGTTCGCCGTCAAGACCATCCTTGACGCGATGTCCGAGGCGCTGGCCCATGGTCACCGCATCGAGATCCGGGGCTTTGGCAGCTTCTCGATCAACCGCCGTCCGCCCCGCATGGGCCGCAATCCGCGCTCGGGCGAGCAGGTGCTGATCCCTGAAAAACTGGTGCCCCACTTCAAGCCTGGCAAGGCCCTGCGAGAAGCGGTGGACGCCCGGGGCGAAGCACCAGTCGCAGACATCACCCCATCGGCCGTCGAGGCCGAGGCCCTCATCCGGAAAGCCTGAGGCAACCCATGCGCTTATTGACCTGGTTGTTGCGTGGCCTGGTGTTCTTCGTCTTGTTTGCCTTTGCCCTGAACAACATGCACCTCGTCGAGTTGCAATGGTTCTGGGGCTACCGCTCGCAGGCCCCG
Organism: Aquabacterium sp.; assembly: GCF_030652515.1. Lineage (GTDB taxonomy): Bacteria > Pseudomonadota > Gammaproteobacteria > Burkholderiales > Burkholderiaceae_C > Aquabacterium. The sequence continues at coordinate 219,465 of NZ_JAUSAR010000188.1, read as the reverse complement.
ATGGTCTTCATCGTCCTGGCGGTGTTTGGCCTGGGGTGTGCCGTGGGTGTGCTCGCCATGGTGCCCAGTTGGTGGCGGCATCGCCGCGATGCCCGCCAACGCCTGCACCTGTTGCCGGAAAAAACCGTGGTCCAGGCCCCGGTCGCCACCCACGCCAACAGCCGATCGGGTGGCCACTCCACCATGCCCGCCGAGTTGCCGCACCCGCCCGACATGCCCGCCCCGCGCAAGCCCGGCAAGTGATCACTCAACGCCGCACGCATCCCCATGGAATTTGACCTGCAATGGCTGCTGCTGGCCCTGCCTGGCTTTTTTTTGCTGGGCTGGGTGGCCTCGCGCCTGGACCTGCGCCAGCTCAAGCGCGAAGACAGCGCCTCGCCGCAAGCCTATTTCAAAGGCCTGAACCTCTTGCTCAACGAGCAGCAGGACAAAGCCATTGACGCTTTCATCGAAGCCGTTCAGCAAGATCCGAACACGTCTGACCTGCACTTTGCACTGGGCAATCTGTTCCGCCGCCGTGGTGAGTACGAGCGGGCCATCCGCGTTCACGAACACCTGCTGGCGCGCGGTGATTTGCGACGCGATGACCGTGAACGCGCCCAGCACGCCCTGGCCCAGGACTTCCTGAAGGCCGGCTTGTTCGACCGCGCCGAGACGGCCTTCAAGGCACTGGAAGGCACGGCCTTCAGCACCGACTCCCGACTGGCCTTGCTCACCTTGCACGAGCGCTCACGCAACTGGCACCCGGCCATCGAGGTAGCCCGCCAACTGGAAGCCGCCGGCACCGGCTCATTCGCTCAACGCATGGCCCACCACTGGTGTGAAGTGGCGCATGAAGCCGATGCCCGGGGACGCCATGATGAAGCCGAACAGGCCCTGGTCCGCGCCCGCGAAGCCGCGCCTCAAGCCGCGCGCCCGCTGGTCATGCAAGGGCACCGCCTGGTGCGCCAGGGGCAGCATGCCGCCGCCTTGAAGGTGTGGGACGAGTTGATGGCGCTGCAACCGCAGGCGTTCTCACTGGTGGCACAAGACTACGCCACCAGCGCGCAAGCCAGCGATGGCGTGGCCGAGGCGCTGGCCAGGCTGGAGGCCTTGTACAAGCAAGCGCCCTCGGTGGATCTGCTGTCGGCGCTCAATCGCCTGCAAGACGAGCCGAGCCTGCGGCGCCAACGCCTCATCACCCACCTGAGCAACCAGCCCTCGCTATCGGCCGCGCAAGGGGTGATCCGCGAAAGCCTCAGCACCGGCGTGCCATTGACCGTGCCTGAAATAGAACGCCTGCAGGATGCCTTGGCCACGGCCGCCAAGCCCTTGCAGCGCTACCGTTGTGCCGCTTGCGGCTTTGAAAGCCAGCATTACTTCTGGCAGTGCCCCGGCTGCCATGGCTGGGACACTTATCCGCCTCGCCGCCTGGAAGATCAGTGAGGCTGGCTGGCGGTCGCGGCGGCTGGCGCGGTGGCCAGCACCGGCACCCGGATGGTCTGTTTGATGATCTGGCCCTTGCCGTCGCGCAGCTTCAAGGTCAACACAAGGTGATCTCCCACAGACAGGGGCCGCGTGAGCCCCATCAGCATCAGGTGATGCCCCCCCGGCTGCAACGCCACGGGCTGCCCGGCAGGCAGGGGCAAAGCGTCGATGGCGCGCATGCGCATCACATCACCTTGCATGCTCATCTCATGCAGTTCAGCCGACGCTGAGACCGGCGATCGAAAACCCACCAGGGTGAGCGGCACGCGGCTGGTCAGCGTCATGAACCCCCCCGTGCCGCTTTGCCCCTTGACCGCTTGCCGAACCCAGGCATCGTTGACCTGCACCAGCGGCTCTTGCCCCACGCTGACCGAACACACCGCTGCCAACAGCAGTGCCACGAAAGATTGCTTGCTTGTCACCATGATCAACCGGCTTTCATTTGAGGGGCCACCATGGCCGGTTGGCCAAAATGGGTGATCCCGAACACCTGTTCACTGTACTGCCAAAGCTGGCGGCTCAAGGCGGGATCACGGTTGGCAGGACTGCCCCGGCGCACCTTGCGGGCCGACCAGTACTCGCCCGTGGCGCTCAGGCCCTCGTGCGAGGCCAGGTGAATCTGGGTCTTGGCACCTTTGGCCTCTGACACCAGGAAGGGATCGACCAGCGCCGTGACCCAGCCCGGCGTGTCACGCCAGAAGTCGCTCTTGATGCCGCCCGGGTGGAAGCCGTTGACCTTGATCGACGTGCCTTGCAGTCGCTTGGCCAGTTCACGCACAAACAGCATGTTGGCCAGCTTGGAACGGCCATAGGCCTTGAAGGGCGCCCACTGCAAAGCCTGGCTGCGAGACGGCTTGTTCATGGTGCCAAGGTCCATCCGCCCACCCATCCAATGGGCCACCGAGCTGCTCACCACGATGCGCCCATCGCGGGAGGCGCGCACATTGGGCAGCAGATGGTGGGTCAGCAAAAAATGCCCCAGGTGCGTGGTGGCGAACATCAGCTCGATGCCTGCGTGATTGGTGGTCAATTGGCGCGTGTACAAGCCGGCGTTCAACACCAGCGCGTCGATCACCGGCAGGCGGCGAGACACCTCGTTGGCAAAGGCCTGGATTCCATTGAAATCCGACAGGTCGACCGCCAACCAGTCGATCTCGGCGCGGGGGTTGGCGGCGCGGATCGACTCCACAAGCGCACGGCTTTTGGCCGCATCGCGCGCTGCGATCAAGACCCGCCAGCCCAAGCCCACCAGCGCACGCGCCGTTTCCTTGCCAATGCCGCTGTTGCCACCTGTGATCAACGCAGTTTTCATGTGTGTGTCCTTGGAGCCAATCCATCAAGCGCCACATGATCCTCCAAAACCAGGGCCATGGATCACGGCGCCTGCACCACACGCCGGTACTGGATGGCTTCAGCCACGTGGGCCAGCCCGATGGCGTCGGATTCGGCCAGGTCGGCGATCGTGCGGGCCAGCCGCAGGACGCGGTGAAACCCCCGCCCCGACCACCCCAGGCGCGCGCTGGCGCTTTGCAGAAAGGCCATGGCGGCCGGATCGGGCATGGCCAGGCTGTCAAGCCCGGCACCATCCAGCACGGCATTGAGGCAGCCTTGCCGGTCCAGCTGGCGCTGCCGTGCCTGGGCCACTCGTTCGGCCACCAGCGCCGACGCTTCGCCATCAGGGGCTTGGGCCAGGATGTCGGGCGACACGGCTGGCACCTCCACCTGCACGTCGACCCGATCCAGCAAAGGGCCGCTGAGCTTGCCCTGGTAGCGCGTGACCTGGTCTGGCGTGCAGCGGCAGGCCTTGAGCGGATTGCCCAAGTGCCCGCAGGGGCAAGGATTCATGGCGGCCACCAACTGGAAGCGTGCCGGGAAATCATGGCGCCGGGCCGCGCGTGAGATGGTGATGTGGCCAGTTTCCAGCGGCTCACGCAACGCCTCCAGAGCGGCGCGGGGAAACTCGGGCAACTCGTCGAGGAAAAGCACGCCGTGATGGGACAAGGAGATCTCGCCCGGCTTGGGTGGTGAGCCGCCCTGAAAGAAGTCAAGCTAATTTATAAAACATCACGATAATTTATAAATCAACCGTTTCAAGTCTGTCAGTCGACTCACCGCACCCTGCAGGCCACCGAGCCAAGACCTATGCGGGGCGCAGTGATCGGCCCTAAAGGAGAACGAAGCCAAGTGCCGTGTTAATGACATCCTTAACGGCCCCCAATGCCGCATTGATTGCTCCCTCCACCAATAGAAGGGACATCCCTTTAAGCGCAAGCATTACTGCTCTAGCCGTGTTCTTTTGCATCTCAAAAAGAACGCTTGCTTCGGCAGCACCAATTTGTCCACTTATTTTCAACGTCTCAATTTGCACAAGTGTCCTTGCCAGTTTTTCAAATTCAGGCCCTGCATAGTCCTGAATCACTGGCCATTTCTGGTCAAAAACGCCCTTAGCTGCAGCGATCATTCCAGGAAGTATTTGCTGAACGTCTATATTAGCCATTTTCTCACCCCTTTACTTTGACTGATTTTCGCCGCGCTTCTTAGCCAACTCAAGCGCCATAACTGCGCCAATATGTTGATTGAACAACGATTGAATGGGCGCCACAACAAATCGATTTATAGCAATGTCGCCTCTATCCGGCACATTTTCTGTAGCCCCATTGTCAACCCTGCAGTCCAAGGACAAGTCTATGCCATTAGTTCTTACTTTTTCTTTTTGACTATCTGTTAGCGGGGTCGTTATGCATTGTTTATGCAGAAGAACTAAGTAAGCCAAATTCTCTTTCGCCAAATCGATCTGTTCTATCGTTATTTTGTTTTTGTAAATACCACTGGCGCGGATGCTCATTGCATTAAGATCAGCAAGTAGCTCCTGGTAAAGCTTTTGTTGAGATTTGTATTTCAAATCGTCGCCCTTAGCCGCCTGAAGAGAAATGAAATACGTATCGAACTTCTTTTGCACTTGTTGAGCTTGACCATCAATGGTCTCATCGTAATTTGAGACAAGTTGTATTGTCGTGCATCCGCTCGTAACGAGCGTGAGCGTCAAAATCCCCATCAAAAGATAATTGGTTTTATGCCGCATATTCTGTACCTCCGTTTAGTGATGATGAATGCACACAAGATATATTTTCTTGTATAAGATGCTCGCGAAAAATCCTAATCTGGCAATTTCCTATTGGAAAGTTGGGGGCCATTCAGCCGACAACTTCTTCTCACCCACAACAGCCTGCGCTATCGCAATCCTTTTCGTTTAGCTGGCCAACTGATTTATTCGTAGCTTCTGGCAGCAAGGCCATGCGAAGCGCTTTGAGGCGCCCGCATGCTGGGCATGTCAACATTGAACTTGCGTGACTAAGGAGGATTGACTTTGGAACGCCAATCTTCTCTGAAATGGCATCTAGCGATTGTTCATTCGAAATTGCTGCACCATAGCTGAAAATGTCCCTAATCCCGACAGCCCTGAGCTTATAGAACGTATCTCCCTCAAATCGGATGGCAAGCTGCGCCTGTGAGATCCAGTCAAGGATGAGTTCCAATGTATAAGCGGTTCGAATCCAAAGAATGATCGGATTCTCACTCGCCATTTTTTGACAATTCTCAATATCTAGCTCATTCATCCGATCAATCTTGTCTGGAACCATCCCTTGCAACATCAATAGCGTAAGATTCAACGGCAAGTCTTGCTTCTGCGGCCAACGCTGAGATGGAATCTGAGTTTTGATCAGGTCACCGATCCTTAGAAGAGTTTCTTGAATCCATAGCGCAGGGTTCCAGCCGATAAGAAATCCAAAGATTGCCAGTCCTACAGGAAACTCGGCGTCTTTGCCCCCTTCGGAGTAAACAAATCCTCGAAGAAGCGGAATGCCCTCAATAATGTGACGAGCCAGCGCTGCGACGAGGCAAGCAGTCAAGATCCGGATCGAGAGAAAATAATATGTCGACGGATTCATGTCATTATTATCAATACGATTGACAACCTGACCGATGACCCAGAGATACGCACCCAAGAAAGCCATAGAGCCTATGAAAGCCGTACCTGCCTGGTATCTATGTAAATTTTCGATTGCACCTGCAGGATCGATGGCATAGGCTCCGCCTAAGACAAAACTTGGCACCGGATCCACACCCTTTTCTCCGTAAAATACGGCTCCAAAGTACGTCCCGATTGAACATGCCGTCACCACGAATATCAGCAACCAAACTGGAAGAGCATGTGGACCTGATGTGAAAACGTTTTCGCACTCTCGGCGCTTGAAATAACGTTCAGCTGACAGAAATATTTCTGTACTTTTTACTCTGGGTGCCATCTCATCGAGAAGCCTGCGGTACTGCTTAGTTGCCCGTTGTTGGAAAAGAGTCGAGGCGACCAAAACGCCAACTAGCATTAGCACGCTTACAACAGACTGAACGTGCACCACATTAACTGCCGTCTGCATAGCCTCTCCCTTCTGGAATAAATTCCAAGGTCCCGAGGGACAGTAATCACCCCAGTGGATCGACAAATGCGGAGTGAACGAAGCCATCCGCGCCTTCGCCTGGATCTATCTGCACTTGAACCCAGTCAGCCATGCGAGACAGTACCTTTACCGATGTTCCAAAAGGCAAGATAGTTATCGTGCTGAAATCAGTTCCTGGTCCAGACCTAAGCCGAAGGCCTTTTCTAGCGATAACCTTGTGATCACCGCGCCATTCATCAGGCGATTCAACAGGGTCCGCTGCATCGCCGTGGTCATGATCGTGCCCAGCCTGAAGATCGATAGCTTCGATCTCTTCGAGTCCATTGTGAGCAATAACCACAGATTGGACGAACGACTCCCATCCTCCGGGCTTGTCTCGCAAAACGCGCGGGCAATGTTTGCCCGACCAATGATGGTGCTGAACGATGCCAGCCGGCAGGGGGATGTTGGATCGCTTTGCCAAAAGCGCAATGAGCAGTGCCGCTTTGTTATATGCGTCGGAAACGTTCATCTCCGGATGCATACATATTTCGACACCAATGCTGCTACCGTTACCTTGCGAAGATGCCGCGTGCCACGCCACTTCATTTGTTGGAACGCTTTGAAAAGCTGCTTTGTCATCGACGGTGAAATGCCACGAAACTTTTCGAGCGCGAGCGTCAGCGCCCTTTTGATACTTCGCGTGGGCAGCCGCATTAGCATTGCTGCTGGCATTGTCAGTGTTGTGAACCGTGATAAACCTAGGAACTAATTTTTGCCCCGGCCGGTTCGAGCTGCCCGGAGCAATGAAGTCTTGAATCAAGTTCAAGCTCGCATACGCCTCATCAATCTTCATCGCCCACTCCCTGTACGCGTTCTGATGGAAAAGCCCCGCTTGGCGATTTGCATTCGCGAGTTCCCAAATATTCAGTTTTCTTCGAAGAAGCTGCAACCCCTAGTTCGTGGAACGTCGAAGGTCTTTGTGAACGACAGGCACCCTCAAAGCGACGCTGGGAGCCTCGAAGAGCATGGTCCACTGGCTCATGGCAGTCAGCCATACTTCGTAACACCAAGCCTGGCGACGCGACCAACTGGAGTCGTCCCACTGGGATCGGTCAACCTGCTCGAAATCGGCAACGCGCACACGTCATCTCCAGGCGCTGCCTATCGTTGCCAGGATTGACGACGGTGCCACGATGGCTTAGCTTCACGCAAATCAGCAACCATGCTGCCCCGGGAGGAAAGGTGAACATGACTCGCATAGCAGCAAAGGCGATTGCACGCCATGGCCTAGTCAAGAGACTACCGATGGCTGCGCTACTTGCCTGCGCGATTCCCGGCACCTCATTCTGTGCACCGTTCAAAGCGGATCGCGCCTGGTTCTTCGACAAGTGCGCCGTCCTGCAAAACTATGAGATAAATGATGAAGGCACGGCAGCAGTAACTAAAGGCAAGACATTGCTTTCGGAGCCAATGAAGGCGGGCCTCAATCATCTCCTCGATAGCTGGGAAAAGTTCGGAGATGCCGACGCAAATCGCCTCGCCTTCGTGTTGGGAACGGTCAGGCGGGAATCGATGGGCACCTTTGAGCCAGTGCGCGAAGCGCCGCGCTGTGGCTCTGATGAGGGGTGCCGCGAGCGGGCCATCGGAAAGCTGCTCGCCGACAGGGCGGCCAAGTCCGGAAAGTCGGCGCGAGCCAACTACGCGCTGCCTGACGTCAATGGGCAGCGCTTCTACGGGCGCGGCTTCGTACAGATCACTCTCCGCGAGAACTACCAAAAGACGGGCGCGAAGCTTGGCCTCGATCTGGTGTCGGCTCCTGACAAGGTGCTCGATCCAGACATAGCTGGTCAGATTCTGATACGCGGCATGTTGGAGGGCTGGTACGGCAGTAAGAAGCCTCTGTCCGCGTACATCGATGGTGACAAGGTCGATAGGATCAACGCCCGGAACAACGTCAACCCGCATTCGCCCAACAAGCCCATCACTGCTGCCTATGCGAAAGAGTTCGGCGCGTGCCTTCGGCCGCTCGCTGGATCACCTTAAGCGCAGTAGGGGCCGAACAGAGAGACGGTTGCGCACCTTGGCAGCATCAAGCTGCCACCAAGCCACCCAAGCACCTCCGAGGGAGATCAAGACGGCCTCGGCCGACAGGTACAACTCAAGGTACTTGTTAGCATCACTGCTCATTCCGATCTACATTGCAATTTCTTAGCTGCTGGCTTGGCATGCCATAAGTGGCAGTCCCGGCCAGTGCGCTGTGAAATCGACTGCCGGCGATTCAATCCTGGCTACACGATGGGTCCACGACACGGTGATCTCCCCGGGCAAATCTACCCAATGGATTGGCTTTTGCCTCGGGCCAGAATGCCAGGCGCGCAAGTCATGTTCAATCTCCAGCCACCGACTTTCTATCAGCTGAGTCACAAGGTTGAGCTCTTGGATGACTTGGGCGGAAGAGGGTAGATCGGACAGCCACGTACCTTCGGCCCAGTTCACCCTCAAGGTGAGACCCGGCATCCAATCCCCTATCTTGACAAGCCCGCCTCCGAAGTAGCGGGATGTCAAGCAGGCTAAATGAAACGATTGCTGCAGTGCAAACTCCCCACGCATGTCCAACGTCTGGCGTGATCCATGAATCAGCTCAACGTGTGAGCCAAGCGTCGCGTCGATAGACATAGTGGCTGTGAGTGGTTGCTCGAATGACGATGAGGTTGACTCAATACTTGTCGGGATAGTCGGTGATGGACAAGACCTGAGCACCATTGCCAGCTGAGCGAAAGACCGCAGCAACAGATTGGTGGGCAACGACAAAGCCTTCCTGAGCCCCACCCATCTGAAAAATGGTTCTTTCCGTGAGAGGGACCTTTTTGAGCACGTCTTCGTCAAGGCTGAAACGATAGATCTGGTAGAGCTCAAAGCCGCCGAGCCTGATAGGTTCGATTCCCTGCTCATAGTCAGAGGCCTGCCTGTCCCAGCAATCCAATCTGTCAAGGAAAGTCATGTACCAGTAGTCTTCGTGCCACTTTCCCCAGTCATCTATGTACATGGCTGGTTGCAGCGCGAGGTTTGGTAAATCGAACTTCAACAGCTTGTCTCTAATCTCTCCTGAAACCACAGGATGGTTGCCTGCGAACAGCACAGAAGGCGGGGTCCTGACAAAGGAGTACCCATACTTCTTCCCCATCTCTTTCAATCCATTGATGAACACCAAAGGCTTGCTACCAACCGGTAGAACCTCGTACTGGAAAGGCAACTTGGCCGTGCTCTCATCGGGCGTCAAGAATGGCAATACGTCGACAGTCTTCTCGTCATCGCGCGGTTGAAGAACAAAGAAATACTGGTTATCAAAGTCATTCATGGTTCACTTTCCAGGCGCGGCGCCGTACAACCCAATCGATGCATAACTGATCTTCTCTTTGCGTTGGCCGGGGCCTTGGCGCTCCAGATGATTCCTGCCCGTCGGACACTTCGTCGACTCACGATGGTCCTTCACCGCGTCCGCTCCCGAGCATCCGACGTGGTTGCCTATCGAGAAGTGATCCGCGATCTTCGTCAGGCGCGCGAGGTTGGGCGTTCTACAAATCATTCCGAGCACGGATTTGCTCAGCACATCCATCTTGTGTTTGACCTGCGATCGGGCGGGATCATCGGATCCTGTGCAGGCCTTGTCCACGGGCAGCTTCAGCATCTCAACTTTCTTGGCCACCATCAGATGGTAGCTGCGCGGGTGGTCATCATCGTCATAGTCCGACTCCTCGCGGTCACTGATTGCGGTGTGGTTTCCACGGTGCGGCTGAACACCCAGGTGACACGCTCCCTGCAGTGTGCAAGGGAGAAACGCCAAGTTTTCTTTCAAGTTGATGTCGTAGCCAAAATCCTCAAGCTTGCTCGCAAGTCCAGAAAGCTTCACGCCATCCGCAGAGAGAATGTGATGCGCCTGCATCTTCACTCCCTTGTGCTTTGGATGCTTGCCGTCTGCCTTGATCAAGCCGTTCATCAATTTCAAGTACTGACTGTCTTTGGAGGTATTTCCGAGCATGCCCATCCTTTTCAGCGGTAAACCACCACACCGCGAGGTCCGCGTGGCGTGCGATGTTTTGTGCTGCCACAACGACGGCATCTGATATCGCGTTTGGCCAAGGTCCGCTGTGCTTGCAGCTTTTGCTGTGTTCTTCCTTTGAATCGAAGGCCCCTCAGTCGGGCGACCGCCAGTTTCTCGCCCATCTCCTGCAGGCGTCTGGCCGCGTCGGTCATCGTTTCAATCATCCTGACGAATGCGTCAAAGGCCTGTTTGGCCTTTTCGATTTTCTTGGCGGCGTTGGCCACCTTGGTGCTACTCATTGCCAATCTGGCCAGCAAGGCGGTGACGCGGGCGGCCGCAGCAGCGCCGGCTGACAGCAAAGCCGTGATGATCAAGGTCACCACCTCGATCAGCAGGTACATCGCTCCTTTGCCTGAGATGTAGGCGAAAAAATTGGGAGGCACTGCTTCCATCATCAGACCCAGGTAAGCCATGTAGGTGACGGCGCTGTCGTGGTCAGCGATGATCTCCAGAACCACATAGAAGTTCGGATCCTGCTTGATCGACTTTGCCAAGGCTGGATCGATGTCGCCCAGCACCGTGTCGACAAAGCCTTGAACGCCCTTGACGTTGCCCGCCGCAATGAAACTGGGCAAGTCCATGATGGCCTGGCGGTGCTTGTAGAACTTGCGGGCCTTCTCGACCATCTCTTGTCCTGCGTCAACCGCGTTGGAGATGTTCTCGCCGTAGCGGTCCATTTCGGCCTGAGCCTGTTTGCTCAGGTCGTCAATCTGAGCGTTCCACCAGCCCCAGCTTCTGAGGGTGGTGTCAGAGTTGGCAACCAATCCCTGAACTTTGCTGGCAGTGCTGTTGGCCCGGTTGACGATGTCTTTGGCGGTGCTGGTGGCGTAGTCTTGGCCAGCATCGATGGCCGAACCGGCCATGGACTTCACCTTGCCGCCAAAGTTGATCCAAGTCTCCTTCTTGAACATGTCCTTGAAGTCATCGCCCCAAGCCGCCGCGCCATCGCCTGCACCATGCTGGAGGCTCTGCGCGATGGACATCATGGGCCCAGCATCCCACTCCCTTTGGAATGGCGCCATGTACTCCACCAGGTTCTCATAGGCGCCATGCAGTTGAACGACCAACCCCTTGCGGTCGTCGTCGATTTCCTTCTCGGTGATCTCTGGATAGGAGGTGACGGTGACGTCGCCAGATTTCGGGACGTTGACCTTCCAATCGTGGTTTGGCTCAGCCATTCAATTCCCTGGTATTTTTCTCACGCTCACAGAATCAATGGCTGTCTTGCCATTGACTGCGATCTTCATGTTTTCAAGTGGCCACTGCGTGCTCCAGGCATCGTCGTAGAGCCCTTCAATGGCGACCCATGAGGTCTCGCTGTTCGGCATGACCGGCATGGTGTAGTTCATGGTGCCGCCACCCACCATGCTCTTCTGACTCGCCTGAACCAGGATCTTTCCGGGACATTCAACCGATATGGAGCCTCCATCAATGGTGATGCTCGCTCCGCCTGACACTGCCAGAACAATGCGTTTGGCCGCAGCGATGGTGACCACGCCGTTGGCCGTTTTCAGCTCAAGCACATCCTTGGCCGCTACTTGAGCGGGACCGGTCTGGGCCTGCAGATCGATTGGTCCTTGCGCGGCGATCACGGTCAAACCCTTGCCGGCTGCTTCAGAGCCGGGCTGGATGGCGCCAGCCAGCAGACCGATGGCTTGACCGGTGTGAATGCGCATCTGGCCACCGACTGCCCAATCGGTGTCCTGCCCGCTGGCGATGCTGGTCGTGTCCTGACTGCTCAGATGCAGGTCTTGTCCGGCGGTGAGGCCTACCCCTGCTTTCCCAACTATGACAATGTTGGGGTCAGCCATGTGCGGAAGTTGGCCCTGGCCTGCCTGGACAGATTTGTTCGCGGCATCTTTCAAGGCCGTGGGCAAGCTGTTCTGGCTGACCATGCCGCTAAGGCTTTTGGTCAGTGCTGCAGCGGGCGACAGCGACTTGTCGAGCGTGCTTTGGTTGGCTTGGAGGCTGCCGGCAGCGCAGGCGAGCCCCACGGTCTGGTGCGTGATGGCAGCCTGGTGAAAGGTCGCAGCCAACTGCTGCACCTGCTTGGCCAACGCCATGCCCGCAGCATTGTCACCAGCTGGATCTGAGCTCATTTCCAGGCCATTGTTCAGGCCAAAGGTGCTGAGCATCACGCCTCGTGCAGCACGGACACCGCCCCAGGCATCGGTCCGCAACTCGAAGCCCTGGCCTCTGAAGCTTCCCCGGTAGTTGTCTGCCTGATGCAGCAGGTGGCCCATTTGGAGCCATGTCTGACTCTGGCTGGTGTGCAGCAGCAGCCTTTGCTGATCCGGCGTGTCGTCGAACACCTTCTGGTTGTAGCCCTGCCCACCGAACTCCTTGCTCTTGATGCCGCTGAGCGCTGTCGCGTTGTTCTGGGCAGCCTGGCCTTCTCTGGCCACGCCAGGCGCAGCTCCGTGCCACGCAGGGCTGTTGCCACCAGCGCCAGCGCCTACCAAATTCATCTGCCCGCTGGGGGTGTGGTCGGTTGACTCGGCGAAGGCGTCCGTAACGCGCTTGGATGCCTGGCCGCCAGGGGTTCGAGGCACGCCACCTTCTCCCCGACCGTTGTACAGACTGCCCATCACGCAGGGACGGTCAATGTCGTTGTTCAGGAAGCCAACCAATACTTCCTGGCCGATGCGCGGAATGAACTGGTGCCCCATCCCAGGACCCGTGAATCGTTGCACGACCCGAATCCAGCAGCTGTGATCTGTGCTGGCCCGCTGTGGCGCATAAGGGTTGGCTTGCCAATGAAACCTGACCTTGATGCGCCCAAGCTTGTCCGTGTAGAGCTCATCGGCGCCATTGGCGGCGGTGCTACCGTCAGGGCCCACCACGATGGCGGTCTGAGGCCCGAGTGCCGTTGGCCGCGGCCGGGGCCGAAGACCGGTCTCGTCAAGCAGCACGGCTCGCCAAGGGATGCTGCGCCGCAAGGCCTGGAACTGGCACGCAAATCCAGTCAGCGCTGCCAGCTCGTGAAGGCCTTCCTCGTCAACTGAAAACTGATCCGCCATGGGCAGGCGAAGCTCAGGCAGGCGCGCTTGCCCCAATGACACTGCAATCGCAACGCTCAGATCCTTCGGAAGGTTGTTGATCCCGATGGCATGCACGGCGTGGCAGAAGAATTCCTTGTCATCGGCTTCCATCCCGAATGAGGCGAGCGGATCCAGCGTGGATTGAGTGACAGCCATCCATGTCCCGGCACGCAAGGTCCGAACAGTGGCTCGGCCCAGCCAAATCTTGTAGCGAGCCTCGTGGGCTTCTTGTAATCGCGTGGCGGCAAACTGTGCCTCCGCCTGACCGCCAAAGATGAAGTCGCCCGTAGGGTCGTAACTGGTCAGCCAGGTTTGAAGACTGGATGCCGTATTGCCTCCCCATACATGGTGTGTTGGCACATCTGCCACGATGGCCGCGTTGGCCTTGTAATCCCAGCCCTGAACTACCATGCCGGTTGACCCGATACGGCGCACTGATCCCATGGCCTGGATGCTGTCCTGCTCCTCCTGACTGCTGCTGCGATGAAAGCGGATGCCTTGTCCGCCGAGACTGCTTTGGCTTGTGACGTCCTCCGGCTGCTGGCCGCTGTTGACGAAGAACACAACAGTGTGGCCACCAGGTGCGGTTTCGTCTTCATCCACACGCCAGCAAATGCCTTCTTCAGCCAGAAGGCGCGCGACGAAGTCCAGATCCGACTCCCGGTACTGCACGCAATAGCTTCGCTTGCCGCCATTCCTTGCATACAGACCTTGGGCAACGTAGGATGGAACGTCGTCGTCCCACTTCCACGCCGCGATACTTTGATGGTCGGCGAATACGTCCTCAACGATCTCGATGATGGATCGGTCCTGCCAAAGGCGGCTGGATAAGGTGTGGCTGAGCAATGCCAGCCATGGTTGAATCATCAGCCCCTTGCGGGCAAAGCCGCCGTCCGCGTCCAGCGAGTCTGCACTGGTGACATATCCGCTGCGACGAGCACGGCTGCCATCGGCCAGGGTGGTGTGGAGCGTGATGGGCCGTGCGTAGAGCTGCTTAAGTTCCACGTGAGCATTGACGACCAATGCATTGACGTATAGCTGAAACGGTTCAGAGACGGCCTCTTCTAAAACGAAGCTCTCGACCATCAGGTCGGCAGGCAAGGCGCAGCCGCTGCCGGGCGCAGACAAGGTGTAGAGGCGCTTTTCAGTCGTCCATTGCTTGACGATAGAGGCCAGCGCCTCCGTCAATACCGAAAGATTCAGTCCCATCCGGACTCCCTGATTTTTGGCTTTTCTTATCTTTGAAAGAAGGCGAGATTTTCAACGCGAAAGTTGCATGTCGCTCAGATCGAAGGCTCGGCAGTGCAACCGCTTGTAACCCTGCTCTAGTGCGCCGATGCGCCAGCTGGCCGTTTCGAAAATTGGAGGCTTTCAGATCTCTACCGTGCCGAGAACCACTCCAGGAGTGATACGAAGATAGAAGGCGCCCTTGGAAAACAAGTTGCCCTCTACGCGGCCGCGCAGTTCGAGAATGCCTTCATTGATGACGTCTTGCTTGACGACTCCGTGAACGATAGCGATTCCACCCTTGTGCACATGAAGCGAGCCGCAACAGGTCCCGCGGAGATGCAGCGTGCCATCGGCCGTAACCGTCATTGACCCACTGGCCTCTCCTTCGAAAACAAGGGGCCTGTCGACAACTGCACTTCCGTCAATCAAGCCTTCATCTTCCAGTCGCAAAATCTTCTCCGGGATAGCTCAGTGAGATGTACCCACTATATTTCCGGATCACGAAATGACGATTCCCACCTATAGGGGTGTCAAAGCCTGAGAACAAGCGGATCATGGCCAACATCAACCCGGGGTGGCATGGCGCTTTCGCCCCTGAGCGGCTGGCTAGTCGAACGGCGTCGCTGGAATGCCCGGAAGCGGGCATTCCACTGACCAAAGGCGGTTGGAAGAGAAGTTAATACATCTCGGGTCGAAGTGCCCCGAATTTCCAGCGCAAGAACCTTCCCAGACCACGATGTCCGGGAAGAGCCTCTTAGCGCTGACTCCCTATTCTTCCGCTAAAAAACGGAGGATGTCGGGTCGCCCTTTCGGTTGTGGCTGATGACGTATCGGCCGGAGCAATTCCCAGCCCGCTCACTGCCCAGGCGTCTAGCACCTAGCCCGAAAGCACCTACGGCGGCAGTCAGAGGTACGGCCGTGAGTGGTAGTCTAATCGTTCAAATGTTCAGGGCAACGACCTGACTCTCCAGCGTCAGTTCGCCTGGTGAAGCCTGTGATCTCTCGAACAGTTCACCCAAGAGCCGAGGATCATCGGCGACAACGTGGCGGACAAGAATGTCGATCGATCCGCCCTGTCTATTGGCGCCATAAGCTGTTTTCAGCTCCGCCTGCGCAATTCGATGAGCGTCTCCGATGGTCGTGACCTCATGAGCTTGCAGTGACGCAACGAAGTAGTCCAGCGCCTTGTTGATTTCGCGCGCAGTGCGTTCGGCCAATCGGAGCTTGCTAACATGAAAGTTCACCAGTCGGTACTTTCGATAGAACGAATTGGAGGCTGCCAGGACTTTGAGGCCATTGACATCGACAAGGCGCATCATCCGGGTGCTGAAGATCTCATCGAAGTACGGGTGCAATACGCGTGATTGGCCTGCTAGGCGAGCCTTGCCAGCGAGCCGTCGACCGAACACACTGCGAGCGGGACGCTCAAGAACGGACTTGTGCAGAGTGGCGGGTGGTGGGATTACTCGCACGCGCAGGGCCTTTGAAAAGCCCGGATAGAACTCTCCTTTAGCTCGCTGGCATGGCATGCAAGCTGGCACAAGATTGGCGGTTAAGACAGACAGATGGGGAAACAGGCCTACCGAACGCGGGAGATAGTGATCCAACGTCAGGTCGCCTGGTAAACCGCAATATGGGCAGGACTGCAGAATCTTGTTCGCGCTGTCCCGCAGCCTTTGGATGTAGCCGAAGCAACTGATTCTGCGATCGTAGAGTTCGTTGAGGAGCCTGGCAGACGGAACCGTCAGTCGCTTCAGCTTACCCAGCAGGACCGGCTGTCGATAACGCAGTTCGTAGGCACGGTATTCCTGTTCAACGAACTTCCAGCAGGCGCGGAGCGTTGGTGACGCCTTGAGTCTATTGGCTCGTAGTTCACGCAGCGCGGCAAGGTCCTCTTGGAAGGCTCTCGGAAGTTTGATCTGATTCAAGGTCCGCGCCTTCCGATCGCCTTCATGCGAATGTATAGCTCTGCGTCTCTGCCTACGGAGGCCTCAACCGTTTCAACAACTCGTTGCCGTTCCTGTTCGCCTTGCGCTTGATCAAGCATGGCATCGATACGACGTTCGTAGTTCTTGCGCGTATCGGAATCTAGAAATACATGATCGGAGACCGAACCAACGTCGGCACCTAGAGTCTGCATGGATGTTCTGTAGAGTGCTGGATCTCCGTTCTTGTCGGGCTGCATGATCAAAATGGCAGTCTTGTCGACTTCCCTAACGACGAACGGCGAATGGGTGACCACCACCGCCCTGGACTCAGTCGCGATCAGGACCTTGTGCAACATCTGCATGAGGATAGAAACGAAGCGCGGGTGTAAATGGTTTTCTGGTTCGTCGATCAGAACGAATGCACCAAGCGCGGCCTCTTTGAAGAGATGGGCGCCAAAAAGCAGCACGCTTTTTTGGCCTGAGCTAATGCGGTAGAAGCCAATGTCGGTCGACCAGAAATAGGCTTCTTTCGTCAGGTCGAGAGCGCTCACAATGCTCGGATCGGAGAAATCCCTCAGGCTCGACAGCGATATGCTCGGTTGCGGATGTCCCGCGTCCTGCGCTGTCTTCACAAGCGTCGGAAGGTAGAGGTGATTGAGGTTCGCTACGTCAGTCATCACTTCATGAAGGGCCGCCAGGTTGAAACTAACGCGGTGCTGATCCAATGCTAGCGCCCGTAAGACATTGGTGAAGCCGCGCCAATTCGGGGCCGACACGCCGAGCGAAACAATGCGGGCCCCACTGCGGGCGAGTCCAGCCCACAGAGATCTTTCGTATGTGAACGACACCAGCGGGAGCCAGGTCATCGGTGCGACTTTACCTTCCCGGGAAGCGCTCAGCTCAGTTCCTCTCCGTCCGAGCGCAGCCTTCCCCAAGCCGAGAAGTAAGCGGGTCTTTCCAACCCCGTTCGGACCAATGACAACGGTCATTGGCTGCGGCGAATCAAGCACAGCGCCATACGTCAAGCGAACTTGGAGGAGCTTTTTGGGCGCTATCTCGAATGTCGCATCAATGCCTTCGGTGTCAGGTGGAAAATTCCGTTGCTTTTCCTGAAGCAGCGAATCGAGCGCGAACAGCGCGAACTGCTCCTCGTCCGTTGAGACGATTACGCTGTAGTGGGGATCGGTGCGGATCGTGCGCAACACCGTGCTTGAACTTGCGAAGGCCTGCAAGGCGGCGAGTTCGTTGGAACGCGACAGAACTCGTTTTACAAGCTGTCGGTCGCCACCAGCAGCATCGACAAGTTGGCGATAGTCACGCCTACTTCCAATGAACAAAGCTGCAAGACCGACCTGGGCGCTGAGCTCGTCGAAAGAAAAAAATGGCCTGTGATCGAGCAACGCCATCAGCTGCCCTCTTTCGGCGCCTCTGACTATGAGCTTGACGTCACTGAGGTGTCGTACCTGACCTTTGGATATCCAGTGGCATTCAACTTTTAGAAATGGCTGCTTGAAGTCCGGGTTCCGAATAGCCAACAGTAGGCAATCGTGAAACAGACTGAGCTTCTCAAGAACCTCGCGCTGGCGGTCTGAACTGCTGAAAGCTTTATACGTCAGGACGACGTCGCGTTGAAACCGCTGCTTTTCGTCACTTTCGCTCAATTTGGACGCCCCTCCTGGCGGATTTAGCTCCCGGCCGCGTCGATAGCGGCCTGGGCGTGGATCGATGAATTGATGTCCATCTTAAGATGGTCCGTCGATCGCTGTAGCATGGAACGATTTTCCTCGCTTCGTCGTGCAGTTGTGAGTTGTGAGTTGTGAGTTGTGAGTTGGGTGCTGGGTGCTGGGTGCTGGGAGCGGAACTTCGCAGTATGCTCAAGCAGCGCCACCCTGCGCCGGTCGACCCAAGGTCCGTGACAGATTTCGGAAGCGCGTGGGAACGTGCAGTTGAAGAATACGTCTATCGCAAAATAGCAACTTGTTGCAAAAGGCTTTCGTAGTCCCGAAGTCCTGCGAACGTTTTGGCTCAAGGCCTGATTTGTTGCATGCCTCTCGAAAATTCGAGAGGCTTTTCTTTGACCGCCTACCCGAAAGCTGTCACTAACGATCGACAGCTCTTGGCCGGGACTACCATTTCAGGGGCCACGCCGACAGCGGCTATTAGATGTGGCGAGGGTTGAACGGCCGGTCTTCCATGCGCTGGCCTCACCATCCCGACCCGTTGCAGACGTTCGTAGAAGGCGCCGCAATGCCGCCGTTCGAGTCAACTTTCATCCGCCCATTGGGGGGACCGAAGAACGAAGGAAACTGGCGATCAAATTCGAAGCATGGGTGAATGTGCACCGGGTTTCCTAGTACCTATAATGCTGCGCTGACAAGGAGAGAGCAGGGTGGCGAGGCTTAAGAAATCGGCAGAGAACTTCATGACGGAATTCGCCGTCAACCTTATTAGTTCTCGGTTCTTGCTGACCTCGGCCAGTCAGCTGATGTCAGACGGAGAGATGCTTCCGAACGAGCTGGAGATCTCGAAGAACTGCCACATCTACATGGTCGTTACACGGCCGGCCGTTCACTTCGATCCCTCCGATTTCTCATACGCCGACGGTGTGATCTCAGGCTCGCTCGTCTACCGCAATGACGACGGCGAGCAACGGCATCAATTTTCCAGTCCGTTCGAGCTGACGGACGGCGCAATTCGACTTGATCTGTCGCCGTACCCTTACAACGAAATCAGGACGTACGACTCGGAAGGTAGCATCGTCCGCTGGATGCCGGCGAACGCGATCAGCGTTTACCAAACTCAACTGTCCTACGAACACGCATTTCGCAAGCTCAAAGTGCTGTACGTTGGTCAGTCATACGCAGGGGGGCACAGCTCTGCGTTTGATCGCCTTCGAAAGCACGACACGCTGCAGAAAATTCTTGCTACCACCGCCTATGAATCGCCTTCAAGCGAAATCTTGGTGCTTACCGTTGAATACGTGCCGCCACGGATCATTAGCATGATGAACGGAATGGACAAGAGCTTGATCCGCGGCGAGCGAGACGAGAAGCGTTTCACCAAGGCATTGGATGCCAATTTCAGCAAGAAGCTTCAGATCTCATTGGTCGAAGCAGCGCTCATCCGGTACTTCCAGCCGAAATACAACACCGTCTACAAGAAGAAGTTCCCATCTCGCGACCTAAAGGTGCTTCAAGAGTGCTACCAGTACGACTTCTCCAGCCTCGCGGTGGAATTTGACACGTCTGAGCTACAGATGGTGACGTACTCGGATGCTGTGGCACCCAGCGATCACCATATCGCAAACTTCATGCTCACTGACGATGCTGCTCGAATGCAGTTCTTCGCGATGCGGAGCCGCCCCGGCGACGTTGACATAACGACTCCTATCGCGACCTCGAAGTAGACAGACCAAAAAATCCGGGCGTCGTCAGGGCCAAGGCTTAGCGTACCGAAAGCAGCTGCTCGACGAAGACCGCTCATGGCCGATTTGAGACCAATACGGCAGTCACATTGCGAACCAAAGTGGATCTTCGAGCGACAGTTTGTCGTCGAACCAACCGATGCAGTGTCCAGGCGCATTGACAAACGTGCTGCAGGCGTTTGGGGTACCAATTTTGCGTTCAGGCGTTGCTGATCAGACTGTCGTCGACGACCACGCAAATGCTCGCGTGGTGCAAGAGCTTCAATGCCTTGCGCACATCGTTGGGGTGCGTGAACGCAAGCCCCTCCAGCAGCAACTTGATCGAGCGCCCCAGGGCCTTGAATTCGAGCGCTGACTTTATGACGGTCATGGTATCCAGGCCATGGAAGCTAACCTTGCCACCAAACAAGCCATACAGCCTGGCTGCATCCTGGGGCCCCAGCTGAGACCTCATCCAGCGTGCCTTGGAAACGCACAGGGCGATCTCGGCATCAAGGCCGCTGCGAAGCTTTGCGGCCGCCTGTGCGGCCCTGCCATCGGCGACGGCCCGATTGCGCCGTGCACGTCGGGCTTTGACTTCCCGCGCCTGTTCCTCGGCCGCGATGCGCTGGGCAAGAACCTCCCGAACTGCTGCGGGCGTAGCCACCGACTTGCTTAAGTCTGCCGAAATTTCAGGAAACAGCAGCCGGAGCAGTGGATCCAAATTGACATCTCGGACATAAGTTGATTCTCCAGCCTTCAGCGACCGCGATATCTGGTCTACCGTGTCCCGATAGAGATCAGAACTCGCGCGAAGCTTGCCACCGTGGTAAGCCCGGAGTGCATACATGGCCAGCACTGCCTTGGGAGCGCTGCCAGACCATCCTGGCTGGGCCGCTGCACATGCCATCTCAATTGCCTGCTCGGTATGCCCAGGTAGGCTTGGCAGATCCTGGATCCGCCACAGCAGGTAGAGCAGCCCACTCTTGGATTCAACCTCAATGCGTGAGCCCCTTGCCATTCCACGTCCGGTGAGGCTCTGCCAAACGCAATTCATGTCCACTTCGATGGTGAACATTGCTGGCGGTTTGTGTCCGAGCCAAACGGCGCACAGCTCCTTCAGATAACGTTCTGCAAGCTCTTGGTCAGGAGCGTCTCGGTACCATTTGTCCAACTTGGCCTGGTTCCGTACCCGCTGCTCTTCTCGGCGCTTTTCATCATCCACCTGCTTCTGAATGGTCCGAGCTCGTGCGGACAATCGGCGATCTGCTTGGGCTATCTCTGTCGTGAGGTCAGGCGGCTTAATCCACTCCTTCCCCGCAGCGTCCGAGCAAACCATTCGCTCAATGTTGGCAACTGGAACGGCGCCAGCCTGGGAAAACAGGTCCGCCCGTATTTGGATGCACGCAATGCCTGATTGCAGGATCTTCTGCCGCTTTTCGTCGTCGACGTAGTGGGTCACCGCAGCTTCGATCAGCAGTTGGAAGGGCGGATCGTTGCTGCCCATCCTGCTGGCCCAACAAACAGCATCGGGAACCATGTCGCCCACCTTACGCTCAAACGTCACCCGGTCAATCAAGAGGGTTTGCTGGGCAAATTTGGCAGTCTCTCGCGCAACCGTACCATCAGGCATGGTCTGGGTGCGTATGACAGAAAACTCCGGCAACTTGAGAGTTTTGTGGCGCTCGATTGCACGCTTGATGACCCAGTGCAGGATCGTCTCGCTGGCCATTTTGCCCGACAAGCCCTCAAGCCATTCCCGGGGGATATCGCTCAGCAATTGATCTTCGTCACTGGCGAGCTGCCCCTGGGCACTCTCATCAAGCTGCTCGTCATCCCAATGGCGATCCCATTTCATCCACCCTGGCAAAAGCAGCTGGGCCAGGATTTGCTCTTTGCTCCAGCCGGCCACATCTGGATTGGTAACCCCAGCGAAGGACAGCACCGAACGCGAAACCCCGTCAGGGCCCAAAGAGTGAGCTGTACGAACGGTGACGGCCAATTCCCTACCGTCTGCAAGCAGCAGGATGGCTGACTGGTCGTCTACCCAACGCCGCTCGACCACCTTCTCGGTCACACCTGGCGATTCCTTCACCACCTCGATGGTCTTGCCACTGGCCAGTAGACGGGTGACTCGGTAAGACCGAGGTGGCAAGACGATCACGTCTTGCTCGATAAAGTGAGCCAGCGCAATCAGGCGAGCTACCGCTGACAAGCATTTGCGATCGGCTCCACCATGGTCGTGCTTGAAATGGGGGCGTTGGGTGCCTGCCTTTTCGAAGTGGGTGGCCGGCTTGCCAACATTGATCGCACGCAATTTGTCGCCACAAGCGAAGCAAAGGCAACCGCATGCTGCGCCGTTTTCCTTCGGGTTGAGCATGGAGATGTGAACAGCCTGCCGGCCCGCACTCACCCGCACGGCCCAGCTCATGAGCGGCTCAGGGCGCTCGCAGCGCTTGTCTTGTGCAGTTGTGGAATCGGGAGGGAGCATGCCTTGCTAAATCGAACTTTGGGAGCTCATTGCCCATAAGGAGCATAGCGAAGATTCGCCCCTTGGTCGCCAACATCGATGACTGGCTAGTGACCGCTTCTCGCCGACTGGAGCCGGACACGGAAAAAACATGAACACTTTTTCGAGTAGTAGTCTCCTGGAATAATGCAGCACTTGAATTCAAAAAAAGGACAGAAAAATCAACACGGTTTGAACAGCCCAATTCCAATAAAGACGTAGTGGCGGGCCGGCCCACACTCAATGCAAACCACTTGTTCTTGCAATGGGATGCTCGGCTCGCCGCTTGAAACCGGCAAGCACCCTGGCGTCCCTCATGGGAGAGGGAACGCGCATTGGATTTCAAGCCAGTTCGAAAGATCGGAGTTCAGACCCGCAGCATGACGGGCACGATGCCCGATGGCAATCGCTACGAGTCCGCACTAGAGCGTGACCTTATGGAGCTTCTCCGCGCCGACCGAGACTTCAAACAGTTTCACGCCCAGCCCGTCAAACTGAGCTACTTCGACGAGGAGCTCAACGCCCAGACCACCTACACACCTGACGGCCTGGTCTTCTGGAAATCAGACCGCAAACCTTGGCTGGTCGAGGTCAAGTACCGGGCCGATTGCGTTGGCATGGTTAAGCCTTTTCTCAGAAAATTCCGAGCGGCTCGAGCACACGCAAAGGAGCAAGGCTGGGAGTTCAAAGTCTTATCAGAAGATCGGATCAGAGGCCAGCGTCTCCTAAACATCAGATTTCTTCATCGGTACAAGTCGTACCAAGCCATTCCCGCAATTGACCAAGCCGTTCTTGCTGCAGTCGCAGATGGAGCGACCACTCCCACATCAATACTTGAGCACGTCGCTTCTTCAGGTCAACAGCTTGACGTCGCTATTGGGCAGATCTGGCGCATGGTTGCGCTCGAAGAGCTACAAGTAGACCACCAGCACAAGCTGACAATGAACACCCGAATTGGACTCGGCAAGTCATGCGTCTAGTCCCTGGCACGGTTGTCTGCTGGGAAGGTCAAGAATGGATCGTCGCAGACCTCCAAGGACTTGAATCAGCCGAGCTGGAAGCGATCGCCAACTCCTCCAGAGCAGTCGCTCCGGTCACCGAACTGCAGCCCCGCAGAACATATCGCATCGAAAGAAACCTCCAGGAGATCCACGAACTCGAGTGGCGTGATGCACTCCAAATTCTTGATGCCTTGCGGCCGGTGCTGTCCGCTCAAAGACATGAGAAGAAACAAGCCATCGAAGCAGCCGCCGCGCGACTTCAAAAGTCAACAGTCGCTATCTACAAGTACCTACAGAAGTGGACGCAGCATCGCAGGGCGTCAGCTTTCCTTCGAAAGCAACGATCCGACAAAGGCACTCGAAAGCTTGCTGAAGAAACAATAGATGCAATTGAACAAGTCATATCTGACTTCTACACAAAACCAGAGCGCCCCTCGATTACAGAGACCTGGTATGAAATCAGGAGCAAATGCCTTAAAACAGAGACGATCGCTCCAAGTCTGTCGACGGTTGTTCGAATGATCAAACAACAAGACCCAAGGCGAATCATGACCGGGCGCTTTGGACCGAAGGCAGCAAAAGAAAAGTATGAGCCTCTCAGAGGATCTTTTCCTGACGCGAGCTTTCCATTGGCCGTTGTCCAGATCGACCATACGCCGATAGACATCATTCTCGTTGATGAAAGAGATAGAAAACCCATCGGCCGCGGGTACCTGACATCGGTGATCGATGTGTGCACTCGCGTAGTCGTAGGGTTCTGTGTGAGTCTTGACGCGCCCGGCTCACTTGCTGCCGCACTGGCAGTAGCCCATGCAGTCCTACCCAAAGACAAATGGCTCGACGAACGCGGACTCGAAGCCCCGTGGCCTGTATGGGGCATTCCGAGAAAGATCCATACGGACAACGGTAAAGACTTTCGTGGAATTGCGTTAACGAGAGGCTGCGCAGAACACGACATCATCTTGGAACATAGACCGAAGGGGCAACCGCAATACGGTGGTCACGTCGAAAGTTCTATGCGTACGTTCATGAAAGCCACGCAACGGCTAAAGGGCACCACCTTCTCCAATGTCATACAGAAGTTGGACTACGACTCTGAAGGCAAAGCAGTGATGACCATGGCCGAGTATGAGCGTTGGCTAACCATATTTATCACTTACCGCTACCACCACAAGAAGCATCGCAGCACCGGCTACCCGCCCATCAAACTGTATGAAAAACACCTCGCGGGAGACAACGAGTATCCGGGCATCGGGCTCCCTCCACTGATCGCAAATCCGCGCCGGCTAATGCTCGACTTCTTTCCGCACTTTCAGCCGACTGTGCAGGTCTCAGGAATTGTCCGAGACCACATCCACTATTGGGACGACCAACTAAGGCGCCGCGTGGTCGAACGTGATCCGAAAGATCCGACAAAAAGCCGAAAATTCACCGTTGCATTTGATCCGCGAGACCTTAGTCGGATTTACTTCTTTGATCCAGATCTGAACGACTACATCGAGATCCCATACAGTGATCGTAGTCGGCCACCCATCAGTGACTGGGAACTTCGGGCGGTCACGAACGAGATCAACAAAGACCCCCAGCGCAAGCCGAACGAAGACATGATCTTCGAAGGCATTAGGTTAATGCGAGAACAAGAAGAGTCCGCAGAAAAAGAAACAAAGAAAGCGCGTCGCGAACGATCCAAGCGCACCACGCGGAACAACAGCAGTTTTAAGCCATCGAACGTGGCATCCGAATCCCTCCTTCCAATTGCACCTGCCGCTCCCATCCCATCTTCGGCCCACTCTTCAGATGAAGATGATGAAGATCCCCAGTGGCTTGAGATCATCTAGGAACTACTTTGAGCACCACCCGAGAACGGAACCTTACGGCCGAAGCATTGGCGGTCATGGAAGGGTCGGACGCAGATCGCATCAACTACATTCGTCAAGATAAGTTCATCCTCTACAAGGCCGCTTCCGAAATTCTGGCGGACCTAAAGGACCTGTTGACGCATCCGCCCAGACATCGAATGCCTTGTCGGCTGATCATTGCGGAAACGAACAACGGCAAAACAAATTTGATCCGAAAATTCATTGAGTTGCATCCGGGCGACCCCAATGTTGACGGCGAATGCATCAAGCTGCCGATCATTCATGTTGAACTTGTCGAGCCTGACGACAAACATCTCTACCAGCAAATTCTAAAGGCCGTGTTTGCAGACTTCCCGCCAAAAGGAAACGCTTCCGAGCGGCGAGAGCAGGCACTTACGATATTGAAAAAGATTAAGCCAAAGCTACTGATCATTGACGAAGCCAACAACATCATCAGTGGCTCCGTGAACAAGCAACGCGCTTGCCTCAACGCGATCAAGCACATCTCAAACGAAGCGGGAATCTCGGTGGTTGCAACTGGCACCGAGGCGGCGGTACATGGGTTCCGAACTGACTCTCAGATTGAAAATCGCTTCGAAAACCGCTACCTTCCAAAGTGGAACGATGGCCGAGATCTCATTAGCTTTTTGTCAACCTATGAAGGCAACCTTCCTCTTAAGGAAAAGTCCCGCATTTGGCAGGACAGCATGCGCAGCATCATCCTGCTGAGATCCGAGGGAACGATTGGGGAGATCGCCAAGTTCCTAGAAGCCGCAGCTATCTATGCCATCAGAAACAAGATTGAGCAGATAACACCTGAAGTGCTGAATGCATGCGGATACGTGTCACCGAAGGCGAGGCGTATGGGCACGCAGCTTAGGTAACGTGAGGATCCTCGATAGCGCCGTGCGGTGGCCGGTGCACCCACAACCTCTTCCCGATGAACTGCTATCCAGCTGGATGGTGCGTACGGCCCATGCCCATGGATTCAAGACAGAAAGCTTTTACGCCCACTGGCTAGGTCGAGATGTCCCGCTCTGGAACAGAGACATTGATCGCCACTGCTCAGATGAGTTGATCGCTCAAATCGCAAAGATGAGCGGGATCCCGCTTGCCAAGATTGCCCCCCTATCTCTGCAGTCGATAGACGGCCAGACCTATGAAAACTGCACTCAGGGTGCATTCTGTCCTTGGCTCTTGCCACTGGGCATTCGGCATCGGCTCCGCCTCAAGGGCGGCATGCAGTTCTGCCCACAGTGCCTCGCCGAGGACGATCAGCCCTATTTGCGCAAGACCTGGCGCCTAGCCTGGGCGACTACATGCACCAAGCATGGCTGCGTTCTATTGGACCGCTGCCCTCAATGCCACACGTTCCTTCAAGCCCACAGGGTGGACATGAAAAACAAAGGCTTCTTGGAGAAGGGATTGTCCAACGCCAAATGCTGCGAATGTGCGCTTGACCTGCGAATGACCAGCTCATCGTTGAAAGCGAACGATGCCGTGATGGATCTGCAGCGCATGTTCGAGCGCGCGCATCACCAAGGCCACGTGAGCTTTGCTGGAGTTGAGGACATGCATTCACTGGCATTCTTCGCAGGAATTCGCGTCATAGCCGCCGGGCTTCTGAAGACAATCGAGACAAAAGCCGTCCTTGGCGCAGGGATTGGCATTGAGCAACTGGATCTGCAAGATCGCTATGTACTCATGGAAAATCTTGCGCCACTACTTCAGGCCTGGCCAAGCAACTTCATGCGTCTAGTCGATTCAGTGAAGAACCCGTACAGCCACTTCACCAAAGACGCGAATGTCATTCCGCATTGGCTTGCCACAGAACTGACCGTTATCCGAAGAGACAAAGTCCTGCTGCCACCCGAAGAGGTCAGGTTCATCCAGAACATGGTCGAGGCTGAGACTGGGAGCTATACCGCGAAGAAGGCGTTGAAAATCTATGGACGAGATGTAGGCTCCAAGACAGCCAGGCCGATCGTGGACAACGATGACGTTGAGGCGTTGATTGCATGGCTTGACCAATCCATCTCAGTATCAAGCGATGAACAGCGTCGAGACCTATTGCGCGACAAGGTCCTGTTTCTAACCGCCCGGATAGGCAAGCTTTCAGCAGCAGCCACCGCCTCGCTCACACTTGATCTCCACAAGTATTCCATCGATGCCGAAGACGACGCCCCCTGGGAAACGCCAGGCAGCCGGGAGGCACTTCAACGCTGGATGCCTTGGTACACGCACCAGGTGCGCAGCGCATACCGCGCAGCAGACAGCGAATGGCTGTTCTTGTGTAGAGCTGCCGAAGGAAAAATGTCCGACAGTTTGATCTCGGCACGCTTCACGTCAGCCTTGCGCTCAGCAGGCCTAGAACGCCGCATCCATGGATTTGGTCACTGGACATCGTGATTGCCGGTATGAGGATGAAGTCATGAAAACCGCTCAACTAGCCCGCTGAACCTTCAATGCGCCCAGCACGTTAGGCAGCCCTGACTAACAGAGGTACGAGCGCACATTCAACTGTCAACCGCCAGTACCATCAAGCGCCGACGCTATTGCTTCTAAACCTACCCATCCTGGCCGCAATAGATTTCTCCTGGATGAAGCATTTGTCGATCAAGGTTTCAAGTAGCCAGGCCCGAAGTTCAGGCTCCATCACTTTCAGAAGTTCCGAGGTGTCAGTTTGTCCCGATGGATCAAACTGGGAATCGAGCAGATGCAATTGCGGTCGCCAGCATCTGAGTTTCAGAAGGTACAACAACCAACGTTGTTGTCCGTGCGCAAGCCTGAAGGCGACCATGCATGTCGCTGCTATGCCTGGGGCTTCTTGAACGGCAACTTGTTGTTCGGCTCCGTTTAGCAGCTCCCAGTCGTCATCATCGGCGCTCCGCGCAAATGCTTCGATCTCAGCATCGGGCAAGTCAGATGCGGCATCTTCCACTGCTGCAATCAGATCGCTGACTGAAAGGATGCATGTCCCTGACTCGTCTTCAACTGACACTTGGCGTACGCGCCTACTAGAGCGAGTACCGCCAACTGCAACATCATCGATGGGCATGCTTTTGCTTGCACCGCCTTGCTGAGAATCCGTGTGCACAGTTGACCGTTGGAGCCAAACGCTCTTATTTTTAAGGTCCGGAAAATCTCGACTCATCCTATGTCGGTACGTCTGAGGACTTAGCCCAGTCGATGGGTCAACGTCACGTAGAACCGGGTTCTTTGCAGACTTGGATGCACCTCCCCTGGCAGCGACTACAGGTTGCGGATCCCGAAGTGGTTTCTTCCATCCGCTCTTCGACTCGCTGCCACTCAACTTGTACTTGACCGCTTGGAACCCGAAGGGATGGGAGCAACTCCACAGTTGATAGACAACGAAGGTTTGTCGAGCTGCATCGCCGTGTGACAACCAACGCCCCGTTGCCCTCAGATTGGTCTTTCCTTTGAAGGGAAATTCTGTCTTTGGATAGATTGGTGCATGCACTGCGGAATCGACAAGACATGATCTTCTGATCAATGCTGCAGCATTCTCGGCATACCAACTGGAAGCAATTCTTCCAATGTCTGAGGCACTCGAGCCAGGCACCCCATCGACGAGGTCGAAGCAGAGATACCTTCCCTCGTGACGAACATTCGTATACAGCGGCTTCTCACGAATGTCTTGAGAAAACAGCTTTCCCAGCAATCCGCTGGAGGATCCAAAGTAGAACCGAATGAGTTCCATGCAAGGAATCACAATGCGGCGGTCGCTGTCGATCTCCACCAACACACAGTTCGACTTGGTGTCTCTCATGTGCCCAGGATGCTCCTTCACGGGCAACAGGAAATTACCGGTGTTGTCGAGCTTGGCACCTGCCTTGATGAGCCTGGCATTCGAGACGTCCAGGTCACCGAATATCACGTCTTCATAAGATGGACGAGCGACTCTCTTTCCACCTTGCCACAAGTCTCCAATCCCGATCAACTTTGCCGTCCCAATGGACACCGTACAACTGAATTGACGGCCCCTGCTTGATTCGATATCCAGCAGCAATGACTCGTCGAACATGCATTGCTCATCGACAACCTCGGACATGTGCACTTCAACCATTGGCTGGGTGCTCCTTTTGGTTCGATCTCCATAGGACACTTCCCCGAACCAGTCGACCCGCCATAGTGCAGGTCCACGAGGAAACGCCCCAATGGTCAGAGGCCTCGGGTCTTGCAGACTCCAGTCGCTGTTGGCCAAGCTAGTCCTCCCTATGTTCCTTATGAGCGTCTGAGCACTCACGATTCATTTAGGAGAATTCTTGTCGTCAGCTAGGTCAACTTGCGCTCAAAAAGGATGTTGTTCGGGCCACAACTTAGGGCCTCAGATTTCATGTTTCCATGACGCATGAAAGTGCACTCTCTCATGTCATTTGTGCTTCACGCCTGCCAGATCAGATGGCTATTGGCAACAACGCAGGAGCACTTGGTGGATCCTAATGGTGAAACGGCCCCCTGATTCGCCGGACACGGACTATCGCTTATCTTACGGATAGGAATAGGACTGTGAGTATGACTAGGCGTACAGAGACCATAGAGGTCATCACTACCGATCAGCGCCGCAGGCGTTGGTCCATCGAAGAGAAGTCGGCCCTGGTGCGTCGCACCTACGAGCCGGGCATGTCTGTCTCGCTTGTGGCACGCGAGGCCGGTGTGTCGGCAGGGCTGCTTTTCCAGTGGCGCAAGCTGGAACGCCAGGGCGCGTTGGTGGCGGTGTCAGCCGGCGAGTCCGTGGTGCCAGCCTCGGAACTTGCAGCCGCGCGGGCCGAGATTGCCAAGCTGCAACGTGTGCTGGGCAAGAAGACCTTGGAGAACGAGATCCTCAAGGAGGCAGTGGAGTACGCAGCCGAAAAAAAGTGGATTGCGCGCTCGCCCTTGTTGCCAAAGGACGAACAGTGAAAGCTGTTTGCCTGGCCCTGGGGTTGGCGCGCTCGCATGTCCATGACATGCTTGCCCGGTCTGATGACTGGATCGATGGTCGAACGCAGCGCACACCGGCCATCGATGGCCAGCTGGTGGACGAGATCCGCCAGCACATCGCTGAGTTGCCCAGCTATGGCTACCGACGCGCCTGCGCATTGATCAATCGTGCGCGCCGCGCCAGCAGCCGGGCAGTGGTCAATCCGAAGAGGGCGTACAGGGTCATGAAGCAACATGGACTTTTGCTACCAAGGGCGCCCCGCAGAAGGGCTTCAAGCCGGCCTCACGAGGGCAAGGTGTCCGTGGCCAGCAGTGACCTGCGTTGGTGCTCTGATGGCTTCGAGATCAAGTGCGATTCCGGCGAGACGGTCACGGCCACCTTCACCAAGGACTGCTGCGACAGAGAAGTCATGGCTTGGCGAGCGTGGCCCGGCAAAGGTCTGCCTGGCGAGCCAGTACGAGAGATGCTCATCGAGGCGGTGGAGAAGCGCTTCGGCTGCGTCGAAGCCATCCCTGCCACCCGCCAGCTTGAGTTCCTCACGGACAACGGCGGCGCCTACATTGCCATCGAAACCAGACGCATCGCCAGAGACTTGGGGCTCAAGCCTGTCAATACGCCGGTGTGCAGCCCGCAGAGCAATGGCATCGCCGAAAGCTTCGTCAACACGTTCAAGCGGGATTACGTCAGCCGCATGGACCTGCGAGATGCCAGGACGGTCATGTCGCAGCTGCCGTCAGCGTTCGAGCACTTCAACGAGGTTCATCCACACTCAAGTTTGAAAATGAAGTCGCCTCGGGAGTTCAGGCAATATCAACGGCGCGAAACCCAACCCGATGGGACCGCGCTACATTGCGCATAGACCGTGTCCGGGGATACGGGGGCAAGATCAATGGAGCCGCCTCCTGATTCGCAAAGCGCGAACGATTGCTTATCTTGCGGATAGGAATAGGGATGTGAGTATGACTAGGCGTACGGAGTCCACTGAGGTCTTCGCGACCGATTGGTGCTCTTGGGTTAGCCCGTTAAAGAGGTCGGGCCCAGTCAGGCGTCAAGGTCACGGCCTCTGCAATTTCCCTTCTCCCAAGCATTTATCGTAATATTGTGGCCACCTGGCGCATACGCCCGTTCGCCAGTATCTGAATGGGAGAGATTGCGTGTCAGCTTCCGCCAGTCGCAAAAAAAATGCGCCCAAAGCAGCGGCAAGGCGCTTACCTGTCTCTTCACCTCAATCGCCATCCAAGGTATTGAGTGACCTTCTTCCAATGGAGGGATTGGCTGCCCATGCAGCGGTTATCGCAGGACTTCCGCTGGCAACATTAAATGAGTTCTTGAAGTCGTTCAGGCGGATTGCCAGCAAAGATGTGCTTGCTGCCATCGGCATGAGCGAGCGCACAGCACAGCGGGCATTCGCTCGCGACCTCGAGCCGGGTGGACAGTCCGCAACGACGGTCGACAGCAGCGTGTCGAACCGCATTCTGCAGCTCAACAAGATCCGCCAGTTAGCCACCACAGTGCTGGGAGGTCAGGATGCCGCCGAGGAGTGGCTGCTGCAGCCGGCCATGGCGCTAGATCAAAGTCGCCCCATTGACCTGCTCAAGAGCACTGAAGGGATCAACATGGCGACGGACCTGCTAACCCGCATGGAGTACGGCGTCTATTCTTGAGCTCCCAGTTGGGCTCATTCAAACTGCACCACCGTACTTCGCGGACATCAGTACATTCTTGACGGCCTGAGCACCGTAAGAAGTCTTTGCTGCATCAAGTGGCCGTTCGTTTTCCAGCAATGGATGCGGCGTTCTCAGCCATGTGGCGGTCCCCGCTGGCGTATCGAAAACGTCCGCCGCCATGTCGTGGATTTCGAGCAGGCGCAACAGCGAATCTGCTGCATGTGGCGGCAGGTTCTTCCCCTCTGATGAAAGCCTCGTTGCGGTGCCCCGATCCAGGCCCATGAGATCTGCTAGGGCGCCTCTGCTAAGCCCGAGATACTGGCTCACGAGCGCGATGACATGGCTTGATACACCACGCTTAATAACATGGTGCCCCTTGATGGGGACCACTGTGAAGTCGCGCAAGCCTAGGTACGCAAGAGGACTCGTTGTGGTTGCAGTTACTAGTGTTCTAGGCATTTCGCTCAATCCAAATTAAGGCCTGCGCTCTTTTCCAGATGTCGAACGCTGTCCTAATAACGCCATTGCAGCATGGCTGCAGGTCAACGCTACATCCTCAACGCAGCCGCAATCAACTCAACGTGCTCCGGCTGCAGTCCCCGCCATCCTTTGCAGATCACAACCCTGCCCGCAAATCCGTGATCGTTAACCTCGGCGGCTAACTGAATTGCAGGACCACTGTGGGTGTCGTCCACAACAGCAAACGGCGTATTAGATTCCTCATTGCGAAGTAGCCACTCCGAGATCTCATCAGCACGGGTACCGTCCTTAAGTGACACAGTTCTCCCGTCTTGCTCCAAGGCCTCGGCGACGAAACTGAGGTCGCAGTGCTCGAACACCTTGATGATTTCATCTCGCTCATAGAAGTCTCTCCAAGAGATGGAGATCACGTCCCGAACCCTGCCGTCAATCTGGTCGTGCGCGGCCTATAAAACAGCAACGCAGGCAGGATCAAACAGGATACCGGCGATTTTTCCGATTTAAGATTCAAACACTGACCGGCGATGACTCGCTCCATATATGCAGCGCTACCTTCAAGGTACGTGGGCAGCTTGCGGGCAGTAGGGAACGCTACATGGCTCGGCTAAACAAAGCCGAATCAGCGTTGAAATCGAGAATGTTGCGCCACTCGTCCGGTGGAACCTTTCGATTGCTAGCCCCCTTGCGTCCATAGAGGTAGCTGTCTTGGCGAATGCTCAGAGGCTTAGCAGGTGCGGGAGCAACCTCAATCACAACTATCCAGGCGCCGTCGATTTGAACATTTTTGACTTGCAACGCCACTTCGCCCGAAATGTGGTCTTTGATGCTGGCCTTGAGTTCACCCGCGTATCGCTCAAGGCTCTCATCATTTACGGCGCCCTTGGCCCATTCCGCGAGCCGGGGAGCAACACCTGTCACGGCGCAATCGTCGTCAACACCGAGATAAATCGAGCCGCCAGAGGTGTTCGCAAACGCGACAACGGTGGTAATTACTTCGTGTAGCTTGGTTCTTTGACTGTTAGATGTAAGTGGCTGCCGAGGATCGACGAAGGGCTTGAATTCGACGTGCTGTCCTTCCCCATCGCGGATCGCACGGCTCACCAGTTCTACCCATGAACGCTTGTTTGAGCCAAGTACGCTGACTTCGTTTCTGAGCCGCGAATATTTGTCTTCTCGATGAAAATCGTAGATGGTGCCGAGGCCATCAATAAGGCAATATTCAAGTCGATCAGCATTCGCAGGAATGGCCACTCGGACATTTTTCCCGCGTACAACTGATTCAATCTGTTTAATGGATTGTCCCTCCCAGTACGCACCTTTGATCATCAGAGGCAAGCTGGAAACTGCGCTGCCCGAAACCGTGATTTCAAGATCGTCCTCGTCGCTGTACTCTGAAGCGGAAATGAAGGCCCGATCTTCTGGCAACAGAAAAATAACATGATTGTTTCTGCCATCGCTGTGGCCGTGATACTTGGAAAAAGGAAGCCAGTCTCGCGCTGCTTCTTCGGTATCTGGGTAGTACGGCTGGTTCGGAGCAACGAGGGTTCTGAATTGTTGAGGTGCGATCTGTCTCCCCCAATTCATAGACACCACTTGGCCTGCGTAAGGCATGTAGTCGTTCTGGACAGGAACAGATTCCACAGACCAGTACGCAGTAGGATCGCACCTTAGCGCTATATCGTCGAAGTCGGCGCGGCCAACATGGAGGTTGGCGGCAAACTCCAAGCATTGAGCTCCCGTCAGCCAGTCCTCATACAAGACAACTTCGCTATATCGATGCGAGGGGACTGGCTCAGGTAATTTTCCTACAGAACGAAATCCTTCGATAGTGCAGCACAGGAGTGTCCAAAGACCATTGCTGGAGACCAAGACAGCGCGTCGGCGGAAAGTTTGTTGTTCAGTCCGGCTCTGGAAGTATTGTGTAAGTTTGCTTGGAAGCTCATCGTTGTAATGTTCTAGGTCCATTTTTAGTTCCTTGTCTCCGTTCAAACGCAGCAGTAGTCCCAACTTTGGAATTGTCGCTGCTCCCTCAATGCACCCATGAAGGCATTGAGCGATCCACGTTTAGGCAGTGGGTCTGTTGGCATCAGGTTCGAGGCAGCAAGGCTTCGTCAAGAACACTCTTATGAATCGATCTTGCCACCTGATATCGACGCACAAGCACTCGCTGCCCGCCGAAGGCGTGCGCGAGCTGCGCTTACGCGCCGCTTCCTGGGCCCGTTGCGGACATCGTTGGCATTTCTCTCATGGGTGAAGCGACGCTGCGCAAGCGTCCATATCCACCTGTCGCGCCGAAGAAGCGGGCGTGATCAACATGGTGTTGCCGCCCCGGTCGATTTACCGCGTGAGCGAGCCGGCCCGTAGGGCTTGTCAGCACAGCGTGGCAGCCACTCCTGCCCTTAGATACTCGATCACGTTCGGACCGTTCGACAAATATTTTGCCAATGCGCCGATCCTGATTTGGGATACGCCTCATCGAGGAGGGCTGAGGCTTCAGCTCGAACGCACCTATGAACAGCCCCGCTGCGCGATGCTCGCCTGAGCTATACCTTGGTACATTCAGCCTTCCGGGGGGATGGGCTCAAACAGATTTTGGTCAACCGACCCAGTATTTTTTCAGCTGCGCAACGTCTGTTTCAGGCTGATCTCAGTCGCTCGTGGCTTTCAGTCTCAACGCCTGCTATTGCGGCGGCCGGCAGTTGACGAACGGCCAGCTTGAATGAGCGCAACGCCGCATAGAACCGTCACTGGAGCGATGCACATACTGTGCCTTCAACAAACGAAGATCATGGGGCGTCATACATATCCGCTCTATCTGCAAATCGAGCGCCCGCTTCAAAGCGAGACCGTGTGACAGCACAGTGGTGGGAGCTTTCGACTCGCCAACCGGGCCCGCCTCTATCGATACATAGCGCACCCCGATAAGGCCACTGCGCACGATATTCTCAAGCCGACCCGCCGCAAGGCAGCGGTGGATTGACAGTGCCTGGCCAGCAGACAGGCGCGAACGTGCAACCGCGGCAGCAAAGTCGCTCATCGATCATCGGGACCTGGCAACGCGACATGCGCCGATCCAGCACGTCGCGATGCGCACAGTGATGAAGCTTATCGTCAGCAAACAGTACCTTGGGTGTAATGATCGGCCTCATGATGGCTGATTCGCCTGCCGCGCGATGTGCGGCTTTGCAGGTCCCCCAGCTGTGGAAGTCGCAGGCCAAGTCTGGACGCGCCCTCACAAAGTGGGTGTCCTGGCCGGTGACGACGATCCAGTTGTCCTTGTGGCTCGGCATGTCCTTCACGAGCGATGTGACGACTTCAGCTCCATGCAACGGCTGCCTTGGGAATCCGCGGAAATCGACGGTTGAAGACGGATGAAGTTCGACGCCGAGCTGCTCTGAAGTCCTTCTCAGAAGGGCAGCAGCGGCCTCGCCAATCGATGCCACATGAACGTCCAGGAACAAGTCCTCCCCGTCTTCATGCCTGCCGTACTCCATGTACACGGCATCTGTCTCCTCCAACACCGTCAACCGCATGCCGTCGAGGTCTTGAAGCACGAGTGCTGGATGGATTGCAATCCGCGGCTTCTTTCCAAAGAGGGATGTGCCTGCCGTCTCATAGCTCACCAGCACCGCATGGAAGCACTTGTCGAGCGTTTTGCTGGTCAAGAAGTTCGAGATCTCCGTCGGACGGACACTGGCTGGCGTCTCCTCGATCAACGAGTCCTTCGAAAGTAATTCATAGAGCAGGGGGGCGTCGCTCTCGAAGTTCCTCTTCTCGAAGTGCTTGATGGAGGTGCTCCGCGCGGGACCTTCCACAAACGCGGCCACCGGATCGATGAAGACGACGATCCATTCTCCGCTGCAAATGACAGCCCTGGGCAACCGATGCCGGTGGAGCTTGTACAACCTACTGACGTAGTTGCCGACCTGGACGATGTAGTCCGGCCACTCGCCTGCAAGCGGCGATTTCGAGGCCTCACCGCCCCCGCGCCAATGATCGATGGCGTTCGCCAGAACGCCCTCAACGCGAAAGGCCTCATTTTTTCGAGGCTGCAGGAAGGGCTTCTCCCATGCCTTGGCTTCGATCAGCAGCGCGGGAACGTTGGTATCGCACGCCTTGCCCAGGTAGTCCATGCGCGTTGTCGTCTTGTCCTTCAGGCGCGCCTCTTCTACCATATCCCCGCCCAGACCCAGCGTCCACCCCAGCAGCTCGATGAGCTCGTCTAGGAAATACACGCGCGTCGCATGCTCGTGCGGGTTGCCGACAGGACCACCGTCGTACGGCGCTGCAGCGATTGGACCTTCCGCAGCCTCCAGACGAGCAAAGAGTTCGGCAAATTTTTCGGGGAAGTCTGCCTTGCGCGCCATGCGACTCACTGGAGCAACTCCGGCAGCCGGTAGAGCAGCTTGCGCGCCGACGTCCAGCCCGCCTCCATGAAAATCTCAAGGCAATCCACCAGCGCCTGGCGTCGTTCTTCGTCTTCGAATATCTCCTTGTTGTCCGCCAGGAAACCGCTGACCAGTCGCACCATCAAATCGGCGCCCAACGCTTCGAACTGATATCCGCCCCTCGATCCGCCGGTTCGAATGGCGTGCGCCGTCAGGTCGAATGCCTTGATCGGATCCTGCGGTGCTAGCACCTCGATGAGCTGCAGCAGTTGATAGATGGTGTGCGCGTTGGGTTGACGCCCGATCAACATCAGCGTCGGCGACACCTCGTTCAGGAACACTGCACACGCTGCATCGTCGAGTCCCGAGCCGCCCGTGGCCCGTTCCGTCGCAAAATAGAGCTGCATTGCCGCCTTGTCCACGAGCTCCGCGCAGGCGCGAAGGCGCGTCAACTCGTCTTGCGGCAGCGGTTGCGAGAAGTCAGCTGCGGCCAGTTGGGCGTCCGCCGCGACCACGATGCGATGCATCAAGGCCTGAGAGCGGCGTCTCACAGCGTCGTTGCCCGCCTGATCGGCCTGAAGTCCCAGCACGACCGCTTCACGTAGCGTGTAGAGGATGGTGCCCAGCGCGCTGCTGTGGGCTGCCGGGCTGGCCGTCCATTCCGTCAACTTGGCGTCCGCCTCCGCACGGTCGTAGGTGACGTGCAGTATGGCGAAGAGGTCAGACAGCATGTCCTCCACGTCCGACTCTTGGAGCGTGCCGACGTACCGCGCCGTCAACTCGTAGATCAGCGCCTCCGTTCGCTCAGGATCGGTGTGGATGACCGACTGAAGAACTCCCACCGTCGATTTGAGGACGGCAAGGTTCGTCTCGACCCTCAACCGGGACTTCAGGCGAGACCAAAACCCTTCCCGGTCAATGCTCCAGATTCGCACCAGATGCCCGATGCACTGCGACCTTGTGGCTGGATGGGGATCACTCAGGAGTCGGTCAATGTCCGTCACAAGGCGGGGATACAAGTCTTCCCGCTGCAGGCAGACGTCCAGCGCTGCCGTGGCGGCCTCGATTCGCGCGGCAGGCCCACCCCAAGACTGTGACCGCTCGTAGTCGCTCTCCGTAGTGTCGGCGACCTCCGGGTTGGCCGAGGTGCTTGCGATGCGCAGCAATGCGAGGAACCGACCTGCAGGGTCGAACTGATCCGTAGCCAACAGCCGTTCCCCCTGGGCTAGGTGATCACACCCCTTCCCGATCACGCCCTCCCCGTTCAAGCGCAGGGCGGGATGCAGGTCCGGTGCATGAAGGCTGCTCGCAACGGCTTCCAACAGCTCCAGCGCCTGCTCGGTCCCGATGGCGTCGGCCTGTTTCCCAAGCTGCGATTCATTCACCGCCTTAACGGCCTCAAGCGCCTGAATCGCGACAGCATTCGCAGGCAGCGACTTGTCGAGATCCCGGATCCAGAAGTACGGCTCAGTCGGCCTCCACCCGGTAGTGAGCCTAAACGGCCTCTCGTTCTGCTCACTTCTCGCGAACGCCTCGGTAGACATCGCGTCAAGCACGGCCTTTGCCTGATCGGTGGCTAGCTGAGGCCGACCGATTACGCTGAACAAGCGGTGCATCAAGGCTGATCTGGCCGCGTCAGGGTGGGTGAAGCCATCCATGGCGAAGCTGGCAGCCGAGGACTCAAGGCCTTCTCGCTCTTCTGCGGTTCGCCGGGAGTAACCCGTGGCGACCAGATCGATCGCGTCCTTGCGGGTTTCGGGTCGGGTCAACCAGGCCTCGTCTGCAGCGATGGGCCACAGCAGATCGACGCAGCTGTCGCCACGGCGTACGGCTGCCAGGAAAAGCCGCGACCAGAGCAATCCCCACCCGGAGTTCGTGGCAATCTTGTCTGCCACGGCGCGCGCGTTTGCTTCGGGAAGTTCGACGAATGCGCCGAGGAACTTCAGCATCAGTGCCTCGCCATCGTGGCTATGAGAACTATCGGGCTCGTGCGCCCACACGTGGCTGTTGTCGCCAATGAGCTTGAACTCGACGCTGTTGATGGTTCGGCTGACGGCGTCTTCGTTCTCCAAGCCGTGCTCTCTCCTGATGAACCCCTCTACCGCCGCGATCAGTGCGCGCGTGGCGGGCTCGGGATGGGCTTTCAGAAACTTTGGGTAGAACTCGGCAAGCGAGTACAGCGCCATACCGTAGTCCTGCACCGAGTTGGAGCTCAAAGACAGGATTTGGCTCCGGCTTCCGCCGATGCTCGTGGTCACGCTTTCGGTAACGCTGCCTGCAAACGTCCAGCCATATACCTCGGCGGCAAAGTCCGGATCTGACTCGACGAGCGTGGCGATCTCGCGGCACAGCGCCGGCACATCATCCCAGTTGTGGCTGACGGCCCGCGCTGGCAAGAAGACTTGCGCGAGCAGTGCTCGGGACTCGGTCAGGTTCGTCGCATAGGTTGAAACAACCCGCGGGATCACCGT
This sequence comes from Aquabacterium sp., assembly GCF_030652515.1. Taxonomy (GTDB): domain Bacteria; phylum Pseudomonadota; class Gammaproteobacteria; order Burkholderiales; family Burkholderiaceae_C; genus Aquabacterium. The sequence goes on along the minus strand of NZ_JAUSAR010000188.1, from coordinate 180,535 downwards.
CGATGCTGCGATCTTCGAGTCAGGCTCGAACGCAAATCGCAGCAAGGCGCGCGCGCCCAAGCCGACTGCATCTCCGGTTTGCGGTGGACGCGCCGTGATGACCAGGACATGGAGCAGTGATCCCAGCACGTAGGGAACGGCTTGGACACAAGCTGCCAGTTCGCCCGCAAGAGCGGCCCATGGGGCGAGGTTCAACTCGGGCGCGTCTTCCACGCGGACGGCGAGGGCAGCGACCACGTGCCGGAGCGCTATCGCTGTATGCCCCCTGTGCGCGCCCGTGTGGACTGCGATGGCATGAACGTCCCGCGGAGCCTCGGGAAGCTCCGCACTGAGCCGCCCGGCGACGCTGCGGAAGATCGGGTCGCCATTGGCGTTGCCAAGAATCCTTTCAACGGCTGTCCAGAAGCGCTCACGGTTGTTCTCCGAGCTCCAGAGCTCTTGCAGCAGGAATCCTAGGGCTGGCGCGAGCATCAGGCCAACGGTCTCCCCTCGCAGGTACTCCTTGGCGCCGGATACGATGCCGTCCACGTCCATCAGGAGTCGAGAAGCGGCGTAGTCAAAAATCAGGTGATGCCGGAACTGGACGTAGCGGTCGTTTTCGACCCTGGCCAGCACGCCATGTTGAAGCAGGCTAGTCAGCGCTTCAGGATCTGAAGTCGCGATGAGGGCGGTCGGGGTTCTGAGGGCACGGCCGTCGACCATGCTGTTAACAACGCGCAGAAGGCAGGCGTCGGCACCGACGCCCAGGGGCGTGATGCGGTAATCCCAGTACAGCCGCAGCAGGCCGGCCTGACTGCCCAGATGCACAAAGGCATCGGCAGTCATTCCTGAGTTCAGCAGCTCGCCGATCAAGCGGGTGTTGAAAGGGACCATCGCCAGCTGCTGCAGCTTCACCGGCACGCCGGCCAGCGCCCGACGTAGATGCGGAGCCTGATTCAGCACACGCTGGAATTCTTCTGGGGACCAGGACCGCACCGCCAGGTGCCTGACCATCGAAAACGTGCTGTCCTGGTAGTCGGCGTGGGCAGGTCGGCCCTTGAATAGCTCGCGGAACCGCACGCCCATCTGCAGGTCAAACGTGCGAATCGACGCGATGACCTTCCAGCGCCCCTTCAAAGCCAGGACGCGCTCGATGAGGGTCCGGAAGGCCCCCTCCCCCTTACCACCGCGGGTGGCGTCAAGAGCGTCGATAACCAGCCACCCGTCCGTCGGTCCGTCCCAGGCTTGGAGCACGCTGACCACATCGTGATCGAGGTCGAGCTCCCGCTGCAGTCCCGCGAGATCCTGAATGCTGTAGCGATCGACCGCCATCTCAACCACGTCGCCATACGCCCTCAGCTCTCGGGCGAGCGTATTGATGACCGCGCTCTTGCCGGCCCCCGGCTCGCCAATGAGAAGAAGGGATCCATCTCTGGCGGCCGCCAGGGCAGCAGGCTGGCAATCCCGGTTGATCCGGATCTCGCCGTCCGCCTGGTCGATCCTTTCGTAGCTCTGGAGATCGACACCGATTTGCAGGGAATGCGCTTTCAGCTTCTTGATGTCCCGGTCGAACTGCGGCGGCGCCTGTAGAGCGATGCTCTCGGCCCCGAGTGCCTGGCGCAGTTGCGCCAGGTCGCCACCGCCGCGCTGCGTCATCCACCGCTTGGAGATGACCACCAACGTATTGATCAACGGGCGTGCCAGGGGAGGCTCCACAACCACCGCCGCCATCGTGTCGAGCGCCTGACTGTCTGTACCGTCTGGATCGAACGTGATAACCCTGATCAGCGCTGCGAGCTCGCGCAGAAGCTCGGCCGGCATGGCCTCCGATGTCGTGGCGACCCAGGCCGCCTCAACGCACGACTTGAACACCTCAAGTGCTCTGCCCTCGTCTTTGTTGAGCGCGATCGGCGTGGGCTGCGAGAGGGATCGCAGGGCTGCGGGAAGGTCTAGACGGATGGACGAGGGAGCTGATGGTCCGACCGCCAACACCAGCCGATCGCGGGCTGGGTCCAGCGTCCGGTTCCATAGATCTGTTCCATCGCCATTCCGGCATTCCAGCCAGTGGCGAACGAACTGCTGGATGGTCTTCGCCAGCCCGCCTTTCGAGTTGGGCGACAGGTCCACCGAGGTCTTGGCCTGCACTGCGATGAAGCCATCCTGGGAAGTCGACACCAGGATGTCATCGACCGGGGCTTCGCTTTCGAACCGGATCCAGGCGGGAATTGCCGACCCCAAACCGAGCGAGTGATCAACCGGCCGCTGCGCGAGTAGCTGCAGGCCGAACATCGCCCCAAGCTTCGCCTGGAACTCGAATCCGCCCGCCGCAGCCGAACCGCCGGATTCAACGCGTTTTGAACTTCCTGGAATCCGTGAGTTAGGCAAGATGACCCGCTTTGCTGAGTTCGTGATGCGATCGCGGATATTGTCACATCGACAAATGCCCGCAACGCTGCGCACAGCCGACTTTGGCGCCCCGGTGTCCTTTCCACCTGTCAATGTCCGCTACGTTGCATTTTCCATGAAGCAAGTTCCGGCCACGAATGACTGCAACCGCTGGAGGTGATGTCGCCACACTGAATTCACGGCCTGGGCCACACAGCGGGCATCCAAGCGCCAGTGACATTCCGGGATCAATGGCCGGTTTCAAAGCAATACTGACGTTGCCTGCTTGCCGGTAGGTTGTGCCACCCAAACGTCTGCTGATCTCGGGCGTAGCCTGTTTGGCGAATAAGTCCCACCGATGTCGGCCAAAAACCTTGAACCTGGCGCCGCCATGAGCATTCCTTACGATTATCAGGCAGCTTGAGCTCGCCAGGCAGTCTTGGCGGCGCATGTGACTTTGGTCTTTGAGCCTGCCGCTGCACGTGCCGATGCTTCCGTTCTGCTTCCTTTCGAAAGCCAGCAAAAAAACGCTGGCACTGTCAGGCACCTAGCGCAAAAGTAGCGCTGCGCAAAGTGGTGGTACAGACAAGCCAGATCATCGCATCTCCCGCTTCTTTAAGCGGAGCACGATTTGGGCCGAACGCGAATAGGCCTGACTCACCGCGCAGTATTGCTCAGATCTCCGGTGAGTGACGAGTCGCGCGGCGCGCCTATAACTCGCCGGTGGCCATCGCTCCACAGTAGGCTTTCGTGGCGGCGGCAGGCACCAGAGTGAAGCGTTCACATAGGGCTGCAGCGAAGGCGATCAACTCGGCAAGCACATCGGAGTGCACGAGCCTAGACGCAGCAATGTCGACGTCTGTAAACGTAGCGAGCCGTTGCGTCCTTAGGGACTGTGCCACTACATGGTCGATATTCAGTTGGAACAACTCGGCATCGCCTAACCTCACTGAATGCTTTTCACGGAATGTGGTGTGCTCTTGGACGGGCTCGAACTCGCCCCCTTCGATGCCAGCGATTCGCGCCGCCAGGACCAGTGGCTGACTGCTGGAGCCTTGATGGCCGCCTGAACCGTTGAAAGCCTCAAGCGTGGCAGCTATTCGATCGATCCAGTTAAACTCCAAACGAGCAATAACGCCGGTCTGGGCGTAAGAAACGAAGGGCAGTTCCAGGTTCAACGAGCGCTCATCGCCGTTGGACTCCCAAGTCATGAAGGCACTGGTCATGACGCGTTCACGGAGCGTCATCATGCGCGGAATCAGGCGCTGTTCGACGGTGGAGCCCTTGCGATCCCAGTACAGATCCCGGCTCTGCGGCCCGGGCTCTCGTTGAACTCGCCGAATCGACCAGTCGCCAAATAGCGGATGGCCTGGAAGCAGAGCATTTCCTCTCTCCATGGAACCGCTTGCGGCCAGCGCATCCTTCAGCTTTTGGAGCGCGCTTGGCGACAGAGGCATGAGTCGTGCCTCGTGCTCCAGCGACAGCTCCACCGGCTTGCCCGCCGCATTGACGTGCTCGGGAGGCCAATGGAGGGCTTGGAAACCGCGCTTGTCCACAGCATCAACTACACCCGGTGCGTCAGCCCGGACTCGTTGCCGCGCCGAAGCCAGTCGTGCCGGCTCAACTTCGGACAGTGCCGATGCTGTAGGTCGAGGATCCATGACAGAAGTGATGCGTGGCAACCGACTGCAGAATCGCTTAAGCCATTTCAGTCCCTCGCCGTACAGCGCCAGTGCAGCATGTGGACGATTCTTCAGGCGCCCTGAAGGGAGGCCAAGCAAATTTGCAGCCATGGCTAGCTCGTATCGCGCGAGCCACTGGTGGTCACCTTGCGACTTCGCGAATCGCCCAACGCGATCGAGACATGCATCAACCAACCCATTTGTCCATGTGGGGACCTCAAAGCGATAACGAAGCTCGGCGGTCCCAAGGTGCTCTATGTATTCGACCTCCGTCTCCTTCCCGGAGCCGGGCTTCTCAATGGGCCCCGTACCTTCAAGGAAGTGCGTCAGCTTTGCAACGTCGAACAGATAGTCGCCCGTCTGCCATTCCTTCGGATCGATCAGCTTCACCTCAATTGAAGCAATGTCGACCCGCAGCATCAAATTGCCTGGGTTTGGATCGCCGTGAGCGATGGTGGTGAAGGGGGGCGTGATCGTTGAGATGTAGCCCGGATTCGCCTGTAGCTGGTCAAGGTACGTTTGCCATGGCTCGATGGTCTCGCCGTTGATCAGCAGAGGAATCGAGGCGAAGCGGCCATCCTTGGCGACGTCTGCAAGTCGTTCCTTGATTCGACCTACATAGTCTTGAGCTAGGCTCGGCAACGTGCGGTTGTCAACAGTATCCGCGTAGCTCTCAAAAAGTACATCCAATACCTTGTGAGTCAGGCGTATGGCCTCCGCACCGGGCAGCGGCGGGACACCTGGGCCTGGGTAAAGCCGATCTTCAAGCGAGACCCAGCCGTCCTCGCTGGGGAAATACTCCATCAGATAGGCATACGGCACAACATCCCGGATTGCGTAGACCACCGGCCATGCATTGCGGGACTGCGGACTGAGCTTCGGATGCTTGCGCGCGTTGTCCATCATGTGTGCTTCCGCTGCGAGCTTGGGCTTGCTGTCCAGCTTGAGGACGAACGGTGCGTGCAAGGTCAGCTGCGCAACGGTCTCGGCGGTGTTGCCTCCACCAAGCGGCCGCTGTTCGACTCGCAAGTTGCGTAGCGGCAGGTCGGAGGCCAGGGCCTGCTGCACAAGCTCTTTCGCGATCTGAGCTGGGCTCGCTTGCTGTGCCGCTCCGGGCCGCAATTGCAAGCCGCCACGCAAGCGGCGAAGTGGCGGTTCAGACATGTGCTGCGCAATCAGCGCAGTGAGCGTCTCTACCAGTGTCGTTTCGCCTTTATCCACCAAGGCTCCTTCCCAAGTCAGTTTGCAAAAAACCCGCTGTGGGCGTTACCTGCACATCATCGGCCGAAAACTGTCCAGCCAGCTCAATAGCAGGCCAAACTGTACGCTGCACAGGCAAGAGCGAATCGCTCAACCCAAATGGGACTTGGGTCCGACTGGCAGTTCGCTGCTCTGGTATGCGGTTGATATCTCAAGCCATGGGTTCTCCACGCCTTTGGCGGAGGAATCTTCGGCTCGTGCAGGCGTATCACATCTTGCGCTGCTCAAGAGAGCAGTGCAATGGTCGTTCGGCCATGCGGGCATCTTAAAAACCTTGGCATTGGGATGCAGCAATTGTGTCAGCGCAACATGCGGTCGGCTCATTGGAGTGTATCTCCTTGGCCTTCGGCCAGATCAAGTTCTTGCAAAATATCGAGTGCTTTTGGCGCTAGGCTGTGGGTACCCTTGGACAAAGGCTCTAAAAGTAGTCGTGCTCGTTGGAATTGGTTCTTCAGTGCATATATTTGGGCGCAATGAAACTGTGCAACTTCGTCCGTAGGATTTAGTTTCAATGACGCATTGATATCTTGCAGAGCCGAATCCAAGTCGCCGACAAACATGAAAACTGTTGCACGATTTACTAACGCGTGCGCGAATGTAGGTCGTATATCTAGCGCCCGGTTGTAGTCATACATTGCCAGAGAATTCTTGTTTTGATCGGCATATGTATTAGCGCGGCTATACCAAAGATCTGCATCAGCTGGGTCGAGCGCAATAGCCCTCGTAAAATCTTCGGAAGCCGTCTGAAGTTCACCAATCGCCAAGTGCAGGTGAGCGCGCTGAATCCAGGCAGCGACAGCATGTGAATCGCCAGAAAGTAGTTGATCAATAAACAGAAGAGCCTCGCCAAAAGAAGCGGCCTCCCTTGCACTCTGAAGAAGGGCGTCTGCGACCGGAGCACCCGCCTTGATCGCATTTGCGATGACTCGACTAGCCTCTGCATGTTTTCCTGCGCCATGCAGTTCGCTGCCTATGCGAAATAGGTCGTTCGCGATAGGTGAAGCTTCACCGTGTGATTTCGTTAGTTGAAGCGGGCCAGTTTCTCCAAATAATACAAATGCTCCCCATATACCGGGAGAGGGCCACTGCATCCGCAAATCAGAGCGCGCAGCCCGCAAAGCGTCCAATCGTGATGCGCCTCTCAATAGATACTTGTAGAACAAGTTCATGAGTTCACGTGTCGGTTCATCCGGCACCGCCCACAAGCTGACAATAACGCTTTGCGCACCTGCCAGCATAAATGCCCGTCGCAGGCCCATCACGCCTTCGACTACTGCTAAGTCGCCAAGCCCCGTCTCGCACGCTGACAAAACGACAAGTTCCGTTCCTCGAAGGTTCATGCCAAGAACCTCTGCTGCTGACAGGATCCCGCTGCCGGCGTCGGTATATTGCTCCTCTGTCGCAACCGCGTTGGCGCCCGCGAGGGCGAGGCCACAGCGCCACATGGCCTTGACGGCTGGAGCTGACCTCAATGGTTTGCGCAATAAGCCGTCAATCAACCCTTCGGTTTGCCCGACATCACCGTCACCCTCACCCTCACCATCGGTATCGGTATCGGTATCGGTAGAATAGAAACCGTGCGTGGCGATGTGTAATATTCTAGGGCGCTCGACAAACTTCAATCTATTTTTCAGAGCATCAGCACCCAGCCATGGCTCTACACCAAGAAATCCTGATATTGTGACTGCTTCATCTCGCGTGCCGGGCAAAGGCTCAAACGGCGTATCGTTTATGTCGACCGGGTGCGGACAGCCGAGATCAAAGTCTGGATCCCCGATAACAATAGATGGGCCACCGCGCCCTGTTGGTGAGTGCGCCATGTCGCGCAAGGTAGCGACATAGCTTAGGTGATAGTCGTCACCTAGCCATGCGCCGCTCGCCGACGGGAGAGTTTCAAAAGGAAGCTTCGATAAGGCTCCATCAACGGCTATCACAACGCTGCTACCCAGTGCCACACCCTGTATCAGTGGATCGAACAACTTTTCCCGAAGGCGTCTCCCTAAATTTTGAAATGAGCCTTGTGGATCAATTTCTTGACAATCGGATTGGACCAAACTATCGGCATGTTCTACGAAGAGTCCAATCTGGCTGTCTATGGATGCCGCGTCGCCGAGATCTATAAGTCGAATTCGTGTGATATCTCCTTCTGGGATCAAAAATGCAAAATAGTGTGCATCTAGGCCAAATGAAAAACGCAGGCTTTCTAAGGAAGCTAGATGTGTCGCGCCCGTGTGTACAAACTCTATCAGAGTCTTAGTATCTCCGAGCGCATGAAGCACCTTCGTGACATTCACTTCTCTGAGCCATTGGGCGGTCTGCAACTCCGGGATGTCTGCTGCTAGAGTGGTTTCAAGCAATTGCACTTGGGACTGCAACTCAAACCTGTTTTCTTCATCGACAGGCGTTCCGCGGACGGAGACATGCATAGCTTTCGCAAGACGATTTCGGGCCTCGGTTAGCTGTAAAAGCCTGGCTTTCAGGAGTGGGTAGCGAAGATTATTGACGGTTTCTCTGGCAACAATGGCCCCTTCAGCCGCAAGGCACTTGCGCCGCAGAACGACATTGAAAACACACGCGAGTCGCACTGGGTCGTTAGGAAATTGTTCGCAGGCGAGCGGAACCAAATCGGCAAGTTCTACGCGGGCTTGCCACAGATAGTTTAGGCTCAATTCCGGATTGCCCATTGCAATGGTATCCGCTACTGCCGTGTCTGCAGCCTTTGAGGCCTCAAGCAACCAGTCCAGTGCACCATTTTGGTCGTTCTCACTAAGCGCGATCTGAGCCAATACCCGTTTGAGCTCATAGATGATGGAATCTCTGGCCCCTAAATTTTTGACCAAATGGGAAAGTGCTGCATTTGAAGCGTCTCGTGCTTCGGATAGTTCGTTGGCGCTCCACGCCGTATTTGCTATATGCACGAGATTTGTAAGCACCGCCGAATGCAGGCTAACAATTTCGGCATCGCGCCTCGTCCTCAGTTGGTCAAAGATCTGGCGTGCGCGTCGGTGCAAATTGAGCGCTCGTCCCACTTCTCCATCTAACCTGTAAAGGGTGGCTTGGGTATCCAAAATGACCCCGTGTATCACAGTCTCTTCTTGGCCTCCCTTTATGATCGTCTCAATAGCCATTTTAAGATAGTGAGATGCGCTGGTTAAATTGCCATATATCAATTCCACCGTTGCCAAAGAGTTTAGCCCTGACACGAACGCATCGGAAACTGAGTGTGCTTTTCCAAACTGCGTGACAGCTTGTTTGAGGAGTAGTCTTGCATTTTTAAGGTCTCTCACCTCCACTAGAATCTGGCCGACTCTCATGTCGAATAACGCGCGCTCGGATGTTAGTACGTAGCTTGAAAGTGATCTTCCTTTCGCAGCCACCGTAAGAACTTCGCTGTGACGCCCCTGCTGCGACAATAAAATTGCAAGAGACAAGAAGGCTTCAGCGAGATCCCCTTTGGGTGGATCCCCCATTTCCTCCATAATTTTTATTCTCGCCCGCATGGCTGCTTCCGCTAGCTCATAGCGACCACTGTGGCTATGTTGCCTCACCAACAAAGCAAGTCCGTCCAATCGAGCTAATGGGTTCGCGAGCGAAGTTTCGAGAATCTGACGTTCGACAAAGCTGGCGCCCACCTCAAGAACGCGTCGCTCCAGGAACTCGGCCTCTTGCCATCGACCGTCGGCTTGCATACGCAACATGCCATAGAACGCAACCTGCCCACGTGCTTTTAAATCTAGGCTGGTTTCTTCCCAAAGGTGATGATGCGATTTTTTTCCCATCAAAACTTGTAGAAGCTTCTCATACCATGGGAAATGCAATAGCTGCTTTCGAACAATTCCAGCCATACTTTCTGCAATAGAAGAAGCGCCAAGCAAGTACAGAGAAGCGACAGAAAGCAGTGCACAATCTGGTGTTATCTGAAACTCCACGTGATCTGTTTTCTTGTCAATCAGGCAAGTTGCGAAATCATATTTGGCAAAAGCTTCCCTTTTCTCTTCAATCAGCTTGCTGGACAGTGGTGTTAGGTTTGATTGCTCACGGGCTAGATTGGCAAGTGCTTCGAGTTCTAGGCCTGCTTGATGCTGTTCAGGCAAATTGGGATGCGCAACGAATTCGTTCACCGCAAGTTCGAAATACCTAGTTGCTTCCGCTGCATCCCGCGCCACCAAAGCATTGACCCCAGCAAAGTATGCAATAACACAACTCTCTCTCCCACTTGTTGAATTGAGCGCGGAATCAATATTTCCGATCCCAATGATGGCCATCGACACTCTACGTATCCAATCCTCATTCGCAATGCTAAGGACCGCTTCTTTCGCTTGGACATTTTCGAGATTGTCGAGCGCCCGCATTGATATTAGCCACACGAGCAGCATCCTCGGATGCCGCCAATTTGAGCGCAATACTTCGGCCGCGCATCGCCCGGCTGTTTCATAGTCGTGAACTATGAATGCGGCCCAGCTTTTATGCCCAGTGAGGATCGCTTGTTCTTCGGATTCTGGTTGTTCCAGTTGAGTATCCGAAATTTGTCTGCCGGAAAATTGCCGCATGCGATCGATGGCCCGATTCATATCGGCTAACTCTCTCACGCCGCACTCGGTTGCATTATCGCGCACACCTTGTGCATTAGAAATAAGAACCTCAACCATTGCTTGGCGGCCCGTGCATATGAAAACCAAGCCAAGAATCATATACTCAACAACCAGTTTGGGGTGATACGGGTCAATTCCGGATAGTCGATTTATCGTAGCTGTTGAAATTTGCTCAGCCAGTTCATACCGGCCGGCCCGCAAAAAAATATTGCCAAGTAGGCTGCGGGCATTAACCCAATGTTCGATTGAGTCGGCGGGGTCGGAAAGCTCTTCCAAGAGGGCTTGCGCCATGGTTTCGGCAGCGACGTAATCACCCATTGCAAGATGGCAATCGGCGAGATTCGCAGTAAACGCAAGCTTCTTCTCGTCCTTTGCTGGAATGTGGCAAGCCTTGCTTAACGCAGTATTGAGTAGAGTGCGCGCGCGTTCAAAAAGACCTTGCTTGAAGAAGGTTAGTGCTTGCATGCCTAACTGAAGGAATTCTTGATACTCTTCGCTTTGAAGGTATGCAGCCCGCTCGGTAGGTGTCGAAAAATCTTCCATGTGCTCTGCCAATCTAATCAAATATGATCATTTTTAATTGAAACATCAGCGACGCGTTTAGCTAAGCGCCGCATATTGAGCAGACTGGATCCCGCAACTGTGCCAATCTAAGTTGAACGTGGCGCGTCTAGCCAGCAGGAGCTTTGAATAACTCATGTCAGTGCATCAATGATCAATTGTGCTGTCGGATGGTTAGCCAAGCGCCAACCACTGATGCGGCCCGAGTAGTTGTCCATCATAGTGGCGAAATAATAGCTATGGCCGCTAACCTTGAGGTAGGTTTCATAGCCGATCCAGATTTGATCAGGTCGATCAATGCAAACTTCTCGTATGGTATTGGGCATACCCGCAAAAAACGTCTGGGTGCCCACGCGAGAGCGGAAGAGGCCATTTCCATGCCCCTTAGCCTGGCATGGCGCATCAGGCATGCGATGCACACACTGCCACCCTGATCTTTGGACCTGAGCCACCGCGAATCGTGGCGGCCTCTCATGCTGGCTCTGGACTAAGACCAGAGACCAACTCGTAGGTCTCGATACTGAAGCGGTTATGTTGTTATATTTGCTCAACCGAACCGAGTCCCCGTCATTCCCGTGCCTAGCGTGTGCCGGGGTATTCCTGAATGCTATCTTCTTGACTTCGAATCCGGAACCGGGACGCCGCTTTTGGATCGGCGTGAGCCAGTAACTCTACTCAGGAACACCCGCTCGAGCTGATGTGCCGGTTGAAGCGCAGTCAAGCGACTGGATTCACATGCAGCTGTCGGTTGAGATCGCCAACTTCAAGAGACCGCTGTTCGGAAGTAGCGGAACTTGACGATGCCGAAACGGATCGCCGACGAGTGGACTCTTAAGGCTAAAGCATCGTCGCGCGCGGCGGATTGCCTCCATAGGGCCCAAGCAAACAGTTAATCTAGGAACAATCCACCCGAAGGATGCCCTTCTCAACCAGCTCTTTGGTCAATTCGGGAGGGTACATAACTTCACCCTCGGCTTCGCCCCGGCCGAAACTCAAGACGCCATCAAGAACGCCGTCTAGCTCGCCGTTCCGATTGGCCAAAGGAGATAGCTCTTTCACAGCTGAAGACAGCGCCTCAATCCAATCGGAGGCTGGCTTAGTTGCATCCACGATGGAGAAAAGTTTCGATAAAAGGGGGAGCAACAGCTCGGACTGCCCTCGCATGCTTAATGTGGTGAGCATTTCACTTTGAGGCCAGGTCAGAGACAGCGCGATGCTCCCGATCCCAAGTTTTGAAACATCTTTCGTCAGTGCTTCGGCCAGGTCTTGTACCTGCTGATACATGGTTCCTGGGAACCCCGCTGAGGCCCCGAAAAGCAGTCTTACCAGTTCAAGTCGCCCATCCGGAACGCGCATCGACGCCACAGAGGCAAGCGAAAGTCGAGCTCTCAGCAGCTCGTCGACCTCTCCGATCCCAGTCTCCATGACAGCGACTGTGTGCTTCCCGTCTGGGAGGCTGACGTGCCTAGGCACTAGACCCAACGCCCCGAGGGGGCGGCCGGGCCCCAGATGAATGAACACGCAGAGCGGCTCTTCGGCCGAGAGCACTGGATCCAACGGCTCGTCAGCGGCCACAGATTCTGACGCCGGTGGCTCAACCGCCCGTTTGTCCGGCCCTTCATACGGGAGCTCATCCGAGGGCGCGCCAAGGTACTCCGGAATAAGCGGGTTTCCTCTGAAATAGTCGCTTAACAGCCGCTTCCAACTGTCGATCGGAAGCTCACCATCGAAGCGAAAGAGCTTTGTGTATTCGGAATTTTTGCCTGCATGATCAATGTTCTGGTCAATCCGCGTGAGATATGGCTCGGCCAGATAAGCACGGATGGCACCGTCGAAGTGAGTGATGCACGTGTCATCCAATGAGTATTCAGCGTGAGCGTAGCGACATCCATACCTATCTCCTGGCAATCCCGCCGCAGGCAAATCCACTAGCTCTTCGATCTCGAGCGTTCGATAGTTCTTCGCTCCTTCGCCGCTCGTGCGAGTCTCTGGCGACTTCCACCAGACCTGAGTCTTATCGACACCCTCGTACTCTCTCGTTTGCTCCGAAGCCTTGTGGACCGTCACCCCGCTCGGAATCGACGCGACGTCATCAGAGTACCTAGGCCCGTGCCAGTACTCGAACTCGAGCAGTTCTTTGAGGTCACCCGGGTGACCAACAAGATCAGGATCCAGTCGAATTCTGGGCCGCGTCTTTTCATTCCTGGCCACATCGGCAAAGCTGGTTAAGAAGTACTCATTTAGCTTGTTTCGGTGCGAGAGACTTCGTCGAAAAAACCGATGTGCAAATAGCAAAAGTTGCCGACGCTCATCGAGAAAAATGCCGGGACCGACAACCTTCAGCTGCCGGATCAGGTAGCGATAATCGGTCAATCCGTCCTTGTCGACGTGCTCACTCGATGTGGCAAACAGCTCTGGGTAGAGATTCGCAGCCAAATCCTTGCGGGCTGCCACAGAGGTCTCAACTCGGAGAAACACTGTGCTCGCCTCGTCCAATACTTCTGGATCAACTCGCTGCTCCACTTCCATCCGGAGAACTGCAGTTTCTGCCGTGTGATGGTCTTCCCAGAAGCGTTTACCAACACTTCTTAGCCGTGACCACTCAGCCTCCGTCTCAGGCTCCTCGATGAGGCCGACAACTCTAACCATTGATCCGTCAATAAAGTGCCCCAGTGTCAAGCTCCAACCAATCAGTCGATGCATATCATGCTGAAAGTTGACGGGCAAGCCCCGCGGAAGTCCCTGCTTCATCACGTATGCGACGTGGCTTTCCTCTGCTTCCATCAGGGCAGACGCCGGAACGCACATCTTTGCGCGGTTCACTTGGTCCGAATTGAAGATTGCCAAGCTGCGCTTCGCCATTGAACACCTCCCCCTAGTAATTCTGACTATAGCTGCGACACAGCTACTGACGGCGTTGCATCGGCATTGCCTCTGGGCCGAAGGACAGCAATAAGTCGAATACAGACAAAGTCAAAATGACTCAGCACAGCCGAGCCTTGTGCGAAAATCCTGCTCAAGCTCAGATGTTCAATGAGCAACGAAGGGGGACGACATGTGGTTGCACGTATTGGTCGCCGCTGTCTGCGGTGGTCTAGCCGCATCTTTGGCCAAGTTAACCGTCAAGAATCGGGCTGGCGGCGTGGTTGCCCAAAGGATTATCTTTGGATTGGCCTTCGTGCTCTTATGGGCCGCGTTTCAAAGGACAGTTGTGCCGCGCGCCCAAGGCATGCTTGCCTCCTTGACGATCGAGGATGAGTTTGCTCAGAACCCAGCCTTTTCTGCCCTGCGCAAATACGATCGCCTGACCTTCGACTCTGTGATTGAAGCGGCAGGCCAATCATTGCAGCATGGCGCGACCAATGCGCAGGTCATGTCGGAAGTAGGGGCTCGCATCAAGATCTCAGTGCTACCCAAAGTCTCATCGGCCTCGGATCAAGCCGCCATTCAATATGTCAGAGTTGTGGTTGCGTCCGCAGGTGAATTGGAGCGTCAAGGTGGCGACCTCTGCTATCAGTTTCTTTTCCCCAAAGACAACGCGCCTGCCGAGGCCTTTACTCAACTGGCCGTGACGACGAGAGGTGCGACCTACGCGGCCTTGGCTGAAGTCATTCGTACCTCGGCAATCTCGCCTCAAGCTGCGCCCAGGCAGATTGACGTGCGTGAACCCTTGACTTACATAGCCTCACTCGTGAACAACCGCTTTGGCGCAGACGTTTCGATGCTTGAGAATCCAGGCGCTTCTGAGGTGGACAAGACCAAGGTGTGCGCAATGGCCATCTACATGTACAACGAGATCTTCAAGTTGCCAGAGAGCGCGCAAGGCAAGCTTTTGCGTTTCATGCTCAACACAGGCGGACCACAAACATGAGCCCGTCCTGCCATCAAAAGGCAGCAGCCGCCCTAGCCCTTTGAGTAGCCAGTAGTGCCATCCACCGTCGCCCTTATCTCTCCAAAAGGGAAGCTGATCCTTGTGGATACCGGCTTTTGCTGGGGCGGATTCTTCTTCGGCGGCTTTTGGGCGCTATATCGCCAGCTCTGGCAGAAGGCAGCCCAGCTGCTGATTGCCTGGGTTAGCGTGGCGGTAACTGATGAGCTTTTCATCAAGAACAGCAATATTCCTGGCCTGATCTCAGCCGTCCTTATTTTTTACATCGGCTGCATGTTTGTGTGCGGCAAGTTTGGCAATGCTTGGCGACTTGATGGCTTGCTCAAGCGTGGCTACCAAATTGCAGCGATTGAAAGTGTCCATGAATCCGACAGAACGTGACCTCCGGGAAAACTATCAACAGCAGGAGACAGAGGAGCTGTTGTTCATCGCGAGCAAGGAGCTGACTGAGCTCGCGCGAACTGTGCTTCATGCCGAGCTTGCAACACGGGGGCTTACTGCCAACGAAATTGAATTGGCACGTTCAAATCCGGAACCTGAGCTTCTCCAGAACAGGGCCACTGGCTCCTTGGCAAGCTTGGCCAAGTTCGCAGTCAAAGCATCACCGGCACGAACAGCTGAGCCGCCGAAGCCAATCACTCGACCCGCAACATGGGAGTGGCTGGTCGTCGCGCTGATCGCAATAGCGTCCTTGGTCCAACTTGGGTCGCTTGTCATGATCATCTCGGGAAGTTGGGATTTGACCCGGGACAGTCTTGTCAACGGCACCATGTCTTGGGGGGTCTTCTCGATTCCCTTGTTGTGGCTCGTCGGAGTGGCAATGTTGTCGCTCATGCGCAAATGGGCATTGCCACTTATTACAGTCCACTTGATCGCTTCTATTGCGTATGCTACGTCGCTCGTCGGCCTCAAAGGCTTGACGCCGATCACTACGCTTGGCTATTGCTTGGAAGCGCTGGTAGTGCTTTTTTGCCTTCACCTGCTGGGCAAAGGGCGCCTGCGCTAAGGGTGAGCTTCCGATATCCAAGCCAGTCAATGCGTCTCATGATTAGTGAAAGTCCCTCGACTCGGTGACTAGCCGACCGAGCAAGTGACTCAGGTCCAGCAGCTTGCCAGCAATGAGGTTTCGCACCTCGCTTCTGACTGCCATTTTCCATAGACGCCGAAGACGAACTCTGGTCGTTCGCCACACGCGCCGGTACGCTGGCTCATTGGCGGCAGCTGAAGATGCTGCCCGCCTGTTTCGGACCGCTTGCGGTCGCCGCCTGCTCAGCGCAACGGGTTGATGGGCACTGGCGGATGGGGCGGGTCCGGCAGCGGGCGCACGACCACCGGTGGGGGCACGACGCGCAGGCGCGGCACCGTCTTGTGGTGCTTCTGAGCGAGTCGAGACCTGCCCCTGCATATCGCTCATCTGGTCCGCGCGGGACTCGGACTCTGACGCAGCCGTGAGCTGCAGTTGAAATGCGAACTGCCGTCCGACGGCGAACTGCTGTGGCCGCAGCGTTACGAGATGATTGGCCTCTCAGCGAGCGAGCTAGACGTGGCATTGCGATGGGCGTGAAGGTGCCCGTCCAACACTATCGCGTCAGCGCGCGATGTCAGCACTTCGGCTATCGAGGACCAGTTGAAGGCTGTACGTGCCCTGTTTCCCCGCGCTGCGGACCTGACCGACCGAATCCTTGGTCCGATAGAAGAGTCTCAATGATGGGCAAGAGCAGGCAAAATTCCTTCCTCTTCGCTAAGTTCGAATTCGAACCCTGAGTAGCTCTGGCTAGCCGGGATATTGCGTGGAACAGCCATTCATCAAAGTTGAATGACAGCCAAGGCGTTGCTTTGAGCAGACCGGCAAGTTAGTCGATGACTCTGGGGCCTCGCGCAGCGCTTCCAGCGTTGCATGAAGTTTTGTTTTTCTCGCTGAGGATCAGCATAGCGAAGGGCGCCTTTGTGTCGCGCGGTACCAGGAGCTCTTTTACCGACCGCCTGCTTGGCAGGACGCATGGGCTACGTAGCGTCTCTGCCCTTGACGTCCAAACCAACAATGTTGGAAAGTAATTCACCCTGACTTTCATTCATTTAGATCAGAAATTTAGCCTGCCGCCAAGAAGTGAAGCGAGCCAGAGTAGCGTTTCACCCTACGTTCAGACAAACTCTGCATACCAATGCGCGGCAGAGATATGACTATCAAATCTATCCTTAAGTCTTCTTGAGGAAGCCCCTTCTCGCACCGCATTTCTCTCATCAGTCAAGTGTTTCAAAATACTCCTGAACATATTTTGAATTCTCGGATTATCCTTCAATTCTCCGCCATTACAGAAAAAGTCCGCCATCAACAACGCAAAAACAGAGAATATATCCAATTGCGGCGTTGGAAGTCTAAAATATGGCGTTCCCAAATCAATCTTTTCATCATCGCTCACGATAACTTTCTCAGAACCCGGAACCCTATAATTCACCATCAGATCTTTAACTGATTCATGGGTAATAGTTCGGCAGCGCCCTCTTTGAGCATGAAAAACAGGATGGAAAGGAGTATGATTATTTGCCTTCTCATAGTCAAAATGCATTGCATCAAAAAGCTTTAATTGAACACCATCTCCATCCTCGCGTTTTATCCGATAAAAACTTATTTCACATGTGGCACCATGAAGCTCAAAGCCGCGCTCCAAGGGAGTTAATTCAAAACTCCCAGTAACAAATATTGCCATTCTCCCAGAGGACGCTATCCCCTTGCCACTAGATCCTTTGGGCGGGGCGTTATATATGCAAATTGGAGTTACAGGTTGAACGGTATACCAATTTTTTTCTTGATCTGGATCAGATTGCTTAAGTTTGGCTGGAAAATATAACTTGGCCGATTTGCTTTGTACCAGCACGCTAAGTTTTGATTCCCATTCCTTCCAATAGCGCTCCATAAGAGCAATTGGGCTTGAGTTTGCGGCCATCTTTCAAACCCTTAGAAGAGGACCAAGTTGGTCATAAATATCTTGCCGAATCCTAGCGAGCTGCGCTCCAGGTGGTATCCAGTCTGGTGATACTGCGGCGTCATCGCTGGATATAATCTCGCCAGTAACTAGGCAAACAAAGGCCGACGCGGTCGGGTCTGGATCAACCCTTGTAAGATTTGTCGCATCGATTCCTTCTAAATTCGCAATATCATTGCCAAATTTGTATAGCAACCCTGAAACATCTTCACGCCAATAATAATGACCCAAAGACGAAAATGGCCCATGGTATCGACATTTCTCCAATTCTGGATTACTCGAAATTTTACAAAATGCTTCTTCTGTTAGATTCAAAAATGCCGCAGTAGCCCTAGCGTCCAAAATTGGCCCTGGGAATGCGAGAACATAATTAATCAGCCAATAACCTAAAGTGACAGCCAATTGCGCATCCGCGTCATATTGGCTCTGCTCCAAATCGTCGTCGCCTGGGGAAAAGAAGAAGAAATTCTGTCCGCCGTACCCTAGAAGGTCTTCATTCAGAGATGGTTTTTTCAAAATACTAGCAAGTATTCCAATGGCGCCACCCGTTGAAGAATAATCGGATCGATTTAGCCGAACTGCCTCGCGAATTTCTTTAAAACCCCTATCGACTGCAATCATCCAAGGAAATAGTTCGCTGAGAAGCATATTTCTCTGAACCAAATTACTAGGAACCCAAACTGCTGATGATCCATCTCGGGCAAGTCGATACAAATCTCTGAGCTGAGAAACCTGCGTATTGCTTTGCTTTTTTGAATAACGACATACGGGCACCCCGGCCTGCCGCAACGCATGACGATATAGTGTATGACCAGCCCCGTTTTGAAACTTTGATATATCCGTATCCAAGAGAACTAGATCAATTCCTCTTGTTGAGCATATTTCTTTAACCCTCTTAAACAACTGTAGCTCGACAGACTCTCCATCCTGGAATTTTTCACTTAAGTTTGCTTCGCCAGGAGTTACTATCTCAATGTCGGAGTGCGATTCCGCTGCCACCTTTATGGAATCAACGAAATCCGATTCGTCTTCGATTATTAAAAAACGCATTTATCCACCCCTATTGATCTAACGGCAAAGTTACTTTAAACGAAGTCATAAAACCATTCGATGCATCATCCAGCAACTCAATTTTACCCTTCATTTTTTTCACTACTTGGCTGACCACACTTAATCCTAAGCCTAAACCTGTGCCAAGTGGATTGTCCTCATCGTTTCCAGGCGTCGTGCTAAAAAGCGGATCCCAAATTCTATTTCGCAGGTATGCCGGTATACCAACACCATTATCCGAAACCACCAAAATATGATTAAATAAATCATTTGTTGCGTATATTCGAATATTTCTTCCCTCTTTACCAATCTTTGGAACCAATGCTTTAAGAGCGTTAGAGACCAAATTGATGACTATTCCAATATATGCAGCCACCGGCATTTTGGGGCCATCTAACTTTCTATCTATCACAACCTCAATAGATACATTGTGCGAACTGGCAATTGGATTTAGAGTTTTTACCGCAAGCGAGACTTGTGCATTTGCTTTAAATGACTGAGGCACGGGATCTCTTGCTCGCTCAACAAAAACTCTCATATAGTCAAGATAATTGGCTAACGCAAGTTCGTGACGAGCGACATTTGCTGCGGCAACCTTCAGTTTCGGATCAAGAATTTCGAGATCCCTGAGGCTTGCCGCAGCCGCCTGTAGGGTATGCATTGCTTTTTCGAATTCGTGAGTCATGAAGCCCGCCATAACTCCCATCATGGCCATTAACTCAAGTGAAATCCTAGCATCCTTCTCATAGGCCTGTGCTTCGACAAACCTCGCACCGACAGCTTCTAACTGAGCAACGACTTTCTCTTTATAGTCTGGCTCAATCAGCGTCGAGGCTCGCAATTCATTAATTGCAATTGCCAACCCGTTTTTCGCCTCGGCTGAGTCTTTCGCGTATTTCTCCTCTTCGGCTTCAAGACGTGTCTTTCGATCGAAGTGAGCTAACAGCTCAACAGCAAAACGCGATATGTGCCATAGGAGATTGAATGCCTCATTAGTCTTCAGTGACTCTCGGTCCATATTGGGCTGCAACCAGGCGCCACTCTCACCATCGACATCAGCGCTCATCTTTCTTGTTGCAATATGCACCCTTCCTATTAATTGCGAACCTCGGGGCAGCGCCAACATAGGATTTTTCTGCGTATCTTGCTTAATGCCTGGGCCCATGCAATAAAGTTCTTCCGTGAAGATAGATTGCCAAGACCTTTCATTAATTGCCTTACTTGCATCAATCCCTAGCCAGTCGCTGCCCGCATCGGCGTAAGCTGCCATTGTGAAATTGTTATCGACAATGGCGAAGGACGCATTATCTCTTATCCAAGATTTCGCCACGCTGCCATTTAGGCCCAGATCGGTAAAAGTACCTTTTCTTTGTGGAAAGAATCTTAAATCCAAAAATACCGGCGAATTTAATTTCGTAGCAACAGGTAAATATTTAAATTCACCGAGAGCCGAACTTTTTTGCTTTTTTTCGCCCTTTTTTCGAAGAAAATTAGCGGTAAAGTGTTTATTTATATCATCTATACGAAAGCTTCCAACTTCTAACGCTTTCACATGACCACGCCAAAAAACTTTAAAGTCTAGCTTTCCGGTCTCGTCGACAGTTAATCTCACCCGCCCTACGTATGCATCCAGAATATCCTTCTGAATAGGATCTGCCACTGAGCCCCAATCGTCTGGGTCTTCGCTTTCAAACTTTACTGAGAAGCCGGGATCCTTATCAGGTGTTAGAGATTTACGATTCCACTTGAATGGCGGCTTTTCCAAACCTGCGGCCGGATTAGTCAGTTTAATTAAATCGCTTTTCAGCGATGTTGTTGCTATTTGGCTTGCTTCGGGGCGCAAGTCATTTATGGTCAGCTTTGTCCCTAAAGCTACAGTAAAGTCGACCTCTTCAACCGTATATGGAATTACCACGCTAGTTATATATTCTGCCGTATTGATTTTTCGCCAATCAAAAGTAGCAGATAGGCGAGTCCTTGTCCCTAATCTTGGGTCATCGGCCACGGTTTCGAGTATTGCGCGATTCCCAAGATAGCGCGCTGAAAACCGCCCTACGCCTTTTGAGCCGGCCATACTTCGGTCATATTTTCTAGAAAACCTGAGCCTTCCTTTTTCAGGAGAGCTGATCATCATCCAGTTTCCCTTAAATTCGCTCTCCGTCATCCCATGACCATCATCTCTTACTTGGATAAAATCACTTGATAGAATAATCGCACATTCTTTAGCATCTGCGTCGTAGGAATTCTTTACCAATTCCGCAAGCGCTATTTCTGGTTTGCCTACCAATCGCTCTCCAAGTTCTTCAAGCAACGCAGAGTTAACTACAAACTGCGCTTTTTCTTTTCGAGGCTTCACATTTAATGAATCGGCAGACAATTATATTCCTTACTGGGTAAGCTCGGTGAGCACCGAATTTAGTTGACGAACTTCTACTTTTTTTAGATTGTTGGAGTGACTTACAACCCTTTTTTCAAAGTCAAATCCACGTAGTTGATCCGCTAACTCAGAGACCCCATGATAATTTTTCGTGATAATTCCATAAACTGAACCCACAGCGATTGCCTTAACAGGATTTACTAAAACCTTTGGCGTCTTTCCAACGAATCCAGAAGAAATTATCAATGCTGGCGCTGGATGAGGTTTGTAACGCCACCACGTATCTCGCAAGGTACATGTTGTATATTTTTGCCAGCGTGTCCCCACATTAGAGATATAGGCTTGAAGGGAGGTTGACAGTTTGGCTTTATCGCTTCGAATAAGCCAACATCTTTTACCTGCCTGCACAAAATATTTCTGGAAAATTGCTTCGTTAAGAGTCGCCACGTCTTGAGGTAGATATCTCAATGAAGTGACACAGGCGATAACATCGCGATCTCGCTGTAGCGAAAAATGGAGCCGTTCTTCCTCTGTCAAAACGAAGATATCTTGCCCGCCAGGACTTAATCCCCTAAGACCATATGCGCCGCCATCTCGGTCTTGATAGGAAAGCACTTCATTTGAACCCGACGCGTAATTTAATGCCTTAGTTGTACCGTTTTTACCGATCTCGGCGAAGGTCCACTTACCAGAAGTACCGCTCTTGTCGATGATTGTGATCGAAGCCGTTGTAAGAACCCTAGGGAAGATGTCCGTGTCAAATCTAAAGACAGAGACGTCCCAACCCTGTTGTTTGATGTAATCCCGAAGCTCACTTGCACTTGGGCGAGAGACCCACTCGAAGGGAATAAGCTGAACCACCAGCCCGCCCTTTTTCGTCGAAAGAAGTGCTTGCATTAGGAACAGGATGAATAGGTTGGCGGTCTTCTTAAGCTGAAATCCTGAACGCGCCTTTAGTGCGTCGAGTACGCCATCTCGCCACTCGGGATCTAGCTTATGGTGACGAATGTAGGGTGGGTTACCAATGCAAAGATCGAAGTCTTTCAAACTTATTTGCATAGCGTCTCCGATGAGCACCTCAGCCCCCAGGGGCAGCTTCACCCCACTGATCTTGGATACGTCAGTCTCAACACCCTGATAGTCAAAGTATGCATCTGCTTGGAAAGCAAAGCGCGCATCGCCAGCTCCCAAGTCGATGACTTTCCCGAATTTGTGGTTTGGTCGCTGTGCTCGTGCGAACGCCCATACGAGATCAACGATCTCCCGTGGCGTCGCAACCTGACAGCTTTGCAGATGCTCAGTTTTCATTTGTACTGCCGTATCATATCCGTCATATTATCATGATAGCATCATAATATGACACAGACACGGCGAAGCGAAGCGCTTAAGCAGACGCTAGGGCGTCGACTAATGGATCTCGTTGAAAATTCCCTAAAAATGACGTGGGATGACATCGCCGAGAAGCTCGGCTACACCACTTCATCCACACTTAGACAGGCACGCAACGGCGAGACCCTAATAAGCGTCGAAAAGCTAAGTGAGTTGGCGAAGATTAGAACCGCGGATGGACGTAAGCGAGTCTCCGTCGACTGGTTTCTCACGGGGTCTGGATCACCTTTGATAGATGTCGATGGAGCTAGCCTTGAGCCGCATCCGACGGACCTATCGGTCGCAGTGCGAGTTGCTCAGGCCCCCTTATCGGTACAAAGGAAGATTGAAGCTTTTCTAGACATCCAGGGCATAGTGGCACCAGATGAAACCGGATCAGACTGAATCACATGACGCCACGTTTTCAATGAGGTGACACTCCGTCGGTGCCCTCCCAGAACCACAAGCCCTCATTTGTCAAAAATTGCTTGCGAGGATCTCTCGGTAGACGCAATGCGAGCCCAAGTAGTCACGAACGGAAGTCCAAGACAGCCACTGGGCAGATGCAGAGGCTTGATCGTGCTCTTATGTGAGCAATCTGCCTTCCGCAGGATGCGGGTAGCGTTATGCACGGCCTCCGCTTCGGATCTCGCCAGCCAGCCCGAATGGCCTCATGTGTTACGCAATGCCACTACATCCGCGCCAAGAACTCAAGCAGCTCGTCACCGCGCTTTGTTGGCCCGTTTCCGAACTCAGTCACTCTCAACAACCAGCCTGCATCTTTGAGCGCCTGCATGCCTCGATCGGTTGTGACCTCTCGACTGTACTGTTTCAGCTTTGAAGCCTGATGGTTAGGCGACGGCTTTCCACTCATGAAGTTGCGCCCTTGGTAGTAGCCTCTAGAAGCGAGAACAAACCGGTGCGGGTTGATGCCTCTTCGAACACGGCCTTTCAACGCATGCAATTTTCCAGCAAGCAAATGTGCACACGAAGAGCACGGTGCTCGGTTGATTGCCAGCAGCGTAAGAATTGGGCGCTGCCCTGGAGTCCACGCGTCAATTGCTTCGGTAATTTGATCCTGCCATAGAGCGCTTTGCATCAGCCGCTCCTCAGCATGTTCGGACTCAATGCTCTGCATCGCCTGCTGCCCAGCTTGTAGCGCACTACAGGCAAGGAGCCCATGCGTTGCTTGGGTCGCCTTCTCGAGCAGGCGCTGATGTGGTGTCAGCCCGCCCCCATAGACACGCACCATGTCCTTCCAGCTGAGTATGAGTTCATCCATGGTTCACCCTTTCGGCATTGATCATGGACTGAGTGCTGCGAAGCGGGTATCCCTAGCAGCCGCCCTATACGCTCGTAAGGTAGGCGCTCGCACAAGCCTTAACTGGATTGCCGCTTGATCCTGATTTTTTGCGAGAGCTCGGCCAAGCTTGCTGAGCTCAATCCAGTTTCATGATTGCACAAAACGAGGTTTTGGCAACCTGGCTCGAATAGTCTTGCCTCATCATCCAATGCAACCCATTTGCGTCCCGGATTGGCCGTTCCCTTCATCCAAGCTTCGATCTCGTACTGTCGTTCGAATTTTGACGCCGCAAGCTCTGATGGCGTGCGCACCCACCGGCGCCCAAGAAGGCGATCAGAAATCGGGGTTGTGCCCAGAATTCGGTGCTGAAGGTCGCCGGAGAAATACGATTTCATCTCGTCCAATGGATGCACTTCGCGCCAGCTTGAAGAAATGATGACGTCAACGTGCTGGTTGGCACGCATCCATTGCTCGAGCAACGGCAATCGGCAAAAGACGGGCTCGTTGTGGGTCGATCGTGGATGCAGCACGCCATCGAAGTCGAGAGCAAGAATCATCCGAGTATGTTACCGCCGGATGCAAAGCCCGCCTCCGTCGAGTGAAGCTCAGCCTTCACTTTTTATAATCGACTATCGCACCTAATATATCTCATACGCGATCAGATAAAATTTCAAGCCCAAATTGGCTAAAGGAGTGTCGCGGTAATGTAAGAATAAGCAACCATGATTGTTTTTTTCAATACTAAATTCACCGATTTTCAACACCCCGAACTGCTGTCCATCGGCCTTGTCAATGCCGATGGAGAAGAGTGCTATGCGGAGCTTGACCTTGGGTCGCCGGCAGGCCAAGAGGCTTGGTCACGTTCGTCAGAGTTCGTCTGCACGGGTGGCGTTCTCCATCAGTGGGACATTGTTAGCGGCTGTTCCGAAAACAGCGATGGCGAAATGGGCGCTAAGGTCGGCCGATGGATCCAAGCTCTACATCAGGCCTCACAGGAGCCAGTTGAAATCGCCTATGGGTCCGACACAGATGTGATGCTTCTGAAGTCTGCGCTTCGGTCTGCCGGGGTGGTTGAGGCCTTGGAGAAGATCGCCACGTTCGTGGACATTTCCTCTGAGATATCTTCGTCAGAAGCGGATGCTGCAATGGAAGCCTTCTTCGCCTCTTTGTCCATTCTGGGAATACGCCGACATCACGCCTTGGCTGATGCAGCCGCACTCATGACAGGCTACGCGACTGTCAGGGGCACTCCCACGATCCGGACATTCGAGTTCTAAGCCCAATTCGGCAGATGCTCGATAGGCGGCACTAGGGGCCGTGCGTCAAATGCAGATGGAACACGTCGCTTGGACTACTCATTTTGTTCAGCAGCGCGGACTAGGTAGGCCCTCGTGTGGCCAGCTGATTGCCGCCTAAGTTGCAAGTTACAACTTGCAAATCATCAAAAATAGGCAATTATGCAAGTTATGACTGACATGATCCGCCTGCCTGATGAGTTGGGGCAACTGCTGAAAGCCCATCGCGAAGCCGCTGGGCTTTCCAAGAAATACGTGGCACAGCGCGCCGGCAAGGTGCGCGAGGTCATCTATCGGCTGGAGGCAGGTGACGATGTCACCGTGTCCTCCATGCTGGCCGTGCTGGCTGCTTTAGGCCTGGCCTTGCGCATCGACAAGGTCGGCATGCCAACCATGCAGGAAGTTGCTGCCCGATTTGCCGAAGAGGACGAAGGGGATGGCGAAGATTCCGCTGCTGGAAGTCAGCATTGACGGCCCGGCCTCGGGCCAACTGATCAAGCGTTCCACGTACGAGTTTCGCTACCGGTATCCAAGGCTCGACCGAACGGTCGTTGCGCTGCTGATGCCCGCAAGCGCTCAGGCCACCTGGCAGGATGGTGACTTGTTTCCGGTGGTGGATGGCCCGCCCCAACACAAAGTTGACCTAAGTTGTTGATTCTTAATGAGATTGACACGCATAACATCTATCGGTTTTATAAATTTGCGTGGTTTTTATAAACCTACGTGACTTTTATAAATTAGCGAGACTCCTTACACGCCCCCCACCAAGGCCACCGGCGAGGCTGTGTGATGCGGGCTTCTGAAAACGCGCCTGCGCCATGCACTGGCCTCGAAACGCCCCGCCAGGCTCAGCACGGCCGCCGATTCCAAGGCTTCGTCCTGGGTCAGCGGCGGCAACAGCCCCGCAAAACGCTGTGCCAGCATGGATTTGCCGGTGCCCGGCGGCCCCACCATCAACAAGCTGTGGTTGCCCGCGGCCGCCACTTCCAGCGCACGCTTGGCGGCGGATTGCCCCTTCACATCACGCAGATCATGCACGCTCTCCAGCGCCGCCGCCGTGGCATCAGCCCGAGCCTGCTTCAAGGGCACCCGGGCCGCTTCATCGGCCACCAGGGACTGCACCACGTCCATCAAGTGACCGGCTTCAAACAAGGGCACGCCCGACACCAGGGCCGCCTCGCGGGCGCTCGCTTGCGGCAGCACCAGGCCGCGCTTGAGCAAACCGCCCTGCACCCGCCGCCGCAAGGCCAACGCCATGGGCAAGGCGCCGCGCACGGGGCGCAGCTCACCTCCCAAGGACAACTCGCCCGCGAACTCCAGATCGGCCAGGTGCCGGGCATCGATGTGGCCCATGGCGGCCAGGATGCCGACCGCGATCGGCAGGTCGAAGCGGCCCGACTCCTTGGGCAGATCCGCAGGCGCCAGGTTCACGGTGATCCGCTTGTTGAAGGGAAACTCCAAGCCACTGTTGCTGAGCGCCGCCCTGACCCGCTCGCGGGCTTCCTTGACTTCGGTGTCGGCCAGGCCCACCAGGGTGAAGCAAGGCAGGCCATTGGCCAGGTGGACCTCCACGGTGACCTCGGGAGCATTGAGCCCATCCAGGGCGCGGCTGTGAACGATGGCTAGGGACATGGCACTCGCATGGGACCGGCGGGCGGCGCACCGGCTCGGGGACCGGTGGTCCCACGGGAATCGTCCAGTGCGCGCCGATTGTGCCGAGCATCCCTTTGCTTGCCTTTCCCCCAATGGGGGCACTGTTCACCGGGCACCACGGTTCACGCACAACATTTGTGCACCCCCATTCACCATGCGCCAAACGCACTGGCAAAGCACGATTCAGGTGCAAAACAAGGCAAAAACACCCACACTGGTGCATTGCAGTGAGATCCGCTGTGCCAGCTCCCTGTTTTGGCGCGCTGGCACAGATCATGCAGACATGGTTGCCGAATCCTTTCACCAGACAACCCTTACCGGAGAACCACCCATGAAAATGGTGACAGCCATCGTCAAGCCCTTCAAGCTTGATGAAGTGCGGGAGGCCTTGTCCGCCATCGGCGTGCAAGGTATCACCGTGACCGAAGTCAAAGGCTTCGGACGCCAGAAAGGTCACACCGAGCTGTATCGCGGCGCGGAGTATGTGGTCGATTTTTTACCCAAGGTCAAGATTGAAGCCGCGGTGGATGAATCCATCCTCGACCGCGTGATCGAAGCCATCGAGGCTTCGGCCCGCACCGGCAAGATCGGTGACGGCAAGATCTTCGTGACCTCGCTTGAGCAGGTCATCCGCATCCGCACCGGCGAGACCGGTACCGACGCCCTTTGAGGCCAGGGGGCATCCGCCCTCTCTTTCTGACGACACCCATGGGGAGCGCCTTGAAGCGCGTCTCCGCGGCCATTTTTTGACTTTCCAAGAGGCATTTCATGAGAAAACTCCTTGCGTCGCTCGCACTGGGGCTCGCGGCTTTAGGTGTATTTGGCGTATCTCACGCCCAAGACACCGCAGCCTCCGAACCCGTCGCCGCCACCGCCGTGGCGGAAGCCCCCTCGGCCGCAGCCCCCGCTGCATCTGAAGCGGCCCCAGCGGCAGCTGAAGCTGCTCCGGCAGCGGCCGCACCCACGCCCGTGCCCAACAAGGGTGACACGGCGTGGATGATGGTCTGTACCATTTTGGTCATCCTGATGACCATCCCCGGCCTGGCGCTGTTCTATGGCGGCCTGGTGCGCAGCAAGAACATGCTGTCCGTGCTGATGCAGGTCATGGTGACGTTCTCCGTCATCGTCGTCCTGTGGTTCGTCTACGGCTACAGCCTGGCGTTCACCGAGGGCAACGCCTTCGTCGGCGGGCTTGACCGGCTGATGATGAAGGGGGTCTGGGACAACGCGGCGGGCACCTTCGCCAATGCCGCCACGTTCAGCAAGGGTGTCTACATCCCTGAAATCGTGTTCGCAGCCTTCCAGGCCACGTTCGCGGGCATCACCTGCGCCCTGATCGTCGGTGCATTCGCAGAGCGCGCCAAGTTCTCGGCCGTGCTGCTGTTCATGGTGCTGTGGTTCACCTTCAGCTACGCTCCCATGGCCCACATGGTCTGGTTCTGGATGGGCCCTGACGCCTACGCCAGCGCCGACGTTGCGGCCGAAATGACCAGCAAGGCTGGCCTGATCTGGCAGTGGGGTGCCCTGGACTTCGCGGGCGGCACCGTGGTGCACATCAACGCCGCCGTCGCTGGTCTGGTCGGTGCCTACATGATCGGCAAGCGCATCGGCTACGGCAAGGAAGCTTTCACGCCTCACTCGCTGACGCTGACCATGGTGGGCTCGGCCCTGCTGTGGGTGGGCTGGTTCGGCTTCAACGCCGGCTCCGCCCTGGAAGCCAACGGCTTCGCCGCCCTGGCCTTCATCAACACCCTGGCCGCCACGGCTGCTGCGGTGATCGGATGGATCCTGGGTGAGTCGCTGCTCAAGGGCAAGTCTTCCATGCTGGGTGCGGCGTCTGGCGCCGTGGGCGGCCTGGTCGCCATCACCCCCGCTGCCGGCAACGTCGGCATCGGCGGTGCGCTGATCATCGGCGTGCTGGCTGGCCTGATCTGCCTGTGGGGCGTGACCGGCCTGAAGAAGCTGCTGGGTGCGGACGACTCGCTGGACGTGTTCGGCGTCCACGGCGTGGGCGGCATCCTGGGTGCCTTGCTGACCGGCGTGTTCAACTCGCCCAACCTGGGTGGCCCCAGCGCCGTCGCTGACTGGGTGACCGTGGGCATGGTGGCCCCGGCCGACTACTCCATCGTCAACCAGGTCATCATCCAGGCCAAGGCTGTGGGCCTGACCGTGGTGTGGTCTGCCGTCGTGTCGGTCATCGCCTTCAAGATCGTCGATCTGGTGATCGGTCTGCGCGTCTCGGAAGAAGAAGAGCGCGAAGGCCTGGACATCTCGGCCCACGGCGAAACCGCTTATCACAAGTGAACTGGCTGTCAGGGGCTTGCCCCTGACTCCAACCCAAGGCCACCATCGGGTGGCCTTTTTCATTCCTGGAGCGCGCCCCCCAACTTGAGTGCTCCTCGCTAATTTGGGGGGGTTGGAAAAGTTGCCTGTTGGACACAATTGAAAAGCCTGTCCAATTCGTTCGGGCAAATCCACTTCAATTGACTGAAATCAGGGAACAGCTGACCATGAAAAAAATCACCTTGGCCTTGAGCATCCTGCTCGCAGCGTCAGCCCACGCCGCCAACATTGACAACGCGTCATCGCTGGCAGGCGGCACAAAGATCACCTTCGAAACAACCACGCCTGGCAGCTACACAGCCCTCACCTTGAGTGACGTGACATTCACGCCGGGCGCCAACAGCGCGCTCTACGTCAACAGCGACTATGCCGGCAGCTACAACACGCAAGGCCGGTCTTTGGCCAACACCTACGCCGACAATGCTTTCACACAGCTCACCATCACCTTCAATTCGGCCGTCAAGGCCTTCGGCTTCAACTGGGGGGCGGCAGATTCGACATGGACCCTGTCGGCCTACGACGCCAGCAATACGCTCCTGGGTAGCCGATCATTGACCGCCACGTTCTCCAGCAATGCAGGCGAGTTCCTAGGCTTGGGCTTTGCAACGGACATCGCTTTCGCCACGCTCACGGGCGCCCCAAGCGACTACGTGATGATTGACAACTTCACGGTGAGTGCCCAGCCGGTCCCCGAACCCTCAACCTACGGTTTGGTGCTGGGTGGCTTGGCCATACTGGCCATCGCGACTCGTCGCAAAGCAGCCTGGTTCCGGTCGGCATGAATTGAAAAGAAGGGGCCTCGGCCCCTTCTGGCGTTTCCCGCACCTCAATTGGCACGGGCGGGCATCTCAAACTCCTACAATCGACCGTCAGAATCCAAATATCTTCGCCTGAGCCCCCCAAAACCCATGGTTCCTCACCTGATTACCGCGCTCACCGGCCCCATCAACGAGCTGGAGCAGCGCATGCTCGAATCCATGCCGGCGATCGAACGCTGGTTCCGGCTGGAGTGGATGGAGCACACGCCGCCCTTCTACACCTCGGTCGATCTGCGCAATGCGGGCTTCAAGCTGGCCCCGGTGGACACCAACCTCTACCCCGGCGGCTTCAACAACCTGACCCAGGAAATGATGCCCCTGGCGGTGCAGGCCGCCATGGCCGCCATCGAGAAGATCTGCCCCGAGGCCAAGAACCTGCTGCTGATCCCCGAGCGCCACACGCGCAACCCGTACTACCTGTCCAACGTGGAACGCCTGGTGCAGATCTTCAGCCTGGCCGGGCTGAACGTGCGCTTGGGCACCCTGGACGAAACCATCACCGAGCCGGTCGAGTTGCCCCTGCAGGACGGCGGCCACCTGACCCTGGAGCCGCTGATCCGCACCAAGCGCCGCCTGGGCCTCAAGCACTTCGACCCCTGCACCATCCTGCTCAACAACGATCTGTCAGCGGGCATCCCGGACATCCTGACCGATCTGCACGAGCAATACCTGCTGCCGCCCCTGCACGCAGGCTGGGCCGTGCGCCGCAAGAGCCATCACTTCGAGTCCTACGAAGAAGTGGCCAAGAAGTTTTCAAAGCTGCTGGGCATGGACCCGTGGCTGATCAACCCCATGTACTCGGTGTGCGACGAGGTCGACTTCCAGGATGGCTCCGGTGGCGAGTGCCTGCAGACCCAGGTCGACGCCCTGCTGAACAAAATCCGCCGCAAATACAAGGAATACGGCATCAACGAGAAGCCCTTTGTCATCGTCAAGGCCGACAACGGCACCTACGGCATGGGCATCATGACCGTGCGCGATGCGAAAGAGCTGACCGACCTGAACCGCCGCACGCGCAACAAGATGTCGGTGGTCAAGGATGGCCAGGAAGTCAACCGCGTGATCATCCAGGAGGGCGTGCCCACCTATGAGCAGATGAACAACTCGGTGGCCGAACCGGTGGTCTACATGATCGACCGCTACGTGGTGGGCGGCTTTTACCGCGTTCACTCGGACCGGGGCATCGACGAAAACCTGAACGCCCCCGGCTCCAGCTTCGTGCCGCTGGCCTTTGCCGAACCCACCCAGATGCCCAAGCTGGGTGCCAAACCCGGCGCCAGCGCGCCCAACCGCTTCTACATGTACGGGGTGATTGGCCGATTGGCCATGTTGGCGGCCAGTTATGAGCTGGAAGCAACAGACCCCAACGCAGAAGTCTACGAATAAGCAGGCAATAAGCGGGCAGAATGGGCCCCTCGTCGATTCGCGTCCACCACTCGTGCAAACCAGCCCCAACGCCCCCCTCAGCCGCTCGCAACTGGCAGCGCTGACTTTGGGGGCCATCGGTGTCGTCTATGGCGACATCGGCACCAGCCCCCTGTACGCACTCAAGGAGGTGTTCGCCCATGGTCACCTGCCGCTGAACGAAACCAGCATCTTCGGCATCTTGTCGATCATGTTCTGGACCCTGACAGTCATTGTCTCGCTCAAGTACGTGACGCTGATCCTGCGGGCCGACAACAACGGTGAAGGCGGGCTGATCGCCATGCTGGCGCTGGCCTCAACGGCGGTCAAACAGCACCCCAAGCTGCGGCACTTTTTGCTGGGATTGGGCATTTTCGGCACGGCGATCTTCTTTGGTGACGGGGTGATCACGCCCGCCATCTCGGTGTTGTCTGCGGTGGAAGGCATGGAGGTGGCCGCACCCGGGCTGGAGCGTTTCGTGGTGCCGGTCACCCTGGTGGTCTTGACGCTGCTGTTCATGGTGCAAAAGCACGGCACGGGCGGCATTGGCAAATTCTTCGGGCCGATCACTGCGCTCTGGTTCCTGGTGCTGGCGGTACTGGGTCTGATTCACATCATCGACAACCCTTCGATCCTGTGGGCCATGAGCCCACACCACGCACTCGTCTTCATTTACGAGCACCCCAAGATGGCCTTTGTGGCACTGGGTGCCGTGGTCCTGTGCGCCACGGGGGCCGAAGCGCTGTACGCCGACATGGGCCACTTTGGCAAGAAGCCCATCCGCCTGGCCTGGTTCCTGTTGGCCATGCCGGCCCTGGTGCTCAACTATTTTGGCCAGGGCGCCATGCTGTTGGAGCACCCTGAGAACGCCAGCAACCCCTTCTTTGAAATGGCCCCGCACTGGGCCCTGTACCCGCTGGTGATCCTGGCCACCTTCGCCACGGTGATTGCCTCGCAAGCCCTGATCTCGGCTGCTTTTTCGGTCACCAAGCAAGTGATCCAGCTGGGCTACCTGCCGCGCCTGCGCATCATGCACACCTCGGTCGAATCCACCGGGCAAATCTACATTCCGTTCGTCAACTGGACGCTGTACGGTTGCATCGTCATGGCCGTGGTGTTCTTTGGCTCCAGCAGCAAACTGGCGGCGGCTTACGGCATCACCGTGACCATCGACATGCTCATCACCACGGTGATGACCTTCTTCGTGATCCGCTTCGCCTGGAAGCTGGCCTTGCCCCTGTGCATCGCCGCCACCGCTTTCTTCTTCGTGATCGACGTGCTCTTCTTCAGCGCCAATGTCATCAAGGTGATCGATGGCGGCTGGTTCCCGCTGCTGATTGGCGCGGTCATGTTCACCTTGATGATGACCTGGAAGCAAGGGCGCGCCATGCTCAGCGAACGCCTGCGCAGCGACTCCATCGACCTGGAGCCCTTTCTGGACGCGGTGTTTTCCAGCCCGCCCACGCGCGTGCAAGGCACGGCCGTGTTCCTGAATGCCGATGCGGGCACCACACCCAATGCGCTGCTGCACAACCTCAAGCACAACAAGGTGCTGCACGAACAGAATCTGTTCGTCACGGTGAAGGCCCACGAAGTGCCCTGGATCGGCCTGGACAAACGCGTCCAGATCGAAACCCTGGGCCACGACTGCTGGCAGGTGATGCTGCATTTCGGGTTCAAGAACGAGCCTGACGTGCCCAAGGCACTCAGCCTGATCAAACGCTATGGCGTGAACCTGGATGAGATGGAGACCAGCTACTTCCTGTCACGCGACATCGTCATCCCGACCATTGGCGGCGGCATGGCGCCCTGGCGCGAGAAGCTGTTTGCCAGCATGCACCGCAATGCCTCGGGCGCGGCGGACTTCCTGAGCCTGCCCACCAATCGCGTGATCGAGATGGGCTCCAAGGTCGAGATCTGAGCGCCCTGCTGTCATCGCTGAACCGCATCCGCCAGGACACCTCGCTGGCGGCGGTTTCGGCGGGGTTCGTGGCCACGCTGGTGGGTTTCACCAGCACCATCGCGCTGATCTTCCACGCGGCGCAATCACTGGGGGCCACGCCCGCGCAGATCAGCTCATGGGTTTGGGCCTTGGGGCTGGGCATGGGCCTGAGCACCCTGGGCCTGTCGCTTTGGGCCAGAACACCGATCCTGATCACCTGGTCCACGCCTGGTGCGGCGGTGATCGCCGCGGCGGCTGGCGGCGTGAGCTTGCCAGAAGCGGTCGGCGCCTTCCTGGTCTGCGGCGTGCTGATGTGGCTGTCGGGTGTCACCCGGGTGTTTGAACGCATGATGGGGCGCATCCCCGTGTCGCTGGCCTCCGCCCTGCTGGCGGGCATCCTGGCCAAGTTCGCGCTGCTGGCGTTCTCGCACACCACACTGCAACCCACACTGGTGCTCACCATGTTTGCCGCCTACGTGGTGGGCCGCCGCTGGTGGACGCGCTATGCCGTGCTGGGTGTGCTGGTGGTGGGCATAGTGGTTGCCGGCCTTCACGGCCAACTCAACACCCATGTGCTGCGCTGGCAACTGGCCACGCCAGTGTTGGTGGTGCCGCAATGGTCCTGGCACGCGATCATGAGCATGGGGCTGCCCCTGTTCATCGTGACCATGGCCTCGCAGGCGGTACCCGGTGTCTCGGCCATCCGCACGGCCGGGTACGAGCCTCGGGTGTCGCCGCTGATGACCTGGTCGGGCGTGACCACCGTGCTGCTGGCGCCCTTTGGCGGCTATGCCTTCAACCTGGCCGCGATCACCGCGGCCATCGTGCTCAGCCCGCACGCGCACAGCGACGCCCGCAAACGCTACACCGCCGCCATCATGTCCGGGCTGTTCTACATCGCCATGGGGCTGTTGGGCGGGGCGGTGGCCGGTGTGCTGGCGGCGTTTCCGCCAGCGCTGGTCATGGGCGTGGCGGGGCTGGCCCTGCTGGGCACCATTGGCGGCGGCCTGGCCACGGCCTTGCGCAACGAACGTGACCGCGAACCCGCCTTGATCACCTTCCTGGTGACCTTGTCCGGCATGAGCCTGCTGGGCGTCAGTTCGGCCTTCTGGGGCCTGGTCGCCGGCATCATTGCCCTATTGGTGCAACACTGGCGGGCTCCCGCCCCCGACATCGCAGATTCGCCATGAACATCCTCTTCCTCGCCGACCCGCTGGACAGCTTCAAAACCTACAAGGACAGCACCTTCGCCATGATGCGAGAGGCCGCGCGCCGTGGTCATCAGATCTGGGCGTGTGAGCAAGACGACCTGGTCTGGCAGCACGGCGGCAAGGTGCAGGCCCTGTCCCGCCAGATCGAGTTGACGGGCCACGCCGACCCCTGGTTCAAAGTGCGGCAGGAAAGCGTGGTGGTGGTGGCCGACCTGGACGCGGTGGTGATGCGCAAGGACCCGCCTTTCGATGCCGAATACCTGTACACCACGCACCTGCTGACCCAAGCCGAGCGCGAAGGTGCGCGTGTGTTCAACAGCCCCCACGCCCTGCGCGAACACCCCGAAAAACTGGCCATCCTCGAATTTCCACAGTTCACCGCGCCCACGCTGGTCACGCGCAACATCGACGCCGTGCGGGCCTTTCATGCCACGCACCAGGACATCATCCTCAAGCCCCTGGATGGCATGGGCGGCACCGGCATCTTCCGCGTGCCCGCCGATGGCCTGAACCTGGGCAGCATCGCCGAAACGCTCACCCGTGATGGGACTCAAACCATCATGGTCCAAGCCTTCTTGCCCGCCATCGCCCAAGGCGACAAGCGCGTGCTGGTGATCGACGGTGAACCCGTGCCTTTCGCATTGGCGCGCATCCCGCAAGGTGGTGAGGTGCGAGGCAACCTGGCGGCCGGGGGCAAGGGTGTGGCCCAGCCCTTGAGCGAGAGCGACTGGCACATCGCCCGCACCTTGGGCCCGATCCTGGCGGCACGCGGCCTGCTGCTGGTGGGCCTGGACATCATTGGCGACAAGCTCACCGAGATCAACGTGACCAGCCCGACCTGCTTTCAGGAGATCACCCAGCAAGCGGGCTTTGACGTGGCCGCGCGCTTCGTGGATGCACTGGAAGCCAAGATCAGCGCTTGAGGGTTTCGTTGAGCAGGCCCAAACGGTTGGCCTCGAACACGGCCTCACTGCGCGAGTGCACGGCCAGCTTGCCGTAGAGCTTCTTGATGTGGGTCTGCACGGTGTGCACAGTCACGCCCTGCAGGCGCGCGATTTCGGCATAGGCCAGCCCGCGCGCGATGTGCTGCAGCACCTCCTGCTCGCGCGGCGACAGGCTCACGGCGGCAGGCTCCGGATCGGGCGTGGCGGGCCGCATGCGCAACAGCAAGTGCCGCGCGATCATGGGCGAGATGGGCGAGGCGCCGCGCTTGACGGCCAGCAGGGTCTCGGCGATGTCGGCGGCCTCGTCGTCCTTGTGCACATAGCCCACGGCACCCGCCTCGATGCTGGCCACCACATTGACCTCGTCACCGAACATGGACACCACCAGCATGTCGCATTGCGGCCAACGCGCATGCACTTCGCGCATCAGGGTCAGGCCACTGCCATCGGGCAGGCCCAGGTCCACCAGCAACAGGTCGGATGGATGCTTTGAAAACCACTGGCGGGCGGAAGCCAGCGTGACAAAGGAGGCCGCCACCATCAGTTGCGGATGCGCGTTGATGCACGACACCAGGAACTCGCAGGTCAGCGGATTGTCTTCAACCACCACCACCGTCAATCTGTTTTCACTGTCCTGGCTCATCAGGCCTCCTCATGGGCAAACTCAAACGCACCTCGTAGCCGCCCTCAGGTGGGCTCACAAATTCAATGCCTGCGCCAATCGTGCCGGCCCGGCTGCGCATGGTCTGCGAGCCATGGCCTTCGGCCTGGGGCCCCAACGCCCCCCGGCCATCATCATGCAGCACCAGCAGCAATTGATCGCCGTGGTGCCGGGCCCGCAGCGTGACCTCTTGTGCACCCGCATGCTGCAGCACGTTGGACAGCGCTTCGAACAGGATGTACTGCAACTGGCGCAAGGCCGCTTGCGTGCCCGCAGGCCATTCGGGCAACTCATCCACGTCCCAATGCAAGGACAAGCCCGCCGCCTTGAAGCGGGGGGTCATGCGAAAGCGCAGGCTGGCCAGCAGGCCGACCACATCACCTGGCGGCATGGACATCGCGTCGATGGACAGCTTCAACTGGTCGAGTGCCTCGCGCAGGATGCGCGTCACCATGCGCAGATCCACCGCCTGCGGCGTGACGGGGTTGAGCTGGCGCAAGGCCGTGGTCAGGTGGGCGCCCACGCCATCGTGCATGTCACGCAGGATGCGGGCGCGCTCGGCCGACACCGCCTGCGCTTGCTCCAGCGACGCCACGCGCTGAAAGCTGTCGCGCAGCTCGGCTTCACGGCGCTGGATGCTGGCCACCAGGTCGTGGTTCAAATGGGCCAGTGCCCGCCTGGAACGGGCGTGGTCGCCGGCCACGATGAAGGCCATGCAACCCACCATCACCGGGCCACCATAAGGCAGCATGTACACCGAATCCAAAGACAGCTGGTTCAACTGCAGTGCCACGTCATGGGCCGCCGCCGGGATGGACACCAGGGAGCCAAAGGCGAACAGGTTGCGGTCTGGGCGCCGAGTGCGGTAGGCGTGCCACAAGGCCAGGGCAAAGCCCACCAAGGCCACCACGTAGATGGCCAGGTAAATCAAGCCCACCAGCAATTGCGACGGGATCAAGGCCACCACCAGGGGAGCCAGCAGCGCCAAGCCAAAGATGAGCCGTTCGGCCCAGGCCCATTGGCGCTCGGAAAACCGCAGAAAGAACAGGCACATGGACAACTGCGCCCACACGATGCACAGAAAGCTCAGCGAATCCCAGACCGGCATGGGCAGGAATGGATCGGGCACGATGTTGGCCGACGAGCCCACGCCCCACAGGATGGCTGCTTGGCCGATGAAGCCAAACGCGCTCTGGCTGCGGTCTCGCATCCACAGCACCATCAAAAACAGGCCCATCATCACCAGGCCGACATTGGCCGCGTGCACGCCCATCACCTGCACCCACCAGCGCTGGTTGTACATGCGGGAGATGGTGCGCGCCGAACCGATCCACACCGGGGCCAAACCTGAGCGACTGACACTGTCGCCACTGACCCGCACTTCGACCACGTTGTCACCCACCTTCCACAAGCTGGGCGGCACGGTGAACATCAAGGGGGTGTACCAGTTGGCGCTGAGCGGCGGCTCCATCGACCCCACGGCGCCCAGCGACACGCCGTTGATCCAGACCTCGGCATTCATGCTCACTTTGGGCACATACACAGCCCAGGTCTGCGGGGGCAACGTCGGCAAAGGTGCATTCAGCCGGTACCACAGGCTGCCCGTCAGCTCGCGGTGCGTTTGCGACCATCGATGCGGCAACCTCACGCTCACCCAATTGTCCAGGTCGTCGGGGGGCGTGGCGCGTGGCGAGGCCAAGGCCTCGGCATCCGTCAATTCCATCACGTGGGATTCACGCCCCGAGTGATCCGCCGGAAAGTGCCACAACCACCAACCCACGGCCAGCACCAAAGCGCCCGCCAGCCCCCAGATGGCGGAAAACAGGCGGGCACGGTGGCGGGGATCCAGGAGAAAAGGCGGCATGACCGCGCATTGTGCGGGCGCAGGCCTGACAATGCCGACTTCACGAACCCTCAAGCACCCAAACGAATGGCCCTCCTGACCTTGAATGACGCCTGTCTGGCTTTCGGCCACGTGGCCCTGCTGGACCACACCGCCTTCGCGCTCGAAAGCAGTGAACGCGTCGGCCTGATCGGGCGCAACGGCACGGGCAAGTCGTCCCTGTTGAAGATCATCGCCGGCATGGAAAAGCTCGACGATGGCGTGGTGCAATTCCAGAACGGCGTGCGCCTGGCCTATGTGGCCCAGGAACCGCAATTCGCCGACGGCATCAATGTGTTCGACGCCGTCAGCCTCGGGCTGGGCGACATCCGCGAACTGCGCGACCGCTTCGAAGCCCACCAGGAAGGCGACGACCTCGACGCCCTGATGACCCAGATCGAAGCGCGCGACGGCTGGAACTGGGAGCAACGCGTCGAACAGACCCTGCAGCACCTGGATTTGCCACCCAACCTGATGATCAGCGACCTGTCAGGCGGCATGAAAAAGCGCGTGGCTTTGGCGCAGGCCCTGGTGGCCTCGCCCGATGTGCTGCTGCTGGACGAACCCACCAACCATTTGGACTTGAACGCCATCACCTGGCTGGAAGAACTGCTGGTGGCTTTCAAGGGCAGCGTCCTGCTGATCAGCCACGACCGCGCCTTCCTGGACAACGTCTGCACCCGCATCATCGAACTGGACCGCGGCATCCTCCGCTCCTACCCCGGCAACTTCGCCGCTTATGAGCTGCTGAAAGCCGGTCAGTTGGCCGACGAGGCCCTGGCCAACGCCCGCTTCGACAAGCTGCTGGCGCAAGAAGAAGTCTGGATCCGCAAGGGCGTGGAAGCCCGACGCACCCGCAGCACCGCCCGCATCAAGCGCCTGGACGACCTGCGTGGCGCGCGCGCTGCCCGCCGCGACACCATCGGCCGCGTCAAGCTGGAAGTCTCGCAAGGCGACCGTGGCGGCAAGATCGTGGCCGAGCTGGAAGACGTCAACAAGCGCTATGGCGACCGCGACATCGTCAAGAACTTCACGGGCACGTTTTTGCGCGGCGACAAGGTCGGCCTGGTCGGCTCCAATGGCGCGGGCAAGACCACGCTGCTCAAAATCATCCTGGGCGAGCTGGCGGCCGACAGTGGCAAGGTCAAGATCGGCGCCAACATCAACGTCGCCTACTTTGACCAGATGCGCGACAACCTCGACCTGAACGCCACGCTGGCCGACTTCATCAGCCCCGGCAGCGAGTGGATCGAGATCAACGGTTCGCGCAAGCACGTGATGGGTTACCTGCAAGACTTTTTGTTCTCGCCCGCACGCGCCAATTCGCCCGTGCGCACTCTGAGCGGTGGCGAGCGCAACCGACTGCTGCTGGCGCGCCTGTTCGCCCGCCCCTCCAACGTGCTGGTGCTGGACGAACCCACCAACGACCTGGACATCGACACGCTCGACCTGCTGGAAGACTTGCTGGCCGAGTACCCGGGCACCGTCTTCCTGGTCAGCCACGACCGGCGCTTCCTGGACAACGTGGTCACCAGCACCGTGGTGTCCGAAGGTGGCGGTAGCTGGCGTGAATACGAAGGTGGCGTGCAGGACTGGCTGATCCAGTCGCGCCGGGCCGAGGCGCTGGCCAACGCCAATGCCAAGTCGTCGGGCTCTTCGGGCAACAACACACCGCCCGCTTCGGCAGCACCCGCACCTGCGCCCGCTGCCCCCGTGGTGGCCGCGGCAGCCCCGGCCAAGGCCCGCAAGCTCAGCTACAAAGAGCAGCGCGAGCTGGACGAGCTGCCCAAGCGCATTGCCGACCTGGAGACCGAGCAGGCGTCCTTGAACGCGCAATTGGCCGATCCGGACATCTATAAAAAGAACCCGCAAGGTCTGCCTGCCATGCAGGAACGCATCGGTGCCATCGACGAAGAACTGTTGACCCTGCTGGACCGCTGGGAGACCTTGGGTCCCAAGTAAGCCAGGCAAGGTGGGCCACCAGGTGCAGCAACACACCGTTCTGGCCAGTTGGGCCCGGGTGATCCGGCGCACGCTGGATGCCAGCGGCTGTGACAGCACGCAACTGTTGTTGGACGCGGGCCTGAGCAACGCCATGCTCGACGACCCCAACGGCCGCTGCCCGGCCCAGGCCATGGCACGGTTGTGGCGCCTGTCCGCGCAGGCCACGGGTGACGACGCGTTTGGCCTGAAGGTCGCGCGCCACGTCATGCCCACTTCCTTCCACGCCTTGTGGCAGGCCCAGTCGGCCAGTCAGACCTTGAAGGATGCTTTCGAGCGCGTGGCGCGGCACTTCCATGTCGTCACCGATGCGTGGAGCCTGGCGTTCACGCCGCAAGGCGATGAGCACATGGTGCGCTTGCTCGCCCCGGCTTCTGGCATTGCGCCCGAACCTGAAGCGATTGACGCGGCGGCAGCCCTGGTGGTGTACACGGCGCGCTCGCTGCTGGGCAACCGCAGCATCGCCCCACTCCGGGTCGAGTTGCAGCGCGCCGCGCCTGCCGCGTTAGACGCCTTCGAGCGCACCTTCAGGTGCCCCGTCAGTTTCAGCGCGGGGCAAAATCTCATCGCCTGGCCTCAGACTTTGATCAACGCCCGACTGGAAGGCGCCAACCCCGAACTGGCCCGCCACAGCGAGGCCTTGCTGACCACCTACCTGGCCGGCATCCACAAGGACAACACCGTGGCACAAGTGCGCGCCTGCCTGGCCGATCTGCTGCCACGTGGCGAGCCTTCACAAGCGCAGGTGGCGCAGCAACTGAACTGCAGCGTGCGCACCTTGCAGCGCCGTTTATCAGACCAGCAAACCAGCTTCACCGACCTGCTGGACCGCACCCGGCACACGCTGGCTTTGTCGCACCTGGCCGACCCAGCCTGCTCGATCAGCGAAGTGGCCTACCTGCTGGGCTTTGCCGACACCAGCAATTTCACGCGGGCTTTCCGGCGCTGGACGGGACAGTCGCCGACCGAGCATCGGCGCGCCAGCGGTTCGCCCGGCTGAACGTGCCCAGGTCATTGAAGCGCACGCCCACCTCGCGCATCACGCGGTGGGCCACTGGCGCCGTCAGCTGCCGCACATAGAACGGCTCCTTGACCACGAAATGGTGGATGGCGTGGGTCGATCCGAAGTTGCAGCAAAACAGTTGGAAAGGCCACATCCACACCGGCGTCAGCACCTGGCATTGCTGCAGCACGTTGCCGTCTTCAATGTCACCGTAGTAATGCATGTTGCTGCTGACAAAATGCAGGCAGAAGGTGCGCCACACATTGGGCGCAATCCACACCACCACCAGCGTGTCAAGTGCCGTGACCCACGACGCGGTCACAGGGTGCCCGGCCAAGGCCAGCGCATGCACGGCCAGGAACACATACCAAAGCGCCCAGTGCAGCAGGCCCAGCGGAAAGTAAGCCGCCATCGTGCGCGTCAGCATGCGCAAGCGCAGCTGGCGCGTTGGCGCCCGGTGCAAGCGCAACAGCACCGACAGCATGTTGTCGCCCGTCATCAAGAAGCGGCGCAAGCCCCAGCGTTCGCCATTGGTGATGGCGCGCTCTTCGATGTCACGCTCGGTGCCCGAATGCTTGTGGTGGTTGAAGTGAATCTCGCGGCGTATCCAAGGGTTGATGGTGCTGGGCCGGGCCAGCCACACCAGCGCCATCATCAGGTGATGCGCCCAGGGCTTCTGCCGAAAATACATCCAGTGGATGAGGTCGTGCTCCAGCTCGTGCGTGAAGGACGCGAAGAAAGCCACCAGCAGGATCGTGGCCCAGGCGGGCAAGGCACCCTGCACATACCCAAAGGCCGAGGCCAGCATGCCCGCCCACGACAGCACCAGAATGGCCACACCGATGGCGTTCTGCTGCTTCAGGATGGGAAAGCGCTGGCGCAGTAGGGCACCTTCCTGCGTCACCACGCGCTTGACGTATTCGGCCCGCTCGTGAGGCGATTGGCGGCTGATATCTGGGTTCGAAGACATGATCGGTTCGCGGGCCGGCAGCCCAACTGTGACAAACCGCACGACTTTAGGAGCCTGCCGCTTTCACCGCCTGTCTTTGAACGCCAGGTTGTTGGCTTACGCCGCCACCGACAGCAAAGTCTTGCCAGCCAAGCCCGGCGTGGCCACGGCCGGGAACAGGTGCGTGCAGGTTTCTTCCGGATCGTCGCTGTTCAGCACTGGTTCGAGCAAGGCCGCCAGGCGGCGGGTGTCGGCGCGCAGCACCCGCTGCTTGACCGATGCGATCTGCGACGGGTGCATCGAGAAACTACGCAGCCCCATGGCCAGCAACAACTCGGTGAAGATGGGATCGCCCGCCATTTCGCCGCACACGCTCACACCGCGCCCCGCCGCGCGAGCCTGCTGGATGGTGGTCGACACCAGGTGCAGCACAGCCGGATGCCAGGGGTCGTACAAATGCGCCACGGCCTCGTCGGCCCGGTCGATGGCCAGGGTGTACTGGATCAAATCGTTGGTGCCGATCGACACGAAATCAAAGTGCCTTAAAAACACCGGCAAGGTCAGCGCGGCCGCAGGCACCTCAATCATCGCTCCCAGCTCGACCGTGCCAAACGGCTTGCCCGATTCGGTCAGTTGCCGCTGCACGTGCGCAATGTTTTCCAAGGTCTGGCGGATCTCGTGCAGGCTGGCCAGCATGGGGATCAAAACCTTGACCGGCCCGTGGTATGCCGCCCGCAGCAAGGCACGCAATTGGCGGCGGAACATGCTGGGCTCGGACAAACTCCAGCGAATCGCCCGCAGGCCCAGCGCCGGGTTCAGCACCGATTCATGGCGCAATTCGTTGGGCGACAGGCCATCCAGCGGTTTGTCGGCGCCAATGTCCACCGTGCGGATCGTCACCGGCAGGCCTTTCATGGCATCGACCGCCGCGCGGTAGGCCATGTATTGTTCTTCTTCGTCGGGCAGGTTGTCCATGCCGCGGTTCATGAACAGGAACTCGCTGCGGAACAGGCCCACGCCCACGGCACCAGCCTCCAGCGCGGCCGCGCCGTCTTCCGGCATCTCGATGTTGGCCAGCAGTTCGATGCGTTCGCCATCCAGCGTGACCGCTGGCGTGTGGCGCAAACGGGCCAGCCGACCACGCTCCAGCTCGCTCTGGCGCTGCCTGAAACGGTACTCTTCCAGCACGATGGGCGAGGGGTCCACGATCACCAAACCGGCATCGCCGTCGATGATGATGCAGTCATCCTGCCTGATCAGGTGGCTGGCCTGGCGGGCGCCCACCACGGCCGGGATGTCCATGCTGCGCGCCACGATGGCCGTGTGCGAGGTCTTGCCGCCCACATCGGTCACAAAGCCCTTGAACACGCTGCGCTTGAAGCTGAGCATGTCGGCCGGGGCAATGTCGCTGGCCACCAGCACCAGGGGCTCGTCGCCACCAAAATCCTTGGCGCTGGTCACCACCGACGGCGCGCCGCGCCCCAGGGTGCGCAAGATGCGCTCCACCACCTGCTCCAGGTCGGCCTTGCGCTCGCGCAGGTAGGCGTCTTCCATTTCGTCAAATTGACGGGCCAGCACTTCCAGCTGGGCCGACAAGGCCCATTCGGCGTTGTAGTGGCGCGAGGTGATCCAGTCGGCCGTGGCCCCGATCAGGGCCTCGTCCTGCAGCAGCATCTGGTGCACGTCCAGCAAGGCGGCCAGCTCAGAGGGCGCGTCTGGCGGCAAATCACGCTTGAGCACCTCGAATTCGTGCGCAACCACGTCGCGGGCGTCCAACAGGCGCGAGATCTCCTCGTTGACCAGGTCAGGGTCGACGAAATGGTGGGGCACGTCCACCCGGCTGGAGGCGACCAGCACCGCCCGGCCAATGGCCACGCCCCTTGAGACAGGCAAACCGAATATCTGGATGCTCATGGTCTTCGATGCTAACAGCGCTGAATGAGGCGCAGCGTGAGGATTTACAAGGATCTGCACCCCCGTCACCGTTCTGTCATGCGAGATTCACGCCAGCGTCACGCCCTCCGCCAACACTCGGCCCCGTCACACGTTCATTGAACTCACTGAAGGAGCCGACCATGAGGGATTTGCCGCTGCCCACGCTGCCCATTGCAGACCTGCGTCCCAACTTCACGGCCGAATCGCGCGCCGCCCGGAGGTCACTTCACCCAAGCTCACACGCATTTGAAGTCGTTTGGGCACGCACTGAAGAAGATGTTCTCGCGGCGCAGCGCCTGAGGTACCACGTCTTTGCCGAGGAAATGGGCGCCAAGTTGCGCGTGCCCGCCGGCAGCCCCGCAGGCCATGACATCGACCTGTTCGACCCCTATTGCGAGCACCTGCTGGTGCGCCTGACCGGCCCGGGCCCAGACACCGGCATGGTGATCGGCACCTACCGGGTGCTCACCCCTGACTCGGCCAAGCGCGTGGGTGGCCTCTACAGCGAGACCGAGTTCGACCTGATCCGCCTGCGCCCACTGCGGGCCAAGATGGTGGAGCTGGGCCGCTCCTGCGTGCACCCCGACCACCGCACCGGTGGCGCCATCATGGCCCTGTGGGGCGCCCTGGCCGAATTCATGGTGCGCAATGACCTGGACACCATGATCGGCTGCGCCAGCATCAGCATGCGCGATGGAGGCCACATGGCCGCCAGCCTGTGGAACAAGCTGCGCCACACCCACCTGGCCCCGATCGAGCTGCAAGTGCGCCCGCGCCTGCCCCTGCCGGTTGAAGAGCTGGACCACCACCTCAACGTCGAAGCCCCCGCGCTGATCAAAGGCTACCTGCGCTGCGGCGCCAAAGTGCTGGGCGCGCCCGCCTGGGATCCGGACTTCAACACCGCCGACCTGCCCATGCTGATGCGCATTGGCGACTTGCCCAGCCGCTACCGCCGCCACTTCCTGGGGGACTGAGGCTCGGATCCTGGGGCAAACGCGCATAGACTGCGCGCCATGACCTCGCCCTCCCCCTCTCAAGCCACCCCGCTCAGCCTGCCTTTGTGGCAATTGCTGGCGGGCTGCGCCGACGCCGTCACCGCCGTGAGCAACGGCCAATCCCTGACCGAAGCCCTCACCGCCTGCCGCCCGGCTGAACGCCCCGGTGTCCAGGCCCTGTCCTTCACCGTGCTGCGCCGCATCGGCCGCGCCCAGGCCCTGCGCCAGGCCCTGGTGCCCAAGAAACCCGCCCCCTGGGTCGACAGCCTGATCATCTCGGCCCTGGCCCTGGCCTGCGGCACCGAGTACGACGAGCACACCCTGGTCGACCAGGCCGTGACCGCCGCCAAACGCAAGGCCGAACGTGCCTCTGGCTTGGTCAACGCCGTGCTGCGCCGTTTT
Organism: Aquabacterium sp.; assembly: GCF_030652515.1. Taxonomy (GTDB): domain Bacteria; phylum Pseudomonadota; class Gammaproteobacteria; order Burkholderiales; family Burkholderiaceae_C; genus Aquabacterium. The sequence goes on along the minus strand of NZ_JAUSAR010000188.1, from coordinate 135,667 downwards.
CTGCGCGAACGCGATGCCTTGATGGCCGCCACCGACCGCGACCTCATGGCCCGCTACAACCACCCCGAGTGGTGGATAGCCCGCCTGCGCAAGGATTGGCCTGACCACTGGGAAGCACTGCTGAATGTCAACCAGGTCCAGCCCCCCATGACCTTGCGCGTCAACGCCCGCAAGACCACCGCGAGCGCCTACCTGCAGCGCCTAAAGGATGCTGGCATCGACGGCCACCTGCTGCCCGACGACGCCCACGCGCGTGATGCCATCGTGCTGGACGCCGCCGTGCCGGTGAACCGCCTGCCCGGCTTCGAGCAAGGCGAGGTGTCGGTGCAAGACGCCAGCGCCCAACTGGCCGCGACCTTGCTGCTGGCCCCCATCGATGGCCAGACGCTGCCCAGCGGCGCCCGCGTGCTCGACGCTTGCGCCGCCCCCGGTGGCAAGACCGCCCACCTGCTGGAGTTGGCCGACCTGAACGTCACCGCCGTCGATGCCGACCCAGAGCGCCTCAAGCGCGTCACCGACACCTTGAACCGCCTGGGCCTGCAAGCCCAGACCATCGCAGCCGATGCCAGCCAACCCGACAAATGGTGGGACGGCGAGTTCTTCGACGCCATCCTGCTCGACGCCCCCTGCAGCGCCTCCGGCATCGTGCGCCGCCACCCCGACGTGCGCTGGCTGCGCCGCGACAGCGACATCGCCAACCTGGCCCGCACCCAGGACGCCATGCTCACCGCCTTGTGGCCCAAGCTCAAGGCGGGCGGCCGCCTGCTGTACTGCACCTGCTCCGTCTTCAAACAAGAAGGCCAGGCCCGGATCGACGCATTTTTGCAACGAACCCCGAGCGCCCGGGCCCTGCCGTCCCCCGGCCACCTGCTCCCTGTGGTCGAATATCCCGACGACCCTGCCCTGGCCAATCCGGCCCTGCTGCAGGACATGGGCGACGGCTTCTTCTACGCCCTGCTGATCAAAACCCCCTAGGTGCTCGATGCCCCTGTTGCGCCGCCGAGACCTGCTGCAACGCAGTGCCTCTGCACTGCTGACCGCCGCTCTGACACTGACAGGGCTGCCTTCGCTCGCCCAAACTGGCGGCCACCCAGGCATTGAACTGACGCAACTGAGCACCGAGCGTGGCGACGACGGCCTGCTGCTGAGCTACACCGTCCGCCTGGAACTCTCCAAAGATGTGGAAGACGCGCTCTACAAAGGCGTGGCCGTGGTCTTCGTGGCCGAAGCCGAGCTGTTCAAAAGCCGCTGGTACTGGTACGACAAGCCCAAGGTTCGAATCGTGCGCCGTTGGCGCCTGGCCTACCAACCACTCACGCGCCATTGGCGCCTGAGCTTTGACGGCCTCAGCCGCTCCTACAACACCCTGAACGAAGCACTGGGCGTCATGCGCCGATCGTCGCAATGGCGCATCTCCGACAACGTCTCGGGTGAAGACGACCACTACGTCATCTTCAGCTTCCGCCTGGACACCGACGAGTTGCCCCGCCCCATGCAGATCGGCCTGGGCGGCCAGAACGACTGGAACCTGGCCGTGCAGCGCCGCATCACCGTCACACAGGGCCGCTGACGCCACCATGAGCTCGATCAAAGCCAACCGCTGGGCCTGGCTCGTTTCAGCCCTGGCCATGATCGGGGCCGGCCTGGTGCTGGCCTTCATGCTCGTGTTCGCCACGCAAAACGGCGAGCGCTACGAACGGCACTTCGAATGGCTGTTCATCGCCAACATCGCCATCGCCTCCTCGCTGGTGCTGGTGATCCTGCTGGCCCTGGCCCGTTTGGCCGTGCGGCTGCGGCGCCGCAAGTTCGGCAGCCGCTTGCTGCTCAAGCTGGCCGGCATCTTCGCCGTGGTCGGCGTGATCCCCGGCTTGCTGATCTACACCGTGTCCTACCAGTTCGTCTCGCGCAGCATCGAGACCTGGTTCGATGTGCGCGTCGAAAGCGCGCTGGAAGCCGGCCTCAACCTGGGCCGCAGCACCATCGACACCCTGGGCCTGGACCTCGGCAACAAGACACGCCTGGCGGCCGAACGCCTCAGCTCCTCGCCCAACAACAGCTTGGAAGCCTCATTCACCCCCGGCGTGCTCGACCTCGAACGCGTGCGCGAGCAGCTTGGTGCGCAATCCGTGGCACTGATCAGCGAGACCGGGCAATTACAGATCGGCGCCGGCAGCGAGACCCTGCCCCTCATGTCGGCCGAGCGCGTGCCGCTGAGCATGCGGCAGGACGCCCGCAACAAAGGCGTCGTCAGCCTCATCGAAGGCCTGGAAGAAAAAGGCGACCCGGCAGCCCCTGCGCCGACCAACAGCGTGAACAACGATGCCCGCATCGTCGCGCTGGCCTGGATGCCCGACCGCAGCTTCAGCCTGCAAAGCAAAGGCCACTACTTGATGGTCACACAGAAGCTGCGCGCCGACCTGGTCAAAAACGCCCTGGACGTGCAGAACGCCTACCGCGAATACCAGCAACGATCGCTGGGCCGTGAAGGCCTGCGGCGCATGTACATCGGGACCTTGACCCTGGCCCTCATCCTGGCCGTGTTCGGTGCCTTCTTGCTCGCAGCGATCCTGGGCCAGCAACTGGCCCACCCCTTGCTGCTGCTGGCCGAAGGCGTGGACAAGGTGGCCAAGGGCGACCTCAGCCCCAAAGCCATTTTCGCCAGCCACGATGAACTCGGCGGCCTGACGCGCTCTTTCGCCGCCATGACCCAGCAGTTGTCCGACGCCCGCATCCTGGCCCAGCGCAGCGTGGCCGAGCTCGACAGCGCACGCGGCCACTTGCAAACCATCCTGGACAACCTCACCGCCGGCGTCATCGTGTTCGACGAACACGGCAACATCGACACCGTGAACCCCGGCGCCACGCGCATCCTGCGCTTGCCCTTGTCGGCTTACCGAGGGCGCCCCCTGTCCGACGTTCCCGGCCTGGAAACTTTCGCGGCCAGCTTGAACGAGCGCTTCGAGCTCTACGCCAGCGACCCCACGCCGGGAGAACGTCAGCAATGGCAAGAATCGTATGAATTGCAACTGAACCCGCAACAAGAACCTCAGACCCTGCTGGTGCGCGGCGCCGACCTGCCGCCAGATGCCAACCTGATCGTGTTCGACGACATCACCGAGGTCGTCTCGGCCCAGCGCGCCGAAGCCTGGGCCGAGGTGGCCCGGCGCGTGGCCCACGAAATCAAGAACCCGCTCACGCCCATCCAGCTGTCGGCCGAGCGCCTTCAACTCAAGCTCGAAGACAAGCTCGATGAGCCGGGACGCTCATTGCTCAACCGCTCGGTCAACACCATCGTCACGCAGGTGCAGGCCCTCAAGACCTTGATCAACGAGTTCCGCGACTACGCCCGCCTGCCCACGGCCAAGCTCGTGCCGCTGGACTTGAACGCCCTGATCACCGATGTGCTGGCCCTGTACGGCCATGCCATCGACAAGGGCCTGCTGGTGACCGAACTGACGCCCGAGTTGCCCACCATACTTGGCGACGCGACCTTGCTGAGGCAGGTGGTGCACAACCTGGTGCAGAACGCTTTGGACGTCGTCAACGACCATCCGCCCACCGATCAGCCCGCCCAAGTCATGGTGCGCACCGACATGCCGCGCCACCCCGATGGCAGCGTTCGCGCGGTCAGGCTCGCCGTGCGCGACAATGGGCCTGGCTTTTCAGACAAAATACTCAAGCGGGCTTTCGAGCCCTACGTCACCACCAAAGCAAAAGGAACAGGCCTCGGCTTGGCCGTCGTCAAGAAAATCGCCGATGAACACCATGCCCTGGTGCGCATCCGAAACCTTGAAAACCCCGTCACAATGACCGCACCCCCAGGCAAGTCCCCGGAAGAAGTCGTTTGGAGAGGGGCGCAAGTTTCGTTATCATTTTCAAAGCTGTCATCCACATTACCTCTGGCTGGTACACACTAGTCGTGTTCCGACTACCGAGGACATTAAATTCATGGCCACCATTCTTGTAGTTGACGACGAACTGGGCATCCGTGCCCTGCTCTCAGAAATCCTCACCGACGAAGGTCATTCCGTCGAAGTCGCTGAAAACGCAGCGCAAGCTCGCACCATGCGAGAGTCCTGCAAGCCAGACCTGGTCTTGCTCGACATCTGGATGCCCGATGTAGACGGCGTCACGCTGCTCAAGGAATGGTCCGCCAACGGACAACTCACGATGCCCGTGATCATGATGTCCGGCCACGGCACCATCGATACCGCGGTCGAGGCCACCAAGTTCGGCGCCCAAGCCTTCCTTGAAAAACCGGTGACCATGCAAAAGCTGCTGCGCGCCGTTGAGCAAGGCCTCACCAAGCCCGCACCACGCGCCACCAACTCGTCGGCCCCGGTGCACCTGGCCACGGTCACGCCCATCACGGCCGCACCGTCGTACAGCAGCATGATGCAACCCAGCCTGGCGGCAGTGCGCATCGAAACGCACCACCCGGTGGACAACAGCCACCACCATGCGCCGGCCAACCATGGCTTTGCGGCGCATCAAGCGCTGTCGCACGAGCAAAGCTTCGAGCTTGACCGCCCACTGCGCGAAGCGCGTGATGACTTCGAGCGCGCCTACTTCGAGTTCCACCTGGCCCGCGAAGGCGGCAGCATGACCCGCGTGGCCGAGAAGACTGGCCTGGAGCGCACTCACCTGTACCGCAAGCTCAAACAATTGGGCGTGGACTTGAGTCGCAACAAGAAAGCGGCTGCAAACTGATGTATACTTTTGGTCTTCGCTGATGAAGCGAATGAAGTCAAAAAGGCCAAGTAGCTCAGTCGGTAGAGCAGCGGATTGAAAATCCGCGTGTCGGTGGTTCGATTCCGCCCTTGGCCACCAGTATTCATGGGCCCTGCAAGCTGTTCTAGCTCGCGGGGCCCTTCTACATTTCGGGCCTCTGCTCTACAAAACAGTCGGCCAGGAAGAAGGCGCCCCACCGTTGCCAGAGGGGCGCCCAATACCGTGGTGCGATGGCCTTTACCCGGCCCTGACCTCGCCCAACAAATCGGGGTGGCGGTCAAGCACTTTGAGCAGCTTCACCAAGGCCAAGGGCGGCTTGGTCTTGCCGTTCTCGTAGCGAGAAAACGCATTGACGCCGCCGCCAAAGATCTCAGCGGCTTCGCGCTGATCAAGTGCCAGCTTCTTGCGCACTTGGGCAATGAAGCCAGGGTCAACAATCGCCGCATTCACCTGCTTGTTGAAGTCCAGCATCGCCGCGCTGGTGCGCGTCGATTCCGCCAGGTCAAGCACCACCTCGCCACAAGCCGGGCAGTAGTCGCCGCTCACGGCCGGGATGGTGGTCGATTCACCTTTGTAGGTGTAAGGCATGTCACGGGTGTCATGCACCAGTTTCGCCGCCGCACAAGTTGGGCACTTCATGTTCACAACTCCTTGAAGGACACGATCAGCACGTCATCAATGACCGTGAGTTTCAGATAGACCTCACCGACTGGCGTGCTGGGCCTGTACACGTCTTGCCAAACACGGTGGTCAGCGTGCGTGGTCATGCTCTTGTAGAAATCCGCCGTGGTCATGGTCTGGATCACACCGATGATTCCACCGAAGTCCAAACCCAAAGCCGCACCACCCGCCAGTGCTGACATGGTGGAGCGGACCTTGCCCGCTTCGATCAATGCTTTGACCAGAGACAGCTTGCAATGAGGCGAGCCTTTTTCCATGATTGAATTTAACCTAGTTGGTTTAATTTGGCAAGTTGGTTAATTATCCACCTGGCCAGAATTTGAAGTTCAGCGGCATGCCTCAGCGCAGCGGCTTAACCCGCTCACCGGTTCGGCGCTTCACGTAGTGCTCAGTCATTTCCCGCCGCTTGTGGCCCAACAGCACCTGGGCATGAGCCAGGTCGCCCGTGTCGGTAGCGGCCTTGGCCCGGATGTCCCGGAACTGGAACGACACGCCCGCCGCCTTGCGGGCCTTGTCAAAGCGTGAACGCAGGGCATCGGTGCGCAGAGGCTTGCCGTCATCGTCCTGGATCAGAAACGCGCTGACGCGCTCACGTGGTCGGGCGTTCATCCGGTCGATCAACGCTTTCAACTCGCCGGTCACCTCAATGGCCCGCTTGGCGCCCGTCTTGTTCTGGACGATCCACAAGGCACCATCATGGATGTCAGCGCGCTTGATCTTCAGCACGTCGGCGGGCCGCTGGCCGGTCAGCAAGGCAATGTCCATGGCATCGCGCACCGTGGGGTGCGCAGCTTCCCGCACAGCCTGAAATTCGACATCGCTCACGTACCGGTCGCGGCCCAACTCTTTGAAGCCCTTGACGCCCTGGCAAGGGTTTGGCGCGTCGGTGTAGCCCCACTCCCTGGCCCGGTTGAATAAATGGCTCAAAAGGGCCTTCTCGCGGTTTGCACGGCACTTGGCGGCCTGGCCTCGCTTGTCCAAGTAGGCGCGCACATGGTGCGGCTTGATTCGGTCGATCTGCACGCGGTTGAACACGGCCCTCAGCAGCTCCAATTCCTTGAGGTTGGTCGCCGCCGCACAAGTTGGGCACTTCATGTTCACAACTCTAAATTCAAAAGCCCCTCAGCTTGCCTGCCGCATCCTGCAGACCACCAAGAACGCTGTCCGCCAGCATCCCCGGAAAGTCCTTCGGCAGCATGGTCCGCACAGCCTCCACCACCTGCGGCGTGCGGTCGATCAGGTCATCAATGACGAACTGAGCCGGACGACCGTCCGGCGTGAGCACGCCGTGCCGCTCACCCACGGCCAGCCAATGTCGGCGCTGAATGTCACGCATATTCCAATGCACGTTTTTTGAGCAGACCGCCATCGCCATCCTGGCCTTGAAGGGCGAAAGCTTTCCAGGGCCTTCACCCAGCACCGGGTAGGCCGACAGCACGTCGTAAAGCGGTGTGAGCTGGTACTGACCTGCGGGGCGCAAGAACAAGCTGAAGTTCTTGGCGTGGCCATCGGTGGCGCACAGCATCCAGAACAAAACCTGCGCCTGGAAGAACGTCCGCCTGTCGCGGTCTCGATCCATGGATCCTGCCAGCACGTCCATGATGGCGTCGATGCCCGGTCCGCCTTCGTTCTCGTACTTGGCCAGTGGTGGCACGCCCGTGGCCTGGCACAGGTCCTCCTGGGGCAAGCGGATGAGTCGGCTTTCTCCAGTGGGGCTGCGCCACCATGCACGGTCGAAGCGCTCAACCGAGAGCACTTTCAGATCCTCGAATTGCAGGGGCTCGCAGTTCGCGACAGGCAGCCCATACGCCTTCAGGATCAAAGCGCACAGCCACTCGTTTTCCACCGACTCGCTCATGTCGAACTTCAGGCCGCCCACCAAGCCCAAGGGCAGCTTGAAGATGTGCGTCGTCGCAGTTGCGCCCTGCGGCTGGCACCATTGGCCATCGATGGACAGCAGCGCCGTCTTTTCTTGCGCGCCCGCAATCGAGATGCGAAAGTCCTCATCGTCGTGGCCCAGTGGCGCGGGTGCCATGGCTCCGCGCAGCACTGTGGCAACTTCTGCCTCACTCAAGGGCGTGGCTTGGACCGTGTGCACACCAGCGGGCACGGCATGCTCCGGCAGAATTTGCAGTGCCCCTACGCAGTCCCGACCAATCTGGGCCAGCAAGTCGAAGGCCTCGGTGGAGCCCGTGTGAAACCGGCGCGCCACGCGCTCGCGGATCGCCTTGCTGTCGGGCAGCAGGTTCTCAAAGTAAGCCCGCACTTTCTCGCCGCGGTGGGGGGCATTGCCAGGGATGAAAGGCAATGACAAGGACAGCGGCCGGCCCTGCCGCGAGTTGGCCCAATCGGGTGCGTACTGCAGCACTTCGCCTGAATTTGGCAGGTTGCGCCAGGTGCCCACAAAGTCACCATTCATCCAAAGACCCAAGGTGCGGGTGTGTGAAAGTCGCCCCATGATGCTCGCCTTACCAGGTCGGCCCGGAAGATGCCGCATCCGAGGGCTTCACTGCGTCGCCAGGCGATGACTGACGCATCACGAGCTCCACGCCCAAGATGCTCAGCAGCCGCATCAGCCGCTCAACGCTCACCTTCTCGGCATTGCGCTCAAGCGCGGACATGGTCTGCTGGGTCACCCCCAGGCGAAGGGCCGCCTCTGCTTGCGTCAAACCTGCTTCCTTTCGGAAGGCCTGTAGCAAGGTCGGCAACTGCTCCGAGGTGCGAATGATGAAGTCAATCATACAAATCTAAGGCTGTTTTTATGATTTACAAATGATAGTTTGTTTATCGGGAATACACAAGATGATTTGTATTTTCGAGCCCAGAAACACGCCAACGATCTGCCACAATCCTGCCTCCTGACCCACGGCTAAGCTCAAAGCCCCGTCAGAGAAAGCGCACCAGATGCAGATCCTGATCATCAATTTGCCCCGACACAGTGATCGCCTGGCATTTCAGAAAACACAGATGGACAAGCTCGGGCTATCTTTTGAGCTGGCCCATGCGGTCGATGCCGCCACCCTGCCCGAGGCCACCTACAACAGCTTGGCCAACACCTGGGAACGGCCCTTGCGGAAAGCCGAAGTGTGCTGCTTCCTGAGCCACCGCAACGCCTGGCAATCCGTGGTGGACAGTGGCCAACCCGCGTTGATCCTTGAAGACGACGCCGTGTTGGCCAACACCACACCCGAGCTTCTGGCTGAGCTGTCCACGCTGAAAGACATCGACCTGGTGGTGCTGGAGATTCGAGGACGCAAGAAGATCATGGGCAAGCGCACCACCCGCATCACCCCGGCCTTTGGCTTGCTGGATTTGTTCCAGGACCGCACCGGCTCGGCGGGCTACGTGGTGTGGCCCTTGGGCGCGCAGAAGTTGCTGGCCAAGGCGAACCAGGGACTGGCCGGCCCCTCCGACGCGTTCATCAGCAGCCACTACGCCTTGCGCGCCTTGCAGGTCGAACCCGCCGCCATCGTCCAGCTGGACATGTGTGAGCACTATGGATTGAGGCCGGCAGCAGGCGGCCACTCGTCCATTGGCATCGTCGGCAGGCCCCAGGTCGAGAAGAAATCCAAAGCCTTGTTCGTTTACCGCCGCCTCATGTCACAGCTGCGCATTGGATGCCGCATATTGAGCGTTCTCCACAAGGCTGAACGTCGGCACGTGCGGCTGGACAAAACTCAGTTCAGCATCGCCCCAAGGGCCAACAAGTGACCCCATCAAAAAAAACTGAACCAGTGCGCGTACTGCATTTTGTCTCCGGCGGGTTTTCCGGCGCAACCCAGGTGGCGATCGATTTAGTCAAGGCAGCGAATGGCACCTCCGTGCAACCGCTTTTGGTGCTCAGGCGCAAACGCCAAATCCCCACAACCCGCGTCGAATCTTTGAAAGACGAAGGGGTGCCTGTTGAAACCGTGTCCGGCTTGAACCATGCTGCGTCGATATGGCAACTCAAACAAATCTGCCTGCGTTTCAAACCGCAAACACTGGTCGCACACGGATTCAGCGAACACTTGATCGGGCGCTATGCAGGCCTCTGGGCTGGTGTCCCCAACTTGATTCACGTCGAACACAACTCGCGAGAACGCTACACCTACTTGCGCCTGAAACAGGCTCGTTGGCTGGCTCACCGAACCCGGCACATCATCGGCGTCTCCGAGGGCGTGAAGGGCCGGTTGCTGGAACTGGGCTTTCCTTCGGAAAAGGTCATCAGCATCCCCAATGGAATCGCCCTTGGCAAGTTCCAGGACGCCGAGACGATCTCTTATTCTTCGCGCGCACCAAACATCGTCATGTGCGCTCGCTTCTCGGGGCAGAAGGACCATGAGACGGCCATTCGTGCTTTGAAGCTGCTCAAGGAAACCGGGCTGACACCCAAACTGCTTCTGGCTGGCGGCGGCAAACAGCGCTACAGAAACAAGGCCGAAACACTCAGCAAAGAATTGGGGCTCAAGGACCAAGTCGTTTTCATCGGCCTGTGCAAAGATGTGCCCGCCTTGCTGAAGCAGAATCAAATTTGCCTGCTCAGCACCCATTACGAAGGCATGCCACTGGCCTTGATTGAAGGCATGGCCGCCGGTTGCGCCGTGGTGGCCAGCCAGGTCGTTGGCATCAAGGAGATCATCGACCACGACCGCAATGGGCTTCTCGTGCCAGAAGGATGCCCGGCGGACATGGCCAACGCGCTGCGGCGCCTGCTCACGCAGCCTGAGCAAGCCGCCACGCTGGCTCAACATGCTCGTCAAGACGCTTTGGCCAGGCACGGTGTCGAACTCATGCGTCAGCGCTACCAAGCGCTGTTCACCGCCTGAGGAGTCAAAGCACGCCGTGGTGTCCTGACTCCAAAAGCAAGTCCACTTCCCTGGCAAAATTGCGCATGCTCAGCACTCCGCCTGTCCAAACCCCGGCTTCGCAAGCCGGAGATCTCGATCGAGTCACCGTGGTCATGGCCACGTACCACAGTGGACATTGCGCGCCTGAACTGGGGCGCTGCCTCGCGGCGTTTCCCCATGTCACGGTGATCGATAATGCCAGCAGTGACGACACGGTGGCCCAAGTGCGTGAGCACCTCCCGCATGCCCGGATCATCGTCAATGAACGCAACCGCGGTTTTGGCGCTGCCAACAATCAGGGCGTCTGGGCCGCCACCACCGAGTTCGTGCTCTTGCTCAACCCGGATTGCGTCATTGGCGCCGATGACGGCATAGCCATGATTCAGGCGGCCGACCGGTATCCAAAAGCCTCAGCCATCGGCCCACAACTGTCGGGAAAAAGGGGCTACCTGGATTTGAGCTATGGCTGGACGCCCGGTTCATGGTCACCAAAAGGCCCAGGCGCCGAGGCCGACACCTGCGTGGGATTCATCTCTGGCGCATGCATGCTGATTCGGCGCGAAGCCATGATCCAGATTCAAGGCTTTGACGAAGACTTCTTTCTTTATCAGGAAGACACCGATCTCTGCATGCGCCTTGCCCAGCAATGCGGCGAGCTGATCCTGGCGCCCAAAGCCACCGTCAAGCACCTGTCCAGAAGCTCCAGCAGCGGCAAGGGGCGCTTCAAAGCCGAGTACCTCCGTGGATATCACCATATCCAGTCCAAGTTTTTATTTGAGCTCAAGCACCTGGGTGTGCAAGTGTCCACGGCACGCCGCTGGCGGTATTGCGCAACGGCCGCACTGGAAATGCTGGCACGAGTTCTGGTGCTGGACGTGGTTCGGGCCACGCGGGTATTCGGTCGGGTCATAGGGGCAATACGCTACCCACGTGACAGAAAGCTACGCAGAACCGACGCCAAACACGTCATATGATTGCCGCAATAAAGAAGCTGCTTCGGCAGTGGAACCGCCAGCGGCTGGCGCGGCGCCAACTTGGCAAAGCGCGCCAGTACAAGGCTCGCCTTGATCTGGCACAGCGCCGTCATCAACTGGGCAATGGCATTGCCGGGCCTTTCCCCGTCATCGCGTGGGGTGTGCTAACCCATATGGCCACAACAGCCGAACAAGCCAGGTGTCTGCGCGGCATCGCCACGGCTAGCGCGCAAGCACGCGGGCAGGCCAACAGCCTAGTGCTCACCGGCGACACCCACCACGTCATGATGACAGAGGCCTTTAAGACGGGCTGCGGGGCATACATCGCAGTGGACGCACGAGGAGCACCCCATCCAGACGCGTTGACCGCACTGCTACAGATGCACATGGCCGCCGACGGCGCCGCACTCATCGACGCCACGATCTTTCCGCAGCAACACCCAAAATCCTTCGAGCCGAACACCTACGACACGCCCTGGGTCCAGCGTGTGTGCATGCTAATCCCCCGCACGCTGTACGAGCAAACGCTGGGCTTCGATCCCTCGCTGCCCGCACCACAGGCCGACATCGCCTTGTCCGAGCGCGCCAGGGCTTTGGGCTTCAAGGTCAAGACCTGTCCGGCGGCTCTGTATTTCATGACTCCAGAGGCAAGTAGTCCGGCGGCAGACACCAAAAGCACCGGCAGGTTATCGGTCGTCTGCCGATTCCACGACGTACGCCGTCTCAGCGAACTCAAACGGGCCGTGTTCTCGGTGGCTTGCTCGGCCTACCCAGACATCGAGCTGCTTATCGTCACGCAGAACTTTACAGCCGCAGACATCGTCGTCGTCCAGCGCGCCGTCGCAGCCATCGCTCAACTCGCGCAAAATCCCCCTTCCGTCCAGATCGTCAACCACCCATGCACCCCCGGCAAGGACGCGCGCACCGAGTTGCTCAACCTGGGCGTGGTGCGCTCCACCGGCCGCTACCTGGCCTTCCTGGATCACGACGACGTCATCTACCCCGAAGCCTATGGTCTCTTGATTGGCGAGCTAGCCCAGACCCAAGTTGGCATAGCCTTCGGTGGAATCGTCACCAAGCACTTCGAATGCTTCGACGAGGTCAGCCAGCTCAGACACACGGACCCGCTCAACCAACAAGGATCCTTAAGCGCCTTGTTCAAGATGAACTGCTGCCCGATCCACAGCTATGTAATAGACAAGTCCCGCATCTCTGCGCACGACCTCCGGTTCGATGAGCAACTGGTGCGCTACGAGGACTACGAGTTCCTGCTACGCATCTGCGCCCACCACCTCTCCTCATTCAAGCACTACCGGACTGCGATCGGCGACTACTACATGAAAGACGACGGTAGCAATTCGACCTTGTATCTGGCCAGCAGCGCGTCATCCGCAAACCAGGCCATGTGGATGGAGGCCAAGAGCCGGATCACCCAGCGCAAACAGGAGATCCACCTGAACTCGGCAGTGCTTGAACAACTCAAGCTGGCCAGCCCACTCAATCCCATGTCAATTGCGGACTACAACGCCTGAACGCCCAAGCATGCTGCTATCGATCATCACCATCAACCTCAACAACGCGGAGGGCCTGAGGCGCACCCTACGCTCTATCGGCCCGTTGCTGTCAGACCAGGTTGAGCACATCGTCATCGATGGCCAATCCTCAGACAGCTCGGGCGAGGTCATCGCGCAATATACTGCTGGCCGCTCGCATGTCCGCACCATCTGCGAATGCGACACGGGCATCTACAACGCCATGAACAAGGGCATCGACTTGGCCAGAGGCCATTACATCGCCTACATCAACTCGGGCGACGAAGCCATCCCAGACGCATATGCTCGCTACCTCGACGTGATAGGCAGCCGCCGCAGCGATGTGTTCTACGCGAAAACCCAGGTGCGACCAATCGACGAGCAGCCTGTGTTCATCCATGAGCGTCACCCCGACAAGCTCTACCGAGACACGCTGCCGCACCTGACCTGCGCTGTGCGCAAATCGGTACTGCAACAACTCCAGGGCTTCGACGAGAGCTACCGAATCTGCGCCGACCGCGACCTGATGATCCGCCTGCAACAAGCCAATGCCAGCTTCTCTTTCCACGACGACGTCGTCAGCATATTCGAGCTGGGCGGCGTATCGTCTGGCCGATCGACCAAGATGGAGAATCTGGAGATCAACCGCAAGCACCGCTTCATCGGGCTCTTGAGGTACCACCTCAAGAGAGGCCTCTACCGACTCAAATCGAAGGCATAGCGTGCTTCAAGCTCCCAGAACTTGGCGGTAGACGGCCAGAGTTTCGTCAGCACAGCGTTGCCATGAATAGAGCCCCGCCCGCTGCCGCCCCCGTTGGATCAGGTCCGCGCGCAGCGTGCTGGAGTCCTTGACCTCCTCCAGAGCGCGCCGGATGTCATCAACGTCGTCCGGATCGACGTAGTACGGCGCATCGCCCAAAACCTCTGGCATCACACTAGCTTTGCTGCAAACCACCGGGCAGCCCATGTGCATGGCCTCCAGCGGCGGCATACCAAAGCCCTCATAGCGGGACGGATAGACCATGGCCAGCGCAGCGCCCATGTGCGCACCCAAAATGCCATCGTCGCCACCCACGAACGCCACGTTGCCTGCGGCTTGACCCACAGACAGGCCCAGGCTCTGGATCAAGGTGATCTCAGAGGTCTGAGCCACACCTCCGCCAAAAGCCACAAGGCGCAAATCACGGCGCAAACTCGGGCTGGCCGCAAACGCCCGCAACAGGCTCTCGAAATTCTTGTAGCCCTGCCGATTGCCCACAAACAGAAAGAAAGGCGGACCAGGCGGAAGCAAAACCTGGAATGCGTCCAGCTCACTAATGCCATGGTGAACCACCGAGGTTTTGCCAACCGGAGTGCCAAAACGATCGACCAGATCCTGCCGAGTTCGTTCGGACACGCAGATTACGTGGTCGGCCCGCTGCACAGCAGCCCGCATGGTGGCCGCCACCTTGTCATTGGGCGAATACTCAGCGGCGAAGATCTCGTGGATCAGGTCATGGACCGTGACCACCCGAGGCACCAGGCCTGCATGCCGATCGCCTTCATCCGGGCGGTAATAGGTTTCGTGCAGAACATCAATTTCGGCTCGGCGCAAGTAGAAGTCGGAGTAAGCCGCATTGCCACGCCTGATTTTGTTGGCCAGTGCCTTGTGATACGACTGGACATAAAGGCCTGAAACCTTGAAGCCAGGTCTGGCCAAATGCATGTTCACATGCATGCCTGGCGCACACATCACCCGCACACCATGGGTTTGCATGGCACGCCCAATTTCCGCGAAGTACCGTGAGATGCCCCCTCGCGACTGCAAACCGAAAATTTGTTCATCAAAACCAATGTTCATAACTAGCCAGCGCCCTGCTGGTCTGGCTTGGCCAACATCTCGTAGTCGCTCCATGTCCTGGACTTCAGCCCCTTGCGCGCCATTTTCAGGAAACGCTTGCGACGTTTTATTAACTGATTCCAGAGGAACTCATTGACGCTAGCACGCGTGAACAGATGAAACGAGCGCCCATCGGACAACAAACGCATGCTGTGTCGAGCGGCCATCCACTCCAGCGTGCGGCGCCTGAAGAAACCGATGTGCTGCCCATGATCCAGACCGTAGTACCACCAATCCTTCGCGGCCGGGGTGGGCTCGGGCGCGAACTCCGTTGAAATCAAGAGCGAGTCCGCTGACTCCAGCAAGGCATTGAGTTCCTCCATCGGCTGAACGAAATGCTCGAACGACTCGAATGATGTCGCCAAGAACGCATGCTGCCCATCATCTTCAAAACCACGCGCGAGCTGATTTTGAGCGTATTTGTCAGACCAGAGGGCATCCACACCAACATCACGCAGCATGCGCACCAGCACCCCATACCCACCAGCAACATCTATCACTCGCCCGTGCTTGCCACCCAATATCCACAAGGTGATCAAGGTCCCCTCCATGCAAAACTGATTGCGCGCCAGTATTCCAGTATCGGACGAGTTGATCGCCGACGAATAGGCTTCCTCCAGCCAATGAGGTTCCTCCGTTTGGATGTAGGCGCACTGTGGGCATTCGTAGTACGCGACATCGTGCCTCAACAGTTTGGTTGACCAAATGTGTTGCGCCATCGAACCACAGACGCGGCAAACCAGTTCTTTGCTTTTCATGCAACGATCAATCAAAGGAAAGTAAGACAGCACGATTGCTTCACGCAAGACCCCATGTCATGCAGAACAAGCTCAACTACTCCCGAGACTAGCTAAAAAAGGCAAAATTTATCGCGCACCGAAGCGAACTCAATGCCCGCGCAGCAGCAGCGCTTTCAAGCGTCGACCCAGCACACGCCGCGCCGAATAACGCTTAAGCGGGAACAGGTTTGCACCCGACCAGTTGTCGGCCGCCACGTTGTTCTGCACCTGCTCCGGATGCACCAAGGGTTGCGACAATGAATGCATTTGCAGGTTAGCCAATTTGCTTTCCGCATCCACCGTGTGCGTGGCACCCGCACCGAATCCGACATTGGAGATGAGGTTGACCGCCGGCGCACACGTGAGGCCACCTAGGCGCCAGCAGGTGAAGTTCCACTGATAATCCCAAGTGTCGATCTCGCCTGCGGCCACCTTGCTGAAGCAGTCTATCCAGAAGCGGCGCAGCGGCGCGTTATCAGGGAACACGCCTTTGAGCACCTGCTCGCCCAGCTCGGTGTTCCAAGCCTTCATGCCCACGTCATAGTGAGTCCAGGCGCGGCGCCAGGTGGCCCAACCCCAGATGTGGTTGAACTTGGAGAAGTAATACGACTGCTCAATGGCGATACCACCACCTTCGGTCACGAAGTTATCGCCGGTGATGCACATCACGCGCGCGTCGTCGCTGTATCGATTCAGCAGCTCGTCACAGTAACCAAAGAAACTGGGATCGGGCAGGCAATCGTCCTCCAGGATGATGCCCTGCTCTTCGTTCTCGAAGAACCAGTTGATGCCGCCGGACACCGCCTTAAGGCAACCCAGGTTTGCCTCGCGGAACAATGTCTTGACCTCACACGGCCAGTCCACTTGCGTGACGATGCGGCGCGCCTCGGCGCAGCGCTC
The DNA here is from genome assembly GCF_030652515.1 of Aquabacterium sp. Lineage (GTDB taxonomy): Bacteria > Pseudomonadota > Gammaproteobacteria > Burkholderiales > Burkholderiaceae_C > Aquabacterium. The sequence continues at coordinate 119,362 of NZ_JAUSAR010000188.1, read as the reverse complement.
GGCCTCATCGAGTCGGCCCGCGCGAGCCCCATCGGCCGCGATGTACAGGCGCGGTGGCCTGGCCCGGCGTATCGCTTCGAACACCTGGGTGGTAGTGTCCGGCCGGTTGAAGATCAGGAACAGAACAGGGGTGTTCATGGCGGATCAGGCGAGCACGCCACGGAAGTAATCGATGGTTTTCTGCAAGCCTTCCTGCAGGTTCACCCGGGGCGTCCAGTCCAGCTTTTTCTTGGCCAGCGAGATGTCGGGCTGGCGTTGGCGAGGGTCATCGCTGGGCAGGGGCTTGAACACCAGCTTAGACGTCGATCCGGTCAAGGCCAGCACGGACTCAGCCAGCTCCAGCATGGTGAACTCGTGGGGATTGCCAATGTTGATCGGGCCTGTGAAATCGGGGCCGGTGTCCATCAGGCGCAGCATGCCTTCGAGCAAGTCATCGACATAGCAAAAGCTGCGTGTCTGATGCCCGTCGCCATAGATGGTGATGTCTTCGCCTCGCAGCGCCTGCACGATAAAGTTGCTGACCACGCGACCATCGCTCGGGTTCATGCGCGGCCCGTAGGTGTTGAAGATGCGCATGACCTTGATGTCCAGCTTGTGCTGGCGGTGGTAATCGAAGAACAAGGTCTCGGCGCAACGCTTGCCCTCGTCATAGCAACTGCGGATACCGATGGGGTTGACCTTGCCCCAGTAGCTTTCAACTTGCGGGTGTACTTCCGGGTCGCCATAGACCTCGCTGGTCGAGGCCTGCAAGATGCGCGCGCGCACCCGCTTGGCCAGGCCCAGCATGTTGATCGCGCCGTGGACGCTGGTCTTGGTGGTCTGGACCGGGTCGTGCTGGTAATGGATGGGGCTGGCTGGGCAGGCCAGATTGAAGATGCGGTCGACCTCCACGTACAGCGGGAAGGTCACGTCGTGACGCATCAGCTCGAAACGCGGGTGGCCGATCAGGTGGCTGACGTTGGCCTTGCTGCCGGTGAAGAAGTTGTCCACGCACAGGACATCATCGCCACGCTCGATGAGGCGGTCGCACAAATGAGAGCCGAGAAAGCCGGAACCGCCTGTGATCAGTACTCGCACATTGTTTCCAATTCAAAAAATCAAAGGCCGATCTTGCGCTTGAGTCGCTTGGTCAGCGTGGAGCGGGTCGTGGTGATCTGGTCGGCGCTGAAGCCCTGGCTGAGCACATGCGCCACCAGCGCCGCGTCGTCCACGTCCTGGATGCCCAGGTCCCATGAGCGCGCGATCTCGATGCCCCGTGGCGTACGCAGCCCAGCCACATAGCCGTGCAGCGATTCGCCCAAGGTCGGGCGCCCCATCTGGCCGCGCTTGACCTTGGGGATGGCGGGCACGGGGGCGGACAGATCCAGCGAGAAATGCGCGGCCATCTGGGCCACCGCCGCCTTGACCGCATCGCGCGTGCGCTCGTTGGCATTGTCCAACGCACCCTTGAGCATGGCCGCGTGGTTGACCTTGTAGGGGGCACAGCGCTCGGGGAACATCTCGGCCAGCTTGGCAAAGGCTTCGCCCGCCGCAATCTCGAAGCTGGGGCAGTTCACATACCCTGCGCTGAATTCGATGTCGTTCTCGACATTGAACTTCTTGAACTCCTCGCCAGCACCCACGGGGTGCATGGCCGACGCGCCATTGCTCTTGGATGATGCCCCGGCGATCACGAAGGACTTGTGCGAGAAGGCATACCGGTCTACCGAGATGGCCGTGGCAAAGGCGGCATAGGCGTCGGGCGTGATGGAGTTGAAATACCGGCCGTTCTTGTAGGCCTTGTCCAGCACCCGCTTGTGGACGAAGCCACAATAAAGGTTGGGCAGGTCAAAGCAATAAGGCGCCTTGAAATTCAGCGTCCGCTCAATCCATTCTTTGGAATTTCTGATCTCGACGTCGTCGCGCAACTGGCCGAACGACAGCCGTCCCGCAATGCTTTGGTCCATGAAATTGGGCCAAACATACGAGGCCTGCCGGCACGACACTGCATCGACCCCATGCTGCCTGGCCAGCGCGCTGGCGTATTCGACTGCATCAGGCATCACCCCATCGTCAGAGCCGATGCACATCACAAAGCCCTCGGTGGCGTGGCCCAGCGCGAAGTCGAAGTGCCCGGCCATGCTCAGCCGGTGGCCCGGGTTGATGTAGCGCAGGCGCGGCGAGGCAAACCCCTCGACCACCGCTTTGGTGTTGTCGGAGCTGACGTTGTCGCTGACGATGATTTCCAGGTTCTCGTAGCGCTGCCTCAAGCACGTCTTGATGGTGGCCGCCAGGGTTTCAGCCCGGTCGCGCGTCGGGATGATGATCGTGAATTTTTCCAACATGAGCCTCGATGCCCTCAGGGCGACGGAGAACCACCGGCCGAAGCCACAACGGCCCCCCGGTCATAGTATTCATCCGCATAGTATTTGTTCAGTTCCTTGAAGACCGGGCGGCCGCTCTTGCCCTGAAAGACATAGCAGTTGCCCGGCGTCGAGGTGTTCACCAGGGACACCCCCGCGCTGAGGACCGTGTTCTCTTTCACCACGCAGTTGCCGACGATACACGAACCCGGGAACATGACCACGCCATCTTCGAGAACGGGCCGATGCGCCCCCTGGCGGCCCACAGTGCAGTTCTGGTGCACGACCAGGTAGTCGCCATAGTCAGCCTTGGCAAACACCGCGCCCACCGTGTGCCCGATGAAGAAATGCGTCGGCATCTCGATTTCATAGAACAGGTCCAGCCCGTTCAAGGCCTTGTTCAGCAGGAACAGCCTCACGGGCAACTCGGTGCCGCCATCTTGCAGCCAGATCCTGCGCGACAGCTGGTAGATGAAGACGGCGTACTGCCACGACACCAGGTAGTCGAAGCCTTTGTTGCGAACCGTCTTCAGGGCCGACAAGCCCGTGACGGCGTCAAGCAGCGCGGCCTCGAAGTGATCCCGCACGCCAGTGCCCAGGTCAACACCATCCGGCACCAGGTGCTGGATCTGGCGCTCCACATAGCCCGCGTCAAAGCTTCTGGCCAACAGCTGCGCCGCACTCACAGGACATCCCTCTGCCCCACCACACACGGCGGATCGAAGGCGCCCGCCGCACGGATGCCGAACTTCAGCAAATCGCGCTGACCGTATTCGTCGGCGATGCTTTCAGCCAACTGGCGCACCGTCACGGGCACGCCCGAACACACATTGAACGCGCCTTGCCGCTCGCTCAAGGCCAGGTCCACGATCTGGCGCGCGGCTTCCCGCACGTCCAGGAAGTCCCGGATCTGCGTGCCGCCGCTCAGTTCTGCCACTTCGCCCACAGCCAGCTTGCTTCGCAGATAGGCTACCAGGCGCCGACTGTCTTCGCCTTCGCCGTGCAGGTAGAACAGACGCGCCCACGCGAAAGACATGCCCTGCCGCGCCAGCGCCTGCGACAAGGCCAGGTAGGCCGCCGCCTTGGCCGCCGCATACGGCGTGCTGGGCTTGAGCGGCGTGCTCTGCGCGGACATGAAGCCGGCGCTCAGGTCGTATTCGGCGCAGGTGCCGATGCCCACAAAGCGTTTGACACCCGCCTGAACCGCACCCTGAGCCATGGCCAGGGTGCCGCTCAGGCAATCCAGGTTCTTGGGCGACAGCTGGTATTTGCCGGGCTCCGCGTACCAAGCCAGGTGGACGATCAAGTCCACGCCCTTGCACGTATCGGCCCACCACTGCGCGGTTTCCGCAAACAAATCGGGCGAGGTGGTGATCTTCGCGCCCGATGCAGTGATGTCGTCAGGCCAGGGGCCGGTACGCTCGCGCAAGACCAGGTGAAGCTCGCAGGGCTGGGCCGACAAGGCCTGGAGCACCTGCCGGCCAACAAAACCCGAAGCACCAGTGAGCAAAATGCGCACGGTCAGATCACCTCCAGGCGAGGCACGCCCACGACGAAGCGGCCGCCCCAGGCACGGATGTAGTCCAGCTGGCTGGTGACCTCGTCGCGCAGGTTCCAGGGCAGGATCACCACGTAGTCGGGCTGCTGTGCTTTCAGATGGGCTTCGTCGACGATGGGCACGCGGCAGCCTGGCATGTACTGGCCTTGCTTGGCCGGGTTGCGGTCCACCACATAGGGCAGCAGGTCGGGCTTGATGCCGGCGAAGTTCATCAAGGTATTGCCTTTGGCGGCGGCACCGTAGGCTCCCACGCGCTTGCCTTCGCGGCGCGCCTCGATCAAGAAGGCGAGCAGGTCGTTCTTCACGCGCTCGGCCTGGGCCTGAAAGCCCTCGTAGTAGGCGGCCGAGCTCACGCCCAGCGCCTGCTCTTGCGCAAGCAGCGCACCCACCGCGCCTTCGACCGCATGCCGCCCGGTGCCCGATGGCTGCGCATACACGCGCAGGCTGCCACCGTGCGTGGGCAGTTGCTCGACGTCGAAAACCGTCAGCCCGTTGTGCGCGAAGATGCGCTGGGCGGCCGTCAAGGAAAGGTAGGAATAGTGCTCGTGGTAGGCCGTGTCGAACTGGCTGTCGCGCACCATGTTGACCAGGTGCGGGAACTCGAAGGTGGCCACGCCTTGCGGCTTGAGCAAGCGCGCGAAGCCCGACACGAAATCGTTGATGTCCGGCACGTGCGCCAACACATTGTTGGCCGCCATCAGGTCTGCCTGCTTGCCTGCGGCCACCAGTTCATCGGCCAGGGCCACGCCAAAGAAGCGCTCCACGATCTCGATGCCCAGGCGCCGCGCCGCCACGGCGGTGCTGGCCGTGGGTTCGATGCCGTAGTTGGGGATGCCCGCCTTCTGCACGTATTGCAGCAGGTAGCCATCATTGGCCGCCACTTCGACCATGCACGCATCCTTGCCCAGCTTGAAGCGCTCGACCATGGCAGAGACATAGCGCTCCGCATGCTTGAGCCACGAGCTGGAGAAGGAGCTGAAGTAGGCGTAGTCCTCGCTGAACAAGGCTTCGCGGCCTGCATAGTCTTCGGTCTGTACCAGCCAGCAGGTCTCGCACACCAACAGTCGCAAGGGGAACCATGTCTCGGGCGCGTTCACCTTGTCGGCCGACAAATAGGCGTTGGAGGGCGGGGCAACGCCCAGGTCCAGAAAAGGCAGGTGGAGTCCACTGCCACAGTGGCGGCATTTCACAATCGAATTCCTTTGAAACTTTCACTGATCCAGGGGTGCGCTTGGTCCCTGGCCGACAGCTCGGTCATGGGCAAAGGCCAGGCAATGTCCAGGATGGCATCGCGCGGATTCAGGCCTGCCTCGGACTGCGGGGCATACGCGGCCGAGTGGCAATACAGCAGTTCGGCATCATCGCTCAGGCTTTGAAAGCCATGCGCGAAACCCTGAGGGATGAGCAAGGCCGTGAGGTTGTCACTGGACAGGCGCTCGGCGTGCCATTGCAGGTAGGTGGGCGAGCCCGCGCGCAGGTCCACCGCCACATCCCACACCTCGCCACGCACGCAGCTGACCAGCTTGATCTCGGCATGCGGCGGGTGCTGAAAATGCAGGCCGCGCACGGTGCCTCGCAAAGCGGTGTAGGTGTAGTTGATCTGCGCGATGGGCTGGTGCCAGCCAGCTGCGCCCAGTTCTTCAGCGCAAAACAGGCGGGACAAGAAGCCGCGGCTGTCGCCCAGGCGCTGGCGTTGCACCCTCTTCAAGCCCGCCAGCGGCAGGTCGGTGACGCTGAAGCGGCTCATGCAGCGGCCTCGAAAGCGGCGATGTCGCGCTCGCACAGCGCCCGGGTATCGGTGCCCGGCTGCAGCTGGTGGCGGTACCAGGCCATGGTCCGGCTCACCGATTCGTGCAGGTCCCAGCGCGGCACCACGCCCAGCCGCGTGCGGGCCTTGGCAACGTCCAGCGCCAGCCAGCCAGCTTCGTGCGGGCCCGAACTGCCATCGCCATAGCTCACTTCGCCTTGGCCAAAACCCACCCGCGCCAATTCCACCACCGTTTGCACAGTGGCGGCTTCGCTGGTGTCCGGACCCAGGTTGTAGGCCCCGCTCAAATCCGGCAAGTCCCATAGTTTTTGCGCCAGGGTCAGGTAGCCGTGCAACGGCTCCAGCACATGCTGCCATGGCCGGATCGCCATGGGACGGCGCACTTCCAACGGCTGTTGGGCGCTCCAGGCGCGCACCGCGTCGGGGATCAGGCGGTCTTCCGACCAGTCGCCCCCACCGATCACGTTGCCCGCCCGTGCGCTGGCCACGGCCACGCCCTGCGCACTCAGGAAGGCGTCGCGGTAGCTCGCGATCACGATCTCGGAGGCCGCCTTGCTGGCGCTGTAGGGGTCATGGCCGCCCAGCACGTCATCCTCGCGGTAAGGCCAGCACCATTCGTTGTTGCGGTAGACCTTGTCGGTGGTAACCATGACGGCCACACGCACGCAGTCCAGGCCGCGCAGCGCCTCCAGCAAGTGGGCCGTGCCCATCACATTGGTCGAGAAGGTCTCCAGCGGCTGCCGGTAGCTGGCGCGCACCAAGGGCTGGGCCGCCAGGTGCAGCACGATCTCGGGCCTGGCCTGGCGAACGATGGCAGCCAGCCCGGCCGCATCACGAATGTCGGCCAGATGGCTGTCCATCCCGGCGGCGATGCGCGCCAGCTCGAACAGCTGAGGCGTGGTGTTGGGTGGCAAGGCCACACCCGTGACCTGGGCGCCCAGCTTTTGCAGCCACAAGGCCAGCCAGCCGCCCTTGAAGCCCGTGTGCCCGGTCAGCAGAACGCGCTTGCCAGCCCAGAATGCGGCAGGGTCCGGATTCACCATGTTTTCCATGGCGCGGCACCTGAGCTCCACAGCTCTTCGAGCTGGGTTTTGTCACGCAAAGTGTCCATGGGCTGCCAGAAGCCGCCGTGCTCCCAGGCCCGGAGCTCGCCTTGCTTGGCCAGGGTCTCCAGGGGGCCGGATTCCCAGGTGGTGCTGTCGCCGCCGATCAGCGACAGAACCTTTGGTGACAGCACGAAGAAGCCGCCATTGATGAGCCCGCCATCGCCCCGGGGCTTTTCGGTGAAGCCCGAGACCTGCTGGCCTTGCAACTGCAAAGCGCCATAGCGGCCCGGCGGCTGCACGGCGGCGATGGTCGCCAGCTTGCCGTGCGCGCGGTGGAACGCGATCTCGCTCCGGATGTCGATGTCCGACACGCCATCACCGTAGGTGAAGCAAAATGCTTCGTCGTCCCGGATGTAATCGGCCACGCGCAGCAGTCGCCCGCCCGTCAAGGTGTTGTCGCCAGTGTCGACCAGGGTCACGCGCCACGGCTCGGCCTTGCGCTGGTGGACTTCCATCGTGTTGGCCTGCATGTCGAAGGTCACGTCCGACATGTGCAAGAAATAGTTGGCGAAATATTCCTTGATGACATAGCCCTTGTAGCCGCAGCAGATCACGAAGTCATTCACGCCATGGGCCGAATACATCTTCATGATGTGCCAGAGGATAGGCTTGCCGCCAATCTCGATCATGGGCTTGGGCCTCAGGTGCGTCTCTTCAGATATGCGGGTCCCGAGACCGCCCGCCAGGATGACGGCTTTCATGACTCATGCTCCATTTTCAACAAACGGGTGAGCACAGCTCCCCGGCTTCAAGCCCACCATTCGGCGGGAGGGATCATACCCGCACCGGGCAAACGCCCGTCCTCACGGCGATAATCTCGCGCTGACACCCGACGACCACGGTGCCTTTTCGCTGAAAGACCTGCCCTATGTCCCTGTTCACCGCCCTGGCGTCCAACGTCAGCAGCCAGCACGACGACGCCCTGCTGGCCGCAGGCGGCCCGCCGGTGCCCGTCCCCGCCTCGCTGCCAGGCGGCAGCGACCGCCGCACGCTGTTGTGGCACTGGATTGCCACCAACCACTTCTTCAACAGCAGCCTGTGGGCCGAAGAAGACCTGGCTCGCCGCACCACCGTTAGCAGCGATGAGATCGCCCAGAACAAACGCGCAATCGACCGATTCAACCAGGCCCGCAACGATGCCACCGAGCGGGTGGACGAAATCTTGCTGACCGAACTCGGCCTGGTCGATGCTGCCTCGGCGCAAACCGACGCCCCCGTGTCAAAAGTACCGCCCAACGCACGCCTGAACAGCGAAACCGCCGGCAGCATCATCGACCGCATGTCCATCATGGCCCTCAAGATCCACGCCATGCGCGCCCAAACCCTGCGCACCGACGTGGACGATGACCACCGAACAAACAGCCGAGTCAAACTCGAAAAATTGCTGCAACAACGCGCCGACCTGGGCGACTGCCTGGACACCCTGATCGCCGACACCCAAGCGGGCCGTGCCTACTTCAAGGTTTACCGCCAGTTCAAGATGTACAACGACCCGCGCTTCAACCCCGCGCTGGTGGCAGAGCAGCAAGCTCGGACCAAGGCCTGATGCGCATCCTCATCGTCAAAACCAGCTCCATGGGCGATGTCGTCCACGCCCTGCCCGCCATCAGCGACATCGCCCATGCGATCCCGGGGGTCCAGATCGACTGGCTGGTGGAGAAAAGCTTCTCCGCCATGCCCAGCCAACACCGGGCGGTCAACCGCGTGATCACGCTGCAATGGCGCAAGTGGCGCAAAAGCCTTCGAGCCCCAGACACCCGATTGGCCATCAAAACCTGGCGGGCTGAAATGGCGCTGCACCGCTATGACATGGTCGTCGACATGCAAGGCCTGCTCAAAAGCGCTCTGTTTGCCTGCTTTGCACAAGGCCCCCGCGCTGGTTACGACCGCCACAGCATCCGCGAGCCCCTGGCCAGCCTGTTTTACCGCAGCAAAGCCCATGTCCCACGCGACCTGCACGCAGTGGACCGCTGCCGTCAATTGGCGGCGCAAGTGCTGGGCTATCCCCTGCCCACCACCGCCCCCGATTTTGGCCTTCAGGCCGACGCCCAGGCCTGGACGCCCGGCCCCGAACCCTATGCGGTCCTGATCCCCTGCGCCAGTCGCCCGGAAAAACTCTGGCCCGAACAAGACTGGATTGCCGTGGCCCATCAGTTGCGACAACAGGGAATGGGCATCGCCGTGATGTGGGGTAGCCCCGAAGAAGAGCAGCGCGCCAAGAGCATTGCTCAGGCCTGTGACGGCGTGGTGCCGCCCTTCCTGACTGTCGCCCAAGCCGGCGACACCTTGGCACACGCCCAATTGGTCGTGGGCCTGGACACGGGCCTGACCCACCTGGCCGCGGCACACGGCCGCCCAACCCTGGGCATTTACTGCGATCACGAACCCGGCCTGGCGGGCGTCACCGGCTCGGGCCACGTCATCAGCCTGGGTGGCAAAGGCCAAGTACCATCGCGCACCGAAGTTCTCGCCTCAATGGACCAGTTGCTTTAATGGAATCGAAAGAAACCGCTCAACAGTTGTTGAGCTACGCCCGCCCCCAATGGCGCATGCTGAGCATGGCCCTGGTGTTTTTCATGCTGGGCGCTGCGGTTGAGCCCCTGCTGCCCGCCTTGTTCAAAAAACTGATCGATTCGGGCTTTCAGGAAGGCCTGAAATACCCGCTGTGGCTGGTTCCCGTGGTGGTGATTGGCCTGTTCGTGGTCCGAGGCACCTTCAACTTCGGCGGCGCCTACGTGATGAACTCCGCCTCATCGACCATGGTGCTGAACCTGCGCCGCGATTTGATGCGGTCCTTGCTCAAGGCCGATGCCAAGTTGTTCACTTCCATCAGCCCAGGCGTGGCCGTCAGCAAGGTCATCAGTGATCCGCAAGGCGCCTCCACCTTGATGAGCAATGCGATCGTCTCCATCGTGAAAGACGCTTCGACTCTGTTCTTCCTGATCGCGTACCTGATCTACCTCAACCCTCAGCTCACCCTCATCGCCTTCATATCCATGCCCTTGCTGGGCCTGACCGTCAAACTGGTGCAAAAGCGCCTGAACAAGGTCGGGAAGGCTCAGTACCAGACGCAATTGCGTCTGGTGACCACCGTGGACGACAACGCCCGCGCCTGGCGTGTCGTGCGTACCTTCGGCGCCGTTGATTTTGAGTTGCAGCGCTTTGACCGAGAAGCCACCCTGCATCGCCGCATGACGATGAAGCAAGTGGCCACCAGCTCGCTCGTCACGCCCTTGACGCAGATCGTGGCCGCCATCGGTGTGTCCATCATCCTCACCCTGGCCCTTTGGCAAGCCAGCCAAGGCGCCTCCACCGTGGGTGAGTTCGTCTCCTTCATCACCGCCTTGTTGATGACGATTTCGCCCATGCGCCATTTAACGGACGTGTTCCAACCCATCAACAGCGCCCTGATCACGGCCGGGGGTGCGTTTGAGTTGCTCAACACCCCGCCTGAACCCGACACCGGCACGGTGGAGATGCCCAAAAGCCAGGGGCGAATTGATTTCAACGATGTGACGGTTCAATTTGACGGGGCCACCCATCCCGCCCTGGATGGCTTGAACCTGCATGTCGCACCGGGCAGCACCATTGCCCTGGTCGGCTCATCGGGTGCCGGCAAAACCACCGTCGTCAACACCCTCCTGCGCTTTGCCTACCCCAGCAGCGGCCAGATCACCCTGGATGGCGTGCCCACAGAGCAACTCAAACTGGCCAGCTTGCGCAGTCATTTCGCCGTGGTCTCGCAAGACATCGTGCTGTTCGAAGGCTCCATCGCCGAGAACGTCGCCTATGCCAGCCCCTTGGGCCTGGACCGCGCCAAGGTCGAGCACTGCCTGAAAGCCGCCAACCTCTGGAACCACGTGCTGACCTTGCCCGAAGGCATCGACGCCGCCATCGGCACCAACGGCAGCCGCCTGTCCGGCGGCCAACGCCAGCGCCTGGCCATCGCCCGGGCCCTGTACCGCGACGCGGCCGTCTGGATTTTCGACGAAGCCACCTCCGCCCTCGATTCCGAATCCGAGGCCGTGGTCCAACGCTCCATCGAAGACCTGCGCGGCAGCAAAACCCTGATCCTGATCGCCCACCGCCTCAGCACCATCCGCAACGCCGACTGCATCTACGTCATGTCCGAGGGCAGAGTGGTTGAGCAAGGCACCCATGCCGAGCTGATCGCCCGGCAAGGCCTTTACGCAGGCATGGTGAAAATCCAGTCCGCCGATTGAAACTGAACCGCCATAATCCAAGGTGATAAGCGGTCTTTTGTGGTTTACAGACGGTATTGAATCGCGGATGATTTATTAAATGGTCGATAACACCCTGGTAGAAGCTCCCGGATCCGGATCGTTGACTGGCGTGGCCCGTGTGTTGGTCAACGCCGGCAAGCTCGACGTCAAATCCGCCGGAGACCTCACCCGCTCGGCCAAAGACCAAAAGCGCAGTTTCATCAGCGCGCTGATGTCCAGCGGCGCCATCTCGGCCAGCGACCTGGCCCAGACCCTGTCCACCTCCCTGGCCGTGCCCGTGCTCGACCTGGCCGCCGTCGATCTGCAGCGCCTGCCCAAAGGCGTGATCGACAACAAGCTGTCGACCCAATACCAGGTGGTCGTGCTGTCCAAGCGCGGCAACCGCCTGTTCGTGGCCGGTGCAGACCCCACCGACCAGGAAGCCATCGAGCGCATCAAGTTCGCCACCCAGCTGACGCCAGAATGGGTCATCGTCGAGCACGACAAGCTGTCGCGCCTGCTGGAAGGGCAAACCGCCTCGGCCGAAGAGCAACTCAACGCCCTGACCTCCGGTGATTTCGAATTCGACATCACCGATGACCTGAACAACCCCAGCCAGCCCGAGGCGGCCGAGCTGTCCACCGAGGTGGAAGACGCCCCGGTCGTCAAATTCCTTCAGAAGATGCTGGTGGACGCCATCAACGCCCGCGCGTCTGACTTGCATTTCGAGCCCTACGAGTTCAACTACCGTGTGCGCTTTCGGGTCGACGGCGAACTGCGCGAAGTCACCCAGCCCCCGATCGCCATCAAGGACAAGCTGGCCTCGCGCATCAAGGTCATCTCGCGGCTGGACATCGCTGAAAAGCGCGTGCCGCAAGACGGCCGCATGAAGCTCAAGTTCGGCAACAAATCGATCGACTTCCGGGTCAGCAGCCTGCCCACCCTGTTTGGCGAGAAGATCGTGATCCGGATTCTGGATTCATCTTCCGCCAAGATGGGCATCGAGGCCCTGGGTTACGAGCCCATCGAAAAAGAACGCCTGATGAACGCCATCAGCCGCCCTTACGGCATGGTGCTCGTCACCGGGCCCACCGGCTCGGGCAAAACCGTGTCGCTGTACTCCTGCCTGAACATCCTGAACCAGCCTGGCGTCAACATCTGCACGGTCGAAGACCCGGCCGAAATCAACTTGCCCGGCATCAATCAGGTCAACGTGAACGACCGGGCGGGCCTGACCTTCGCGGCCTCGCTCAAGGCCTTCCTGCGGCAGGATCCCGACGTCATCATGGTCGGCGAAATCCGCGACCAGGAAACAGGCGACATCGCCATCAAAGCGGCCCAAACCGGCCACATGGTGATGTCCACCCTGCATACCAACGATGCACCCACCACCTTGACGCGGCTGTTGAACATGGGCATCCCGCCCTTCAACATCGCCTCCGCCGTGATCTTGATCACGGCACAACGCCTGGCGCGCAAACTTTGCGAAGTGTGCAAAGCACCGGCGGAGTATCCTAAAGAAGCATTGCTACGCGCCGGTTTCAAAGACCATGAAATCGATGGCTCATGGCGCCCCTACAAGGCCGTGGGTTGTTCAAGTTGCAACAATGGTTACAAAGGACGGGTTGGCCTTTACCAAGTCATGCCCATCAGTGAAGAAATACAACGCATCATCCTCCGACTGGGCACAGCCATGGATATTGCGGAGCAAGCCAAGCGCGAAGGCGTGCGAGACTTGCGCGAGGCCGGCTTGGTCAAAGTCAAAGCCGGCATGACTTCTCTGGAAGAGGTGATCTCGGTCACCAACGAATAGTCAACTAAATCAGATCAGCGCGACGCGCCCTCGGAGTTCCCCACATGGCCACGGCAACCGCCTCTAAAGCACAAGAATTTGTCTTCGAATGGGAAGGCAAGGACCGCAACGGCAAGGTGGTGCGCGGCGAAATGCGTTCGGCTGGCGAGGCTGTGGTCAGTGCCACCTTGCGCCGCCAAGGTATCCTGGTGCAAAAGGTCAAGAAGCGCCGCACCAAGGGCGGTGGCTCCGTCAAGCCCAAAGACATCGCGATCTTCACGCGCCAGTTGGCCACCATGATGCGCGCCGGCGTGCCTTTGCTGCAGTCGTTCGACATCGTGGGCCGGGGCAGCACCAACCCCCGCGTCACCAAATTGCTCAACGACATCCGCACCGATGTCGAAACCGGCACCAGCTTGTCGGCCGCGTTCCGCAAGCACCCTTTGTATTTCGATGCCCTGTACTGCAACCTGGTTGAAGCGGGTGAAGCCGCCGGTATTTTGGAAACCCTGCTGGATCGCCTGGCCACCTACCAGGAAAAAACCATCGCAATCAAGCAGAAGATCAAGTCAGCCCTGACCTACCCCATCGCCGTGCTGGTGGTGGCCTTCGTGGTGGTGGCCGTGATCATGATCTTCGTGATCCCGGCGTTCAAGGAAGTGTTCACCTCCTTCGGCGCCGAACTGCCCGCCCCCACCTTGTTCGTGATGGCCATGTCAGAGATTTTCGTGGCGTACTGGTGGGCCATTTTCGGGGCCATTGGCGGCAGCGTGTACTTCTTCCTGCAAACCTGGCGGCGTTCTGAAAAGATGCAGAAAACCATGGACCGCCTGCTGCTGAAAATGCCGGTGTTTGGCGACCTGATGTTCAAATCCGCCGTGGCCCGCTGGACGCGCACCTTGTCCACCATGTTCGCCGCTGGCGTGCCCCTGGTCGAGGCGCTTGATTCCGTGGGCGGCGCCGCCGGCAATGCCGTGTTCGCCGAGGCCACCGAGCAGATCCAGCGCGATGTGTCCACCGGCACCAGCCTGACCACGTCGATGCAAACGGCCAACCTGTTCCCCGTCATGGTGCTGCAAATGGCCTCCATCGGTGAAGAATCCGGCTCGCTGGACCACATGCTGGGCAAAGCCGCCGACTTCTACGAAGAAGAGGTTGACGAAGCCGTCAAGGCCCTGTCCAGCCTGATGGAGCCCTTCATCATCGTGATCCTGGGCGGCATCATCGGGGGCATCGTGGTCTCCATGTACCTGCCCATCTTCAAACTCGGCCAGGTGGTCTAAAGGCCCATGCAGTTTCATGAACTGTTGGCCATCCTCACAACGCCGTGGGGATTGGCCGTGCTGGGCCTGTGCGTCGGCAGCTTCCTGAACGTCGTCATCCACCGCATGCCGCTGATGCTGGAGCGCCAATGGCGCGCCGACAGCGCGGCCATGCTGGAGTTGCCCGCCAAAGAAGAAGACACCGCGGCACCACTGACGCTGTCCAAGCCCGCCTCGCGCTGCCCCTCCTGCGGCCACACCATCAGCTGGTACGAAAACATCCCCCTGGTCAGTTGGCTGGTTTTGCGCGGCAAGTGCTCCGCCTGCAGCGCCCGCATTTCTGTGCGCTACCCCCTGATCGAGCTTTCCACGGCCTTGTTGTTCGCGGCCTGCGGCTGGCGTTTTGGCGCCGAGCCCACCACCTTGCTGTGGTGCGGTTTTGTGGCCGTGCTGGTGGCCGCCTCCGCCATCGACTGGGACACCACCCTGCTGCCCGATGACCTGACCCTGCCTTTGCTGTGGGCGGGCTTGATCGCCGCCGCCCTGGGCTGGACCTTGCCCTTGAGCCAAGCCGTGTGGGGCGCCGTGGTGGGCTACCTGTCCCTGTGGTCGGTGTATTGGCTGTTCAAGCTCGCCACCGGCAAAGAAGGCATGGGCTACGGCGACTTCAAGCTGCTGGCAGCACTGGGCGCCTGGTTGGGGTGGCAGATGGTGTTGCCGGTGGTGCTGGCCTCGTCCATCCTTGGCGCCATCGTGGGCATCGGCATGAAGCTGTCCAGCACCCTGCGTGAAGGCCGCTACATCCCCTACGGCCCGTTCCTGGGTGGCGCAGGCCTGGTGGTCATGCTGGCCGGACCGCAACGGGTGCTGGGATGGCTGGGCTGGGCCTGACCAAAACCATCGGCCTGACCGGCGGCATTGGCAGCGGCAAATCCACCGTGGCCCAGATGCTGGTCGATTTGGGTGCGCACCTGGTTGACCTGGATGCCATCTCGCGCACCCTCACCGCGCCAGGCGGGGCCGCCATCGCCCACATCCAGCAGCAGTTCGGCCCGGACTTTGTGGACGCCCACGGCGCCATGAACCGCACCCGCATGCGCGAACTCGCCTTCACCGATCCAGGAGCCCTGATCCAGCTGGAGGGCATCCTGCACCCCTTGATCGGCCAACATGCCGATCAGCATGCCGATCAGGCCCAGCCCGACCAAATCGTCGTCTACGACGTGCCGCTGCTGGCCGAATCAGGCACGCGGTGGAAGCAAAAAGTTGACAGCGTGCTGGTGGTGGACTGCCCGGTCGAAACCCAAATTGCCCGGGTGATGGCCCGCTCCGGCTGGACTCGCGAGGCGGTGGAAAAAGTCATCGCGCAGCAAGCCACGCGCGAGATGCGCCTGGCCGTGGCCGACCAGGTGATTTTCAATGACGGTTTGAGCCTGGATGAATTAAGGGAAGAGGTCCAGAAGGTCTGGCGCCTGTGGAACAATCACGCTTGACTGCTGGTGTCCCAACTTAGCTCAGGTGGCGCGTTGATTCTGTACGAATATCCCTTCAACGAAAGCATCCGCACCATGTTGCGGCTTGAACATCTGTTCAACCGCCTGATTTTGCTGATGTGGCGCGAACACCCGACCGACCACCACTACGCCCTGGCCACCATCTTCGAGATCATGGACGTGGCCTCGCGGGCCGACCTCAAGGCCGATCTGCTCAAAGAGCTGGACCGCTTCAAATCACAGTTCATGGGCTGGCGTGGCAACCCGGCCATTCAAGAAGCCGTGCTGGACCAGGTGCTGGGCCGGATCGAACAAACCCACCACAGCCTGCAGCAAGTGCCAGGCAAAGCCGGACAAACCTTGGCCAGCAACGATTGGCTGATGAGCATCCGCAGCCGCATCAGCATTCCAGGTGGCACGTGTGAGTTTGATCTGCCTTCTTACTTTGCGTGGCAACACGAAGCAGTCCAGAAGCGGCAGGCCGATTTGCAGCAGTGGGTGGCCACCCTCACCCCGTTGGCGGAGGCCTTAAAGTTGATGCTCAGCCTGTTGCGCGACACAGGGCACCCTCACATGGTGGCCGCGCCGGGTGGGAGCTATCAGCAGAGCCTGAAAGAGAACAAGCCGTTTTTGCTGTTGCGCCTGCGCATCGACCCCAGCATGGGGCTGGTGCCCGAGATCAGTGGCAACAGGCTCATGGTGGCCATTCGCTTGATGCGGCAGGACATCGAGGGTAAGCTGAAACTGGCCTCCGACATTGATGCGGCTTTTGAATTGACCCTTTGCGCTTGAGTTTTGAGACATGAGTGAACCCCAGCCCAGTGCGGCCACCACCAAGCAGGTCATGGTGCGGTGCCCGTCGTGCAGTGAAACGGTGCCTTACCGGACCGACAATCCGTATCGGCCGTTTTGCAGCAAGGGATGCAAGGCGATTGATCTGGGGGCTTGGGCGAGTGAGCAGTTTCGGGTTGAGGTGAAGCCAAAAACAGAAGATTTTCCTGACATTGATTGAGGCAATCATCGGCGATGAAAAAGCGTCGCCTTTTAGCCATCGCACGACAGACGTCACAATTCAAGCCATAAAATTAAAATTACCCTTTTGCTGTCAGGAAGGGCCATCCGCAGGACGCTGAAACTATGTGGCACCCAGGGCTTCTGACACTTGTAGCTGTTTTCGGCACGGCATTGCTTGTTTGCTCAGGCCTGATCCTCACGCAACGTTGGCATGGCAAGCTCACGCTTGACCACGATCTCAATGGCGTTCAAAAAATCCACCAACGTCCTGTGCCTCGCATTGGCGGGGTGGCATTGTTTGCGGCCCTCTTGGCCGGTGGATCTGCAGCATGGTGGTTTGACGATCCCTTGACGCCACAAATCCTGACCTTGCTAGCCTGCGGAATTCCGGCCTTCTTGGCCGGCTTATTTGAAGATTTGACCAAGCGTGTGGGCATACGTACCCGGCTCTACGCATCATTCATCTCGGCAATCTTTGCTGTCTGGGCGATGGGTGCCCACCTCACGAGGCTCGACACCCCCGGCCTGGATTACGTCATCTCGTTCTTGCCTGTTTCGGTGTTCTTCACCTGTTTTGCTGTGGGGGGTATCACCAACTCCGTCAATATCATTGACGGACTCAACGGCTTAGCCGCAGGCAGTGTGTTGTTGATGCTTGCTGGACTGGCGGCCATGGCCTGGATGGTGGGTGACCCACTGGTTCTGAAACTCTGCTTATTAGGCATGGTTGCCATGGCGGGTTTTCTATTGCTCAATTATCCATTTGGCGGGATTTTTTTAGGTGATGGTGGCGCGTATTTGGCCGGATTTTGGTTGGCAGAATGTGCTGTGCTTTTATTGGCCCGCAACCCTGGCGTGTCCACGTGGGCAGTGCTCTTGGCTTGCTTCTACCCATTTTGGGAAACCGCTTACTCCATTTACAGGCGCCATATTGTGGGGCGGGTCAGCAGCGGGCAGGCCGACATGGGGCACCTGCATCATTTGATTTTCAAACGGATTTCGACATCGGGCTTGGTACCTTCAGTGCCAGCTTGGCTCAGGCATGGCGTGACCAGCGGCGTCATTTGGATGATGGTTCTGGGCTGCCAGTTGATCGCGGTGACCTTCACAGAAAATACCTTGGTATTGGCCTTATTCACCGCAACAATGGCCATTGTTTACCACACCGCCTACGGCAGGCTATCTGCAAACGACCAATTTACCCAGTCATCAGATGAAGGTGTCATTTCCGTCAAGGGCGTTTAATTTGGAAAGAAAACTGACACTGACGTTTGTCCTCAGGCTCAGGTTAGCAGCGCGATTCACAGTTCAGCAGACCCGCGGCACTCAACCGTTTTGAACGTAATTTATTCAATATGATGCAAGACGCTACCATCCTCATCACAGGAGGAACGGGTTCATTCGGCAATACTTTTGTACCGATGACATTGGCCAAATACAACCCTAAGAAAATCATCATTTTCTCTCGTGATGAAATGAAGCAATGGGACATGGCCAAGAAATTCGAAGGCGATGGTCGAGTCCGTTTTTTCATTGGCGACGTTCGCGACAAAGATCGCCTCTACCGCGCCCTTGACGGGGTGGATTACGTGGTTCATGCCGCCGCTACCAAGATCGTTCCAACAGCGGAATACAACCCCTTTGAGTGCGTCAAAACCAACATCAATGGGGCCATGAACCTCATTGATGCCTGCATTGACAAAGGCGTTAAACGCGTGGTGGCCCTGTCCACAGACAAAGCCAGCAGCCCTATTAACCTTTACGGAGCGACAAAGCTAGCCTCCGACAAATTGTTTGTGGCGGGCAACTCGTACTCAGGTGGTCATGACACGCGCTTTGCCGTGGTTCGTTACGGAAATGTCATGGGATCACGTGGCTCGGTCATTCCATTCTTCATGTCCATCAAGGATAAGGGCGTATTACCAATTACCGACGAACGCATGACTCGCTTCATGATTTCGCTGGAAGATGGCGTTGGCCTTGTCTGGCATGCCTTTGAAGACATGATTGGCGGAGAAATCTACGTCAAAAAGATTCCGTCCATGAAGATCACTGACCTGGCCCGAGTAGTGGCACCAACAGCACGTCAGGAGGTGATTGGCATCCGCCCCGGAGAAAAGCTGCACGAACAGATGATCAGCGCTGAAGACGCCTACTACACCTACGAGTATCCGGAACACTTCAAGATCCTGCCGACCATCAATGGTTGGTCGACCTGCGCGAAGCGCATCAAAAACGGCAAGAAAGTACCTGAAGGATTTGTGTATGCCAGTGACAACAATCATGAATGGATGACGGACGCGGACCTGCAAACCTGGATCAAGGCCAATGACGGGAAGATCGGGAGCGTGTAATCCATGATTCCGTATGGTCGCCAAGACATTACCCAAAACGACATTGATGCGGTCATTGCCGTACTGCAATCCGACTTTCTGACCCAAGGTCCCATGGTCCCGCGCTTCGAGCAACGCGTGAGCGATCACGTTGGCGCCAAATACGCCGTGGCCGTGAACAGCGCCACTTCAGCGCTGCACGTTGCTTGCATGGCCCTTGGTCTCGGTCCAGACGATTGGTTATGGACCACGCCGATCACCTTTGTCGCCTCAGCCAATTGCGCGCTGTACTGCGGGGCTAAGGTCGATTTCGTCGACATTGATCCGCACACCTACAACCTGAGCCCGCAGGCCCTTGAACGCAAGCTGGAGCAAGCCGAACGCGAAGGCAAGCTCCCCAAGGTTCTGGTGCCTGTTCACCTGTGCGGCCAATCGTGCGACATGCATGCCATTCACGCATTGGCACAACAATATGGCTTCAAGGTCATTGAGGATGCCTCGCACGCCATCGGCGGCCGTTATAAGGGCCAACCTATCGGCAACTGCGGATACAGCGACATCACGGTGTTCAGCTTCCACCCAGTCAAGATCATCACCACGGCTGAGGGCGGCATGGCACTGACCAACGATGCCGAACTGGCTCGTAAGATGGGGCTCTATCGCAGCCACGGCATCACACGCGATGCGACTCAGATGAGCCATGCGCCTGACGGTCCTTGGTATTACCAACAGATTGCGCTTGGCTACAACTACCGAATGACCGACCTCCAGGCCGCGCTGGGCTTGAGCCAGATGGATCGACTCGATGCCTATGTCGCCCGCCGCCACGAATTGGCGCGTCGATATGACGACTTGTTGGCCAACCTGCCCATCACCTGCCCCCGACAACACCCGGACAGCTACTCTGGTCTACACCTATACGTGATTCGACTGCAGCTGGGCAAGATCAGTCGCAGTCACCGAGAAGTGTTTGAGTCCTTGCGCGATCAGGGCGTCGGGGTCAATCTGCACTACATCCCCATACACACCCAGCCTCACTATGCACTAATGGGCTTCAGGGCCGGAGACTATCCTCAGGCTGAGGCTTATTACCGAGAAGTGATCAGCCTTCCCATGTACCAGATGCTGACGGATCAGCAACAGGACCAAGTGATCACCGCGGTAAGCAAAGCACTCACTACATGAGAATCGCCATCATCCCAGCTCGCGGTGGCAGCAAACGCATTCCGCGCAAGAACATCAAGCCATTCAATGGCAAGCCGATGATCGCCTGGTCGATCGAAGCTGCCAAGACATCCGGGCTCTTCGAAGAGATCATCGTCTCAACAGATGACGCAGAGATCGCGGAAATTGCTCGGCAATGCGGCGCAAAAGTACCCTTCATGCGCCCGCCAGAACTCGCTGACGATCACGCGGGCACCGGGCCAGTGATTGCCCACGCAACGCAATGGGCGTTGAACCAAGCCCCCGAAGTGACGGCAGTTTGCTGCATATATGCAACCGCACCCTTCATCGATGTCAATGATCTCAAGCGAGGTTGTGAAGCATTGGAAACCGGTTCTTGGGACTATGCATTCACAGTCACGGATTACCCGGCTCCCATTTTTCGCTCGTTCAAGCAAACTCCTGGAGGGGGGATCGAGATGTTTTACCCTCAAGAATACGAAACCCGATCTCAGGATTTGCCGACAGCCCTGCATGATGCAGGGCAGTTCTATTGGGGACGGCCAATTGCTTGGCTGGAGCAGAGATGTGTTTTTCAGTTAAATTCCAGCCCAATTTTCATACCTCGCTGGAGAGTTCAGGATATCGATACGCAGGATGATTGGATAAGAGCCGAGATGCTGGCACCGATCATCATGAGGCCCAATCAGGCAGCTTGAAGCAAGAAAATTTTCATTCATAGAATCATTCAATATTTCCATGAAGAAAAAAAATATTCTGATATTTGGCGCGTCAGGGTTCATTGCAACATACCTGATGGACGAACTATTGCGTCAAGGGTATGAAATCACTGCCTCGGACATGGGGCCCCACCGCAACGACTATTGTGAAGCCATGGGCGTGAACTACGTCCAGATCGACATCACAAAGAATGAACAGTTTGAACGCCTTGAAAACAACAAGTTTGACGTCGTTATTCATCTTGCCGCATGCCAGCCAGCCAATGTGGCAGAGGTTAAATATGATCCCCGAGACTACATCAACGTCAACATCAACGGCACCCTGAATGTGCTCGATTATTGCAAATGCAGCCAGTCCGGAAAAATAATATACGCAAGTTCTCATCGTAATACGCAAGGCCTTTGGGCCGCCCAAAGGGCCATATCGGAGGAAGATGGTCGAGCCATAAAATATGATGGTGAATACACGATGTTCAGCATTTCGGAGAGTGCTGCTCAAGATTGCGTGACCCACTATCAATGCCAGTATGGACTTCGAGGAATAATATTCAGATTGCCACCGGTCTACGGATATGGACCACACACTGAGATTTTCAAGGGCGGCGTTCCCATCAAAACAGGTTTTCAGGTTTTCATTGAAAAAGCCATGTCATGCGAACCTCTTGAGGTGTGGGGTGACGGCGGTATTGGTCGTGACATCATTTACGTCAAAGATGTTGTATCAGCATTCGTCAAAGCCATCGATCATCCCAGCGCACACGGACTTTACAACATCACCTCCGGTCAATACCTCACATTACGAGCCCAAGCTGAGGCGATTGCAAAAATATTCTGGGGATCAGGCGAGCCTCCCATCATCGTGGAGAAGCCAGAAAAGTCCAACGGCATGGACGCATTCCTTTATGATATTAGTAAAGCCAAAAAAGAACTGGGATGGAGTCCGCTTTACTCATTCGAGGATATGCTGATCGATTACAAAAAGGAATTTGACAGCAAAAGGTTTGAATGCTTGGTCACCAAAAGAAAAAGAATGTTTGAAACACTTTAAGGAGTAATGCATGGACCACTACAAATTAGACGGCATCGAGTTGATGGGCGAGAATGTTAAGGACAAATTGAGGTCTTGTGGCGAGGAAGTAAAAATATACCCAATGGCCAAGATTGCATTCCCTCATGTTGTTGATTTGGGCAGTCACAGCAAAATTCGAGATTTTGCCTTCATATTTGCAGGGGAAGGCGTCAAAATTGGCGAATACACCGACGTACAGCCCCACACAACCATTTGGGGTGGCGGGCTAACCATCATCGGTGATCGTGTCTCAACCGGGCCTGGCACGGTTTTTTTGTCTGCAACGTATTCTCACGCAGCAGGACTGAAAATGGTGGATGGGATGGCCGAAGGCGAAAGCAAGGTGCTGGGTGGGTGCCTTGAAGTTGGCAATGATGTGTATATCGGGGCACGCTGCATCATCATGCCTGTGAAGATCGGTGAAGGCTGTGTGATTGGTGCTGGTAGTTTTGTCAACAAAGATTGCGAACCCTGGGGAATCTATGTTGGCAGCCCCGCGCGGAGAATTGGCGAACGCCCAAGGCTTTAAGGCGCGGTGGATTGAACGCGATGAATATATGTTTTGTGACGGATGGGGGTGCCCACCTCGGGCTGGGCCATGTCCAGCAATCCATGGCGCTTGCGCGTGAATTAATCTCCCATGCCGATATTACCTTCATCACGAAAAGTGATCATACCGTACGCAATAAAATCACCGAAAATGGCTTCAAGACCATTGGCCTCGAAAACGACGGCGAAATTTTCAATCATCTGGAACTGATGGATCCGGACGTTGTTATTTTTGACAAATTGGATGTCGCGGAAGCCCTGGCTTGCAAGATCAAACAAGAACTTCGTGCGCGGCTAATCATATTCACTAACCTCTCTACCGCCAATCGGTTTGCCGACGTGGCGGTCACTGCAGACATTGGAAGTCGATTTGAGAATATACGCTTCCTCGATGAACAGACCAATACGGAATATTTGTATGGGCCAAGGTATTGGGTGCTCAGACGAGATTTTTACGAATACCAGAAACGTGGAAAAGAACAGGTCAAAAGTCCTACGAAAATTTTACTGATTTTTGGTGGCAGCGACCCAGCCAATTTAACATCTGCGGCGCTGGATCAACTGCTCGGCCTGAAGCGCCATTTAATCATTGAGGTGGTACTGGGCGCTCATTTTTTCCATGATGAAGATTTGCAGACTATTTTGCAAAAGCATCAAGACAAACGAGAGAATGTCAAAGTGCATCGAAATATATCCAATGTTGCGGAGCTGATGCATCGTTCGCATCTGGTCATTGCCTCCCCAGGATTGTCGGCATTCGAAGCACTTAAAGTGGGGACCCCCATCATCATCGTGCCGCATGATGAACTTCAGCGTGATACTTACCACGGCTTCATGCGCATGCTCGGCCGGGACGAGTTGGAAAGGCTGGGGGTGATGATTGAGCATAAGGATTTCACCTACCCTGCGGATGAAGCCATCACCCGGATGCAAATCGGCGAAGGTTTGGAAGATTTAAAAGATATCATCTTGAGTAACACTAGGAGAGCTGTCTAATGGGGTGGGTAAAAAAGGGTTTGATTTTCAAGCCAGATGGCCAGCATGACTGGGTAAAAACGCATGCCATGCTGCCGGTCGCAGATCACCTTGGCGGCGATCTCTACCGAATTTACTTCTCCGGCCGTGACGAGCAGAACAGGTCCCTGACTGGGTATGTTGAAATCGACATCACCAACCCACAAGATATTCTAAAAATATCTTCCGAGCCGGTCCTTGGTCTGGGCAGCTTGGGTGCATTCGATGACAATGGTGTATCTCCAACTTGGATGGTCAATCACCAAGGAAGCAAATATCTTTACTATTTCGGATGGAACAAGGGATCGCTCGTCCGTGCTGCAGAGGTCTCCGGACTTGCCATCAGCAAAGATGCTGGCGCCACTTTCCAGCGGTTTTCAAGGGCTCCGGTCATCGATCGAACAGATGCGGAGCCGTATCAAATACTGGTCATTTCCTGCATTCTCATTGAAGGCAATTTATGGCGGATGTGGTATGACTCTGCGGATGAATGGCAGACACCTGAACTACCTCGCTATAACGTCAAATATGCAGAATCGGCTGATGGTATCAATTGGGTCCGAAAAGGTATTGTCAGTGTCAACTACAAATGCCGGGATGAAAGCCGCGTATCCAGGGCATCGGTGATCAAGGAGGATGGCATCTACAAGATGTGGCATTGCTACGCGATGAACAGTGGCGGGTATCGCATGGGCTATGCAGAATCCACTGACGGCTACCAGTTTGAACGCAAAGATGATGGCTTGACCATTCAGGTTTCGCCATCAGGCTGGGACTCGGAAATGGTGTGTTACCCGCACGTCTTCAAACACCGCGGACAAAAGATGATGCTTTATTGCGGCAATGGATACGGGCGCACGGGATTCGGCCTCGCGGTTGAAGAGTAAATGACACCACGGATGACGATTGCCATTGCGCAGCCGACCTTTCTACCTTGGACAGGTTGGTTTGATCTGGCCGATCAAGTTGATCTGCTCGTGATCCTGGATGACGTTGCTTTTTCAA
This sequence comes from Aquabacterium sp., assembly GCF_030652515.1. GTDB lineage: Bacteria > Pseudomonadota > Gammaproteobacteria > Burkholderiales > Burkholderiaceae_C > Aquabacterium. The sequence continues at coordinate 94,930 of NZ_JAUSAR010000188.1, read as the reverse complement.
AGCAATCTTGGCAGCAACGCAACCGCATACGAACATCCAAGGGGCTTGAGTTCCTGACTGTTCCCGTCAAGACGTCGGGACGCATGGGGCAGTTGATCTCCGATTGCGAATTGGCAGATCAACCTTTCGCAGAAAAGATGCTCAAGTCGCTTCGCCTCAATTATGCAAAGGCGCCATTTTTTCCCGAGGCCATTGATGATCTGGCCGTCACGCTCAAAGCAGGTGCCAATTCAGCTCGATTGGTCGAGTTGAACTGCAGTTTGATTTCCTGGATGGCAGCCAGGCTCGGCGTGTCCACGCCCATGGTTCGCGCCAGCACAATGGGCGCTGGCGGGGAGCGTGGTGAGCACGTGGCGGCCATCTGCGCGCATGTCGGAGCCGACAGATACATTTCTCCGGCCGGATCTGAAGGCTATTTGATTGAAGATCGAGAGGCCTTCGACAGGCGCGGCATCTCCATTGGTTTGCATGTCTACGAGCATCCCCAATACGTCCAATGCTCGATGCCGTTCCTGTCTCATGCGTCCGCCCTCGATCTGATTTTTAACAGCGGCCCCACCGCGCCCCAGCTGATGCGATCGGGAAGACGCCCGTCAAGAGCACTTGGGACGAAAGCTTTACCACCCGATCAACAGGAGCCTTGTCGTGAAAATTCAGAATCGTGAGATTGGCGAAGATCAGCCTCCTTTTGTCATCGCAGAGATGTCAGCGAACCACAACGGGAGCATCGAAGCCGCCTTTGAGATCATTTCCAAGGCCAAGGCCGCTGGTGCCGACGCGGTGAAGTTGCAGACCTACCGTGCCGACACCATCACGATTGACAGCGACGCCGAGGAATTTCAGATTCACGGAGGCCTTTGGGGCGGCCAAACGCTTTACCAGTTGTACGGTGAAGCCCATACGCCTTGGGAATGGCATGCGCCGCTGTTCGAACATGCCCGCAAGAATGACATCATCATCTTCAGTTCGCCATTCGATAACACCGCTGTCGACCTCCTGGAAGATCTGAATGCACCTGCCTACAAGATTGCTTCGTTTGAGGCGGTGGATATCCCGCTCATCCGGTATGTGGCTCGTACAGGCAAGCCGATGATCATCTCGACCGGGATGGCCAACATCGAAGAAATTCAGGAAGCCATTGACGCGGCGAAGGGCGCCGGGTGCAAAGACTTGGCCATTTTGCATTGCGTGAGTGGTTATCCATCTCCAGCATCCGATTACAACCTGCGAACTATTCCAGACATGATTCGGCGCTTCGGCTTGATCACGGGTCTGTCGGACCACACGTTGGACAACACCACTGCCATTGCCAGCGTGGCGCTCGGCGCCTGCGTCATCGAGAAACACTTCACCTTGGATCGAAGTCGTGGTGGCCCTGATGACAGTTTCTCACTGGAACCCGCAGAGATGGCCGCCCTGTGTTGCGGCGCACGTACAGCCTGGGAGGCCCTTGGGGGCGTCAACTACGCACTCAAGTCCAGTGAAGCAGGTAATGTTAAGTACCGGCGTTCGCTCTATTTCGTCAAAGATTTGAAGATAGGCGATATCGTCACGCATGATGCTGTAAAAAGCATAAGACCTGGCTTTGGCTTGGCGCCAAAACATCTGGATGAAGTCCTTGGAAAAACAGTCGCAAAGGCAACAAAATGGGGCCAACCAGTGAATTGGGAAAGCTTTGAGTAAATATTACCTCTGTCGAATTATCAAACCAAGTTGGGGTAAGCCTCGATTTGGTAAAGATTTAACTTAGAAAAGTAACCGCGCGGGATACGGTCATGGCAGAAATTTTCTGTATCAAAATCCTATGAGCGGCAGAAAGCATCTGTTAAACGCCGCCTTGATCTACACCATGGCCAACATCGCCAATGCAAGCATCCCCTTCTTGCTGATTCCGGTGCTCACGCGCGCGCTATCGCCGTCTGAATATGGCATTGTTACCATGTTTGGCCTTTTAACTTCTCTCGCAGGCACACTTACAGGGCTAAGTGTACATGGGGCAATAGGTATCCGCTTTTTTGAAGGTACCAAATGGAACTTACCCCGTTACATCACTTCCTGTATTACTATTTTGCTTCCGAGCAGCATCGTAGTAATAACTGCCACCCTAGCATTCCATTTCTGGATTGAGCGGCTTACATACGTACCGCTAGGTTGGTTAATGATCGCCGTGCTGGTTTCAACGGCGCAATTCATAGTTCAAATCCAACTGGTGATATGGCGCGTTAATCACGAACCTATTAAATATGCCACATTCCAAATTGGACAAAGTTTAGTTAATGCTAGCCTATCGCTATTCACGGTTTTGTATATTGGAATGGCTTGGCAAGGCAGGCTTTTCGGCATCACCGCAGCATCAATTATTTTCGCGACATTATCAGCTTGTTTTTTGTGGAAATCTGGTTGGATAAAATTCCCACCCGCCACTTTCTACATGATAGATGCATTGAAATTCGGGACTCCATTAATTCCGCACGCATTAGGTATGATGGCAATCTCAATGATGGACCGTCTTTTCATCACCTACCTAATGGGCATATCACAAACCGGAATATACGCTGTAGCGATTCAAATTGGAATGGCATTGGAATTAATAGCAAGCTCTTTTAATATGGCTTTTTCGCCTTGGTTATTTGGAAAACTAAACAACATCAAAATTCCAACAAAAATCAAAATCGTGAGACTCACCTATTTATATTTCGCCGTCATTCTAGCAAGCGCCATAATTATATCATCGATCACCCCATACATAATACCAATCATTGCAGGCAACGAATACCAGCAGGCGGAAGGCATGATAAAATTTATTGTAATGGGATCCGCGTTCAAGGGGATGTACTACATGGTCACGAACTACGTCTTTTACGCTGGCAAAACAAAGCACTTAGCTGTCAACACCTTCATTTGCGGCATATTCAGCTTCACACTTAGCTACTTTTTTATAATTAAATTTGGCCTTGCTGGCGCCGCCATTGGTTTTATGATCTGTCAATTCCTGCTGTTTGCTGGAACATGGTGGATTGCAAACCGTGCATATCCAATGCCTTGGTTCGCAGCAATGAAAATTCAGTCAAAGCCATGACTATATTTAATATAATACGATTATCAATGGAGGCATTTCGACGAGAGGACGAAGCGTCCCTGGCTTATATTTTCGGGAAGAAAAATAAAAGCCCTGAATTAAAACACCTACATGAATCCAAGATAAAGTGGAGCGGCATTTTTTTTCAAATTTTGAAAATTTGCCGCTTTGTTTTCTTGCGAGGGGCAATCAAAGATCATCGCCAACCCGCTGTCAACGTGATTTTTTATGCGGGAACAGATAACCAGTTGAAAGCGTTGATTTCAACAATATCATCAATAACAACAAAGGATTTACTCATTACCACCTACATTGACCGGGAGGTTAGTTGTAAAGAATCCAAAGAAATTGAGGGCTGCGTTCAATTAAATTTTTCGCCAACCTTGGTTATCGTGGCATTTTTGTTGCTTTGCATTCGCGCGCCAATATTTTATATAAAGCTTCGAAGGTCCGGGGGAAAGAACGTATTGGAAAGACACTTCAATATATTTTGCAGATCGTTCTATTATGTTCCATTTTTTATCAAAAAAATACAAGAAGGCAACCCTGACCTAGTGGTCGTGGCAAATGACCACAACGTAGATACTAGAAGTATGAAACTGGCAGCGGAGATTTTAAAGGTCCCAACAGCTTATCTACAGCACGCGTCAGTATCGAATATATTCCCGCCTCTCGAATTTGATTATGCATTCCTTGATGGGAAAGTTGCCATGAAGAGATATATTGAATGCTACAAACTCTGGCAAACAGACGCAAGCGCCAATTACGCCTCAGAGAAAGTTAATATATTCCTCTCTGGGCAGAAAAAAAGGCTTAATTTAGAAACCACTCCTAAAAAAGAATTCGCTATCGGAATCGGTGTAAACGCAGCCGACCAGTTTGACGCCTTGTTGACGCTATTAAATTCACTGGCGAGAAAGGATACTCCATGCATCATCCGTACACACCCCAATCAATCGCAAGATTTCATAGAAGCCCTTGAACATTTCATAAAAAATAATTCAAACTTTCAACACTCTTGTAGCGTCAAGTCAGATTTATCCACTTTCTTCAAAGAATGCAGCATATTAATTGCAGCCAATACGGGCTTACATTTAGAGGCAGCTCTTGCCGGGATACCAACTTATTATCATGAATTCAGTACCTGCGAATCGGTATCTGATTACTATGGATTCGTAAAATCAGGCATATCCAACCATCTACCCCGGGAGTTCAAAGATATGGGGAAGAATGAACTCCTCGGGTTACTTGCTACAAATGAAAACAGACAAGCCGCCATTCAAGAATATAGCACCTCCTTTGGAACAATATGGCAAAATCAAGAGGGCGATTTGGTGGCTGAAACAATCCGTCGAATTATCAACGGAGACGAACTTTCTTCTATTTATGAGAGACTTGACGAGTCCGCATGTTTTAAGCAGGTTTTTGATTTAATATCAAATACTAAAAAAACACCCGCATAACCTGCATTTTCTGAGTATACACACGCTCACAAAACGTATTGAAGTAAGAACTTTACGGGCACAGGCCAATACTTGGAGTGAGTAGAAGTGTCATCGATGCCAAAATTGCCCAACTTTTCTTAAATTCTTCTTTAGAAGAGTTAGACTGCCGCCAACCTTGTTTTTCCTAAGTGCACGGAAGTCTTCCAGTGACTTCAATGCGATCGTTTTAAGCGAGCGGTTGCTTATACCTCCTGTACGCATTCTGACGAGCACTTCTGGTATATAGGCAACTCGAATTTTGCCAATTGCCAAGAAACGCAGTACTGCATCGAAATCGGCAGATATTTTATAGCTGGTGTCAAACCCCCCAAGGCGCTCATATACAGACCGACGAACATAGAATGTCGGGTGAGGGGGCATCCATCCTTGGTGTAATGCGGCCACATGAAATTGACCGGATTTCCAATATCGTACTACTTTACTCATGTCGTCTTGTTGTACATAGACAAGGTCGCCATAAATTGCGTCGATTTTTGGATTTTGAAAAGCCGTAGCCACCTTCATAAGAACATCATTGCTCTCGAAAATATCATCGGCATGCAAAAATCCGATTACGTCACCAGTAGCATACTTAATTCCCTTATTCAAGGCCTCGTAGATACCTGAATCGGGCTCACTAATCATAAAGTCCAAACGCGATCGTAAACTTCTTAGAACATCCATCGTTCCGTCGGTCGATGCTCCATCAATAACGATATATTCAATATCGGAATAGGTCTGCGATAGAACCGAATCAATAGATTGGCCAATCGTTTTCTGATTGTTATAAACGGCAGTAATGATAGAAATTTTCAACTCGCTGCACCATTTCATGACCAAGCAAATCATTCCTTCACTTAGTCAGTTGGAATTCATTATTAATGGGAACGGTCCTTCGTTTGAAATATGACTGATGTTTTGTTTATAGTCCAAGGGTCTACGGCTTGTAGAACAACACTCCCAAAACCCAAGATAGCCCCCTCACCGACGTGAACTCCAGGGGCTATTCTGCTCATCGCTCCGACCCAGACATGGGAATCAATAGTGATCGGTTTAACTATCAAATCAAATGTTGGTTTCGACCAATCGTGACTACCGGTACATATATATGTACCTTGCGATAAGCACACGTGGGAGCCTAAGCGAACATGGTCTAAATTATCTATCCAAACCGCTTCACCGATCCAGCAATGATCCCCAATCGACAGGCGCCACGGAAATTTAACTTTTATATTTGGCTTGATAACGACCCCAATTCCAATTCTAGCGCCGAACAGTCGAAGAGCAGTAACCCGCCATGAACTTCCAGGCAGCCAAGTTGAAAATAGAAAACCGCAAAACAGCAACCAACAAAACTCTTTGAAGTCGGACGCGCCACGATCAAAGTTTTGATTATTAAAATCATCTAATCGCATAAACTACGTCTGCTTTCCCTCATTAAAACTAGTCGGTATGGACAAAGTTAGGTTTTAGCGCCTTACCAAGTGTCCAGTGATATACATCTAAAGTCTGACTTGCGATGTCTCGCCAGTCAAACCTTCTAACATAGCGCATGCCATTGATACCCATGATCCGACGCTCCTCGTCACATAATGCCATCGCCACTCGTAGCGCCTGAACCAGCGGCTCCACTCCAACATCGATCCACCAACCGCAACGATGCGTAACCAAGTCCCCCCAGGGAGCTGCCCGCGTCGTGATAACTGGCACGCCGCATGTCAAAGCCTCAGCGACGACAACCCCGAAATTTTCACTGAATGTTGGCAGTACAAACAAATCTGCATCTTCGTAGCACATTGTCTTCGCGCTACCATCGCGTTCACCAAGGTATTTAACTGATTGCGTAAGTCCTCTCTCGTCAATTAAATTTATCACCTCGGCGAGATGCCCTCCTTCATCCGGTCCTACTAAGCCTAGCTCCCAGCCAACCGGCGCGGCTTGCGCCCAGGCATTGATAAGATTGAATAAACCCTTTTTGGGGTGTATTCTTGATAAGAATAGAACTTTTCTATTTCCACTGCGGTGTATTTTCTGCTCCACCGGCTGATTTTTCGTACTATTTATATTTACGCCATTTGGAATTACCGCTATTGGATGACGCAATCCTAATTTACGCAAATTTTCACACTCTTGCATTGAGGTCGCGAACAGCACGCTTGCAGATCTGATGTCCTCCTGCTGATATAGATACATCCCAATTTTTTTCTTTAAAAACTTGTGATCGAGTGCCCAAGGCTCCAGCATGCCTCGGGGGTGAATGAAAAGTGGGATTCGGTTATGCCTCGCCACTTTTGAAACCCAGTGATTTGCAGGAGACCACACACCATGACTATGAAGAAGATCAGGCGGAGCACCGCTCATGATTAGATTTAGTCCACGCAGAACAGGGATTCCAGATTTCATTGCAAATTCGGATGAAGACGTCGTGAAGTGACGCTCAACCGCAGTATTATTTGACTCTATCGCAGGTTCACCAATTTTTCCTTGAAACATTAATCCCACGCTTGTACCCGGAGTTCTCGCGAGTTCGTCAGTGAGTTGTACTACTGTGCGTGATGGGCCTCCAGAATGCGGGTGCAGATTTTGGACTACATGCAAAACGTTCAGGTTTTTCATCGAACATCAATCCGTTTTCGACGAAAAATCGCCGTTTTATCAACCCCAAATTATTGGAATTTCCCTGGCATCTGTATAGGTATCTATCACCATTTAGATTCCATCATCTTATGTAAGTGCTGTGCTTTTTTGAGGTGCTTCGACCTCCCGGCAAGTTCCGCTATGCCTAACGGCTTGACAAAATTACCATTAGTTTTCTTGCTGAGCCGATTAGAGGCGTTACGGTGACCATAAGCAGCGTTGCTACCAAGAATAGCATAGCCAGGTTAATCAAACCCGCCACGGATAATGAAGGGGCCCCGCCCACAGCAAATACGCTATATATGCAAGTGGCAAAAATAGGGAAATTGTTACGCACGAGATATCCGTAAAATCCGCCCAGCAAATATCCAGATACATAAAAAAGGAAGAAGAACCCAGGGAATCCCCAGTTCATATATCCAGCCCAGTTACCTTCAGGCCATCCAGAGGATCCAAGAGTTGAAACAGGTTGAGGTGGTGAAACCCTGTCGCCCAGAGCCATCACACGCAGATACATTCCAGTGTCATTGGGCGGCTTTTCCGGGAATAACGACCGCGGTATTGGCGCATAGATAAGGCCCAAATATGAGGCACCAAACCAGAAGTCATTGTCATCAAAATATTTCAATATAACCATATCACGTTCTATCCGCCCAATTCTCGCAATGAAGCCTTGCTCAATGCTCCCAATACTATTGGACGCCAGTTCTGAAAACTCTTTTGATGGTCCGCCGGGTGAGTTGCCTCGAAACTGCAGCATTGCAACCACAAATATCGGCACAAACAATGATAGGGCCACCAACTGCGGACTAATGAGTTTCTGGAATTTTTTTATCTTAAAGTGATACAAAAGCAAGATTGACAGCAAGAAAGTCAATACAGGACCCCTTGCGCCGATAGACCCCAACACGAAGGCGGATAGCAGTATTATTATTATTGACCTCCCAGTTCTATCGTATTTGAATGAAATATAAAGCATACTTGTTGCACCAATTTGTATCGCCATCATAAAGAAAGTCTGGAGATAACCTAGACCTGCATTCTTTACTGAACGAAGATGCAACTCAGCCCATAAAGCAAATAGCCCGCCGATAATTGTTAGAAATGCTACATAAGCAACCAACCCAAGCGCAAAAACAATTCCCCCGAATAACCATACTCTTTTATCAATGTTTTTTTCGCCCCTATCGCCCGATTCAAAACCCCGAAACATGAACACACGATTAAAGACGAACGTCGTCACCTCACCTCTTGCAAAATACCCCATTGCTATACCAACATACACCGTAATATTGCTCAGCATAGTTAGCAGCAGCGCCACATTCGCATAATACCTATCGTGGTAAGCCGCATCCAGCTGGGCCAATATTATTTCATCAAACTTATCACTCCTGAATGAGAAATAAATACCTGACAGCGCTGGAAGCAACGCAAAATATGCGAATATCGCCCCCGGCGAAAATACATTACCTCTAAAGATTTTTCGATCGATTAATATAATTAGCAGAAGCACTACTGCATTGATAAGCGAGAGTGCTATCATTTATCTGCTCAAAATATATTGCTATATAAAATACTTAAGTGTGCTTACTGCTTACGCCATGCATTGCGCAGTCGGGCCAACTTGACTGAAGACTCGGAGTCCCGTTGCATGTTTTGCACTGCTTGCCTTGCAAAGACGAAGAGCAACAGCGCGAATCCCGTAGATATCGTTGCTAAAATTGATAACATAGCCTTCTTCGGTTTGCTTTTTCGCTCAGGTGGATAGGCCACATCAATTACTTGGATCATCGCGCCCTCCCTTGATTCGTCAATTTTTGCCAACTCGAATTGCTTGGCAAAAAGTTCAAACAATGTCTCGTGATATTTCATCTCCCGGTATTTTGAAATGTAATCCGAATTGCCCACATCATTCAGCTGCGTTGTATTTGCAGCTTTTCGCGACTGTTCACGCAATGCGGCAAGCTCACTTTGTGCTTTTTTGAATTGCGGCGCGGACTCAGTCAGATATCCACGCATACTTCCTAGTTTTATTTCCTGGGCTGCTACTTGTGCTTGAAGAAATGCGATTGCTGCCACAGCCGACCCAGGATTCATTTTTAAATCTGCGCTGTTAATACCCGTTTCTTTCAATGCGATCTCAGCGCGCGTCAAATTCTTTTTGGTTTGCTGTAATTGCTTGTCAAAGAATTGGCGGCGTTGCTGCGCCTCCGTGACGGCAAGCCTTCCCACCAGCTTTTCAAGCTCTTCAACGTAACCATTAGCTAGTCGCGCCGCAAATATTGGATCAATATCATCTACCTCTATTTTTATTAACCCATCTTTCCCCGCACTAATCCGGGTATTGGCTGCCAGCATTGATGCTGCCTCCTCGTTTAATTCGGCTTTATAGCGCGACTTAAGCTGAAAGCGTTTAATCAATTCGCCTTCAATAGTTTTACTGGTTAAAAAAGAAATATACTGATCTGCTGGATTTTTAAGCCCTGCAGCCGCACCGGCTAATCCACTAAAAGACCCGAGGCTTTGCAACATCACAGCAGCAGCACTCTGCTGTTGTTGAGGAGGCAAAAATTCAGTGGTTGCTGTGTATGTTGGCCTGATTAGAAATGTAGCCCCTAACACAATCAGACCAATCATAAGGGGTCCCATCAAAAGTAGGCGCCAGCTTGCCACGACCGGATATATAAGATCTAAAAAGCTGATATCACTGCCATAGGCGTTTACTTGTGTGTTTTGAGTCATGTCTTGGGCCATTAGTCGCGTAAGGTCTTGATTGCGGCCGCACCTAAACTGAACTGATACACAATTTGTGTAATATCCTTCGCATTGCGGGTGAACGCACTCCAGCCACTTTCATGATCGGTCTTTTCCGGCAGCACGATCAAATCCCCCGCCAACACTTTGGTGCTCGTGATCCGATTGAACCAATGGTCAGCATCCGACAACACACTGCCATCTGCACGAATGATGAACAGTTCGTCCTTGTCTGCACCGCTCGTCAAGCCAGCCAGATCCAGGTAATTCTGAACCGTTCTACCCGGCTGCCATATCAATGAAGACTCGGTATTGACCGATCCCAGCACGTGGACGAAGTCAGGCCGAGCAGGCACTACCAAACGATCCTGGTTTTCCAGCTTCAACACTGGCAAGGCATCTGCAGTGGCTTGATCATCCGCCAACCCCAACATGATCCGCCCAGTCGGTTTGAGTTTGCGCAAGCGATCCAACGCCTGCTTTTGAGCCGCGGCCTCGGCTTGCACTCGCAACTGCGCCACCGCATCGCCGCTCACGTTCGACAGACTGGCCGCCGATGAACTGAGCTTGGTCTGGCTTTGCGCCTCCAGGCGCCTCACCAAACGCTCCAAATTCTCAGCCTGCGTCTTGCGCACTTCCTCGCGGTAGAAGCTCGAACCGAACAGGTAAGCATCCGGCGTCAAACCACCCGCCATCGCCACCAGCTGCGGCAAGCTGTCACCAGGCTTCATTTGATAGATGCCCGGCCGCTGCACCTCGCCCTCAACCCGAACAAACACCTGCCGCTTCGCCTGAGGCACCCGCACATCGTTGACCGAGAACACCGTGACGATGTCGCCAGGTTGCAGGGCCAAATTCTCTGGGCTGGCCGCGTCTTCCAGCGCTTTGCCAAGGTTGAAAGGCACCAGCTTGACCGACACGTCGTTGCTGTCCACCCGTTCAATCACGGCGTAATCAAGATTCACCTCATCCACGAGATTGCCAATGCGCTGAGCGAGCGTATCCGCAGTTTCACGCGCATCGCGCGGACCAGAACTGTCAGCATCGTTCACCCGTCCTTCCAAACCCAATGAACTGTCGGGCAGCGGCTGTTCGTTGTTGTCCATTCGGCTGCGGCGCAAGGCATTTCGGTCAATCCGCCGTTTCTCATCCTCCGTCAACAACACCTCGTTCTGCCGCTTCACCGACGCACGCGACATCAGGAATGCCTTGTTGGGAATCAGGTCGCGCACCTTCATGCCCTGCTTCCAGGGCAAGCGCACAGGCTGGTCCACATTGCCCCGCAAGGTGATGGCGTTGCCAAACTCGGCGGTGAGCGATTGAACGGTCAGCAAATCCCCATTCTTCAAAGAACGCTTCAGGCCTTCTCCATCCAGCGCGAAGCTTTCAACGCTGCGCGATGGCTTGCGCGAAGGGTCAACACGCTCCAGATAAGCGCGCTTGGGGTCGGCCACCACGGGCAAGCCACCCGCCAAAGCCAGCATGCTGTCGATGCTGTCGTTCTTGCCAGCCAGCTCGTAAACGCCTGGTGTGTTGACCTTGCCGGTCAGGGCCACATAGCCGCGTGCGGCAGGGATCACGATGGTGTCGCCATCCTGCAGCTTGATGTCCGCGCTTTTGTCGCCCTTGGACAAAAAGGCGTAGAGGTCCAATTCCGCCACCACGCGGTCAGCCCGCTTGACTTGCACGTGGCGCAAACTGCCATTGGCCCCGGGGCCACCGCTGGCAAACAAGGCAGACACCAAGGTGGACGTGCTGGCCAGCGTGTAAGCACCGGGCTTGCGCGCCTGCCCAACCACGTACACAGTCACGCCGCGCAATTGGCCCAGCGTGACGCTCAGTTGAAAGTCGCGGTAGTAGCGGCCCACGGCCGCGTGGATGACGCCTTCGGCTTGCGAAGACTTGACGCCGCCCAGTGACACGGCCCCGACACGCGGGATGTGAATCAGCCCATTGCGATCGACCACCGCCTTGACGTCGACGTCCACCGCACCCCACCCACGGATCAGAACCTCGTCACCGGGGCCCAGGGTGTAGTCAGGTGAGACGGGGGTGTTGGCCAGCGGCTGATAACTGCTGCCCGCTTGAGAGAAAAACGTGGCGCCATACAAGGGCAACGCTTGCCCTGTGCTGTCCAGAATGAACTTCTGAAAATCGTTGGGCGGCAGCGGTTTGAGGCTCTGGTCTGCGCTGAAGATCTGCGGGTTACCGTTGCTGCGCCCCTGCGCACCCAGGCCTTGATTCGGATAGACGATGCTGCGATCGTCGCCTGACGATTGGCGAATCTGAGGGCTGCCCATGCTGCCCATGCTGTCCATCTGACCCATGCCAGTGCCCTGGCGCGCGCCTCCCAGGGAAGAACCAAAGCCGCTCGATCCATAGGGGGCCTCGTCGCCAAACCCACCCAGCCCCTGCCCATGCGCCAAAGGCGCCACCAGCACCGAAAACGAAGTCAATAAAGCAATGATCTGGCGGAACGGATGCGACCTGCGTTGAGTCATGAGCCCACTTCTTCCATGTGAAATCGTCAACGGATTGTAGGGGGGCATTTCATGGATTAAGAACAACCGATTGATCCTTGCAATTATTCCTTGTTATGGAACAATTGCAAGGATGATCGACCGCATTGCTTTTGCCCACATTCGCCAGTTGCTGCAGGAGTTCTCTGCGGTCGCCATCTTGGGGCCACGCCAAGTTGGGAAAACAACGCTTGCGCTGAAAATGTCTGATGCGTTGGGGGCCAACGGTGTTTACCTGGATCTGGAGTCTCCTTCCGACTTGGCCAAGCTGGCAGATGCCGAAGCTTTTCTGGAGGCCCATGCAGGGCAGTTGGTCATCCTTGACGAAGTGCAACGCGCACCGGATTTATTCGCCATGTTGCGTGGCGTGATCGACCGGCGACGTCGCAGCCATCAACGCACAGGCCAGTTTTTACTTTTGGGCTCGGCATCTGGGCAATTGCTGGCGCAGTCTTCTGAAAGCTTGGCGGGCCGCTTGGCCTACGCTGAATTACCCACATTGCTGGCCATTGAGGCGCCCGACTTGGCGGCAGCGCCCCATGAGCGTTTATGGGTCAGGGGCGGCTTTCCAGACTCGGTTTTGGCCAGCTCTGATGCAGCCAGCATGCGCTGGCGCCAACAGTTCATCACAACCTACCTGGAGCGCGACATTCCCCAACTGGGGCCACGCATTCCTGCACAAACACTGCGACGGCTGTGGACCATGCTGGCCCACGAACAGGGCCAATTGATCAACGCAGCCAAACTGGCGGCTTCACTGGCGGTGAGTGGTCAGACCGTGGCAAGGTATGTCGATTTGCTGTGCGATTTGATGCTGGTGCGCCGCTTGCAGCCATGGGCATCCAATGAGGGCAAACGGCTGGTCAAGGCCCCAAAAATCTACGTGCGCGACAGCGGGCTGGTTCACGCCTTGCTGGGCCTGCCCACCCGGGATTCAATCCTGGGCCACCCTGTTGCAGGCGGCAGCTGGGAAGGCTGGGCCATCGAAAACATCATTGCCGCAGCACCTGAAAGCACCACCGCTACCTTTTACAGAACATCGGCAGGCGCAGAGGTTGATTTGGTGTTGGAGCTGCCAAACGCGCAGCGGTGGGCCATTGAAATCAAGCGGTCTAAAGCCCCGGTCGTCAGCAAAGGGTTCCACACCGGATCGGCGGATGTTCAGGCCACGCACCAATGGGTGGTTTATCCGGGTGATGACGTGTTCCCCATGGCACCTCACATCAACGCGACGCCTTTGACGCATCTGATGAATGCCTTGCAGAAGATGAACTCAGATTGATCATAGTCAAAACAAATCGATGACATTAAGTTGATTGCCTTTTGTTAATTATCAGCAAAGCCTAAAGTCAGCTCATTGGCATTCACTGCCACCCACCTGACAACAAAGGACCACACATGGCCAGCCCCTTCCACGACCCCGCCTCGGTCACCATCCACAACCTGGAGGCCGCCTTCGCAGGCGAATCCATGGCCCACATCAAATACCGCTATTTCGCCAAGCTGTGCCGCGAGATGGGCGACGAGGAAACCGCCAAACACTTTGAAGAAACCGCCAACCAGGAGGTGATGCACGCCTTCGGCCACCTGGATTTGCTGTTCCCCAAGGCCAACATGACCCCGGCCAAGGCGCTGCAGTTCGCCATCGAGGGTGAAACTTATGAGTTCACCACCATGTACCCCGGTTTTCGCAACGCCGCCGTGGCTGAAGGGCATGACGCGGCCGTGAAAGAAATCGATGAGCAGATCGCCGAATCGAAGGAACACGCCGCGCAGTTCAAGGCCGTGCTGGAGAAAGCCGCCAAGCGTTTTGCCGCCCTGACCAAGGTGGAAGAACGCCATGCCAACGCTTACCAAGCCGTGCTGGACAAGATTTCGGCCTGAAAATTGGCTTTTTGCCTCAGAATCCACCCCCTGTTTTTGAAAGTTTGCGAAATGAAGACCTTCCAATGCGTCGTTTGCGGTTTTGTGTATGACGAAGCCGCTGGTATCCCCAGCGAAGGCATCGCCGCCGGCACCCTGTGGGCCGACGTGCCCGACACCTGGACCTGCCCCGATTGCGGCGTCGGCAAGTCCGACTTCGAGATGATCGAGATCTGAAAGAGAAATCACCCCATGTCGTCTGATTCGGTCGTCATCATTGGTTCTGGCCTGGCGGGCTACAACGTGGCCCGCGAGTTGCGCAAGCTGGACGCGCAAGTGCCCATCGTGGTGGTCAGCCGCGACCACGCGGGCTTTTATTCCAAGCCCATGTTGTCCAACGCGCTGGCCGGCAAGAAAACGGCCGCCACGCTGGTGATGAAGGCCGCCGACAAGATTGGCGCCGAGATCAATGCACGGGTGCTGCCCCACAGCACGGTCGAGCGCCTGGACACCCAGGCCCGCACCTTGTTGTTGAACAGCGGCGAAGTGCTGCCCTACCGCGACCTGGTCCTGGCCATGGGCGCCGACCCGATCCGATTGCCTTTGAAAGGCAACGCCGCTGACAGCGTGCTGTCGGTGAACGACCTGGACGATTTCGCCAAGTTTGCTGAGGCGCTGGACCACCCCGATGGCGTCAAGCACGTGACCATCCTGGGCGCGGGCCTGATTGGCTGCGAGTTCGCCAACGACCTGCTGCACCGCGGCATCGAGCCCACGGTGCTGGACCTGGCCGACCGCGCCTTGGGCCGCCTGCTGCCCGAAGCCGCCAGCCTGAATTTGCAGACCAAGTTGGAAGCCGCTGGTGCGCGCTTCCGCTTTGGCGTGGCCATGCAATCGGTCGACCTGGCCAGCGATGGCCCGGGCCTGCAAGTCACCCTGACGGATGGCTCGACCTTCAAGACCGACCTGGTGCTGTCGGCCATTGGCCTGAAGCCCCGCACGGCCTTGGCAGCCAGCGCTGGCTTGCAGGTCAACCGTGGCATCGTGGCAGACAGGCACCTGGCGACCAGCTCCGAGCACGTCTACGCCGTGGGCGATTGCGCCGAGGTCGATGGGCACACCCTGCCCTATGTGCTGCCGCTGATGCAGCAGGCTCGCGCCTTGGCGGCAGGCCTGGCCGGACAGAAAACACCCGTGGCCTACCCCGCCATGCCGGTGATCGTGAAAACGCCCGCTTGCCCCACCGTGGTGTGCCCGCCTCCGCTGGATGCGCAGGGTGAATGGACCGTGACCACCACGGACGATGCCCTGGAAGCCCGCTTCACGGCCCCAGGTCAGCCTGAGCAATTGCTGGGCTTTGCCCTGCAAGGCAAGGCCGTGAGCCAACGCCAGGCTTTGGCCGCACTGATCCCGCCTTTGTGGATCTGAGCTAGCCCGGTGTTTTCACTGGGTTTGTACACGAACCCGGATTGCGTTAACCTTGAGCCCCTTTTGACGCAGCGCCTCCATGAGATGCGGCTGCAGCTGCCGCAACTTGGCCGAAACGGCTGAGTTGGCGGCCAGCAAGGTCCAGCCTTCTTCGTCCAGGGGGCCAGGGCGCACATGGGCAGCCAACCCGGCTGGCAGGATTGCCCGCACGGCCTCCAGGCACTGCTTGGAAGCTTCCAGCCGCTGCAACAAGCTCACCAAGGGCGTGGCCTTTGACAAAGCCGCCGTCAGCCCAGGCACGTCGGGCACGCTGGGCTTGAAGTTGAAGGTGGTCTTGCGGCTCATGGGCGGCTCATGAAAATCAGGTCGGCGAAAGGTTCGTTGCATGCAAATTCTGTTCACCACCAGCTCCCTGGCCCGCACCCGGGTGTTGCAGTTCACCCCGTGGTCACTGGGCTTGGCCGTGCTGGCCTTGCTGGTGCCGCTGATGCTGGCGTCTCTGGGCTTTTACCACGCCATTGTGCTCAAGGCCGCGCACGAACACTGGCCGATCATCTCCGAAGCGGTTCGCTACGTTGAGCGCAAGGAGCTGGCCCAGCGCGACCGCTTCATGCGCGAGAACCTGGACGCCATGGCCGAACGCGTGGGCGAAATGCAGGCCCGCCTGCTGCACCTGGAAGCCGTCAACGAACGCGTGGCTGGCCTGGCGGGCATCAAACCCGAAGAGCTGAAACACATCGAGGGCTTGCCCTCGTCGGCCAGTGGTGGCCCGCTGGTGCCCTTGCGCCAGCCACCCACCCCGTCCAGCACGACACTGGAAACGCTGAACAGCCAGATGGCGCAGATGGGCACCTTGAGCGACCGCAATGCCGACGTCCTCACGCTGATCGAATCGCGCCTGTTTGAAAAACGCCTGGAGGCCTTGATGGTGCCCAGCAGCGCCCCGCTTGAAGGCCCGGTGGGCTCGGGCTTTGGCTTCCGCCGAGATCCCTTCACACGCGCACCGGCCCTGCACACCGGCCTGGACTTTGCCGCCGACGTGGGCACGCCCATCAACGCGGCGGCCGGTGGCGTGGTGCTGTCGGCCGGGCCCCATCCGCAATATGGTTTACTGGTGGAGCTGGACCATGGCAATGGCCTGGTGACCCGCTACGCGCACGCCTCCAAGATGCTGGTGCACCAAGGTGACCTGGTCAAACGCGGCCAGCCCATCGCCGAAGTGGGCACCACAGGCCGATCCACCGGCCCCCACCTGCACTTCGAGGTGCTGGTGGAGGGCGTGCAACAAAACCCGGCCAAGTTCCTGGCCGGGCAGGGCAAGGCACCGGTCAAAACCGCGTCCGCAGGCCCACGATGAAGTTGCGGCCGGGCAAGGGCGCCACGTCCTTGAGCACCGAGGTCGACAAGCGGATGTCTTCGTTCAGCAGGTTCTTGCCCAGCAGGAACCAGGTCACGTCGTTGCTGCCGATGCGCTGCGTGTAGGACAGGTTGGCGTCAAGCTGGGTGTAAGAAGGTGTGGGCGTTTCAGACGCGGCCAAGCGGTCTTGCGACTGCGCATGGATCACCGAGGCCCCCGTGCGCCACGGCCCGTGCTTGAAGCCGATGTCGGCACCGAAGCGGGTGGCCGGTTGCAGCGGCAAGCTGCCCCCATCGTTCAGCGAACCGCGCGAGGTGTCGGCAAAGCCGCGCCATGACAGGCCCTGCCCGCGCAAGTTGTAGCTCACCTCGGCCTCGGCGCCACGGATGACGGCGTCGGCCTGGCCGAACACGCGCTCACGCAAGTCGCCACCCGGCAAGCCATCCTCGTCCACCAGGTTGCCGGTGATCTGGCCGTAGATGAAATCCTTGACGTGGTTCTCGAAGACGTTGGCCTTCCAGCGGACCAGTCCGTGGGTCTTTTGCAGTGACAGCTCGAAGTTCTGCGACGTCTCTTTCTTGAACGCGGCGCTGCCGATGTCGAAGGTGCCGGTGGCATCGTGCGGGCCGTTTGAATAGAGCTCTTCGGTGGCGGGTGCGCGCTCGGCCACCGAAACGGTCAGGCCCAGGCCATAGCCCGGCGTGAAGGGCCACAAGCCGCCCACGGAATACGAGGTGAGGTTGAATGAGCGGTCCTCGCCCGTCACGGGCTTGCGCTTGACGTTTTCATAGCGCAGGCCAGCGTTCATGCGCACTGGGCCAAAGTCGCGCTCTTCCACCAGGAACCCAGCGGCCGAGGTCGATTTGGTGACCGGCACGGTGTCGGGCGCCCCGCCATCTGCACTGAGTGCCGAGAACTTGCCGTCTTCGGTTTGCAGGCCAAAGGTGCCATGCCACCCGGCCACGGGCGCGTGGGTCAGCTCCCAACGGGACTCGAGTGCGCGGTTCGCGAAGTTGGTCTCGGGCACGCCCTGCAGATCCAGCTCCGAGTGCTTGTAGTCCGTGTAGCCCAGCTTGAACTTGAAGGTCTCGAAGGACGCGAACGGGTTTTTGACCAAGGTGTCCAGGTCGTAGCGCGTTTGCTTCTGATCGATCTGCGCGCCTTCTTCCGTGGGGATGCCGTAGCGGCTCTCCACCTGGCCCACCGAGGCACCAATGTGGCCCCACTCCTGGATGTAGGACGCGCCCACGCCGATGCTGTGTTGGCGCGTGTAGGACCAGGGCAATCGGTCTCCGCCCGGGATCTTGTAGTCGCTGGCGTTGCGCGCGCTGCCATCCACGTGCAGGCCAATGGCCCCGGTGGAACCGGTGGCCGAGACGGACGCCGTGCCGCTTTTGTCCACCGTGCCGTAACGCAGTTCGGCCTCACCCGTGGGCTCGGGCTCCAGCACCGTGGGGATGCGGTCGTTGACCACGTTGACCAGGCCACCGATGGCGCCCGATCCGTACAGCAGTGCGGCGGGGCCGCGCAGGATCTCGATCTGGCGGGCGGTGGGGCCATCGATCGTCACGCCATGATCGTTTGACAGGCCGGACACGTCGGACACGTCCATGCCGTTCTGCAGAATCTTGACCCGCGAGCCTTCCAGGCCACGGATGATGGGCCGCGAGGCGCCCGCGCCAAAGGCCGAGGCCGACACGCCCAATTCGTGGGACAGCGTGTCACCCAGAGAAGCGCCCATCTTGTTGTCGAGTTCGTCGCCCGACAAGACTTTGGCAGGGGCGAGGATCTGGGCGCCTTCACTGGCGCCAAAAGGTGTGGCCGTGACGGTCACCGTGGGCAAGGCCACCTCTTGTTGTGGCGCGGGCGGCGTGGTGGCGGGTACAGGGGATGCCGTTTGGGCAAAGGAGGTGGAAGCCAGGACGGACAAAACCGCGCTGGCCAACAAAGTGCGTTGGAGCTGCATGAAGAAAATTCCTTGACGGACCAATCAACGACCGGCAGCGGCGCGCGGCCCCCTCAAGTCATCAGGGATAGCGGCGGGCTGGCGCGGTCGGGCTGTGAGGCTGGAACCTTCAGGCAGCGGGCGGGGCACGCGGCTGGAAATGGCCGAAGAACAGGCCTTGCCACGACGCGAAGCCGATGGCGGACGGCAGCACATGGGCCCTGTGCTCCGCGCAGAACCCCACCAAGGCGGTGGGCAACCAATCCGCCAGGTAAGCCCCATCGAACACCACGCAAGAATGCGAAAGCGAAGACGGGCTGGCGGGCGAACTGTCAGATTGACCATGCGCCTGCTGCAGATGGGCCTGGCCACCGGCATGGTCAATCCGGTGCAGCATCCCCACCCACTGCGCGCACAGCAGCGCCGCGGCGAGCACAAGGACTCGCGCGATGCTGGTGGACGAAGCGGCGGTGCCGCTGAAGCGGGAGAGGTGCATGCCGGGCTGATTGTAGGGGCGAACCCTTGGACACGAAGCGCCATCACCCTGGTGCTACACTTTTTGGCTCCGGTTCTCTCTAAACGCTTCCATGTTGCCCAAGCTTCTCACTTCGATTTTCGGTAGCCGCAATGAACGACTGCTCAAGCAGTACCGGCGCGTGGTCGAGAAAATCAACGCCCTGGAGCCCACGTTCGAGCCCCTGACCGACGATCAGTTGCGGGCCAAGACCGAGGAGTTCAAACAGCGCGTGGCCAAGGGCGAGACGCTGGACGACCTGCTGCCCGAAGCCTTTGCCGTGGTGCGCGAAGGCTCCAAGCGCGTCTTCAAGATGCGCCACTTTGATGTGCAGATGCTGGGCGGCATGGCCCTGCACAACGGCAAGATCGCCGAAATGCGCACCGGTGAAGGCAAGACGCTGACCGCCACCCTGCCCATCTACCTCAATGCCCTGACCGGCAAGGGCACCCACCTGGTCACGGTCAACGACTACTTGGCACGCCGTGATGCGGAGTGGATGGGCAAGCTGTACAACTTCCTGGGCTTGAGCGTGGGCATCAACCTGCCCCAGATGAGCCGCGAAGAAAAGCAGAAGGCTTACAACTCGGACATCACCTACGGCACGAATAACGAGTACGGCTTCGACTACCTGCGCGACAACATGGTCTACGAGTTGGCCGATCGCGTGCAGCGTGGCCTGAACTACGCCATCGTGGACGAGGTCGACTCCATCCTGATCGACGAAGCCCGCACGCCCCTGATCATCAGCGGCCAGGCCGAAGACCACACCTCGATGTACATCAGCATCAACGCGGTGGTACCTCATTTGAAGCGCCAGATTGGCGAGGCTGACCCGCGCACGGGCGAAGGCGTGATCGAAGCGGGTGATTTCACCGCCGACGAGAAATCGCGCCAGGTCTACCTGACCGAAGAAGGCCACGAGAACGCCGAGCGCCTGATGAGCGAGGCCGGTTTGCTGGCCGAAGGCGCCAGCCTGTACGACGCCGCCAACATCACCCTGATGCACCACCTGTACGCCGCCTTGCGTGCCCACCACCTGTTCCACAAGGACCAGCATTACGTGGTGCAGCAAGGCGAAGTCGTGATCGTGGACGAATTCACCGGCCGCCTGATGTCGGGTCGCCGCTGGTCGGATGGCCTGCACCAGGCGGTGGAGGCCAAGGAAGGCGTGGACATCCAGGCCGAGAACCAGACCCTGGCCTCGATCACCTTCCAGAACTACTTCCGCATGTACGGCAAGCTGTCGGGCATGACCGGCACGGCCGACACCGAAGCCTACGAATTCCAGGAGATCTACGGCCTGGAAACCATCGTGATCCCGCCAAACCGGATCATGCTGCGCAAAGACCAGTTGGACCTGGTCTACAAGACCTCGCAGGAGAAGTACAAGGCCATCGCCGACGACATCAAGGAATGCTACGACCGCGGTCAGCCCACCCTGGTCGGCACCACCAGCATCGAGAACTCCGAGTTGCTGGCCGACATGCTGAACAAGCTGAAGCTGCCGCACCAGGTGCTCAACGCCAAGCAGCATGCCCGTGAAGCAGAGATCGTGGCCCAGGCCGGTCGCCCCGGCATGATCACCATCGCCACCAACATGGCCGGCCGCGGTACCGACATCGTGCTGGGCGGCAACGTTGAAAAGCTGGTGCAGAACATTGAAGAAGATGCGTCGCTGGACGAGGTCACCAAGGCCCAGCGCATCGCAGCTTTGAAGGCCGAGCAGATCGAGCTGAACCAGAAGGTCAAGGACCTGGGCGGCCTGCGCATCATCGCCACCGAGCGCCACGAGTCACGCCGCATCGACAACCAGTTGCGTGGCCGTGCCGGCCGCCAGGGTGACCCGGGCTCGACCCGCTTCTACCTGTCGCTGGACGACCAACTGATGCGCATCTTCGCGGGCGACCGCGTGCGCGCCATCATGGACCGCCTGAAAATGCCCGAAGGCGAGGCGATCGAAGCCGGCATCGTGAGCCGCAGCATTGAAAGCGCGCAGCGCAAGGTTGAAGGCCACAACTTCGACATGCGCAAGCAACTGCTGGAATACGACGACGTGTCCAACGACCAGCGCAAGGTCATCTACCAGCAGCGCAACGAGATCCTCGAATCCACCGAAGTGGCCGAGTCGATCAGCAGCCTGCGCAAGGGTGCGCTGACCGACGTGGTGCGCACCTTCGTGCCCGCCGAAAGTCTGGAAGAACAGTGGGACCTGACGGGCCTGGAAAAGGTCTTGAAGGACGAATGGCAGCTTGAGATAGAACTGAAGAAATGGGTCGAAGCCGCCAGCGCCGCCGATGACGACGATGTGCTGCAACAAGTGCTCAAGGCCGGTGACGAGGGTTACACCAGCAAGGTGGCGCAGGTTGGCAAGGAACAGTTCGGCACGTTTGAGCGCATGGTGCTGCTGCAGGCCATCGACAGCCATTGGCGCGAGCATTTGTCGGCGCTGGACTACCTGCGCCAGGGCATCCACCTGCGCGGCTACGCCCAGAAGAACCCCAAGCAAGAGTACAAGCGCGAAGCCTTCGAGCTGTTCGGCCAGTTGCTGGACGTGATCAAGATGAACGTGACGCGCCAGCTGATGACCGTGCGCATCCAGAGCCAGGAAGAAGCGGCCTTGGCGGCGCAGGCCATCGAAAGCCGTGGCGAGTCCATCTCCAATGTCACCTACACCCATCCCAACGAGGATGGCAGCGTGGCCACGGAAACCGACCCGTCCACCGTGGCCCAAGAAGTGCCGCGCGTGGGCCGCAACGACCCCTGCCCTTGCGGCAGCGGCCTGAAGTACAAGGCCTGCCACGGCAAGCTGGCGTGAGCTGACACCCGTTCAAAGCAAGGGCCCTTCGGGGCCCTTTTTTCGTTCACGCCCTCCAGGTACCGTTCGCGACACGCAGCAGCCGTTCGTCCCAAGGTGCTGGAACCGGATCATCTGCATCTCTATATTGCCCTGGCGAAAACACACACAAGAGACGGTGCCCCGATGCACCCTCGCCAGGAGACCACATGACTACGACAACGAGCACACCCGCCCTGGCCATGCCTCGGCTGCTGGGGCGAACCGCCTCAGAATGGCTGATCAGCCTGCCCACCATCACGCTCTTGCTGCTGATCCTGCTCATCGGCACCGGCGAGATGATCCACGGCCAGTTGCTGAAATTTGGCGAGATCCTGTTCCACGACGACCGGGGCCACGTTCAATACTTCATGATGCGAGCCGACCCCGTTCGCCCAACCTGCGACCCGCAACTGAACGTCGATGCCGAGGTCGGGCGCCTGCAGGCCGAACGCTCCCGCAAAAGCACGGTCGACGACGACATCGACGGACTGTTCACCGAACAGGCCATGGACCCGACCCTGCTGCGCCAATCGGTCGAGTCCACGGTGGCGCAGTGCCAGGCCCGGCACGCGCTGTACGAGCAGGTGGTCAAGCACATCACCCCGGCCATCGTGGCCTACCGCACGGTGGAGACCAGCTTCTTCGGCCTGTTCCACTTTGGCAGCGAGAACCGGCCGCTGATTTTGCTGTTGCTACTCACCGTGACGTCCATCGCCACCACCCTGGGCTTTCACCACATCTGTCTGCGCCCACCCAAGTTCGAGCGCGACTACCGCGTGCAATCCATCACCATGACGATGGCCTCGGCGCTGCTGCTGCAGTCGGCCGTCCGCTACCAACAGATCTCGGTCGAAGCAGGCGTGCCCATTGAACACCCTTGGCTGTACTACCTGTGGATAGTGCTGTTCGGCGTGCTGCTGGTGATCAGCGTTTACCAGTTGGCCAGGCCCGTCACAGCCGTTACCAAGGGCGTGGGCACCTGGGGCCAGGGCCTGCAGTCGATGCCCTTGTTCGCCAGCATGGGCCTCATCTCCGGCATCTACTTCCTGCTGCACGACCACCCGTCTGGCTTGGCCATCTACGTCAGCAAACTGATGGACATCCCCAACCTGCCCCTGCAACTGGCGCTGTACATCTGGGCCGGCATGCTGCTCAAGCAAAGCCGCCTGGTGGATCTGTTCATGAACACCCTGCGGCCCTGGAAGTTCTCACCAGAGTTGCTGACCTACCTGATCCTGCTGGCCGCCGCGCTGCCCACTGCTTATTCCGGTGCCTCGGGCGTGTTCGTGATCGCGGCAGGTGCCATCATTTACCACGAGGTGCGCGCCGTGGGGGGCAGCAGCCAGTACGCCCTGGCCGCCACCGCCATGTCCGGCTCGCTGGGCGTGGTGCTGCGCCCGAGCCTGCTGGTGGTGGGCATCACCATGCTCAACAAGGAGGTGACGTCGGACCAGCTCTTCCATTGGGGTGGCTACGTCTTCGTGCTGACCTCGACCATGTTCTTCATCGCCTCGCAGATGCGTCGCACGCAGCCCTCCAACATCACGCCCGCCAGGATTGCGCTGCCCGAGATGTTGCGCCAACTCGTGCCCCTGCTGCCCCATGTGGCTGCGGTGATGGCCGTGGTGGGCTTCTACAGCTTCGCCCTGGAAACCCCCCTCAACGAGATCTCCGCCCCCACCATCATCCCGGTCCTGATGATTGTGGTGCTGACCCTGGACAAGATCCTGGCCGCCCGAGAGCCCGCCAAGCCAAAGTCCCACCAGCCCAGCTACGCCGCACACCGGCAAGTTGGTGTTGAAGCCTCCATCCGCTCGGCCACCACCGAAACTGTTTCGCACATCGGCGCCTACATCGGACTGATGATGCTGTCGCAGACCGTGGGTGGCGTGGTGGAGCGCTCCGAAATCATTGAGTTGGCCCCACACCACTTCTCCAGCGTCTGGGCCGCCATGGCCTTCCTGATGATCGCGAAGGTTGTCCTGGGCATGTTCATGGAGCCCATTGGCGCCATCTTCCTGGTGTCGGGCACGCTGGCCCCCATCGCCTACCGCAACGGCATCGACCCGGTGCACTTCTGGATGATGGTGCTGGTGGCCTTCGAGCTGGGGTACTTGCTACCGCCCGTGGCGCTCAACCAGTTGCTGACCCGCCAGGTGGTGGGCGAAGACGAAATCGACAAGTCCGATCACGAAGTCGAGAATGCCAGCTTCGTGCACCGTTACGAGCGCTGGATCCTGCCCATCGTGGTGATGTCGGTCAGCTTGACGATCGTGGGTTTCGGGCCGCTGGCGGTGCAGCATTTTGAGTGGCTGCGCTTTTTAAGGTAGAACGCCATTCATGTCCGACAGCGAATACCCCAGCGACCTGATCGTCCACGGCTCCATCCCCCGGACCGGGCGCTTCAATTTGCTGTGGAGCGTGTCCATCGCACTGGTGATGTGGGCCATGGAATGGGCGCTGGGCCGCGAATCGCCCCATCGCTACGGCTTCCTGGTCAACATGATCTATGCCCTGTGCCTGGGCTACTGGTGCTGGACCTTGCTTGGCATTGTCTGGCTGAGCGAGGCCCGCAGACGTTGGAAGCAGCTGCCTGATGCCAGAGCGCGCTTTGACCGCAGCGGCGTCTACGGCCTGGTGGGCTGGCCCGCCATCGTGCTGGGCATTTTGTTTGGCATCCCCGTGGCCGGCGTCATGGGCATCGCCATGGCCCAAGCCGCGCTGGCCCTGCCCTGGCCTTTCCCGGTGCCCGAGCAGCGCCCGCCCATCGGCGTGTCGATGGTGCTGAGTTACAGCTCGGCCCTGGTCACCTTCACGGTCGATTACCTGCGCGTGCGCCTGGCCGCCAGCGAGGTGCGCGCCGAAGCCGCGCAGCGCCAGGCGGTCGAAGCCCAGCTTCAACTGCTGCAAGCCCAGTTGGAACCGCACATGCTGTTCAACACCCTGGCCAACCTGCATGCCCTGATCGCCAGCGACCCGCCACGCGCGCAAGACATGCTGGCCCACCTGATCGCTTTTCTGCGCGCCACCTTGAGCGCCACCCGCATCCCCGCCCACCCCTTGTCGGAAGAGTTCACGCGCGTGGCCGACTACCTGGCCCTGATGCAGATCCGCATGGGCTCACGCTTGCAAGTGCGGCTGGAGTTGCCCGACGAGTTGTCCGCCCTGCCGGTACCGCCCATGCTGCTGCAGCCCCTGGTTGAGAACGCCATCCAGCATGGCCTGGAGCCCAGCCGCCAAGGCGGGCAACTGACCGTGCAAGCCCGCCACGATGGCCAGCACCTGATCCTGTGCGTGAACGACACCGGCCAAGGTCTGCAAGCCACCCCCCCTTTGGCCCGGCGCGGCACCGGTGGCTTTGGTCTGAGCTGCGTGCGCGATCGTCTGCAATCGCTGTACGGCAGCACCGCCAGTCTGAGCCTGGAAACCCAGCCTGCTGGCACGGGCACCCACGTGACCCTGCGCCTGCCCGTGGCCCACCCCGCCCTCGTCACCAACGCCATCGCCTTGCCATGAACGCCACCGCCCTGATCGCCGAAGACGAACCCGTGCTGGCCCAGGCCCTGGCCACCATGCTGACCAGCCTGTGGCCCGAGCTGACCTTGTTGCCCCCCGCGCGCGATGGCGGTGAAGCCATCACCCGCGCCACGGCCGAGCAACCCGACATCCTGTTCCTGGACATCCACATGCCCGACCGCGATGGCCTGGATGCCGCTGAAGCCATCGTGGAAGCGTGGCCCGCCGAGCAGCCCCTGCCCTTGATCGTGTTCGTCACCGCCTACGACCAGTACGCCCTGGCCGCCTTTGAGCGCGCCGCCGTTGACTACGTGCTCAAGCCCGTCCAGACCACGCGCATGGCCGCCACCTGCCAACGCCTGAAAGCCCAGCTCAAACTGCGCACCACCGCGCAGGACGACGGCGCCCTGGCTGGCACCCTGCAAGCCCTGCGCAGCGCCAGCCTGGAACGCCAAGCTGACCTCACTCCCTCATCAGCGCCACTGACCGTGATCCAGGCCGCCATGGGTTCGGGCCTGCTCATGATCCCGATCGAAGAGGTGCAGTACTTTGAAGCGGCTGACAAATACGTCCGAGTGATCACCCCCAGCATCGGTGCCACTGGCGCTGAAGTGCTGATCCGCACCCCTTTGCGCGAACTGCTGCCCCGACTGAATCCGCAGCATTTCTGGCAGGTGCACCGCAGCGCCGTGGTCAACCTCAAAGCCATCGAGCGTGTCAGCCGCACCAACGGCCGCATGCGCGTGCACCTGCGCGGCCGCCCGGAAACCCTGGAAGTCGGCCGGATGTACGCCTACCAGTTCAAGGCCATGTGAAAATCACAGCCTTCGCTGGAGCCCACTCACCATGCCCGTCAATCTGTCCGCCCCCAACCACCAAGACCTGCACCCTGTTCCCGGCGTCAAGCTGGGCATCACCATGGCGGGCATCCGCAAGGCCAACCGACGCGACCTGACGGTCATCACCCTGGACGAAGGCAGTGCCGTGGCCGGCGTGTTCACCAAGAACCGCTTCTGCGCCGCCCCCGTGCAGCTGTGCCAGAAGCACCTGGCCGCCAACAGCGATATCCGCGCCCTGGTGATCAACACCGGCAATGCCAACGCGGGCACCGGCGAAGACGGCCTGGTGCGTGCGCATTCCACTTGCGTGGCCCTGGCCCAGCACCTGGACATCGCGCCCGAGCAGGTTTTGCCTTTTTCCACCGGCGTGATCATGGAAACGCTGCCCACCGACCGCCTCCAGGCCGGCCTGCCCGCAGCTTTGGCCGATCTGAAGGCCGACCAGTGGGGCTTGGCCGCCGAAGGCATCATGACCACCGACACCCTGCCCAAGGCCGCCTCGCGCCAGGTCAGCATTGGTGGGGCCACGGTCAGCATCACCGGCATCAGCAAGGGCGCGGGCATGATCCGCCCCAACATGGCCACCATGCTGGGCTTCCTGGCCACCGACGCCAAGATCGCGCCCGGCTTGCTGCAGACCCTGGTCACGGAGGCGGCTGATGCTTCCTTCAACCGCATCACCATCGACGGCGACACGTCCACGAATGACTCCTTTGTGCTGATCGCCACCAACCAGGCCGCGCACCCCGAGATCACCAGCCTGGACAGCACCGAGGGCCGCGCCCTGCGCACTGCCGTGATCGCCGTGTCGCAGCAGCTGGCCCAGGCCATCGTGCGCGACGGCGAAGGCGCCACCAAGTTCATCACCATCACGGTGGAAGGCGGCCGCACCGAGGACGAATGCAAGCTGGCCGCCTACGCGATTGCCCACTCGCCCCTGGTCAAAACTGCGTTCTTCGCCAGCGACCCGAACCTGGGCCGCATCCTGGCCGCCGTGGGCTACGCTGGCATTGGCGATCTGGACCAGACCCTGATTGAGCTGCACCTGGACGACGTTCACGTGGTGACCAAGGGCGGCCGCCACCCCGCTTACCGCGAGGAAGACGGCCAGCGCGTGATGAAGCAAAGCGAGATCACCGTGCGCGTGGGCCTGGCCCGCGGCGCGGCACAGGCCACCGTGTGGACCTGTGACTTGTCGCACGACTACGTGACCATCAACGCCGACTACCGCAGCTGATTTTTACCCGGGTGTTGACTACAAGCACGCCCGGGCGATTAAGCCTACAATGGGGTACCTTTTTCCAAGGGGCCGACCAGGTTTCGACGTGGATGCGGATCCGAAGTAGGGCATGTCGAGCTCCAGTTCGCTCGTAAATCCAGCTGGAAACAAAGTAACTGCAAACGATCAAACGTTCGCACTCGCCGCTTAACACCGGTGAGCCTCACAACAGTTGGCCGATGGGCTGGGTCTGAGTCGTAAGACAAGGACTGTGAGGTCATACACATTGGCTGGTTCTCTGCCGGGTCACTCGGTAGAGGACGAGATTAAGTGACTGGCGGGTTCTGTAGCGTGCCGCTGCGCGACAGAGTCCGTGAGATCCAAATCAGACGGCTACACATGTAGAACTGCTCGGTGATGGTTTGCGGACGGGGGTTCAATTCCCCCCGGCTCCACCATTCAATGGTCTCAAGACGGTTCTTGAGGCTCCAAAATCCCTAAGTAATCAACGACTTAGGGATTTTTTTCGTCTCAACACTTCCCATTGGGTGTCTAGACAACCCGGCCTTGTTGTGGGTAACTTTGCGGGTAACTTGGTTTCTTGAAAACGAGTTACCCACAACAGGAGGATCACCCATGAGCGCGAAGAACGCGACGAACAAGCTGTCGGACCCGGCGATCCGCAATGCCAAGCCACGGGATGTGTCGTACAACCTGCCGGATGGCGGCGGCCTGGGTCTGGAGGTTCAGCCCACCGGGGCCAAGTGGTGGCGGCTTCGATACCGGTTTGACGGCAAGGAAAAGATGCTGTCGCTGGGCACGCATCCCGAAGTCAGCCTCAAGGATGCCCGGGAGCGGCGCGAGAAGGCGCGCAAGGACATCGCGGCAGGCATCGACCCAGGCGCCAAGCGCAAGGCGGAGAAAGAGACGCGGGCCGTTCTGGCGGCCAATACGTTTGAAGCCGTCGCGCGGGAATGGCACCAGACCGTGCATACAGCGAAGGTGTCGGAGGGGCATGCCGAGCGCACGCTCATCCGCCTGGAGCAGGACGCCTTTCCCTGGATCGGCGAGATACCCATTGCCGAGGTGACCGCGCCCAAGTTGCTCGAAACCCTGCGCCGGGTTGAAGCAAGGGGCGCCATCGAAACTGCCCATCGCATCCGGCATGCTTGCGGACAGGTGTTCCGGTATGGCATCGCCACCGGCCGATGCGAACGCGATCCAGCGGCCGACCTGCGCGATGCGCTCAAGCCAGTCATTGTGAAGCACCATGCCGCTATCACCGATCCCAAGCTGGTGGGCGGCATGCTCCGCGCCTTTGATGACTATCAGGGGATGCCGACCACACGGGCGGCCCTCAAGCTGGCGCCTCTGGTCTTCCTGCGGCCTGGTGAACTGCGCCAGGCCGAATGGGCCGAGTTCGATCTGGATGGGGCGATGTGGACCATTCCCCCGGTGAAGATGAAGCGCAGCAAGCAGCAGAAGGTGAGCGGTGCGTCGCACATGGTGCCGCTTTCGACGCAGGCCGTTGCGGTGCTGCGCGAACTGACGCCGTTGACGGGGCATGGCCGGTATGTCTTCCCCAGCCCGCGCGGCGGTGATCGGCCCATGAGCGAGAACGGCGTGTTGTCTGCCCTGCGGCGCATGGGCTTTGCCAAGGACGAGATGACCGGCCACGGCTTTCGGGCGATGGCGCGCACGCTGATGGTTGAGCGCCTGGACGTGCCAGAAGCAGTGGTTGAGGCTCAGCTTGCTCACTCGGTCAAAGACAGCCTTGGGCGCGCCTACAACCGCACGGAGTTCATGGCACAGCGGCGCGCGATGATGCAGGCATGGGCGGACTATCTGGACGCCTTGAGGCGCGGAGCGGAGGTCATCCCGTTCACGAATGCACGCGGTTGAACAACAACGTCGCCTGACGTTCCATCAACGGCCCAGGTAGACCGCCGTTATCTGCTCCCTCTCGTGCCCCAGTTCGCGCGAGACGGTGAGTCTGGCTTGCCGGTCGATGGCCTTCTGTTCAGGGCTCAGTTGCTTGGAGGTTGGGCCGCCTGCGGCGGGGGCCTTCCAGCCGGTCAACTCGGCATAGCGCGACTGCGCATAAGCATGGCGGAAGCCATGAACACGGTCGATCCCTGCAAAGGCCGTCTGTGCCTTGAAGCGGTTGAGTTGATCCCTGTAGGACATCTCGGTGGGGATCAAGCTGCCTTTGCCCGCAAGCACCTTGGCTTGCCCCAACAAGTCTCGCTGCGTCTCAGTGCGGATCGGGATGTCGCGTTCCTTGCCGCCTTTGGTCCACGTGGACTTGAGCGTCAACACATCGCCCCTATCGGCCCAGCCTGGCTGGATCTTGATGCTTTCCTCACGCCGCAGACCGAAGGCCTCTTGAAGCCGCACGGACATGGCCGTGTACGGGTCGGACACCCTGTCCAGCTTGCCTTGCTCTAACTCCTTCGCCTTGGACTCGTTCGTTACATAGCGCCGGTCGGCGATGCCGTAGGCAGCGTTGTCGCGGGCGACGATGTTTTCTTTGCCGATCTTCTCGGCCACCCATCGCAGGGCCGACATGCGGTTCTTCATGGTGCCGCTGCTGGCGCCTTCGGCTTGCCAGCGTCTCACGAGGTGATCGACGTGCTTGGTGCGCAGGCCCTGCGCCCTCAGGTTCCTGAAACCGTCTTCGTGGAGCTGGTTCGCCATCATCGTCAGCAGCGGTTCGCGGTCGTGCCGCGTGGCAAAGGAGCCGTCGCGGTTGCGCTGGCACATGAGCTTGAAATCGCGGTTGAGGGCGCGCATGGCCGAGGCCTTTCAAAGACTGTTCATCGATCCGTTCGCCTTGCCTCGTGTCAGTGGAGGCGCGGGCTTATGCATGGTGTGGAGAGGTCAGGTAAGTGTTTCTGTCCGCCCTTCGCGCCGCAGCGCGATAGGGACTACAAGGGACGCGGGACACCATTCCCGTTTTGTGCAAGGTTGTTGACTGCTCGCCTGCGTTGCACGTCGTTGTGGCGTTGCGCTGGCTTGCCTGTTGGCATAGCCGATGCGCAAGGACCATTGACCCAGGGTCCAAGGGGTGTGCGTCTCACACACGTCCAGGTGCGGCCATCTGACGGGTGGCCTGGCGGTGCCGTGCGGTCGGGCCGCAAAGGCACGCACAGTCATTCACAACGGGTTCGAAACTCGCGGCGAATGTGCTGTGTGGGAAACATGGGCTCGGGGCCCATCGGATCACTGAAGGTGGTCTGGCCATCCTTCGATCCACTTCGATCAACGCGCCTTGACGTGGCCTGTTTTGCTGGCATCACTGCGCAGCGTCACGGGTCCATACCACGGTGGTTGACAAGGCGCTCGGTCGTGCTACTTGCGTCGTCACTGTCAGCAAGCTGCCAGTAACGACGCTGGCGACGAACCTGTTCTATGGCAGCTCAACCGCTGCTCCGTTTTGCTGCATGCGAACACCGCGAGGTGATCAATGCCATCAAGCGGGCAACGGATGCTTCGCCTCCACGACCGAGCGTGGGTACTGCATGGGCATGCCATTGATGCAGCATGCGGTGAGACGGCGCGCCGGTCTAGCCAGCATTAGCGCCTCGAACAAGATGCGGCAGAGCCGCATGGTGACGCTTGCAGCCCTTGACGGACTGGGGCGGTGCAACGAGTGCACCTTCTTCGAAGGCAGGTAACGACTGCGACGCCTTTTTCTCCTCAATGGACGGGGACAAGGAGCCCAGAAGAGCTTTCAGTAAACAACCATCTCAAGACATCGTCAAGTGGATGCAGGCTACTCACAACCCGAAGAGTCACAACAGACCGGGCATCCGACCGTTTGCAAGTGGCAAGTCGAGCGGCATGGCCTTGCATGCGAAATCGTTGGGACTCAAAGACGAGAAACAACGGCAGCAGCATCTTTGGTATGACTACAGCTTTTTCTCCTTGAAACGTCAATGTCGACCCTAAAATGACTGGATGGATGAACATGTACTAGTTACACCAGCTGCGCAAAAGCGACATAGCCCAGCAAAGCCCCTTGCTGAGCTACGCCTTGGTGACGCTTATGACCTGTTCGACGAAGTAGCCAAGAACTCAATCGACTTGGTGATTACGTCGCCGCCCTACTGGGGGCATCGCGACTACGGACTCCCACACAATTGGGACTACTTCAATGACATCCCAACGGTGCGCGAGATTGGACCCATAAGCCCTGGTTATGAGTGGTATCGCAAACACGGAGGTCTTCTCGGCCTTGAGCCGTACCCTGAGTGGTTTGTCCAGCACCTTTCCGAAATTCTAGATAAGGCGAAGCGGAGCCTTAAAGCCGGTGGATCGATGTGGATCAACATCGGTGATACCTATTTTGCGCGTTGGGCAAGTATTCGCGAGCAAGGGCGGCAAGGTTTGGGGTCTGATGAGCGTTATCGCCGCAAAACACCGGCGGGCGGAATTCGTGCTGAAAAAAACTTGTTGCTTATTCCGGCTCGTTTTGCGATTGCGATGCAAGAACGCGGTTGGATTCTTCGTAATGATGTGATTTGGCATAAGCCGAATGCCGTACCTCGCCCAGAAGGTGACCGACTACGGAGCGTTCACGAGCATTTTTTTCATTTTGTGAAAAAACCTACTGCTGGGCGCGCGACTTATTACTACAACATCGAACATGCAG
Organism: Aquabacterium sp.; assembly: GCF_030652515.1. Lineage (GTDB taxonomy): Bacteria > Pseudomonadota > Gammaproteobacteria > Burkholderiales > Burkholderiaceae_C > Aquabacterium. Next base: position 62,283 of record NZ_JAUSAR010000188.1, on the reverse strand, counting down.
AACCGCGCGCTGGCGATGTTGTGACTGTTAATGTCGCACCTGGCGAAGCAGGTCACAGCGCGACATTTCCTCGAGATTTAATTGAACCTCGGATCCTTACTTCATGCCCCCCTGATGGCAAAGTATTGGATCCGTTCTCAGGGACAGGCAGAGCGCTAGAAATTGCCCTGGAACATGGGCGGAGTGCAATCGGGTTCGATGCTCAAGTCCAATTTATACAACTACAAAAAACCAAGTTTGATGGAAACACTAAAAGGCAGCCGCGGAAACTACGTCAGTGAGTGGTTTGGACAACGTATCTATCCCAATGTCAGACTCGACGTTGGGGCAGTGACCGATGCCAACGCCGGCAAGTGCCCGTTTCTAAGCGATGTGCTTCATCGCTCTACCAATTGCACCAAAAACGAGAACAGCAAGGGTGTCTGCACGATCAGCAGTTCCAGCAACGGCCCAAGGCAGGACTGGCTAGTCTGTCCATACCGCGTAATCAGTTCCTCGATCGTTACACGCGCGTGCCAGTTGATCTTTGGGTTAGCCGAACCTGTAGAGCCCGTTCCGGTGTCGATTTTAAAGGTGGATGACGAACTACAGAGATTCATCGAGCAGGTGAACGAGCGTGGCGCTGGCTATGTGTTCTTCCAAGACAAGCTGGGCGGGGAGATCTCGGTGATCGGCACGCATCGGTCGCCTGAAATGTCGTTCGATGTGACCGTTGTGGAGATTCGCCCGGATGGCGCGGGCGGCTTCATGGTATCGCGCTACGGCATCCTCGAACTTCAAACGATGGACTATCACGGCACTTACAAGCACGCGGTATCTAACCTCCGCGATGGCTTGCGGCTGCATGAAGAAACATTTGCTGATGCACTGAAAGCTAACCTTGGCAAATGGGCAGGCAAGGACGTCGAAGGGCCAAACATTGCCAACGTGTTCAAGCGGACTTTCTATCAAATGCTGCTTAAATTCAGGTTGGCGGGTGAAGGCTCTGCCGCGGCAGGTACCGTATTGGCGATTCCTCAATCGGTTTGGGACTCTTGGCAGCCGTTTCTCGGGGCGCCTGCCTTGGAGGATGAATCACCAGGCATAAAACGCCTTTGCGTAGCGCCGGGATCCCCGCCAGAACCGCCTTTGAACGCTTACATCTGCGTGTTCGATCTTGACGCCGAGAGCAAAGCTGCGGTGTCGCCGGTCGACATCAAATACTTCATTCGGATCTCTCCTGAACGGATGACCCATCATGCATTTACTGAGGTGCCAGCGCACATGCTCCATTCGATCCAAAATGGAGAGTCCGTCCTTGCCACAATTAAACAAAGGCTTGGCCAGTGGTGGCCAGCTTTTCAGGTTCGGGGATCTAAACCACGTAGAAAAGCCGCAGCAAAGCCCGCTAGCCCGAAGGCTGAGTAGGCCAAGCTCTCCAAGATCAAGTCGCTGCGGGTAACTTTGCGGGTAACTCTCACCCTGCAGAACGTCAAACCCTAGCATCCATGCGGGTTCCAGCCTATGTTTCGTGTGACCCCGGCCCATTCAATGGTCTCAAGACAGCTCTTGAGATCCAAAAATCCCTAAGTAATCAACGACTTAGGGATTTTTTTCGTCGCAACACATCCCATGGGGTGTCTGCTCACCTCAGTTGGTACCAAACACCACGGCCCGCACCCTGCTGACTGAGGGCGCCACTTTCCACCAAAGCGCGGAAATGCTGCTTGAGCGTGTTGCGGTTGCCGCCGGTCAATCGGATGGCATCGCCCATCGTGATGCGCCCATGCTCCCGCGCAAATTCGACGATGTGCAGAGACAGTTCTGGCAGAGCCGCCAGCACCAGCTTCTCACGTTCAACCTTGCGGTTGAGCTTGCGCACTTGCTCGGCCAGCGCGCGCAGGTAGAAGGTGATCCAAGGCTGCCAGTTGGGTGCCACGGTTCGGATCGTGCCCTGTGTTTGGCGCAAGGCGAGGTAATAGGCTTCTTTGCTTTGCTCAACCACGCTTTCCAGCGAGCTGTAGGGCACGTAGGCATACCCGGCCTGAAGCAGCAGCAAGGTGGTCAGGACGCGGCTCAGGCGGCCATTGCCATCCTGAAAGGGGTGGATCTCGAGGAAGACCACGACCCAGATGCCAATGAGCAACAGTGGGTGAAGCTTGTTGGTCTCTCGTTGCTCGTTGAACCAGCTCACCAACTCGGCCATCAAGCGCGGCGCGTCAAAAGGCGTTGCTGTTTCGAAGACAACGCCAAGCTGCTTGCCGTCTTCGTCGAAGGCGACCACGCTGTTCGACGTGGTCTTGTAGTTGCCCCGATGCCAGGCATCCTTTTCACTGTAGACCAGCAAGTTACGGTGTAACTGTTTGATGTGGTTCTCGGTCAGGGTGATGTCCTGCCAGGACGAGAACATCAACTCCATGACCTCGGCGTAACCAGCCACTTCTTGCTCGTCGCGGGTGGCGAACGATTTGATCTGCAAGTTGGACAGCAGGCGCTCGACCTCACGGTCGGACAGCTTGCTGCCCTCGATGCGGGTGGACGAGCCAATGCTTTCGATGGTGGCCACCCGGCGCAGTGCTGACAGGCGATCAGGCGCGAGGGTGCCGAGTGCGCGCCAAGCGCCTTTGAACTCGTCAATGCCTGAGATGAGCGTGAGGATCTCTGGCGTGATTTGGAGGGATGCGGCTTGGATCATTGGATCCAATACTACAACCAATTGCACCCATTAATTTTGCACCCATGAAAGCCGCTGGCGCATTAAATAACCCAATTGCACCCATTCAAGAGCGGCGTGATTGAGAGTCCTCTGCTCTAAATCCTGTCCGGATGGTTCGAGTCCCTCCGACCAATTGCCTTCTAAACAACTGCTTTCGCAGCACCTCGCTCGGCCGCCTGGGCAAGCCCGCGCCGGATTCAAAATCCGCTGCCCTAGGAATGCAGGTTCGATTCCCCGGGCCGGACTCGAACCCGGATTACCATGGCGCGCTGTTTGCCTGCAAGAACGCACTGCAGGAGAAGCGCCATGAAGAACCCCTGGACCAAGAAGAACCCGTTCATGAGCATGTGGCTCAGCGGGGCCAATGCAGCCATTGGCTCGGCTCGGGGCCGCGCCACGGCCGAAACAAAGCGCCAGGCCAATGCAATGGTGACCGAGGGCACCAAGCAGATGGTCGATCTGTGGGCCAGCGCCCTGAGCTTGCCGACCAAGCCGCGGCGAAAGCGCAGTAAGTAGCGCCCTCACAGTGCCGCTAGCAACAGTCTTCCGTCTCGCGCTCCGCGGCCACCAGGTCCATCCCACCTGCCCCACCGATCGGCAGCAAAGCGTTCTCAGCCACGATCCCGTACGAGGAATCGACGCCGGCATAGAACGATGGGGCACCCTCGGCCTTGACCAGCCAGAAGCGCTGCGTCGGGTCGCGCGCTGGCGGGTAGCCGCTGGGCTAGGGCTCCTTGAATTTACAGGCCAGCCTGAAAAGAAAAGCCCGCCGAAGCGGGCTCAAGCAGCGGTGCAGCCGCGACTTACTTGCGTGCGTCCTTAACGGCTTCCTTCACATCGCCAACGGCCTTCTGGGTCTTGCCCTCGGCTTGCTTGGCCAGCCCCTTGGCTTCCTGCTTGTGGTTGCCGACGAGATCGCCCGCCTTTTGCTGCACCTTACCTGCGGCATCCTTGACGGCGCCTTTGACTTGGTCTTTGTTCATGGCAATGCTCCTTGTGGTTGATGTCCCCAAGCTTCGGCAAGCAGCGTGCCCGATCCTAGGGCCTGGCCAGGTCGCGAACATGAAGAAAAATCTTGCGGGCCAAGGTGCCACCGCGGTCACGGTGACTTCAGTGTGGCGCTTGTCGCGCCCGATCTTGTCGGCCAAAGCAGTCAGGTTGTCCGCAGTACCTTCAAGCACCTGCGCGAAATGCCGCCCTGAATGAGCCAGAACGCCGGTCACGTCCTTTTGCCGATTGTTGCGCTGAGATTTGAAGACGATGTCTTTCACCGTGGCACTGTCCAGCGAAGCGTCAACGCGGCGGACGTAGAAGATGCGGCGCAAATTGCCCACCGATGGACGCCATAGGCAAAACCGCACGCAGCCATGAAACAGCCCCGAGCGATCTAGCTCAGGGCTGTTGCGCGGCATCACCGCGTGCACGGAGTTGGACGACTTTCTGATTTACTTGCCGTCCCGGTCAGAATCACCAGGAATGGCCCGTTCCACACGGTCGCTCACCCGATGCCATGAATCACGCGCCGCGTGCTTGGCATGGTCCCACGACAGACTGGAACTGCCGCGAGCACTGTCCCAACTCTGGCCCAGCTCATGGTCCACCTCGTCGAAAGAACGACCGGGGTGGTTGCTGTAAGCATTGACGCCCAGGCGGTAGGCTGGGCGGTAGTCGTCATAAGTGGTGTCGGGGTTCACGTAAGAACGGCTGCTGTAATTTTCTTGCCAATAGGCATCCTCTTCGTCCGAATCAATGCGATGCGCCACGGCCTTGCCAGCCAAGCCCCCGACCACGGCGCCGACTGCCGCGCCCACCAAGGTTCCTACCGGGCCTGCCACCGTGCCAACGGCCGCCCCTGCGGCCACGCCACCTGCAGCAGCACCGACCCCGGTGCCAACGGGATGGAAATCAGGGGCTTTGGTGATGGGATCCTTCGAATGCACATGCTCTTTGTCATAGGTGATGGCCATGATGAGTTCTCCTCGTGACCGCAGCGACATGCCACGGCTTCGCTCCTTTTCGGCAAGCCACGTGCCCATCCCAAGTCTTTCATGACAATGGGCGCGGCTTTTCGCTGGCATGTCGTTTGCCGCGTTCAAACCATCACCGGAGAATGAAGATGACGCTCAGCAAGGACTACACGGCAGATGCACCAACCAGGGCGCAGCTCGACGCCACCCAGGGCCTTTTGGTGCTGGAGTTTGGTGTGGGGTGGTGCGGGTTCTGCCGCGCAGCCCAGCCTTCGATCACGGCTGCCTTGATCAGACATCCTGGTGTGCCGCACCTCAAGGTCGAGGACGGTCCGGGGCGAGCTTTGGGCCGCTCTTTCCGCGTCAAACTGTGGCCAACCCTGATTTTTTTATCGGATGGGCAGGAGGTGGCCAGGCTGGTGCGGCCAGGAGATGCCAAGGCGATCGAAGACGCACTGACGCAGATGGAACTGCCGCCTTGATGCGAAGAAAGACGCTGGACCCCTCAAAATACGGCGCTCACTACATCACAGAAAGAATTCATGGCAAAAACAAGAAGCCGCCGCCTGCGCAAGAAGCTGCACGTCGGTGAGTTCCAGCAATTGGGGTTTCTGTTCGAAGCCGAACTGGCCCCTGACGCCGACGACGAAGCCCTGGTGGACTCGTTCCTGACTCAAGCCATCGGGCCGCGCAACCTCAGCTTCGGAGGCTGGGCCACTGGCGGCGCCATCGACAAACTGGGCCGACAAAGTGTGACCGAAGACGACCGATCAGCGGTGCTGACCTGGCTTGCCGCACGCCCTGAGGTAACCACTCTGTCCGCTTCGGGCCTGGTTGACATGTGGTACTCCACCCCAGAGGCGCAACAGCGCACCAAGCTCAAGGGCTGACCGAGCCACGTCCGCCGATTGCCAAGGCAACATGCATTTCGGCGGGGTCTTCGGTCGGCAGCACCGCAGCCGCCAAAGAAGCCAAGGAAATGATGAGGGCATAAAGTCCTAGGGTTTTCATGACGGTCAGCTCCAGCGCGACGGGACCAAGGGATGCCCAAATGATGGACGTCGCATGCCGTCCAGACCGTCAGACACCCAATGCATTGCCTGTAGGACAAGGCCGATGCCCCAATCAACTCAGGAATCTCATGATCAAGCCGGCCCGCCTCAAAACCCTCACATCAACTTCACTGGTCATCCTGGCGCTGTGCCAATCAACGGCGTTTGGCGCTGTCTACAAGTGCGAGGAAAGTGGCAAAACGGTTTACCAGGCCACCCCCTGCGCTGGCGGAAAGGTCCTTGCCAACAAGGATGCTTCGCTCGGCCAGAGAAAGTGTGTTGGCAAGGAGCTTCGAATCAACTTCACCGACATGCCTTTGACAACCACCCTTCAACTCCTGGCCGATTTTTCTGGCAACAAATTGGCCGCAGAGCCATCGGTGAACGGCTCCGGCGCGTTCAACTACGATTGCGTGCCATGGGACACCGTGCTGCACGACATCGCATCCCGCCACAACCTGAGCGTCAAAGTTGAGCAAGGCACCATCTTTGCAAAGAAGCGCTGAAGAAGTGAGCCTCATACCGCGCTTGCTCACCTGCCTTCTGGCCACAGTGGTCATCGCCAGGGTGGCCATCGCGTTCGTGGTGGGCAGCACCCTGGTCACGGCGCTGGCCTGGGCTGCCTTGCTGGGCGTGTCCGTTGACGTGTCCGGTGCCCACCTCCTTGCAGCCCTGCTCTGGGCATCGCTCGTCTTGGGCGTGGGCATCTACATCCTGCGCAGCGCCAAGGTCAAGCGCTTCTATGCCCAGGCCAAGTAGCCATGGTGAAGCCCAAAGCATCGCGCACCAAACACCATCATCACGTCTACGTGGTGGAGTTGGCCGATCAGGTCTGGAACGAGCCCAGCTTTCGCAAGGCCAATCCTGACTACCAACTGGGCAAGCCTTTTGTGTACGTGGGCATGACCGGCCTGGACCCCGATCTGCGCTTTGACAGGCACAAGGCGGGCGTGCAGTCCAATCGCTTCGTGACCAGATATGGCTTGCGCTTGCTGCCCAAGCTGTACGAGGTCTACAACCCCATGCCTTACGAAGCCGCCAGGGACATGGAGGTGGAGCTGGCCATTGGCTTGCGTGAAGAGGGCTACGGGGTTTGGCAGGCTTGATGAAAGCTTGGCATCTCAATGCGGATGCGCGTGGTGCTCATCAGGCACATGCGCATGCGAATGCCGGACCAGCTCGTGCCGGTGGGGATGGCTGTGCATCCCAGTGGGCATCGGATCATGCAGGTGGCCATGGTGCCCGTCGTCGTGCGAGTGCGCGTGTTCGTGCGCCATCGGCGTGTGTTCATGTTCATGCGCATGCGTCTCGGCCAGATGGAGCACCAGGCCGCAGATCATCAGCGCAGCGCCGCCCAGCATCCAGAGGCTGATGCCTTCACCCATGTAGGCCGCCAACAAAGCCCCGATGAAGGGGGCGAAGGCGAAGACCGAACCGGTTCGGGCAGCCCCGAAGGCACGCTGCGCCAGCAGGTAAAAGCGCAGGCTCAGGCCGTAGCCACAGGCCCCCACCAACAGCAAACCCACGACCGGCCACACCCGAGGCAGGGGCTCGCCAAAAAACACAGCCAAGGACGCGGTGGCCGTGGCTCCGATGGCCCCCTTCAGCATCACCACCTGACCAGGATCTCGCTCCGCCAAGGCGCGCGACAAGGCGTTGTCCACACCCCAGGCCGCCGTGGCGGCCATGACGGCCAACAAACCCGCCACCTGACCGCGGCCCGCATCGGTGCGATCCAGCACCAACACCATGCCTCCCAGCGTCAGCAAGGTCATCGCCAGGACCACCCGGCGGTCGATGGTCTCGCCATACCAGAGCCGGGCCAGCACCGCGGTGAAGACGGCTTCCAGTGTCAGCATCAACGAGGCGCTGGTGCCGCTGGTGTGCTGCAAGCCCCAGGCCAAAGCCACCGGCCCGATCATGGCGCCAAAGAGGGCCATCAGCGCCAGACGAGGGGCATCGCTGCCTCGCACCTGGGCCTCACGCTCAACCGCGCGCCGCAAGCCAAGGCCCATCAGCGACGCGCCCGCGTACAACAAGCTCGCGGTCGAGAACGTGCCGATGCTCACGCCCCACCGTTGAACCAAGGGCGTGCTGAAGCCAAACAAAACGGCGGCCAACAGTGCCAGCAGGCCTCCACGCAAGGCAGGCAGGTGTGGGTGGCCAGGCGGGAAAAAAAGATGCCCCATGGAACGCCGTGCAGGACTAAACCGCCTGCAGCTTGAACACCGCCACGGATTGCACCAGTTGCTGGGCCTGCACCTTCAAGCTCTCGGCCGCCGCCGCGCCCTCTTCCACCAAGGCCGCGTTCTGTTGGGTGGCCTGGTCCATCTGCTGCACGGCCTGACCAATCTGCGCGATGCCTGAGCTTTGCTCGCTGTTGGCGATGCTGATCTCGCCCATGATCTCGGTGACGCGCTCAATCGCCGAGACCACTTCGGCCATCGTGATGCCCGCCTTGTCCACCAGCTGGCTGCCCAGCTCGACGCGCTCGACGCTGGCTCCGATCAGGGTTTTGATCTCTCTGGCGGCATTGGCCGAGCGCTGGGCCAGCAAGCGCACTTCGCTGGCCACCACGGCAAAGCCGCGGCCTTCCTCGCCCGCGCGGGCCGCTTCCACCGCCGCGTTCAAGGCCAGGATGTTGGTCTGAAAAGCAATGCCATCGATCACGCTGATGATGTCCACGATGCGGCGTGAACTGTCATTGATGCCCCGCATGGTCTCCACCACCTCGCCCACGACCTCGCCGCCTTTCACCGCCACCGCGCTGGCACCTTTGGCCAGTTGATTGGCCTCCAGTGCATTGGTCGCGTTGTGCTTCACCGTGGCGCTGATTTCCTCCATCGACGACGCAGTTTGCTGCAAGGCGCTGGCCTGCTCTTCAGTGCGGCTGGCCAGGTCGTTGTTGCCGTGCGAGATCTCGGAGCTGGCATTGGCCACGCTTTCGGCGTTGAAGCGCACCTCGCGCACGATGCGCACCAGGTTGCCCTGCATCTCGCGCAGGGCTCCCAGCAGCTGTGCCACTTCATCACGACCCTGCACGTGGATGGACTGGGTCAGGTCACCCTCGGCCACGGCCTTGGACAACAGCACCGCCCGGTCGATCGGATTGACGATGGACCGGCTCACCATGACCCCGATGCCCACGCCCAATCCGGTGACAGCGAGCATGATGCCCACACTCAAAACTGCGGCCTGCCGGGCGTCATCGGTGGCCCGCTTGGCGACCGCGGCACTGTCGGCGGCAATGCGCTGGCTGGCCTGTGCCAGGTACTTGGCGGGTTCACGGTCCATGCCTTTGACCGCCGCGTCGCCCACGGGTGCCAAATGCCCACTGTCGATGAACTTGGCATAGGCCAGGCGATAACTCTGGCCCATGCGGGCGTGTGCCTGAATGAATTGCTGGATCAAGGCTTTGCTGGGCCCGGCGGCCAATTGCCCGTCCAAGGTGCGGGCCGCTTGCGCCACTTCCCGCTCACTGGCCTGGAAGGCCGACCAGTACTTGCTCAACTGCTCGGGCTGTTGCCCCCGCAAAAGCGTGTTCTTCCACTCTTGCACCTGCGTCTTGAAGGCGCTTTCAATGCGGCCCACCGCGCGTTCGTGCGCCACGTGGTCTTGCACCACCGTGCCGTACAGGGTCAGGGCCTGGTTCAGTTGATGAATGCCAAAGAGCGCCGCCCCCAGCACCAGCACCAACATGCCGGCGAAGGCGAGTGGCAATTTGAGGCGAAGTTTCATGACAACCATCCCTGGCGGAGCCGTGCTGATTGTTGTGGGGATGGCGTCGCGTCAACGTCGCCTGATGCGCCCAGAACTGGCAGAACATTACGCGGTTTCGCCACAAAAGTAAAAATGAGATTCAGCCCCACAGGACCACGGCACGGCATCACGGTGCCAGAATGAGTCCTTCAAGTTCAGTCAGATTCACTGAAGGACGTTCCATGGCGATTGGTTGGCTCTCGGTCTTGCAAGCGGTTCCCTGGTCGGACGTGATCAGCAACGCGCCCAAGGTGGCAGAAGGCGCCAAAAAACTGTGGAGCACCGTGTCCAAGAAACCGGCCGCCCCCGCGCCCACGGCCACTGGCTCAACGACGGCATCGTCGTCGCCACCGGCTCAAGCCCTGGCGGTGCTGGAGGGCCGTGTGGCGGCCCTGGAAGCCGCCACTGCCCAGGCTCACGAGCAACTCGTGGCCTCGTCAGAATTGATCAAGGCCCTGGCAGAGCAGAACGCCCAACTCATCCAACGCATCGAGACCAACCGGGTGAGGGTGATGTGGCTGGCAGGCCTGGCGCTGCTGGGCGCCGTGACGGGCGTCGGCAGCCTGCTGTTGGCGCAAGGTTGAGGGCGAACTGACGGTTTGGTTTTATCAGGCTACAGTGGGCGCATGACACACCTGCGCCTCACCCTCCTCCTCTTGGCCGCCACCAGCGGTCTGGCCGCTTGCGGCACCATGTCCAGCCCGCGTTACGCGGGGTCGGTGGTGGCCAGCGAGACCGGCGCCATGGCACGCTGCCAATACCTGGGTGACATCAGCGGCAGCTCCGGACTGTCCGGCTTTTTCGCGCTCAAGGGCGCCGACGACATCCGCCAGGAGCTGCTGCGCCGGGCCGATGTGCAGGGCGCCACGCACGTGGTCTGGGACCGCCCCGACGCGGGCTACACCAGCACCACCGTCGTGGCCAAAACCTACCGTTGCCCCCCTGTTCAGGAGAAGCCATGAAAAGAAGCCTGGCCTTGGCGCTGCTGGCCGCCTCGTCCTTCGTTCACGCTGAATCCATTGGCGAAGTCGACACCGTGTTCAAGTTCATCGGGCCCGATCACAAGATCGTGATCGATGCGCACGATGACCCCAAGGTGGCTGGCATCACCTGCTACGTTTCGCGGGCCAAGATGGGCGGCATCAAAGGGGCGCTGGGCTTGGCCGAAGACCGCTCCGAAGCCTCGATCGCCTGCCGCCAGGTGGGGCCCATCACCATCAGCGGCCCGCTGCCCGTTCAGGAAGAAGTCTTCAGCGAACGCATCTCGCTGGTGTTCAAGAAGCTGCGCATCGTGCGCATGGTGGACGCCAAGCGCAACACCTTGGTCTACCTGACCTACTCGGACCGCGTCATTGAAGGCTCGCCGCAGAACAGCGTGACGGCCGTGGCGGTGGACCGGGCTCGGCCCATCCCCGTCAAGAAGTGAGCCCCGTCAGGAAGGCGTGAATCAGCGGCACCACCGCCGCACCTTCGCCAATGGCGCCCCCCACGCGCTTGACCGAGCCTGAGCGAACATCGCCCACCGCGAACACACCGGGGATGCTGGATTCCAGGCTGGCGCCGGGCCGCAGGGCTTTGCAGCTGGCCGATCGCACCTGATCGCCCGTGAGCACAAAGCCCGCCGGGTCCAGCGCCGCATGGCAACTGGCCATGCACTCGGTTTCAGGATCGGCGCCCACGAATAGGAAGAGGTGGCGGATGTCGTGGGTCTCAACCCCGCCCGTCTGGCGGTGTTGAATGGCAATGCCTTGCAGGCCCGCTTCGGCATCACCATGCAAGGCGGTCACGGCCCGGTGCGTTTTCAACTCGATGTTGGGCGTGGCCTCGATGCGCTCGATCAGGTATCTGGACATGGTGGCCGACAAGCCCTCGCCGCGCACCAACATGATGACCTTGGCGGCGTGCGCAGCCAGGAACACGGCGGCCTGGCCGGCAGAGTTGCCGCCGCCCACCAATGCAACCTGCTGGTCTCGGCAAATGCGCGCTTCGATGGGCGAGGCCCAGTACCAGACGCCGCGCCCCTCAAACGCGGCGAGGTTGTCCACGTCCAGCCGGCGGTAGCGGGCGCCCGTGGCCATGACCACCGAACGCGCACGGATGCGCCGCCCATCGGCCAGCAACACGCCCAACTCGCCTTCGGCTTCGCGTCGGCTGCAATCCAGCGACACCACCTGGGCCGGGATCAGCATCTCCACGCCAAATTTTTGCGCCTGCACGAAAGCCCGGCCCGCCAGGGCCTGCCCGGAAATGCCGGTGGGAAAGCCCAGGTAGTTTTCAATGCGGGCCGAGGCGCCAGCCTGGCCGCCATGCGCCCGGCAATCCATCACCATGACGCGCAGCCCTTCGGAGGCGGCATACACCGCGGTGGCCAGACCCGCAGGCCCCGCGCCCACGATGGCCACGTCGTACAGATCGGTGTGGTCGACCGTGTCCACCATGCCCAGGCAGCGGGCCAACTCGAGATCGGTGGGGTTGCGCAGCACGGCGCCCGTGGGACACACGGCCAGCACCTCGAACGGACCGAGCTGGTATTGCTCGGTCCAGACCTGGGCGTCGTGGTCGTCGTTGGGATCCAGGTGGTGGTAAGGGTGCCCGTTGCGTCGCAAAAAATTCTGCAGCCGAGCCAGTGTGGGCGCGTCGGAACGCGAGATGAGCACGACCCCACTGGCCCCCGATTCGATCAGGGCCACGCGGCGCAGGATCAGGGCCCGCGTGATGCGCTCGCCCAAGTCGGCCTCGGCGATCAGCAAGGCGCGCAGGGCGGCGGGTTCGATCAACAAGGCTTCAACATCGCCCACTGCCTGCCCATCGACCAAGGCTGGCCGGCCGGACAACTGCCCAACTTCGGCCAGGAAATGGCCAGGGCCTTGCTGCGCGATGGGCACCACCTGCCCCAGGCCATTGCGCTGAGTGATGGCCACCACACCGCTGAGCACCACGAACATGCCTGGCCCCAACTCGCCAGCGGTGAACAAGCACTCGTCTGCAGAGTAGCGGCGCACGGTGCCAAAGCGGCCCAGACGTTCGATCTCCGCCGCGTTGAGCACCGGGAACATCTGGTGGCGGCGGGAGGCCACGAGGTCGACGGCCGTGTCGGATGCCATGGGCAGTTCTCCGTTGAATCATGCGCAATGTGTTCATTGTGAACTGCTTCGGCACGCGGTTTGCCGCTCCAAAGGCATCTCTTTCAAACCAGGAGACTTCATCATGACGCACACCATTGCTGCCACTGAACGACTCAGGGCGAACGAAGCGGTCGAACGAATGGCACGGGCGGCCCACCATGTGGTCGACCATGCAGCGGCGAGGGCCGAGGCCTTGGGCGAAACACGCGACGCCTGGGTCAGTTTCGCCGGCCAACACATCCGGAATCGACCGCTGAGCAGTGTGCTGCTCGCCGCTGTCGCAGGCTTGTTGATCGGCCGCCTTCTGCGCTGAGCAGCGCGCCTTAAACAGCCAGAGGCCCGACAGGCACCGTTGAAGCCTGGGTTTGCTCGATCTTTTGAGAGCCATCCGGGCGCTCGTACGTGCCGATCAGGCAACCACTGGCCAGGGCATGGGCTTGCAATGTCTCCAGCACTTCTTCCCGACCCGGCTTGGCGGACCATGCTGGCAGCGTCGAGAGTGCAAACAACTGGAACGCGTAGCGGTGCACCCCATGCCCGGGCGGCGGATCGGGCGGCAGCCACTGAGCTTGCAGGAGGGAGTTGAGTCCGCACACCCATTCCGGCAGATGGCCCTCGTGCGCATCCAGCGCGCCCTCTCGCAAGGCACCATCGCCTGGCGGCAGGCCAACCACGATGGCGTGCACCCAAGGCTGCGGGGTGGGCGAATCAGCGTCCTCCACGATCAACACGGCCGATTGGGCTTGTGGCGGCAGGCCGCGCCATTGCAGCGAAGGCGAGGTGCCCGCCCCATCGGCCGTGTACAGCACCGGCAAAGGCGCGTGGTCATGAAATGCCAGGCTGGACACCGTGATGGCCGCCATGCCCGAGCGCAATGGCACCTTGTTGAAGGCCAGCTTGTCCAAGCCAGCGCGCTGGTCGTGCAGGACGTGGCCAATCACATCGGGCAGTTTTTCAAGCATGTCGTGGATCCCCAGGTTCATCAAGCCGGGCGAGCGTGCCCAACAGCATCGAGCAATCGGCGCGCCCGCCGAGTATCCCCAGCCAGCTTGGGTGATCTCCATGGCGGGCACACTGGCGAAAGCACATCACGAGGCCCGACATGATCGACCTTTACTACTGGACCACGCCCAACGGCCACAAGATCACCCTGTTCCTGGAAGAGGCTCAGGTGCCTTACCAGATCAAGCCCATCCACATCGGCAAGGGTGAGCAGTTCGCGCCTGATTTCTTGCGCATTGCGCCCAACAACCGCATCCCCGCCATCGTGGACCATGCGCCAAAAGATGGTGGCGAGCCGCTGCCCTTGTTTGAATCGGGCGCCATCTTGCTGTACCTCGCGGACAAGACCGGCCAGTTCATCGCGCAAAGCCTGCGCGGCCGTCATGACACGCTGCAATGGCTGTTCTGGCAGATGGGCGGGCTGGGGCCGATGGCCGGGCAGAACCACCATTTCAGCCAGTACGCGCCTGAAAAACTACCCTATGCCATCGAGCGCTACGTGAAGGAAACCGCGCGCCTGTACGCCGTGATGGACAAGCGCCTGGCCGATCGCGAGTTCCTGGCGGGCGAGTATTCCATCGCCGACATGGCCAGCTACCCCTGGGTGGTGCCGCATGAGCGCCAGCGGCAGGATTTGAACGACTTCCCCAATGTGAAGCGTTGGTTCGAGGCCATCAAGGCCCGGCCAGCCACGGTGCGGGCCTATGCCAAGGCCGCCGAGGTGAACCCTGGCGAGAAGCCCTCGGTGAACGAGGAGTCACGCCAGCACCTGTTTGGGCAGGACGCCAGCACCGTCAGGCGCTGAAGAACTCCATGAAGCGCTGCCACAGGCGCTTGAAGAAGCCCGCCTGATCAACAGGCTCCAGCGCCACCAGTTCTTGCTCGCCGTAGCTCTGGCCATCCAGCGAGATCACCACCTTGCCCAGCACCGCGCCCTTGGCGATCGGGGCGGTGATGCCAGGCGTGATCTGGATGTCCGTCTTCACGTTGGCCGCCTGGCCACGCGGGATGGTCGCCACCATGGGCGCGGTCAGGCCCACGTTGACCAGGTCCACCTTGCCGAAACGCACCTTGGGCGTGGCCAGGGACACGTTCGCGGCCACGGGCCTGACGTCTTCAAACGAACCAAAGCCCCAGTTGAACAGCGCGCGCGTCTGGTCAGCACGGGCCTGCATGCTCTTGGCGCCCATGATCACCGAGATCAAACGCATGTCATTGCGCTTGCTGGAGGCGGTCAGGCAGAAGCCCGCTTCGGCGGTGTGGCCTGTCTTCAAGCCATCGACCGACGAGTCGGTGTACAGCAGCGCATTGCGGTTGCCCTGCTTGATGCCGTTGTACTTGAACTCCTTCTCGGAGTAGATCTTGTAGTAGTCGGAGCTGTCGCGGATGATGGCGCGTGCCAGCAGGGCCAAATCGTGCGCCGATGCGCGGTGCTTGGGATCAGGCAGGCCGGTGGCGTTGGCGAAGTAGGTGTTCTTCATGCCCAGGCGCTGGGCTTCCTGGTTCATCATGACGGCGAACGAGGCTTCGCTGCCGGCCATGTGCTCGGCGATCGCCTTGGAGGCATCGTTGCCTGACTGCACGATGATGCCGCGCAGGATGTCGATGACCGTGGCCGAGCCGTGCACCGGCAGGTACATGCAGGATTCGGCGTTGGTGCCGCGGCACCAGGCGTTTTCGCTGACGCTGACCATGTCGGTGGGCTTGAGTCGCCCGGCCTTCAAGGCTTGCTCGACGATGTAGCTGGTCATCATCTTGGTCAGCGAGGCGGGCGGCAGAGCCTGCTCGGCGTTGACTTGCGACAGGATGCGGCCCGATTCGAAGTCCATCACCACGTAGGCGGTGTTCTCCAACGTGGGGGCGGGCGCGATGGCGATCGCGGCGGAAGCCGAGGCAGAAAAGCAGGCGGTCAGCACCGCGAGTGCCATGTGCCAGCGGGGCTTGGCTGAACCAATGTTCATGGGGATCCTTGTTGTTTGTGTACCGAAGCTGGCGCCAGGCGCAGCAGCGCGAAACCCGTCAGCCTACCCGAAGATGCGGCAGGTGCGGGAGGTTAAGAAGTGCAAAGCGCGAGGTGCCAGGGTGCTCAAGCCTTGAACAGGTTCTTGAACTCGCGTGGCTGCGAGCGCAGGTACTGGGGCGGTGCCGTGACCTGCGCGCCCAATTTGGCGGCGGCATGCCATGGCCAGCGTGGATCGTAGAGCATGGCACGCGCCAAGCCAATGGCGTCTGCCTCGCCCTTGGCCAGGATGGCTTCGGCCTGCTCTGGCTCGGTGATCAAACCCACAGCGATGGTGGGCAGCCCCACTTCGGCCTTGATGCGCTGGGCATGAGGCACCTGGTAGCCCGGGCCCAGCTTGATGTCCTGCGCCGGCGACACGCCACCCGAGCTGACGTGGATGGCGGCGCAACCACGCGCTTTCAGGGCGTGGGTGAAGGCGATGCTGCCCTCGATGTCCCACCCTCCGGGCACCCAGTCGGTGGCGGAAATGCGTGCCCACACGGGCTTGTCGGCAGGAAAGACCGCGCGCACGGCTTCGAACACTTCCAAAGGAAAACGCATGCGGTTCTCCAGGCCGCCGCCGTACTGGTCCTGCCGGTGATTGGCCAGCGGCGACAAAAACTGGTGCAGCAGGTAGCCGTGCGCGGCATGGACCTCGATGCCGTCGATGCCCAGGCGCGCAGCGCGTTGGGCGGCCTTGGCGAAGTCGTCCCTCACGCGGGCCAGGCCGCCGACGTCCAGGGCATGGGGCGCGACTTCGCCTTCAGCGTGCGGCACGGCCGAGGGCGCCTCGGTCTGCCAGCCGGTGGGCTGGTCGGGGCGAATCTGCTGGCCGCCTTCCCAGGGCACCTTGGTCGAAGCCTTGCGGCCAGCGTGGGCCAACTGGATGCCAATGGCAATGGGCGAGTGGGCACGCACCGCCTGCAGAACACGGGCCAGGCCTGCCTCGTTTTCGTCCGAATACAGGCCCAGGTCTTGGGGCGAAATGCGAGCCTCGGGCGACACACCCGTGGCCTCAATGATCAACAGGCCCGCCCCTGACAGGGCAAGGTGCCCCAGGTGGATCATGTGCCAGTCACCCGGCGTGCCGTTGGTGGCCGAGTACTGGCACATGGGCGCGATGACGATGCGGTTGGGCAAATGCAGACCGCCCATTTGCCAGGATTCAAACAATTTGCTCATGACCAGTTTTCCCTCATGCCCAAAGCCCTTGTCGGCGATCATTATGGGTTGATGCCAGGCCCCTGGCGCTCCATGGAAGATCCAAGATGGCCACCAAGATCAGCAGCACACCGCAAGACCAAGCCCACTACATGCAACGGTTGATGGACCACGTGCCATCGATGTTGGCCTACTGGGACCGCGACCTGCGCTGCCATTTTGCCAACCAGGCTTACGCCCGATGGTTCGGGGTCGATCCCAAGGCCTTGTTGGGCACGTCGATCAAGGACCTGCTCGGCCCCCGCTTGTTCTCATTGAACCAGCCTCACATCGAGGCCGTGCTGCGGGGGGAAGAACAGACCTTTGAGCGGCTCATTCCCGGCCCAGACCAGGTTCAACGCCACAGCCTGGCCAATTACGTGCCAGACTGGCTGGACGGTGAGGTCGTCGGGTTCATGGTGCAAGTCACCGAAATCACCCAACTCAAGGTAGCCCAGACCGCCCAGCAACACAGCGAGCGGAAATTTCGCGCGCTGTCCGAATCCTTGCCACTGGGCGTTTACCACGCCGATGCGTCAGGCTCCTTGACCTACACCAACGCGCGTTGGCAAGACATTCATGGACTGGCGCCCAGCGACGGCCTCGGTCAGGGCTGGCTTGAGGCACTGCACCCGGACGATCGGAACCAGGTGGTGCGGGCCTGGCAAACCATGGTCGAAGCAGGGACCACGCTTGACATCGAATTTCGCGTGTTGCGGCCCGATGGCACCTTGCGGTTGGTGCGATCCCTGGCGCAGGGCGTGCAAGGTGACACCGGGTTGACCAATGGCTTTGTGGGTGCCCTTGAAGACGTGACCGAACAGCGCCTTTCAGAGCAACGCCTGCGCGCCAGCGAAGCTCTCCTGAAAAAGACCGGGCACGTGGCGGGCGTTGGCGGCTGGAAAGTCAATTTGCGCAACAAGCAAGTGATCTGGTCTGAGCAAACGCGAAAGATCCACGAGGTGGGTCCTGACTACCAGCCCAACGTGAAAGATGGCATCAGCTTTTATGCCCCGGAGGCACGGCCCGTGGTGGAACATGCCGTTCGCAAAGCCATTGAGTTGGGCGAGCCGTGGGACCTCGAGTTGCCGTTCATCAGCGCCAAGGGCAGGCACCTGTGGGTGCGCACTTTCGGTGAGGTCGAGTTCGAGGACGGTGTTCCGGTGCGGCTGATCGGCGCTTTCCAGGACATCACCCACCACCGCCAACAACGCATCGACCTTCAGCGCGAGCAGGCCTTGCGCGCCCAGAGCGAGTTGCATGCGCAAGAGCTGGACAAGCTGCTGCACGAGCGCGGCGAAATGCTCGATGTGCTGGCCCATGAAGTGCGGCAACCACTCAACAACGCTTCTGCGGCCTTGCAAAGTGCGGCGCAGGCGCTCTCGGAGATGGGTGAAGAGATCGCCTCCATTCGCCTGACGCGCGCTCAAACCGTGATGGGCCAGGTGCTGGCCAGCATCGACAACACCCTGGCGGTGGCCTCATTGTTGGCTCGCCCCGATCCCATCCAGCGCGTGGACACGGACATCGACGTGTTGCTGGCGGTCGCCATCGCCGACATGCCAGCGGCGCAAGGGGCACGGGTCCGCATTGAGCGGCTCACCAGCACCCGCACCGCCTCGATGGACATGAGCTTGATGCGGCTGGCGCTGCGCAACCTGCTCTCCAACGCCTTGAAGCACAGCCCGGCAGACAGCGAAGTGCTGATCCGGGTTGAAGACCTGGACGAGCCACCGGCCTTGGTGATCGAGGTGATCGATGCCGGCCAAGGCATCAAGCCCAGCCTGGTGCCGCTGCTCTTTCAACGTGGCATTTCAAGTGCCACTCAAAGCCTGGGCCTGGGCCTGTACATCGTTCGCCGGGTCATGGAGCTGCATGGCGGCCATGTTGAACTGGCCAGCAATGTCCCGACCGGCGTCACCATGCGCATGGTGATCAATCAATGAAGGACGCGATCAAGCCGCGCCAGCATTGAGCTTGAAGGCGCTCATGGTGTCGACCAGCCGCCCTGCTTGCTGGCTCAAGCTCTCAGCCGCTGCGGCACTTTCTTCCACCAAGGCGGCATTTTGCTGGGTGACTTGATCAAGCTGGCCCACGGCATCGCTGACCTGGTTGATGCCCTGGAACTGCTCCTGCGTGGCCGAGCTCATCTCGGCGATCAGGTCATTCACGCGCTTGACCTGAATCACGATGTCGCTCATGGACTGACCAGCCTGGCCCACCAGATCGCTGCCCGCGGTCACCTTCTCGACGCTGTCGGTGATCAGGCCCTTGATCTCCTTGGCGGCGGCCGCTGAACGCTGGGCCAGGCTTCGAACTTCACTGGCCACCACGGCAAAGCCTCGACCTTGCTCTCCGGCACGGGCGGCTTCGACGGCCGCGTTCAACGCCAGGATGTTGGTCTGGAAGGCGATGCCATCGATCACGCCAATGATGTCGACCACCTTTTTGCTCGAAGCAGAGATGCCGTTCATGGTGTCCACCACCTGATCAACCACCTGCCCACCTTGCACCGCCGCCGCGCTGGCCGCACCAGCCAGTTGCGTGGCCTGACGGGCGGTTTCGGCATTGTTCTTCACGGTGGCGGTCAGTTGCTCCATCGACGCGGCGGTCTGCTGCAGGTTGCTGGCTTGCTCTTCCGTGCGTTGGCTCAGATCAGCGTTGCCCGTGGCGATCTGCACCGAACCGGTTGCAATCGAATCCGAAGCCTGGCGCACTTGGCTGACCACCTCGGACAGGCTTTGCTGCATGGCCCCCAGGTAGGCAAACACGCTGCCCGCGGGCGCATCAGCCGCGCCTTTGAGTTCGAGCAAATTGCCCGAGGCCACTTGTTGGGCGGCGGCGCCCAACTGGCCGGGTTCTGCACCGAGGGCGCGGGTGATGCTGCGGCCGATGACGATGCCTGCCAAGGCAGCGAAGATGAAGGCCGCTGCGCAGCTGATCATCAAGATGAGGCGTTGCGTGGCCTGCTCTGCTTCAGCAGTGGTCATGATCTCTTGAGCCCGGCCGACCGTGTAGTCCTGGTAGTCAGCTGAGGCCTTGACCAAAGCGGCCAACAAGGGACGGCATTCGTCGTCCATTTTGACGATGGCCTGTTCTTTTTTCCCATGGAGTGCCAGATCGACAATGTCGAGGGCCACGGGCGCGTAAGCGCGTTCAATCCGGCTGATCTCCGAAATGAGGCTGCGGGCCTTCTCGGGCACATCGGGCGCCTGGGCCATCTTGGTCAATTGGGCCAAGGCGTCTGCGGCATCGGCATGGGCTTTGGTCACCAGTGCTTTTTCAGACTCCAGGTCGGCGGGTTTGCTCACCAACACCAGGTTTCGGGCCGCGATGGCCCGCCGGTCAACGGCGTTTGCCAAACTCGCTGCCATCCTGGCGCGGGCATTGATGCCGTTCACGTAGTTGGTGAATCGATCGTTGGAGTCGCCCAGGGCATGCAAAGCGAGGGCGGCGACCAGCAGGACCAGGGCGGCCAAGCCGCCAAACGCCAAGATCAGCTTGGCGCGGACCGTCATGTTGTTGAAATTCATGGCTGCTTTCGACAAATGTGAAATGAACTGCATGCGAACAGACGGTCAAGTTCGCCTGCCTCATGATCATTTATCGTCAGCAATCAATCATTTATGATTTTAGTTACAAACACTTACATATAACGCAGTTCAAATGGCCTGCAGCGGCGCCCTGAACAAGTAACCCACCCTTGATTTCGAGTGCAAGGGCACCGCCATCGGCGTGGCTTTTTCGATGCGGCGCCTTAGTCGATAAATGGTGGCGTTCAGGCCATCGGCCGTGTCGGCCTCTTGGGTCCAACCCAGGCACTGCCGAAGGGTTTCTCGGCTGACCGGCTCCCCATCGGCTTCGACAAAGCACTCCATCACCGTCAGGTCAGCGTCGCTGAGATCAATGTGGGCACCATCTGGCGCCACCAACTGTTTCGCCCGCCGGTCGAATTTCCAATCCGGCTCTGGCTGGCTGGACACGCTGACCCGCCGGTAGACCGCCTGAATGGCCAGCGCCACTTGTTCAAATTTGACGGGCTTGACGAGGTACATGTCCGCCCCGGCACCAATGACCTTCTCGAACACATCCGGGGCCAGGCGACCCGACACCACCAACACGCCGGCCTGCGTGCGCAATCGCAGGACTTTGATCAAGTCCTCGCCATCGATGCCGGGCAGCATCAAGTCCAACACATAGAAATCGTAGGCGTAAGGATCGGCATGAACCAACAACTGGTTGCTGTCACCGAAAACGTCAACCCGAACGCCCTGTTCCTTCAGATATTGCGAAAGGAATTCGGCGTACTCCTTGTCGTCGTCGACCAAGGCGAGGGTTCTGGGAAGCATGGCTCAGCAGTGTAAGCAGTGGAATGGGGGCATTGGATCATGCCAAACCTGTCAAATGACACACCAATGATAGTTTCCCCCTGCGAATCTTGTGGCGATGGATTTCTATTACACGCCCCTCCATGGAAAAAGCAAGTAATTCGTCACGGAAATCCACAATCAATCATTTATTACATATGAAGGTAATAAGTTCGCTGAATATGGCGCAGATAAGGACTGCAATCATTCACGCGAGGTGCGCACCCTGGCACGGCGCAGCCACGAGGCCGCCCGCGAGATCAAGACCCTGATCAGCACCAGCGCCCCAGAGGCTGACTGGTCGCAGAGCTGACAGGCTAACTCACCAACGAATTTGGTTCATCAATCCAATCTGGTGCAAAAAACCTGGCATCAAGCTTGCATAGCCATTCACAGAGAGAAACGACGTCGTCAGTCGTTGACTCGAAAGGGTGGCTAGGGTTCCGGTTTGGTGCAAATCAAATGTCTGGTCCGAGAGCCATCGGCCTGAGTTGGCACATTCACCAACGCAGGCTCCACGGCGGGACAAAAGCCCGGGAGATTCGCTTCGATTGCTGAAGTGTTCTCTCATCGCGTCTTTGTCCCACCTGGAGCCACCCATGCGCCATGTCTTGCCATCTCCAAAGAGTTCAGTGCTCAGCGCCTTGGTTGCGGTCGCCGCGATTGAGGCGCTGACAGCACACTTGCCCGGCACCACGGCGCAGCTGCTCACCCCCTCCCCCGCCCCGCACCAAGACTTCGCCCCTGCGCTGCGCTTTGGCCAGCCCAGCGCGGCCTGAAGCTTGCGGAAGCCTGGACATCACCCCGACTCTTTCCCCAAGCAAACACCAAGGCAAAGCCATGTCGCAAGCCCCCTCTTCCATGCCCCGGCCGCCTGGCCTGTGGGCCATCCGTCAGGCCATCCCCTCGTCCGTTTATTGGACCTTGGCGGGCGTTGGCCTGATCGTGCCTTTGCTGCTGTGGGCCCTGTTGGCCGCCATGGGCACGCTGGACCCGGTCTTCCTGCCCGGCCCCGGCCTGGTGCTGGACCGCGCCAAGGCCTGGTGGGCCGATGGGCTGATGAGCGACATGGGCATCAGCGTGATGCGCGTGGTGGTGGGCTGGGCCTTGTCGGCACTGCTCGCCATCCCGCTGGGCCTGTTCATCGGCACCTGGCGCTCGGTGCAGGCCCTGCTGGAGCCGCTGATGGACTTCGTGCGCTACATGCCCGCCGTGGCCTTTGTGCCGCTGGTGATGGTGTGGGTGGGCATCGATGAAGGTGCCAAGATCGCCATCATCTTCATCGGCACCTTCTTCCAGATGGTGCTGATGGTGGCCGAGGACGTGCGCCGGGTGCCATTGCCGCAGATCGAGGCCGCGCAGACCATGGGCGCCACGCGCATCGAGATCCTGGAAAAGGTGATCGTGCCTTCGGTGAAGCCCGCACTGCTGGACACCTTGCGCATCACCATGGGCTGGGCCTGGACCTACCTGGTGGTGGCCGAACTGGTGGCCGCCAACTCGGGCCTGGGCTACGCCATTTTGAAAGCCCAGCGCTTCTTGCAGACCGACAAGATCTTCGCCGGCATCTTGCTGATCGGCCTGATCGGCCTGCTGATCGACCAGATGTTCCGCCTCGCGCACCGCAAGGCTTTCCCGTGGCTGCACGTCCGAGGTTAAGACCATGAGCACCTTCCCGCCTCCCCTGTCCGTGGGCATTGAATGCCAGGGCTTGTACAAGACCTACCCCGGTGCTTTGAATCCCGCGCTGCAGGATATCAACCTGCACATCGCGCCCAACGAGTTCGTGACCCTGGTGGGCGCCTCAGGTTGCGGCAAGTCCACCCTGCTGCGCACCATTGCCGGGCTGGAAACGCACAGCCAAGGTGCCGTGCGCGTGAACGGCCAGCCCATCCACGGGCCAGGACCAGACCGCGCCATGGTCTTTCAGCACTACAGCCTCTACCCCTGGCTCACGGTGCAGGACAACATCAAGTTCTGCCGCCAGCTCAAGACCCACACGGATGGCCGCACCAGCAACGACGTGGAGAACGCGGCCGGGCGTGCCGACGCCTTGCTGCGTTTGATGGGACTGACGCACGTGGCCAAGTCCTACCCCAGCGAGTTGTCGGGCGGCATGCAGCAGCGCGTGGCCATTGCGCGGGCGCTGATGAGCAAGCCGCCGATCATCCTGATGGACGAGCCCTTCGGAGCGCTGGATGCGCAGACGCGCGAGGTCATGCACGACCTGATCATGCATGTGCACAAGCTGGAGCGCACCACCATCGTCTTCGTCACGCACGACGTGGAAGAGGCCATGTACCTGGGCCACCGCGTGGTGCTGATGGCGCCCCGCCCAGGCCGCATCGATTCGATCCACGCGGTGCCGCTGCCTTTGATCCGTGATCAGGAAATGAAGCTGTCGCCCGAGTTCCTGCAGCTCAAGCGATTGCTGCTCGACCGCATCCGCGAGACCTCGGGCATGAAGACCGACTTCGAGTTGCTGGACCAGTTGTGCAAGTCGGCCCAGGACGTCGCCTCGGGCGCGTCATCCCATTGATGAGCGCATTAATTCAAGAAGAAGGAGCCTTGAGCATGGAAAGCTTCACCGAGATCCCGCCCAACCCCAGCGTGGCCGACCCCGTGGACGTGCCCGCGCTGTGGAGGCGCTTCGCACCCGATCTGGACGAGTCCAAAGTGATGTGGTCCGAGATCGTGCCCGGCGGCGGCCATTGGTCGTATGTGATGCCGCGCGGCAGCAGCCTGCGCATGGTGGCACTGGAAGACGGCGCCAACCTCAGCATGGTGCTGTATTCAGCGCGCGAGAAATTGGAGCGCTACAACATGCCCGATTCGCTCAAGGCCCAGCACACGGCGCACTACGCGCGCGGCCACGTGCTGATGAGCGACATGGGCCGATCACTGGCCAGCATCACGCTGGACACGGTCGGCTGGCACGACCCCATGGGCGGCCTGCTGGATGCCGAGCGATTGAAAAAGCAGTATGGCGAGCGCAGCTTCGACACGCACCGCAACGCCATGTACCGCAGCGGCAAAGATGGCCTGTTGATCGAGATCGGCAAGCACGGCCTGAGCCGCCGCGACCTGATCGCGCCGGTCAACTTCTTCAGCAGGGTCAGCGTCGATGAAGAGGGCTTGTTCCAGTTTGCACCAGGCCACGCCAAGGCTGGCGGCGCCGTGCAACTGCGCTTTGACATGGACACCTTGATCGCCTTCTCGACCGCGCCGCACCCGCTTGATCCATCAAAGGCCTACGCGCCCAAGAAGATCGGCTTGGCCGCCTGGCGCAGCGGCCCCGCCTTGAAAGACGACTTCTGCCGCGCCTACCGCCCCGAGTGCGCCCGCGCCATCCACAACGCCGACATGCTGTACCTCTGAGGACGACCACACCATGACCGCCATCCGCCTCCAGGAAAGCGCCTTGCAAGCCGAGCGCGCCGTGCTGAACCACAAGCTGCCCTCGGGCGAGCCCTACCTGCTGCAGATCAAGCAAGGCCAGACCCTGCGCATCGTCGACCTCGAAGGCAACCAGGCCGTCGACGTGATCTTCTACAACGCGCAAGACCCGGCCGAGCACTACAGCGCCACCGACACCATGCTGTCGCAGGGCGGCATCTACCTGACCACCGGCACCGTGCTGATGAGCAGCGAAGCGCGGCCCATGCTCACCATCGTGGCCGACACCTGCGGCCGCCACGACACCCTGGGCGGCGCCTGCGCCGCCGAGAGCAACACCGTGCGCTACGCCTTGCAGAAGAAGTTCATGCACAGCTGCCGCGACAACTACCTGATCGCCTTGCAGCACGCCGACATCGGCCTGGGCAAACGCGACCTGGTGCCCAACGTCAACTTCTTCATGAACGTGCCAGTCACGCCCGATGGTGGCCTGAAGTTCGAAGACGGCGTCTCGGGCCCCGGCAAGTACGTGGAGCTGCGCGCCGAGATGGACATCCTGATGCTGGTGTCCAACTGCCCGCAGCTCAACAACCCCTGCAATGCCTACAACCCCACACCTGCGCAATTTTTGATCTGGGACTGACCTCATCATGTTCGACACCGTCCTGATCGCCAACCGCGGCGCCATCGCCTGCCGCATCATCCGCACCCTGCGCAAGATGGGCTTGCGCTCGGTCGCCGTTTACTCCGAGGCCGACGCCGACGCGCGCCACGTGGCCATGGCCGATGCCAGCGTGTGCATCGGCCCCGCGTCTGCCGCGCAGAGCTACCTGGATGTGGACCGCATCCTCGCCGCTGCCCGGTCTACCGGCGCCGGTGCCATCCACCCAGGCTATGGCTTCCTGTCAGAGAACCCCGGCTTCGCCGACGCCTGCGAGCAAGCGGGCATCGCCTTCATCGGCCCCACCGGTGGGCAGATGCGCGCCTTTGGTTTGAAGCACACCGCGCGCGAGTTGGCGCAGCAACACGATGTGCCCTTGCTGCCCGGCAGTGATCTGCTGGCCGACGCGGCCGATGCACGGGCGCAAGCCGACCGCATCGGCTATCCCGTGATGCTGAAGAGCACGGCTGGCGGCGGTGGCATCGGCATGCGCCTGGTGCGCAACGAAGCCGAATTGGGTGCGGCCTATGGCGCCGTCGAACGATTGGCGCGGTCTAACTTCAAGGACGCGGGCTTGTTCCTGGAGAAGTTCGTCGAACACGCGCGCCACATCGAAGTACAGTTGTTCGGCGATGGACGCGGCCACGTCGTCGCCTTGGGTGAGCGCGATTGCTCGGCCCAGCGCCGCAACCAGAAGGTCATTGAAGAGACGCCCGCGCCCCACTTGAAACCCGAGACGCGCGATGCGCTGTTGAAAGCCGCCGTGCGCCTGGGCCAGGCTGTGAACTACCGCTCCGCCGGCACGGTGGAATACGTGCTCGATGCCGACACCGGCGCCTTCTACTTCCTCGAAGTCAACACGCGCTTGCAGGTGGAGCACGGCGTGACCGAGCAAGTCACCGGCGTCGACCTGGTCGAATGGATGGTGGGCCTGGCGCGCGGCGATCAACTCAACTTGCAGGCGCCCGAACCCAAAGGCGCCTCGATCCAGGTTCGCCTTTACGCTGAAGACCCTTCACGCAACTTCCAGCCCAGCGCAGGCGTGCTGACCGAGGTGGTCTTCCCCACCGATGTGCGGGTGGACACCTGGGTCGACACCGGCACCGACGTGCCCCCGCATTACGACCCAATGATCGGCAAGCTGATCGTCACCGCAGACACGCGCGAGGAGGCCGTGGCCAAGTTGCAGCAAGCCCTGATGGACACCCGTCTGGCCGGGATCGAAACCAACCTGCGCTACCTGCGCGCCGTCACGACATCCCAGGTCTTTGCCCAAGGCCAAGTCATCACCAAGACCTTGTCGCAACTGGCCTGGCACCCGCACGCTTTTGAAGTGCTGGAACCCGGCGTTCAAACCACCGTGCAAGACTGGCCCGGCCGCCAAGGCCATTGGGACGTGGGCGTGCCCCCTTCCGGCCCGATGGACGACCTGCACCTGCGCCTGGCCAACCAGCTGGTCGGCAACCAGCCTGATGCGGCCGGTCTGGAATGCACGCTGTCCGGCCCCACCTTGCGCTTCCACGATGCCCTGGTGATCGCGCTCAGCGGCGCCCCCATGGCCGCCACGCTTGATGGCATCGCCCTTCCAATCAACCAGGCCGTGAGCGTCAAAGCTGGCCAGACGCTCAAACTCGGCGCCGTGCCCCAAGGCCTGCCCGGCACGCGCAGCTACCTGGCCGTGCAAGGTGGCCTGGATGTGCCCTTGTACCTGGGCAGCCGCAGCACCTTCACCCTCGGGCAGTTTGGCGGCCACGCTGGCCGCACCTTGCGCACTGGCGACCTGCTGCATGTGTGGCCCGTTGACGCCGACACCATCACGCCCCAAGCCCTGCAAGGCAAAGCGCCCGCGCGCACCCAGCAATGGGACATCGGCGTGCTCTACGGCCCGCATGGCGCCCCCGACTTCTTCACGCCCGACGACATCACCACCTTCTTCGCCACCGACTGGCAGGTGCACTACAACTCCAGCCGCACCGGCGTTCGCCTCATCGGCCCCAAACCGCACTGGGCGCGCACCGATGGCGGTGAAGCCGGCCTGCACCCGTCCAACATCCACGACAACGCCTACGCCATTGGCGCCATCGACTTCACGGGCGACATGCCCGTCATCCTCGGCCCCGATGGCCCCAGCCTGGGCGGCTTCGTCTGTCCGGCCGTGGTCGTGGCCGCCGAGCGCTGGAAGCTGGGCCAGCTCAAGCCCGGCGACACCATCCGCTTCAAGGCCTTGAGCGCCGAGCAAGCCCAAGCTTTGCTCCAGGCGCAAGAAGCCTGGTTGGCTGGCACCGGCCCGTTGCCAGCCCTGCCCCAAGGCGTGCCCCCTGATGAGGTCGCCAGCACCCTGTCACCCATCGTCCACCAACGCGCCGCCCAGACCCCCCCGCAGGGCGAACAACCCGCCCTGTGCATCCGCCAGGCCGGCGACCGCTACCTGCTGATCGAGTTCGGCCCCCTGGTGCTGGACCTCACCCTGCGTTTCCGTGTACACGCACTCATGGCCTGGCTGCAAGCGCGCCGCGACGCGGGCGAGTTGCCCGGCATCATCGACATGACGCCCGGCATCCGATCCCTGCAGGTCCACTACGATCCTCGTGTGCTCACCCGCGACACGCTGCTGTCAGCCTTGCGCCAGGCCGACGAACAACTCGGCAGCATTGACGACATCGTCGTGCCCACCCGCACCGTCTGGTTGCCCTTGTCCTGGGACGACAGCGCCACCAAACTGGCCATCGAAAAATACATGCAATCGGTGCGCGCCGACGCGCCCTGGTGTCCCAGCAACATCGAGTTCATCCGCCGCATCAACGGCCTGAACAGCATCGACGATGTGAAACGCATCGTCTTCGACGCCAGCTACCTCGTCATGGGCCTGGGCGATGTCTACCTGGGCGCGCCCGTGGCCACACCATTGGATCCACGCCACCGCCTGGTCACCACCAAGTACAACCCCGCGCGCACCTGGACGCCCGAGAACGCCGTGGGCATTGGCGGTGCCTACATGTGCGTCTACGGCATGGAAGGCCCCGGCGGTTACCAGTTCGTGGGCCGCACCACCCAGATGTGGAACCGCTGGCGCGACGAACGCAGCGGCGCCATGGATTTCGAAGCCGGCAAGCCCTGGCTGCTGCGCTTCTTCGATCAAATCCGCTTCTACCCGGTGGGCGAAGAAGAACTGCTGCAACTGCGCCGCGACTTCCCCGCCGGCCGCTTCAAGCTCAAGATCGAGCATGGCCAGTTCAGCCTGGCCGACTACCAGCGCTTCCTGGCCGATGAAGCGCCCGGCATCGCCGCCTTCAAATCCCAACAGCAAGCGTCTTTTGATGCCGAACGCGAACGTTGGACAGCCAGCGGCCAGGACGGCAGCCTGAGCGAGTTGGACGTCAACCCACCAGCCGACGACCAAGCGCTGCCACCCGGCGCCCGCGCCGTCGCCAGCCCCGTGCCCGGCAGCGTCTGGAAAGTGCTGGTAGCCGAAGGCGATGCGGTGACCGAAGGCCAGACCCTGGCCGTGGTCGAGTCCATGAAGATGGAGTTCCCCGTGCTGGCGCCCGCGGATGGCACCGTGCTGCAGGTGCGCTGCAAGGAGGGCAGTGGCGTCACCGCCGGGCAGGATGTGGTGGTGATGGCCTGAAAGCAGTCGACATGCAGCCGCCAGTGCGGCAGAGGGTGTGCGCTTCGATCACTGACGGCCCAGCACATGCTGAACTGGTGGCGCGGTCAGCAAGGAACAGGCACGAACGTCGGCACGAGCTTTTGAAAGTGACTGACGTCCTGGTCAAACATGGTCATCAAAGGCTGAATCGCCGACGGCGATCCCGGCGGAAGCTGGTACTTGAGGAAGGTGGCCAAGGTGCTGGACGGCCCCACATCCACGTACAAACAGGGCCCGCTTCTTTCAAGCTCGGCCACTGCCGTCTGGAACCGGATCGGCTGCCGCACGGTCTGCCACAGCGTCTCTTCATCCACACTGGACAGGGCCGCCGCAGGGGCGCAGCACACCAGCGGCATGCGCGGCGGCAGCGCCCGCATCCCGCGGACGCAGGCTTTGAATTCAGCCTCAGCCGAATCGATCCAACGGGAATGGAAAGCCCTGGAAACCGACATGCGCTGGTAGGTCTCACCACTGTGCCTCAAGGCACTTTCCACCTCAGGCCAGGCTTCCTGCGGCAATGCCAGCACGAAATGGCCATCGAAGTTGATGGCGGCAATGTCGCTGTTATCCCGCAAGGTTGGCGTGCGGTGGTAAATCGACGGTGAGCCCAACACCGCCACCATCGTGCCCGCTTCACAGCACCGTTCGAAAACCTGTCCCTGGCGAACGGTGAGCTGCAAGGCCTGCTCGGCACTGAGCGAGCCTGCCATCACCGCGGCAGCGAACACCCCCAGGCTCGCGCCCAACACGATATCCGGCATCACCTCGTGATGGACCAGCGTCTCGGCCAGTGACAGCTCGATCATGCAGATCGCCGCTCCAGCCAGCATGGTTTGATCGAATCGATCAGAACGTGACCGTTCACCATGGATCACATCGCGCACGGAATGGCCGAGCAAGTCGGCCAGGATCTCGTCATGGCGGTCCATCCGGTTCCGGAAAACCGCACTACTGCGGTAAAGACTCCGGCCCATCTGGTAATACTGCGAACCTTGCCCGGAAAACAAGAAAACTTTCTTCATGAAGTCACTCCCTGGATGTCGAACCAACGCACCCGGCAATCCAGAGTATCTGCGTGGTCCAATGCGGCGGCCACGGCCAGAAGATGGTCTGGCAATGGCCTTTGTCTGAAAAATCGCCAGTTCTTCGCAGCTTCGATCTCATCGCTGTTGTGCAACAGCCTGGCAGACTGGGGCAGCAGTTGCACGGCGAAGCCATTGAGCGGGATGGACAAGCCCTTGCCGCAAGCCTTGATGTAGGCCTCTTTGACCGTCCACAGTGCGAGAAAGGCTTCTCTCTGCGCCCAGCCATCGAGTAGGCGCAAGGCATCCCATTCGAACGCCGAGAAGTAGTGGCATGCAATGCCCTCCACGTCGGCCTCTCGGTTCACAGTTTCGACATCGAGTCCGACCGCAGGGACGAGCGCCACGGCCAGCGCGATCAGCCCTTCCGTGTGGGAAAGGCTGAAGTGAAGCCCCATGGCCTGGCGGGGCGAGGCAATGTGAGGACGGCCGTGGTCGTTCCTCGCAAACGACAAGGACAGGGGTGGGATGCCCAGGTAGTCCGCGAGCACCTGGCGCACCATGGCCCGTGACACCACGTACTGGTCACGCGGCTTGTCCAGGAGGAATCGGCCAGCTTGCACCCGTTCTGCCGCATCCAGCAATGGCATGCACCACTGGTGCACTGTGGCGTTCATCTCGCTGAAAGGCAAAAGCCAGACGTCGACTTTTCCAGGACGGTCCAGCATCGCCATGCGCTTAGTGGACATCCAGATGCCTCGGATCAAGACCATCGCCGGGCAAAGCCAAGGTTGCCAAATGCCTGGACATGCGATCAAGCAGATCTGGATAGCACTCGCGCAAGAAAAAATGGTGCCCCGGAAACTGATGCTGCTTGAAGGCCACACTGGTGTGCGCCCGCCAGCCTTCCAGGTCCGCGAAAGCGACGAATGGATCGTCCCGACCGCCGAAGGCGGTGATGGGAATAGGCAGCGGCGCCCTGGGGCCAGGCCACCAACCATGCAGGCAGCGCAGGTCGGCCCGCAGGTTCTGCAATGCCCGGCCCATCAGCTCGGGACTGTTCAACACGGCTGCAGGCGTTCCGGACAAGGCATGCAGCCGACGCAGGAGCTCGCCATCACTCAGATCAGGCAATGGGGCGATGCCGCCTGCGGTGGGCAGATCGTGCGGCGCCGCCCGGGCCGACAAGAACAGATGCTTTGGCATGGGGCCACCGGACTGCGCCCAAAGCAATTGGGTCAGCTCGAACGCCACGGTGGCGCCCATGCTGTGCCCGAAGAACACGGTCGGCAATGCACAAAGCCCGCGCACCAATGGCAGTTGTTCGGCCAGCAGGTCTGCGAGCCGCGTGAACGGTGCTTCGCGAAATCGGTAGCCGCGCCCCGGGTACTGGGCGGCCCACAACTCCACGTCCTCCGGAAGGTGGGATCGCCATGGGTGAAAAGCCACGGCATTGCCACCGGCATAGGGGAAGCACAGCAAGCGCCCGCGTGGGCGCTCCACCGCCTTGAGTTTTACCAACGCCACCATGCTCATGTCTTCGTGATGTGCGCCAGCATGCGGGTCAGGACATTACCTGGCCCCATTTCCATGAAATCGAGGGCCCCCTGCGCACGCATGTACTGGATGCTGCTGGACCAATGCACCGAGTGCGTGATCTGCTTGACAAGCATGGTGCGGATCTGCTGAGTGGCATCACCTTCACAGGCATATGGCAGCCCGGTCACATTCGCGATGACCGGCGTCACAGGTGCCTTGAAGCTGTACCCCCACAAGAAATCCTCATAGGCTCGGGCTGCCTTGTCCATGTACCGCGAGTGGAAAGCGGCGCTGACCGGCAAGGTCACCACCGTTTGCGCGCCAGCGGCTTCCAGCAAGGGCCTGGCACGCTCCAGGTCCACGGTCTTGCCCGAGATGACCACCTGCTGCGGTGTGTTGTGGTTGGCGATGTCGATCGCAGACAGCTGGTTGCTCATCAGCACCCCACCGATCTTGTCCACCCCCATGCCCAGCACAGCCGCCATGCCACCGTCACGCGCCTGCGACATCAGCTCACCGCGCTTCTGGACCAGGCGCAAGCCCGTGAGGAAGGAGAAGGACCCCGCTGCCAGCAGGGCGTTGTACTCGCCCAGGCTGTGGCCGGCCAACATGGCGGGCTGCGCACCGTCGGCCCGCGCCTTCCAGTGGTGCAGGGCGTTGACCACGTACAGTGCCGGCTGGGTGTACTGGGTTTCTTTCAAGCGGTTGTCGGGATCCTCCAGGCAAAGCTGGCGGATTGAATAGCCCAGCAGGGCATCGATGTGCGGCTCCAGTTCGCGGAACTCGGCCACGTCATCGAAAAGTCCCTGGCCCATGCCCCGCTTCTGAGCCCCCTGCCCAGGAAAAACATGCGCAATCATCGTGCCCCCTTGAACTTGAACTCATGGACCGCATAGTCCTTCAGGTCGGGCATCAGCACATTCAGCATGAAACCGCTCGCGAAGCGCGGCAACTTCAACAATTCCTTGAATGCGCCGATCTCATGCGCATACTGGTAGGTGGGCACCACCCCCATCAGTTGATAGCCGTTGTCGAGGAATACCTTGCGGGGAACCTCGGGCAGCGTGGCGAAAGAGGCACCCAGCTCCTGGATCAGCTTGTGGATGCTTTTGGAAGCGTATTTGTCGAAAAAGCGGCGGGGCATGAGATCACAGATCACATCATGGTCCGGAAACTTCGCCGTGATCTCGGCAATGGTCTTGGCCACCGCTGGCTGCTCCAGGTACATGATCACCCCCTCGATGATGATCAGAACCGGTTTGTTTCCGTCCAGGAACGCCAGCTTGTCGCTCAACGATTCATTGGCGAAGTTGATGGCAATCCGCGTCAGGGCATTGCTGCACTGGCTGACCGGCAATTTTTCGTTCTTGTGGTCGATGATCTGGGGTTCATCCAGTTCAATCCAGTGGCCGCCCTTCAAGCGATAAGGCCGGGTGTCAAATCCGGCGCCGATGGAAATGATGGTCAGACCGCTGTCCTTTGTCAGGCGCTGTCTCACGGCATCATCAATGATCAGGCACCGGCTGATGTTGTTCACGTTGGACAAGGTCAGGTGCTTGAACTTGTCGAAAATTTTCATGCCCCGTTCATCCATGAAAACTTTCGCGTAGGCGTCGCCACAGAATGAGCGCGCTCTTTGCGCATCCTGCATGCGCACGCCGCAGCAGTAGTAGGCCGTGTCCGATACCGGGTTCATGTTGATGCTCATGTCAGATTTCCTCCATTGATTTGATTGCGTTCGCGTTGGATGGCTGGTTCAGGCCACGGACCTCGCCATGGCCTGAAGACCGTCATCTGGCGAATGTGTGATGCTCACCCTCGACATCGGGTAACCCGGCAAGGTGATGCGTTGCCGTCCCGTCCCTTCGTGCATGACGGGCCATGGCACCTTGGCGCCCGTCACCCAGCACGCGGCGATCCGCTCCAGATCCTGCTCTTGCGCGTAGCGCAAGAGCAAATCCTGTTGCGCCCGCTCGTCCAGCCACCGGCTCATCTCGGCCTGATGGTCATGGGCATTGCCCATGAAAACAGGCAACCCTCCCCCCACCGCGGCATCGTGCACTGGTGATGCACCCGCGGTGAGCGCCCTCAGCAGTTCATCGCGGTCGCGAACGATGGCGGCCCAGCGGAATGCCATGCTTTCGCGCCCGACCTGGAGCGTGTAGGCAAGATCTTCCAGCGTCACGTCGAGGTGCTTGCGCACGAAGTTGCCCAGAAGGCTCATGCTGGCGGCCAGACGATCCATGCTTCGGGCAGACAGCACCACCAGCCACGGCTGTGCCGATGGTGCCTGCCGGGCCACAAACCGGGCCGAGGGCTTGTGCTCTTCGATCACCACGCTGGCATACGAGCCGCCCGCGCCAAACGAGTTGACCAAGGCCCGCCGGTTTTGCTGGGCTTCAACAACACCCACGGACGATTCAGCACCTGGCCAATCCTGCACATGGTCGGGCAGGAAGAATGGCGTGTCATTCAGACTCAGATTGCTGTTGATCGTCTCAGGCACCCGTCCTGGCGCGATCTGGCCGTTCCGCACCTGGAGAATGGCCTTGGTCAGTTGTGTCATGCCCGATGCGGCCTCTGCATGGCCGATGGCCGATTTCGCAGAAGACAAAGCGATGGATTGCGGACCGAGAGACTGTTTTCCAAACGCCCGAACCAGTGCTGCCACTTCAATCGCATCACCCAGCGGAGAGCCATTGGCCGCAGATTCAACGCACCCGATGGTGTGTGCCGCTGCACCAGCACGCTGAAGCACGGTCTCCAGCAACCTGGCCTGCGCCGATACATTGGGAATCATGTGAGGCCCCAGACTACCAGCATGATTGGCCGCCGTGCCACGGATGATCGCCTGGATGTTGTCGCCATCGGCGACCGCGCGGTCCAGAGGTTTGAGCAGCATGGCCACCGCCCCTTCCGCCAACAACAGACCATCGCCTTGGGAAAAACTGCGGCTGTCCGGCTGGCTGGCCAGAAGGCGCAGTTGGCTCAGGTAAACGAACAACTCCGGATACAGCAAGGTGATCCCGCCAACCAATGCCGCCTGGCAATCACCTCGGTGCAGACTTTCGCAGGCCAGGTGCAGGGCCGTGAGGGACGACGAGCTTTGCGTGTCGATTGACATGCTCGGCCCGCGCCAATCGAAGGTCCGGGAAACGCGATTGGCGATTGAGCCTATCGACACCGCATGCGCCCGCGCATTGCGCTGGCTCCCGACACCAAAGTGATGATGGGTTCCCGGCGCGGTCCCGACGAACACGCCCACGTCGCCCGATACCGACTGATGCAACCCGGCCTTCGTGTAGCCCGCGGCCTCCATGGCCTGCCAAGCCACCTCCAGGAACAGCAGTTCCTTGGGGCCCAGATGCCTGGCTTCGTCATGGCTGATGCCGAAAAATTCAAGGTCGAAATGCTCGATGTCCTTGAGAAAGCCGCCCCACTTGCAGTAGCTGAGTCCTTCCGCCTTCGCGGCCTGGGGATCCTCACGGTAAAAGTCGTCCAGAAGCCACCTTCGGGCAGGCACCTCGGTGATGCAATCAACGCCCTCCACCAGGTTGCGCCAGTACTCGGCCACATCGTCAGCTTGCGGATAGCGTCCGGCCATCCCGATGATCGCCACGGCACCCGCCTCGCCACCTGATCGGTCAGGCAGGGAGCGGGAGTCGGTGGATGCCGACACCACCTTGTCCAGGTGAGCCAGGTAGCTTGCGGCCGCGTCGACGGGCAGGCGGCCATCCCGCACCTCCTGAAAGATGTATCTCTTCAAGTCTTGCATGACAGTTCTCCACTCCACATTGAAATCGTCGTCATTGCGTCATTTCCATGGCGTCATCGACATCCATCCCTCCCCGGGCCAGACGCTCCAGCACGTCTCGGTACCGGCCCGCAGCGAACGCCTGGTCGGGCGCCTCTGCCATCAGGGATGGCAAAGCCACAGAGCCTTCCAAACCGGAGATGCCAGACAAGGCTTCCCCGCGTGTATGGACCAGGTGGTTCGCCAGCTCAGCAATGGTTCGGTACTCGAACCACACCGTTGCGCTCAACTCACCCAGTTGCTGGCGCAGGGTCTCGGTCAGTGCCATGACACTGGCGGAGTCCAAGCCCAATCGATCAAGCGGCTCGGACGCATCGACACTGCCAAAGGGGATGCTCAAAGCACTTGCCACCTGTTGGCGCAGGTAGGTTTCGACCTGCGTGAGCAAAGGCATGGACTGCCCCGGCACCTGGGTACCCGGCAAAGCCATGGCAGGCCTTTGCGCCACCTTCGGGCTGTGCGCTGCGGGCGCTTCGGCCACCGGCAGCGCTTGCAACCCCGGCGGCAGGGTCCGGGGTGCCGGAACCCAATGGCGCTCCCGGGCAAAGGGATAGGTGGGCAAGCTGACCCGACGTCGGATGGAAGCTCCCGCTCCGTGCATCAGTGACCAATCGATGGCCAGTCCTTGCACCCACAGATCCGCCAGACGGTGGAGCTTGCCTCGTTCGATCCACTGGACGACCGCCTGCTGGAACTCTTCATCACCGCTGACCTGCGCCAAGGTTCCACCATCACGCCCGACGGCACCGGCATGGACACCATCTTCGCCTTGACGCCGACTCGGCGCCTCATGCCAGTGTAGAAGTTTGCTCCGCAGCTCATCCAGAGACGACACCACCAAAGCCAGGCGCTCGCGCATGGCTTCACGCCCGATCTGCAAAGTGAAGGCGATGTCGGCCAGATCGGCATCGGAAAAGGCCGGCAATGCCTTGAGCAGTCGTGCCACTTGTTCATGAAGGCTTTGGCCATCCTTGCCAGACAAGACCAACAGCACACTGGCTGGCGTCGGCACGGCATGCGCCGCCCGCGTCTCGATGTGCTCCTCCACGATCACGTGGCCATTGGCTCCGCCAGCACCAAAGGATGAGATGCCAGCGCACCGTGGACGCTCGATGGTGCGTCCACCTTGTTCGACCACGATCCGTGGCCAGGCCTCGGCCACACGTTGGACACGGAAGGGGGTTTCCTCAAAGCGAATGCCGGGATTTGTCTCCTGCGCATGCAAGCTGGGCACGAGCATGCCGTGCTTCATCTGCAGCAGGACCTTGGTCAACCCCGCCATGCCTGATGCACTTTCGCAGTGGCCCATGTTGCTCTTGACCGATCCGATGGCGCAGTACTGCCGGTTCTGCGTGTGTTCACCATAGGCTTTCGACAGGCCGGACAACTCGATGGCATCGCCCAGCGGGGTCGCCGTGCCATGCGCCTCGACGTAAGTGATGTGGCGGGCGTCAACCCCCGACGCCCGAAGGGCATCCGCGATGACGGACGACTGCGCCCCAGGGCTGGGCACGGTGTAGCCCATGGTTCGCCCGCTGTGGTTGATGGCACTGCCTTTGATCACCCCATGGATGTGGTCGCCATCGGCCAGGGCCTGTGCAAGGGGCTTGATCAGCACGGCGCCGACGCCCTCCGCGTCCACGAAGCCATCGGCCTCGGCGCCGAAGGACTTGCACTCGTTGCCGGAGGACAGCATCTTCATGGCCGACAAGCCGATGTAATGAACCGGCGTGGCGATGATGTTCACCCCGCCGACCAGAGCACAACCGATCTCGCCGCTGCGAAGACTTTGCAAGGCCAGGTGCAGTGCCGACAAAGAGGAAGAACAGGCCGTGTCCACCGCGATGCTCGGCCCGTTGAAACCCAGGGTGTAAGACACCCGGTTGGCCACAGACCAATGCGAAGGTTGCCACTGGTAGGTGTTGTTCATCACCCCCACGAACACGCCGACACGGCCTTGCTTGGCAAGCTCACCGGGCACATAGCCAGCCTCTGAGACGCAGGCATGGGCTTCCTGAAGGAACAACCTCTCCTGGGGGTCCATGCGCTCCGCCTCCTTGGCTGGTATGCCAAAGAACGGGGCATCGAAGGCATCCGCGTCTTCGATGAAACCACCCCAGCGGGTGTAGATGCGGCCCTCCATGCCCTTTTGCTCACTGAAGAGCGTCTGCCAGTCCCATCGCTGAGGTGGGATCTCGCTGACGCAGTTTGCGCCGCCCAGCAAACGATCCCAGAAGTCGGCCACCGTGGGCGCATCCGGGTACCGCCCGGACAACCCGATGATGGCCATGTCCTGAACACCCCTTTGCTCGACGGTGCGCCCAGACAAGGTCGGGACCGCCGGTCTGGCGAAGCGTCCGGGCCCCGGAGGCAGCATGGACACCGACGCCACGGCAGCAGAACGAGGAACAACCGCTGCCGGCGCCTCAGAGGCGCCTTCGGAAGCCTGTCCTTGTTCTGCGACCTGGGCAAAACGGATCAGTTCATCCCGACTGGTGGAGAACAAGTGATTCACGACCGCATCAACGGTCTGGTGCTCAAACCACATCGTCGGCGTCACGCTCTCGAATGACTCTCGCAGGACATCCGTGAGCTTGACCACCACCAACGAATCGACACCATAGTTCTCAAGCGGCTCGTTGGCCTTCACCTGGTCCACAGGCATCATCAAGTGCTCGGCGATGCTGGCCTTGACGCGCTCGGCGGCGGCCCATCGCACACGCGCGTTGAAATCTCCCGATGCCAGCGGCTCGGGATGGTCGGCCGACTTCGTGGCTGCCAGTGCGGTGGCCTGCGCCTTGGGTGGTGTCGAAGGCTTGACTGCCGCCCCTGGCGTGGCAGATGGTCTGGCCATGGCATACGCCCGCCTGAACACGCCATCGCTGGCTGCCACCACCACTTGCTGTCCCAATGGATGGGCCACTTCAGCCGGGTAAAGCGGGACCGAGAAACCTTCCGCACTCAGCACTTGGCGCCAGCTTTCGGGCGACAAGGCCGGAGAACCCGGAATGCGGCGTGCGCCATCGCTGAACAACCACCAGCCCTCCAGCATCCCGAAGGTGAGGTGCGCGAAAAGACTGTTGCTGGACACTTCGTTGAGCAGCAGAACACCCTCGCGTTTGAGCAGCGATTTGACATGCCCCACCGTGCGACGCATGTCCCGCGTCGCGTGCAGGACATTGGTGGCGATGACCACGTCGAACTCGCCGACGTCGAAGCCTTGCAGGGCCGGGGCGTCTTCGATGTTCAGCAAGCGCGTCTGCAGATACGGTGCGTCCGCGCCGTACTGCCGTTGCCCGTGCGCCAGGAAGGCCTTGGAGATGTCTGTGTAGCAATACTCCGCAATGCGGTCAGCGTACGGCGCAAGGCGCTGGAAAACCATGGCACTGGTGCCCCCCGTGCCCGAACCGACCTCAATCAAGCGCAGGCGCACAGCGGGATCTTTCTCGAGCCGTGATTCGATGTACTTGACCAAGGCCTCGACCAGAACGGCGTTGAAATAGTCCGCGATGGGGTTGTCCTTGTAGATCCCTGCAACCAACTCCATGGATGAATTCGGGAACATGATCTGCGTGGCCGGACGCCGCCCCGTCAGGATCTCGGGCAGATGGCGGAGCATGGTGTCGACCAGGCGCCACTGCGCCTGCTGGTTGGCATCCGTCACCCGGGCACACTCGGTGTCCCAGTCCTGCCACAACGCGGCTGCGTCGGGCCTTGAGCTGCTCACGGCTTCGTACTGCATGCCCTTGGAGCGAAGGTGGCCCTGGTGAACCAGAACCTCGAACGTCGCCTGCAGCCAAGCCTTGCTGGAGGGCGGCATGCCAATCAGCGAGGACACCTCGTCCACCCCCTGCGAGCCGGTCTTGAACAGCCCTGCTTCGCACAGTTGGAGCCACAGCATCTCGGCCAGGCGCGCCTCAAACGCCTGCATCCTGCTCACGGCATCGTCCACGTCCATGGGCGTCGGCAGGTTGGTCACCGCAGGCAAGGCTGCCATGCCCGGCTGGATGGCCGGGGCGATCACAATGGCCTGACTGCCATCCATGCCCATCTGCCGGGCGACGCGTTCGTCCGTCGTCTTCAGAAACGCCACCTGATCGACCGGGGCCGTCAGCAGGCGCTCCAACAGACCCATGGCCTCTGTCGGCTCGATCGACCCCTGGCCGACGCGGGCCATGCGCTCGCGGTATGCCTCAGAGGCAACAACGCCCACACTGCCCCAGTACCCCCAGTTGACAACCTTGACAGGCACATCAAGCTCAAGGTCCAGGGCCTTGGCATAGCTGTCGGTGAAAGTGCAGCCAGCGGCATAGTTGCTCTGGCCAGGCAGCTTCGCCAAAGTTTGCATTGACGAAAAGAAAAGGATGAAATCCAGGGGATCCCGGCCAAACACCCTGGTGAGATTGACGCTGGCATCCACCTTGGCCATCAAGGCACCCCGGAAGGTCTCTTCGTCCATCTTCAGCAGCGTCTGGTCTTTCAGCACGATGGTGGCGTGCACGACGCCGTGCACCGCGCCCACTTGCGCCTGGATGTCGGCTCGGGCCTGCGCCAGTGCACCCAGGTCGGCGGCATCGGCCGAGATGTACTTCGGGGGCTTGCCCAATGCGCCCAACCGTTCGCATTGCCTCTGGATTCTGTCGTCCAGGGTGCGGCGGCCAATCCAGACCACCTGCGCGTCGTATTGCCGGATCAGGTATTCACTGAAGACTTCGCCAACGCCCCCGGCCCCACCAAGGATCAGATAGGTGCCACCGCGCCGGTAGGCCGGCGCCGAGGGTTCGGGCAACAGACAGGGCAGCACCGCCTGGCGATGCCACTGGCCATGGCGGAAGGCCCGCGCATTGCCCATGGGATCGGCGGGCAGCCGCAGCGCGTCGAACAGCGGCCAGGCTTCATCGCCGCCAGGCAGGTCCAGCACGCGAATGCGCCAGCGTGAGAACTCCTTGGCAAGCGAGCCCAGCAGGCCATGCACGCTGGCATGCGCCGGATGCACTGGATCACCAGGCACCACGGCCTCGCTTTGCGAGGTCAGCACCGTCATGCTCAACGGCCGAGCATCGAAGCCCAGGCTCAACAGGGCCTTGACCATGCGGAACCCTGCCAGCACGCCAACCCCCTGGGCCTCGATCACCGATGCGCTGTCGAGCGCGATGTGCCCTGCATCGGGCAACACCCAGAACAGGTGATCGAATGCACCAGCATCCAGCCGCGTGGCGATGACGTCGATCGAGTCATGGTCACTCAGGTCGATGAGGCGAGCCGTTGGGTACAACGCGAGCAGCGCCTCCTTGCGCGAGGCCGCACCCGCCACCACCAACACACGCTCCTCGGGCGCTGGCCACACCGGTGACGATTCATGCACCAGCTCATCCATCGGTCGCCACCGCGTGGTGGCCGTCAGCTCACCGATCAGCGGCACAGGCGCCGCCGTCTCGGCTTTGCCACCGCCCATCACCCGTGATGCGAAGCCGTGCAGGCGAACACAGACGCGCCCCTCACCATCCACGACATCAATGTCGAGGTGCTGAACGGCCGAAGGTACTTCGCTCTGCAGACGGACCACCGCCCAGGCCTGGTCAGGAACGACGGCCAACACCGTCAGACGCGCCAGTTCGAAGGGAATCCGTGGCTGAAGCACGCCCCCGCCGGACAAGGCATCGACCAGACCGATGCAGGCTTGCAGAGCGCTGTCCATCAAGCTCGGGGCCAATACATGGCGATCCACGCCAGCAGTGGCCGGCTTAGCCAGTTCACCCAGGGCGAACAAGCGCCCTTCGACATCGCGGCCGGTCCGGACCGAGCGCAGTCCCTGGTGCGCCGGACCATAGGCCAGGCCCATGCCTTCGAACAAGCCGTAGCAGCGGGACGCGTCCAGGTGGTGGTCGCCCAGGCACTGTTGCAAGGAAGACAGGTCCACCATGTCCGCCCCAGATGGCCCGTCGGCCAGCACCGCGAAGCCCTGGCTGTGCAGGACCTGGTCTTCACCTTGGCCACTGTGCACGCCGAAAGCCACCCGGCCATCGTCCTGCACCTCCAGCACCACATGGACCTGCACCGGCTCGGCATCGACGGTCAGGGGGCGCATGAACACCACCTCTTCCAGGCCCAGCATCGATTCCGGCGTCTCCGTGCCGGACCACTTGGCGCCCAGCGCCAGCTTGACGGCTTCCCGCGCCATCTCCAGATAGGCCACGCCGGGCAGGACCTTGCGCCCATTGACCCGGTGATCACGCAGGAATGGCTCATTTCCCGTGAACGTTGAACTGAAGCATTGACGCTCGAAGTCCGAGGTGTTCCGGTGCAACAAGGCGTGCAGACGCGTGTCGGGCAAGGCCTTGCCCTCGGGCAGTCGGGGCACCCAGTAGCGCTTGGGCGAGAACGGGTAGCTCGGCAGGCTGATGCGCCGGGGAAGGTGCTGCCCATGCAGCGCAGCCCAATCGAACGACAGGCCCTTGACCCACAGTTCCGCCAGCTTGCCCAGCTTGCCCTTGGCCACCCATGCCTGGAGCAGCCCGCCCATGTCGTCATCGGTACTCAGGATGTCCAGGCCATCCTTGTCGGAGCGCTGTCCCTGGTAGAAGTCCTCGATGTCGAGCGCTGACTCGCCAGCAGCGAATCGGCGCAACTGATCGCGCAGCTGCTCCAGGCTGCCCGACAGGCAGGCCAGACGGCTGGCGAAGGCCTCCCGTCCCACCTGCAACGTGTAGGCGATGTCCACCAGATCCTGGTCTTGCCAGTGCGCCGCTTGCAGCGTCTGGGACAGGCCGAGCGCCATGGCGCTCAGCCTCTCGTCATCCCTGGCCGACAGAATGACGAGGACCGGCCGGTCAGCACTGACCAGGAGCGGTGAAGGTGCACGCGCTTGGCGGTACTCCTCGATGACGAGGTGCGCATTGGCGCCACCCGCGCCGAAGGAAGACAACCCG
Source organism: Aquabacterium sp. (assembly GCF_030652515.1). GTDB lineage: Bacteria > Pseudomonadota > Gammaproteobacteria > Burkholderiales > Burkholderiaceae_C > Aquabacterium. The sequence continues at coordinate 20,104 of NZ_JAUSAR010000188.1, read as the reverse complement.
GCGATGCGAGGCATTTCGCGAGGCTCCGCAGTTCCGAGCGCCAACACGGGGCGATCCCATTCCTGCAAACCCTGCTGAACCCTGAACGGCGTCTTCTCGAAGTCGATGTTGGCATTGAGCTCATGGCTGTGCAGGCTGGGCACCAGCACGCCGTGTTTCATCTGCAGCAGAACTTTCGTCAGCCCCGCCATGCCCGATGCGCTTTCGCAATGGCCGATGTTGGACTTGACCGATCCGATGGCGCAGTACTGATGATCCTGGCCATGTTCGCCATAGGCTTTGCTCAGGCCGGTGATCTCGATGGGATCGCCCAGCGGCGTGCCCGTGCCGTGCGCCTCCAGATAGCTGATGGCGCGCGGATGCACACCCGCCTGGCGGATCGCCTGGCCGATGACCTGTGCTTGCGCATTCGGATTCGGGACTGTGTAGCCGTTGGTCTTGCCGCCATGGTTGAGCGCGCTGCCCTTGATGACCCCATAGATCTGGTCGCCGTCCTCGACAGCGCGGGCCAGTGGTTTGAGCAGCACGGCACCCACGCCTTCTCCGGGGACGTAGCCGTCGCCCCCTTCGCCAAAGCTGCGGCACAACCCTTCGCTGGAGGCGAACTGGCCTTGCGACAGCGTGATGTACTTGTTGGGGTGCACCGTGAGGTTCACGCCCCCGGCGATTGCCAGGCCGCACTCGCCCCTCAGCACGCTGTGTGCCGCCAGATGAATGGCCGTCAGCGATGACGAGCACATCGTGTCCAACGCCACGCTGGGGCCATGGAAGCCGCAGAAGTACGACACGCGGTTGGCGATGGAAGCAGGCTGGCTGGACAGGGCGAATCCATCACCCGTCACCTGGGCCTGTGCTCCGTACAACTGGTAGTCCTGGTACATGACGCCGACAAAAACACCCACCTGCCCGGGCAAGCCGTCGGCATGGTGCTTGCGCCGCAAAGCCTCGCGTGTGTAGCCCGCGTCCTCGATGGCCGAGTAGGCGCATTGCAGGAACACACGCTCCTGCGGATCGGCGCCCTGAGCATCACGAGGCGACATGTTGAAGAACAGTGGATCGAACTCGTCGAAGCCATCGATGAAGCCGCCCCATTTGCTGTAGCTCTTGCCCAGCTTTCCGCGCTCGACATCGAAGTAATGGTCATGGTCCCAGCGCTCCCTGGGAATCTCGGTGATGCAGTTCAAGCCTTGGGTCAGATTGCGCCAGTATTCCTCCAGGTTCCTGGCTTGGGGATAGCGACCACTGATGCCGATGATGGCAATGTCCAGTGCATTGGCCATCCCTGGGGCCTGGTCGCCTGCTGTCTGAGCAGCCAGGCCAAAACGTCGGCGCGTTCGGCTGGCCTTGACCGGGCCGGTCGCCTCGATCGGGATGGTGTGCCGCGGTGGCAGCGCGGTGGTCACGGCCTTCGATCCACCTACCAGGGCGGCCACACGCTCGCGGTGAGCCTGCAGAAAATAGCCCGTCAGGTCATGGATGGTCTGATACTCGAAGAACAAGGTCTTCGACAAGGCCCCAAAGGTGAGTTCGAGCGCGCTCGTCAAGTCGGTGACCATGATGGAGTCGATACCGTACTGCTCCAGGGGCGCCCGCGCGTCGATTCGATCGGCGGACAGCTTGAGCGTCTTGGCCATCAGGCTGGTGAGGTAGCGGGCCGTTTTCTCGTGCAGCACATCGTCCGCGGCCACCACGTTCTGTGTCGTTGGGGGGAGAATCTGAGCCGATGCCAACGGCTCAGGCTGAATCGCCGAGAACCCACGAACCAGCATGCCTTTCAGGCGATCGACATCCCCGGCGAGAACCACGACCTGGGCCGCATCCTGCGCCAAAGCCTGGTGCAATGCCGACAGCCCCATGGCAGTCGGCAGGGGAGCCATGCCGAAAAGACGCCGGGCGCGCTCACGCGTCGCGGCATCAACTTTCATCCCCCCCTCATCCCACAAGGGCCAATCGATGGACAGCGTGCGGCCATGGCGCTCACTGCTGCGGACCAGGCCATCTCGCCGATGTGCGTGCGCGTCGAGGTAGGCATTGGCCATGGCGTAGTCGGCCTGCGCCACATTGCCAAACACACCCGAGGTCGATGCAAACAGCACAAAGCAGTCGAGCGGTAGGTGTTTGGTCGCCTCGTCCAACACCTCCACGGCATCGACCTTGGGCGCCAGGACATCCCGCAACTCGCCAGCAGTTTTCTTCACGAGGAATCCATCGCGCAACACGCCTGCACCGTGGATCACGCCATCGATGTGGCCGTGCAGGTCCAGCACTTCTGCCACGAGGAGAGCGACCTGCTCCGGCAGAGCCACGTTCGTTTCGCGGTAATCAACGACAAGCCCTTGCCGCCGGAGTGCGTCCAACGAGGAACGCCCGGTCGTCTTCAAGGATGAGCGGCCAGTGAGCACCAGCCGTGCGCCGGGCGCATGCCGTGCGATGTCTTGCGCCACCAGCATGCCCAGCCCGCCCAGCCCCCCCGTCAACAGGTAGACACCACCCGGTTTCCAGAAAACCGGGGCCACCTCCTCACTTGCCTGGGCCTCCTTCAACTGAAGCACCTGGCGCTCGCCGCTGCGGTACGCCACCAGCGCCTCTGAACCATCACCCTCGGCCAACAAACGCCGGGCCATCTCGCCCTCGGAGGTCAAGCGGGGCATGAGCAGGACTTGCCCCAAGCACAGCGGATTTTCCTGCTGTGCGGTCTTGAGCAAGGCGCCCAATGCCTGCAAGGGCGAATCGCCTTGCTCTTCGTCAGGCGATGAAATGACCAACTGGATCAACACCTTGCTCGCGAGTTTCGCCGCCAGGATCCGCTGGACCTTCGCCAGCAGTGCCTGCGCGCAGGCACTGAACAAGGCCGCGCCTTGGTGGGTGTCGGCATCGCCTGCCAGCAGTTGCGCCACCTCGGCGCCTGGAAGGAGCCCAGCAAGGGTGGCGGCATCCACGGTAGCCCCCACCAGGAAGACATGGCGCTTCAGTGAGTGGTCGGTTGAGGCGTCCTCCGGCGCCTCCTTGGCCTGCCAGTGAGGTTGCAGCATCAAGGTTCCGACAGGGCCCTCGGGCAGGGGCTTGGGCACCTCGCTCGACGGGACCGTCTCCATGACTCGGCTGCTGAACTCGCGCAGGCGAACGCACACCCTGCCGCCTTCGTCCATGATGTCCAGGTCCAGCTTGTGCACACTGGACTTTGGCGAGCTGCCGGGGCTGAACCTGACGTACACCAGCGGTCGGGCAGGCATCACATCGAGGATCTCAAGGCTTGTCAGCGCGAATGGCACCATCGGGCGTTGAGGCAAGTGCTCTTCACCATTCGCCAGCAGCAGGCCCAGGCTGACCTGGAACGCCGCATCCAGCAGTCCCGGATGCAGGACGAAGTCCTTCAACGTCGAGGACAAGCCGGCGGGCAGTGCCAGTTCACCCAACGCCAGGGGAAGTCCTTCGTGGTCGAAGCCGGTGCGAACCAACTGCAAGCCCTGGTGGGCAGGGCCGTAGGCCAAGCCCATTCGCTGAAAGGCCTGGTAACAGGCCTGGGCCGAGACATCCCGGTGCGAAGTCAGTTGCCGCAAGCCCACCAGATCACGAGTCAACGGCTCCTCTGCCGACGCCAAGCCCACCACCGCCTGACCTTGGCTGACCAGGATGTCCGCATCGTCCAGGGACTGGTAGATCTCGTAGCCGATCCGCCCAGTTGGCGTTGGATCCAGTGAAATGTGCAGAGTCACCGGATCGCTGCCGACCACGACGGGGCGCATGAACACCACATCGCTCAAGCGGATGTTTGAAGGGAACTGGCCCATGGCGTCAGGCCCCACGGCCCACTTGACAGCCTCTCGCGCCATCTCCAGGTGCGCGGCACCTGGCAGTACCCGCCGACCGCCCACCACGTGGTCAGCCAGGAAGAACTCCGTGCCCGTCAGTGTCGAACTGAAGCGTTGCTCTGTCAGGTCCGACGTGTTGCGTTGTACCAGCGGGTGCAGGCGCTCTGCGGCCAGTGCCCGGTCCACGCGCGGTGAAGCCCAATGCCGCTCGCGGGCGAACGGGTAGGTAGGCAGGTGGATGCGCCGAGGTGCCTTGTCGCCAAACATCCGGCGCCAGGGTAACTCGTAGCCTTGGCAATACATGTCGCCCAGTGCCAGCAGCGCATCCCGGGTGTCCACGCTCTGATCGGCGATCTGCGCAAGGAGCTGCTCGCCATGACGCTGCAGCACCGACTGCCCGCCGAACTGCCTGGGCACCTGGGCCATGAAGAGGTTGGGCAGCTTCTCGCGTCCTCCCACCTGGGCCAGCACGTGAAGGGCATCCTCCCGGTCCTGGACCACCACAGCGCAGCGGTGGCTGAAATGCTGTCGGCCGGACAACAAAGTGTGGCTCATGGCCGCCAGATCGGGCAAGGACCAAGCCCGCTCCCGCAACGCGGCCAGCAGGTCCATGACCCTGGCCTGCAAGGCTTCAGCTGTCTTGGCGGACAAGGCCAGCAGTACCCAGGGCAGCGCATGTGCTGCCTCATCCACATCCGGCGCGTCGTGGCTTTGCACCACCATGTGCGCGTTGGTGCCGCTCATGCCAAACGCACTCACCGCCCCCAGGCGGGGCTGCCCATCCCTCACAGGCCAGGGGAGGAGGCGTTTGTTGACACGGAAAGGACTGGCCGCCCAGGGGATGTAATCGCTTTCCTTGGAACAATGAAGGCTGGGCGGGATCGCCTCATGGCGCATGGCCTGCACCAGGCAGGCCAGGTTCACCAGACCCGATGCCGCGAAGGTGTGGCCGAAGTTCGTCTTGGTGGACGTCAGCGCACAAGCCCCCGGTCGAGTCGACTCGGATTTGAAGGCCTCATAGAGCGCATTGATCTCGATCGGATCACCAAGACGGGTGCCTGTGCCATGTGTGACGATGTAGTCGATCTGCCCCGGATCAATCCGATGCCGACCGTAGATGTCCTGCAACAGCCTTGTCTGAGCCGCACCGCTCGGGGCGGTGATGCCATTGGTCTTGCCGTCGTAGTTGATGCCGCTACCCCGGATCACCGCGTACACAGGATCGCCATCCCGCAAGGCATGGCGCCATGGCTTGAGCACCATGGCGACCACCGCCTCACCGGGCACCATCCCGTTGGCCGCCACATCGAAGGCATGGCACTTTCCGTCCGAAGACAACATGCCCGCCTGTCCCAGCCCCACGAATATCTCAGGTGACAGCAACAGATTCACCCCGGCCGCGATCGCGGTGTCGCAATCGCCGGCGCGCAGGCTCACACACGCCTGGTGCGCCGCCACCAGTCCCGAAGAGCACGAGGTGTTGATGGCCATCACGGGGCCTCGCAAGTCCAGAACATACGCCAGGCGTGCCGCGAGAACGCCATCGTGGTTGGAGGTCACGCTGCCTTCGTCTGCGGTCACCGCGCGGTAGTCGCCCTGCTCCACGCCGACGAACACGCCCGTGCGTCCGCTTTGCAACTGCTCCTTGCCGTGTCCGGCGTCCTCCAGGGCGCGCCAGGCCTCCTGCAGCAAGAGTCGTTGACGAGGATCCATGGCCGCAGCCTCGCGCGGGGACAGCTCGAAGAACAATGGATCGAACTCATCGATGCCTTCCAGGGCCCCCAGCCATTGCCCATTGGTCTTGCCCGGCTCCTTGGCGGGATCACCGTGGTAGACCCGCCAGTCGAAGCGCTCAGGGGGAATCTCCGCGACCGTCTCTTGGCCTTCGCGCAAGACACGCCAGAACTCTTCCACCGTGCGGGCACCCGGGAAACGACCACTCATGCCAATGATGGCAATGGGCTCGAGCTCATCGCTGGAAGGCACAGTCGACCGCTGCTGTGGCAACAGGGCACTGGGCACAACAGGCGCCCGGGGAAGCGCGGGCGCATGCTCCACCGCAGTCGCATAGAAGACCGAAAGACTTTCCCCGAAGGACTGCACCAAGTGCGATTCCAACTGCCCCAGCGTGGGGTGGCTGAAGAAAGCCGTCGGAGCGATCTCAAAGCCGAAGTGCGATGTCAGCCGCTTGGCAAAGGAAGCCAGGTTGACCGAGTCGAATCCGAAGTCGGCCAGGTTCACGGCGGGGTCCAGTTTGTCCCGGGACATCTTCAAGGACTCGCTGGCCAACTCCTTCAAGTCCCAGGCCACGCATTGCGTCAGCGTCAGGCCCTTCATCTGGGGACGCCAACCCGGACCGGCCATGGATGGCATGGCTTGAGCCACCACCTCTGGCACACCCAGTACATCATCCTGCTCCAGCCCTAGGAACCGGTGCACGCGGTGTTTCTGACCGAGGAAGACCAAGGGCTGTTCACAGTCCTGCGCCAGCAGGCTCTCGAAAATCCGCAGGCCCTCGGCAGTTGGCAAGGCTTTCTGGCCACTTGACCGCAGGTAGAAATCTGTTTGCTGTGCCGAGCCAGGACGCATGGCACCGTCCTGCCACAGCGGCCAAGCAATCGTCAGGATCCTGAGCGAAGAATCCGCACGGCCCTGCTGGCGGAGCCGGGCGTAGGCCGAGAGGAAACGATTGGCCATGGCGTAGTCGCCAGCGCCGCCATCTCCCAGAATGCCTGCGGACGATCCAAAGCAGCACAGGAAGTCCACAGGCTGGTCCGCCAGGAGTTTGTCCAGAACCAGCAGGCCTTCGACTTTCGGCGCCAGGTTCTGCGCCAACTCGACCTCTGTTTTCTCCCGGAAAGGCCGTGGATCCACCAAGCCTGCAGCATGCAGCACCCCATGAAGGGGACCGAACAGCTCCTGGCCTTGCATCATGGCCTGCCGCATGGCCGCTTCGTCAGAGGAATCCGCCTGCACATACAGGGCCTGCCCTCCCAACGCCCGCAATGCCTGCAGTTGCCGTTCGATGCGCTCATCCGGCGCGCTGCGGCCGGTCAGAATCAGGCGGGCCGAGAAGCGCTCGGCCAGGTGTCGGGCAAAAGCATGGCCCAAGGCACCCGCCCCTCCCGTGATGAGGTAGCTGCCCGAGGACTTCAGCACTGGTGCATGAACAGGCGCGCAAGCCAGGGCCCGCACGGCACACACATGCCGCTGTGCCCGCCGGTACAGGACATTCTGGATGCAGTCGAGGCTCGATTCGAGCCACAGGCGGCTCAGCCAGTCGACCGGGGCCAGGTCTTCGGATTCGAACGCATCCACCACCAGCGCCAGTTGTGTCTCTGGCAAGACCTGTCCCAGCGACTTGGGCAAGGCCATCACCGACTCCAGATGGGCCTGATCCGTCAGGCTCATGCTCGCCCCCGCGATCAACACCCTTCCGCAGGGCAAGGGCTTGTGCAGCAGAGCCCGCAGGAATCGCAACACCGATGACATGCCCAGCGATGCGGGCCTGGCATCGGCAGCCCACAAGCAAAGCACACGGTCCAGGCGCCCGAACTGCGACCGGATCGAGGCCAGCACATCGGCATGGCCGACGATGTCCTGCTCATCAACGACATGCTGGTGCTGCACATCCTGCAGGACCGCATCCCCGCTCCGGGTCACGAACACCAGGTGGGCTTGCGGTGCCAGTTCAGCGAGGCGAGCCGCAACAGACTGTCCCGCATCGTTGCCCGCCAGGTAGCAGACCACGACCTGCCCTGCAGCATCGCTTCGGTTCGCCACGTCCAAATCGCGAGGCTCCCAATGCTCTTCGAAACCCATGGTCTCGAATGAGGGCTCGGCCACCGGAGAGGCTACAGGAGCCGAAATGGCCAGTCCATGACCGGAGGGAGGCACCTTGCGATCGGCCCAGTAACGCTGCCGGGCGAACGGGTAGGTCGGCAAGCTCATGCGCCGAGGCGTGCCAGCCCCGTAGAGCTTTTTCCAGTCCAATGGCAAGCCGCGGATCCAGGCATTCGCCAGCTTGTAGGCCGACCCATCGCGAAACCATTTTTCCAGCAGCGCATTGCCATCATCCGCGTCCATCGCGTCCAGCCTGCCAGCACCCACATCGATCCGGCCGGTCAGGCAGCCATCCACGCGCTCGCCCGCGACATGGCGCACCAGCAAAGTCACCAGCGCATCAACATCGCTGACCAGAAACACTACTCGGCAAGCCATGGCCTGGCGGCCAACCTGCAGGGTGTAGGCCAGGCGCTGCAAATCGATGGTCTCGCGCTTGGACGACTCTTGGAGGAAACCGAGCAATGCCACGGCATGCGCTTTCAGCCGATCCTCGTCGCGGGCCGACAGGGGCACGATCCATTGGCCCTGCCAGCATCCCGAATGAGGGTTGGCGATGGAAGGCAGGGCAGGTGCCTGCTCCAGGATGGCATGTGCATTGGTGCCACCAATGCCGAAAGAGCTGAGCGCCGCGCGGCGTGGCCCTTCCCCCTCGGGCCAGAGACGGTGACGGTCGGCCACGTAGAAAGGCGAGTCCTCCAGCTTGATGCGTGGATTGGGAACGGTGTAGTTGAGCGTGGGGGGTATCTCGCCGTGCGTCAACGCCAGCGCCACCTTGATACAGCCGGCGAGTCCCGCCGCAGTGTCGAGATGGCCGATGTTGGTCTTGACCGATCCGATGCCACAGAACTGCGTCTTGTCGGTGCCCCTGGTGTAGGCCCCGCGCAGTGCCGCGAACTCGATCGGGTCGCCCAGGGCCGTGCCCGTGCCGTGCGTTTCGACATAGCCGATGCTGCAGGGATCGATGGCAGTGGCAGCCAGCACCTTCTCGATCACGGCGCGTTGGCCCTGGACGCTCGGCGCATAGAAACCGGCCTTGTCTGCGCCATCGTTGTTCAGACCCACGCCGCGGATCAGGGCATGGATGTGGTCGCCATCGGCCAGGGCTTGCAGCGCGCCTTTGACCATGATCACGGCCACCCCTTCGCCGGGGATCATGCCGTCGGCGCTGGCATCGAACGCCTTGATGTGGCCATCGCTTGAGAAGTTCATGCCACGCTGATGGAGGTAGCCAAAACCTTCCCCGGCGAAGATGGTGGACGCCCCCACCAACGCGGCGCGGGATTCTCCGCAGCGGATCGATTGACCAGCCGCCTGCAAGGCCACCAACGACGATGAGCAGTTGGAATGAACCGCATGGCTGGGGCCTTTCAAACCCAGCTTGTGTGACACCATGGTGGGTGTGGTTCCCGGCTGGGCCAGGACCCAGGCCAGGTAGTCATCGGCCTCCGTGATGACTTGCGCCGAGTCTTCACCGATGAGCCGCGTGTTGTACCCGTTGGTGCTGATCGCCATGAACACGCTCGTGTCCGGCACGTCGGCGGGAACGTAGCCGGCATCCTCCAGGGCATGCCAAGCGTTCTGCAAAAGCAGCCGCGATTGCGGGTCCATCAGTTCGGCGTCCTTGGGCGAGATCTTGAAGAACTCGGGATCGAACAAATCCTTTCCGTCGATCGTCGCACGCACGGGCACATGGGCGGGATGCCGTATCAACGCTTCGGGAACGCCATGCTGCCGGAGTTCATCGGCACTGAAGATCTGCACGCTTTCACGGCCCTGGCAAAGGTTGTCCCAGAACGCGCGGTAACCCTCCGCTCCCGGCACCTGGCACGACATGCCAACGATGGCCAGGCAGTCTTTGTAGTAATCGGGAAAAACCTGGTCGGCGTTATTTTCTGCGATTGACGCGGCCCCGGTCACATCCAATGGCGCCGCCTTTTCAGGCGCCGCTGCGGGCCCCGAACCGCCAGGCTCGCGGCCGTGTAAAAGGCGCTGGCTGATGGCCCTCACGGTGCCATATTCGAACAATTGGGTGACCGTGAAATCACCCTCACAGGCCTTCTCGATTTCCTGGGCCACGGTGACCGCGAGCAGGGAGTCGCCACCAGCATCGAAGAAGTGATCGTCCAGCCCGACCGAATCGTGGCCCAGGGCCTTGCGCCATATCCCCAAGACTCGGGCCTGGATCTGAGAAAGATCCGGCAAGGTGTGCGTGGTCTGAACCACCGCGTCCTGCGCCAGCGGGCGGGTGGCGAGTGCCTTGCGGTCAACTTTGCCGCTGGGCGTCAGCGGAAAATCGTCTACACCCACGAAATGCGCCGGAACCATGTAGTCGGGCAGCTTGAGTTTGAGGTGCTCACGACATTCACGGCCATCCGGCTGGGCGTGCCCCTCCACCGTCTTCAAGAAAGCCACCAGCTGCTTGCGCTCGGCATGTTCATGAACCACCACCGCGCATTGGCTGACCGCGAGGTGCTCGCACAGAACCTTCTCGATCTCGCCCAGTTCAATGCGGTGCCCCCGGATCTTGACCTGAGTGTCGATGCGGCCCAGGTACTCGATCTGGCCATTGTTCAGCCACCGCACCAGGTCACCGGTTTTGTAGAGCTTGGCACCATGCGCGGTGAAGGGATCGTCGATGAAACGCTTCGCCGTGAGCTCGGGTTGGTTCAGGTAGCCCCTGGCCACGCCATCGCCCCCAATGTGCATCTCGCCCGGCACCATCGCAGGTAAAGGCCTCAGCTCCTCATCCAGCACATGGATTTGCGTGTTGCCGATCGGCATGCCGATGGAGATGGGGCCTTCGGCTTCAACCTGACCGGCGGTGGACCAGATGGTCGTCTCGGTGGGGCCAAACAGGTTCCAGGCATTGGTGCCACTGTGCTTGAACCATTGCCTCAGACTCTCAGGCAAGGCTTCTCCACCACACAGAGCGGTCAGCTGTTCCTCATTGCGCCATCCCGATTGAAACAGCATGGTCCAGGTGGCTGGCGTCGCCTGCATGACCGTGGGCCGGACTCGGGCGATTTCTCTTCGCAGCGCCTCGACGTTGCGGGTCGCGGCAGCAGGACAGATGTGGCATGTGGCACCCACCACCAAGGGTAGGAACAGCTCCAGACCTGCAATGTCGAAGCTGTAGGTCGTCACCGCGAGCAGCCGGTCCTGGTCCGTCAATCCGGGCCGGATTGCCATGGTCGACAAGAAGTTGCTCAAGGCGCGGTGGGGAATCATCACCCCTTTGGGCAGACCCGTGCTGCCCGAGGTGTAGATCACATAAGCCAGGTCATCGGGTGCTTGCGTGGCGCCGGCCCACGTTTCGCCTTCGTGCTGCAGCACTTCGACATCCACCGCGCGGCTGCCCGCTGGCAGCAGGGATTGAAGACGACCGAGCAACGGGGCCTGGGTCAATACCAGGCGGACACCGCTGTCTTGCACCATGTAGCGCAAGCGATCCTCGGGGTAGGCGGGATCCAATGGCACATAGGCGGCTCCGGCCCTGAGTATCCCGAGCAAGGACACCAGCATCTCGGGTGAGCGGGTCACGTGGACGCCGACCAGGTGCCCGACCTGGACGCCTTGATCGCGCAAGCAGGTCGCCACCCGGCCCACCTCTGCATCCAACCGGGCATAGCTCAAGCTGCGCCCTTCCATGGCAACCGCCAGGTCATCCGGTCGCTGCGCGGCGCGCTGCGCAAACAGTTGGTCTACCCGCAGGTGTCGAGGATAGGACTGGGCGGTGTCATTCCAGCACGCCAGTTGATGGCGCTCGTGTTCGAGCAGCATGGGCAGATCCCGCAATGGGTTGCCAGGATCTCGCAGCGCCCCCTCCAGCAGCACCAGGAAATGCTCGGCCATGCGTTCGACCATGGCCGATCCGTGGACAAGGGTGTCGTACTTGAAGTTCAAGGTGAAGTCTGAGGGCTGCTCGTGCACCTCCAGCGCCAGCTCGTACTCGCCGTCCTGATTGATCCCCGGCAGCACCTCGATGGTCAGCCCGTCCACGGACTGTGTCAGCCCACCGATCACATTCGCGTTCTGGTACTCGAAGGCCACTTGGAACACCGGTGCTTGCCCTGGCGTCCGAGGCAGCTTCAATTCGCGCACCAGCGCGGGGAAGGGGTAGGCGGCGTGGTCAATGCCATCGACCATGGTCAACTGCAAGGCCTTCAGTGTGGCCAGGAAAGTCTGCGCCTGGTCCAGCCGGCTGCGCACCGGGATCATGTTGACGAAATAGCCCACGAGCGATTCGAATCGCTCTTCCAGCCGACCCAGCGTCGGCATGCCGACAATGATGTCCGATTGCTGTGTGTAGCGGTGGAGCAAGATCTGGAAGACGCCCAGCAAGACCACCGCCGGGTTGAAGCCCTGATCTCGGGCGAAGGCCCGAACACGCTGAGCCAGCCCGGTCCCCATGGCGATCGACCACGTGGTGGCCCCCTGCGGGCCCATGGAAGCCTGCATGCCCGCATGCCGAGGCTTCGCGGTGGGCAGTTCAAGACCGGGCAATGGTCCCGCCAGTTGACCTTGCCAGTAATCGCGCAATGCACGGCCGCGATCGCTGGCCATCAGGCCTGCCTCCCATGCCACGAAGTCGGCATAGCGGGCAGGCAAGGGCTTCAACTCGACCGGCAGACCTCGAAGCAGGTCTGCGTAGTCAGCAAGCAAGGTCGACACCAGCACTTGCAAAGACCGTGCATCACAGACGATGTGGTGGACCACCAGGAGCAGCACGCTGCCCTCGCCGCCCGCGTCCACAAGGTGGGCACGCATCAGCGGCCCCTGCGTGAGCACAAAGGGACGTTGGGCCAGTTGCTTGAGAAACAAAGGCAGCGCTTGCCCGATCAGTGGGGCCGCCGATTCACAGCTCAATGTCACCTTGCCATCCGGCTGAGGCACCTGGACAAGCCCGTCCTGCTGACGAATGGCGCTGGCCAGCAAAGGATGGCGGCGCACCAGGAGATCCAGCGCCTGCTGCAGGCGTTCTGCGTCCACGGAGCCACGCAAACGCAAGGCCAGGGGGACATGGTAAGCCGCAGAATGGGGCTGCATCATCTGCAGTACCCACAAGCCTTGCTGCCCCTGTGACAAGGGATGCGACCGATCGCCTTGATCCATGGCGGCATCATCGGCTTGCTGCCCCTTCGCAGACTTGATCTGGCCCAGCACCTCGGCCGCTGTGAGCGTTCCACTCTTGAGGGCGTGAAGAAGCCCGTCGATGTGGTTCTGGTTCGCAAATGTGCTCATGGTGTTCCCTGTTTTTTTCATGCTGTCAATGCCTGCTCGAGCAGACCCCTGAGGTCATCGAGCGCCAGGCGTCCCTGTTGATACTGTTCCAGTGCCTCTGCAAGCCGCGCCTCCTCCGTGGACTGCCGATGGCGCGCTGCCTGCTTCTCGGCCACGTGACGCCCAAGGCCCGCGATGCTGGGGTTCTCAAGCAGGTCACGGCCACTCAACTCCACGCCAAACTCCGCCGACAATCGCCTGCAAAGACGCATGCCTGTAATCGAGTCGGCCCCCAGGCTGGTCACAGGCCGGTGGAGAGGCAGCTTGTCCGAGGTCGTTCCCAACATGTCGGCCAGCACCTCCGCGATGAAGCGCTGGACAAGCAATCGGGCCTGCTCTGGCCCCTCCTCCGACTCGCTCAAAGGAGCTGCCAGGGCCTCCAGTCCTGCGCCGGGCAGTTCGGCGTCGAGCCAATGACGTTGCCTGGCGAAGGGGTAGGTTGGCAGCACCAACATTTGCAAGACCACGCCACGGTGCAGATCCGCCCAAGGCACATCGCCACCCCACACCCAATGGGCACCCAGGGCGTCGAGTGAACGGTCGGCAACCAGGCGCTCGAGGCCCTCACGATCCTGGATGGGAAGGCTTTGGCCATCTCCCACCGCGCGCGCTTCTTCCAGGTCACCCCGATGGAGCGTCGGGCAAGCACGATCGCCTGCCGCGGCAGAGGCCAGCTTCTGCAGCAACTGATCGCGACTGTCGGCCACGAAGGCAAGCCGCACTTCCATGGCCTCACGTCCCGTTTGCAAGGTATGGGCCAGACTGGCCAGGTCGAGGCTGCTTGCATTGGCCACGTGATCGTGCAGCCGCCTCGCCATGCGCACCAATGCGTCGGCATCGCGCGCAGACAGAACTATCAGTTGTGGGCTGGGCATCGCAGGCGATGGCACACCAACCAGGGGATCGGGACAACGGTGCTCTTCCACCACCAGGCTCACGTACGATCCACCCGCCGCGAACGAATTGATCAAGGCCCGTCTTGGAGACTCGTGCGAGGCCTCTCTCGCATCGCGCCCGACAGGCCGTTGCCAGGGCGCCAGATCGCGTTGCAGCACAAAGGGGCCGCCTTCCAACGCCAGGTCCGGGTTCAAGGGCCCCGCAATCACGGTGGGTGCCAGTTGCCCATGTTGAAGTTGCAGCACCACCTTGGCCAACTGGGCCATGCCCGAGGCGGCCTCGGGGTGGCCGATGTTCGATTTCACAGCACCCAGTGCGCAAGGCGTGCCTCTTCCCCCCGAAGCGTTGAACACCTTGGTCAACGCCGCCACCTCGATTGCGTCCCCCAAAGGCGACCCATTGGCAGCGGCTTCCACATAACTCACCGTCTCGGGCAGAGCACCTGCCTGGTCCAGACTTTTGGCCATCACCTTGGATTGGGCACGGAGGCTGGGCACCATGTAGGCATTGGCATGGCCGCTGTGATGGCAAGCCGAACCGGTGACGAGGGCCAGCACCCGGTCGCCGTCGGCCACTGCGCTCGCCAAGGGTTTGAGCAAAACAGCGCCAACACCTTCGGCCGGCACATAGCCATCGCCCTGGCAGAAACTGCGGCTACCGGCATGGCTGGCCAGGATCTGCAACTGGCTCAGTCCAATGTATTTTTTTTCGTCCAGCGACAGATTGACGCCCCCCACCACGGCCAGCTCACACTCTCCCAGCCGCAGGTCCTTGCAGGCCTGGTGGATGGCCATGGCAGCCGATGAACACATGGTGTCAATCGCCATGCTCGGCCCCTCGAACCCGAAAAAATGCGACACCCGATTGGCCATGGCACTGTAGGACGCCAAGGAGGCCAGCGCACGCTGGTTGGTCGAGGCATTGGCCTGTGCATAGTGCTGGTACATGGCGCCCACATAAACGCCAACGGCCCCCTTGTGGCGACGGTTCAAGGCCTGCCGTGTCTGGCCAGCGCCCTCCAGCAGTTGCCAGACCGTCTCCAGGAGCAAGCGTCCCTGGGGATCCATCACCTTGGCTTCGCGGGGCGAGATGCCAAAAAAAAGCGGATCGAACTGGTCCACGTCCGTCAGGAATCCGCCGTGCCGCGCATAGGTCTTTCCAGCAACGCCCTTGTCCACGTCGAAGCACGCGGCATGATCCCAGCGTTGGCTCGGGACCTCCGAGACAGCATCGCGCCCCTGGGAAATCAAGGTCCAGAAATCGTCCAGGTTGTCCGCCCCGGGATAGCGGCCAGCCATGGCGATGATGGCGATGGGCTCCACACCCGCAGGTGGCGCTGCCGGGGCAGGATCTTCGGCAGGCCGGGCAAGCTTTGCGTCCACCACCGGTTTCGTCATGAAACGATCGCCGTGGCATTCCGCCAGGTGCGCCGCCAGTTCTCGCACATTGGTGTACTCAAACAACAAGGTCGGCGCGATGGTCACGCCCACGGTCTTCGACAGCTCCTGCACCATGTCCAGCAAGTGTCCCGACACCAGGCCCAACTCGTAGTAGCCTGCGTCGATGTCAATGCGGGAAGGCGGGCACTTCAGGCGGCGAGCCAGCATCTCTCGCAAACTGGCCTGCACCAGGTCGGTGATCGAAGTGCTCTGAAGCGCTGGCAAAGCCAGCCCCTGCAGACGGACCTCCTTCGCCGCCAGCTTGTGCAATTCACCCACCTTGCGGCCTGCAGCGTTGAAGAACTCCAGCGTCAGAAAGCGAAGTTCATGGCGCTCCCGGAAGTCGGTCCGTTTCAGGCGGGCAAAGCAATGGTCCTGCAGCGATTCGGTGGCCCGGAACGACTCGAAATGCAGGGGCAGGAACAGGTTGACTTGCTCGCCACGGGCTCGAACCTCGTCCGACAGCAGTCCGGCAATCGCCACGGCGCAGCCATCGAGCAACACGGGGTGGAACAGCGCTTCTCCGGCCAGGGCGCTTGCCTCGGCGCCCAAGCGGGCTTCGACCCGGAACGACTGGCTGTCCGCCAGCGCCCGGCCCTGGGCTTGCATGCAGCCATCGTGGACCAGGTCCAGCATTCTGGCACTGGCATACACATCCGTCAGGGGCTTGGCGCCTTCGAAATCGACAGACCACTGCACCGGATCGATGTGTTCATCGAACTCTGCGAGGGAAGTCCAATGCATTTCCGCCGTCACGTGCCGGACGGCCGACTCAGGCTCCCGGCCCACACCCCGCACCTGCCCCTGCACGGCAATGTGCCACACGCCTTTACCGACCGAGTGCCAATCGATGGACAGCAGCACTTCCTCATCCTCGCGCAACGCCAGCGGTGCGAGGATGGTCAGGTTCCGCAGCACCAGTTCACGCGGATCATGTCCGTGCTCCTTGAACACCTGGAAAAGCAGATCGACATAGGCCAGGCCAGGCATGACATGGAGGCCTTGCACACGATGTCCCGCCAGCATCTGCATGCGCGGGGTCATGGAAAGTTCGGTACGAACCAACATTTTTGGTGTTCCCTGATGTCAATGGTCTGCAAGCGTGACCGAGGTGAATCGACCCCACAGCCCCGACTGAGAAGGCTGATCAATCGGCAAGGAAGGTCTGTCCGATGCGCGAAGATCAATCCGCTGAAGCAAGGGCATGGTGATCGGCCCGCGTCGAGGCACCTGACCTGCATGAGGCTCCCAGCCTTGCAAAATGGCATGCGCATTCGTGCCGCCATCCGCGAAACAATTGATGGCCGCCACGCGGTGTGCGCCATCCCAGGGCTCCGACAAGCGATGGAACTGGAAGGGCGAGGACGCGAGGTCATAGTGCTGCATGGCTTGCTGACCTGACAGGAAAGGCACCCACCGCCGGTGATGCATCATCAGCACCACCTTGATGAAGCTGGCCATTCCTTCGGCACACAACGGATGCCCGATGTTCGGCTTCATGGAGCCCAGCGCACAAGGCTTTCGGCTGCTGACCCGGTAAACCGCTTCGATGGACTTCAGCTCCAGCAGGTCCATCAACTCGGAACCCGAGCCATTGGCATCGATGTACTGGATGTCATCGGGACTGTGGCCGCTTTTGGCCAAGGCTGTCTGCATGACCTCACGCTGAGTTTGAGGGTTCGGCGATGACGGGCCCGCCGTGCGCCCATCGTTGTTGATGGCCAGGCCCTTGAGCACCGCGTAGACCTGATCGCCATCCTGCAAAGCCTGGTCCAGACGCTTCAACAGGACCAAACCGACGCCTTCACCCAGCACCATGCCCTTGGCCCGGCTGTCGAACACATGGAATGCGGGATCGGGGCTGAGGATGCCACGTTGGGAGAACAGCGTGATGGCACCGTCCACATCCAGCACATTCACGCCACCCACCAGCGCCATGCTGATCTCATCGCTGTGCAGGGCCTGGACGGCCAGGTTCATGGCCACCAGCGAAGAGGAGCAGGCCGTGTCAACCACCAGGCTGGGGCCCCGCAGATCGAAATGACGAGAGACGTTGGCGGCCAGGTAGTTCTGCCCAACGGCGAGGATCGGGTTGGCCGCCCCCGCCAGCACCTGAGCGCCCGGCCGATGCTGACTTCGCCCACCCAGGTACACGCCAATGGGCTGCCCTTTGACATCTTGAGGCCGGTAGCCCGCGTGATACCACAGTTTCAGGCTTTCCTCGAGCACGGCCAAGGCCTGCGGATCCATGGCGCGCGCATCGCTTTCGGGCAGGTGGAAGAACGCAGGGTCGAACCAATCCAAATCCTTAAGCAAGGCGGCATGGTGACCCGCCCCTCGCAGGCCCTGGCGGTCCACCGGGATCGGGGCAATCGCGCTGCGGCCTTCCGACAGAAGCCGCCAGTAGCCGGCCAGGTCTTCCGCGCCGGGAAACCTGCAACTCATGCCCACGACCGCGATGTCTGCGCCTTCCTCACTGCGGGTGGGCCGACTGCTGACACGGGGACGAGCCATGGGGGCCGGGGCATCATGCTCAAGCAGGGGCTCGGGGGCTGCTTGCGGCACGGCCTGTGCGGGCGACAAGGCGTCGGCCAATTCTTCGCCGTGGTGTGCCAGCAGCCAATCGCTGAATCCCGCGATGGTTGGATACTCATACAACACCGAGGGATCCAGTGGGCGGTCGCCCAGCCGTTTGCCGATCGACCTCATCACCTGCGCCAGCAATACCGAATCAGCACCATAGTCTTGCAGCGGCACATCCACCTCGACACTGGAAGCGTCCATCTTGAGCTGCGTGGCCAACAGATCGCGGACCCACGCCAGAATGGCCGCCCTCAAGCCTTCCGGGTTTTTCGTGATCACCGCCTTTGGCATGGATGATGCGCCTTCGTCGAGCCGACGTGCAGACCTTTCATCGCTCATGACGGCAGGTCGGTTGCCTCGTGTCAGATCGCGGGGTTGGAACACCTGGGGATTCACAACGAGCGGCATCATCACTTGCCTGCGCCCGTCCCGCTCCAGGCAGCTTGCCAGCATCTGGTCAAACAGGGCAAGCCCCTGCTCGTCCGTCTGGCTGAGCAGGCCGGTCTGGGCGTAGGCTCTGGTGCCAACCTCGCCCATGCCCGACTCCTTCCAATTGCCCCATTGCACGCTGAGCACCGGCCATGCGGCAGACGAGGACTGCGCCAGGTAGTCCATGTAGGAGTTGGCCACCGCGTAATCGCTCTGCCCCACAGCCAGGCCAGGGATGACAGCGGACACCGACGAGAGGAGCAAGGCCGCCCTCAGTGGTTGCTTGCCCAGCACCGCCAGCAACGCATCCAGGCCTGCCACTTTGGGTGCCATGACCTTCTCGATCGTTTCCATGGGCTTGCTCACGAAAGCGGGATGGTCAAGATCAATGAGCCCCGCCGCATGGATCAAGCCCGTCACCGGCCCCCACTCGCGCGTCACCCCATCGACCTCGGCACCCAGTGCCCGCTCGTCGTGCAGAGACACCACACTGGTACGAACCTGCGCACCCAGCAATTCCAAGGACTGGAGGGCGCGGATCTTGCGCGCCATGGCATCGCTGGCCGGAACGCTCTGCAGATAGGTAGCCCAACTGTCGCGAGGAGGCAGTGCATCGCGCCCGCCCAGCACCAGGCGCCGAACGCCGTGACGCAGAACCAGATGACGCGCACAGAGCAAGCCAATGCCCCGGGTTCCACCCGTGACCCACCACACCGGATGGTCACCCAGATCAACGGCCTTCGGCCTGGGCCCCATGGCCTCCTTGACCATGACGGGCCGATGGCGTCGGCCCATGCGATGACAGATGACGGGCTCGGCATCGTCCATGCACAGTTCGGCCAGGATGCAGTCCACCATCGAACCATGATCGTCTGCGGCCTCCACATCGAGGTGGCGAGAGCGCAGGCGGCCATACTCGCTCTGGAGCATCCGGTACAGGCCGGCACGGTCGGCACCAGCCATGTTCACCCGAGGGTTCTCCAGCGATTCGAGGGCCTGGGTGACTCCCAGAACACGCACACCGGCCCGAGGTCCATGCTCAAGCCAGCGCTGCAATGACGACATCCAGCGCCAATCGTGCGGACTTCGAGGAACGCTTGCTGCGCCACAGCCGACCACGTCGATCCAGGTGGTGCAACGCGACAACCAATCTTCGCCGGCCGCCAAAGCATCACCATCCTTCAGCAGTTCGACCTCTCCATCCTGCAGGCGCGCGCCCAGGGCAAGTTGCAGCCGCCGGGCCAGGGCCTCGGTGCGCTCGTCGTGCACGATGACAGCATGCCCTTGCGGATGCACTCCCAAGGAAACCGGCGCAGGCGCCTCTTCCCATTGCCGCATCAGCACGACGGCCTCTGATTCCGCCAACGACGGTGCGGCCGGGGCCACGCGAACCGGGGCATCGAACCAGCAGCGTTGCCGGGCGAATGGATAGGTCGGCAGAGCGATCCGCCGAGGACGAGTGTCGCCATACAGTGCACGCCAATCGACCGACAGGCCATCCACCCACAGGGTCAGAATCCTGGCCCACTTGCCGCGCCGCATCCAGACCGACAAGGTCTCTTGCAGATCATCGTCGGAGGTGAAGAGATCCACCATGCCCTTGGCATTCCTGGCATGACCTCGGTACCAGCCATCACCACGAAGCGCATCATTTGATGCCGATCGCCCAAGGTGGCGTTGCAGCAAGGTGCGCAGCTGATCAATGCTGGAGACCATGCAGGCCATGCGGTGGGCCATGGCCTCGCGGCCAACCTGCAGGGTGTACGCAATGTCGGCCAGATCATCCTGCCCGAAGCCTTCCAGCGCCTCCAGCAACTG
>NZ_JAUSAR010000180.1 GCF_030652515.1 Aquabacterium sp. | reverse complement strand
GGTCTCAGAAAGGCATCTTGGGCATGCCTTTCATGCCCCCCATACGCTTCATGAGTTTCATCATGCCGCCGCCCTTCATCTTCTTCATCATCTCCTGCATCTGCTCGAATTCCTTGAGCATGCGGTTGACGTCCTGAACCTGCACACCTGCGCCGGCGGCGATGCGGCGCTTGCGCGTGGCCTTGATGAGTTCGGGCTTGCGGCGCTCCAGCTTGGTCATGCTGTTGATGATGCCTTCCTTGCGGCGCAGGTCGCGCTCGACCTTGTCGGTGTCCACCTGGCCGGCCTTGGCCGCCATCTGGGCCGGCAATTTATCCATCAGGCTGGACAGGCCGCCCATCTGCTTCATCTGCTGAATCTGCGAGAGAAAGTCGTTCAGATCAAAGCCGTCGCCGCTTTTGACTTTGGCGGCCAGCTTCTGCGCCGCCTCCATGTCCACACCCGCGCTCACCTGCTCGACCAGCGCAACGATGTCGCCCATGCCCAGGATACGGCCCGCGTGGCGCTCGGCGTCGAACACTTCCAGGCCGTCGATTTTTTCGGACACACCGGCAAACTTGATCGGCGCGCCCGTGATCTGGCGCACCGACAGCGCCGCGCCGCCGCGCGAGTCGCCGTCCAGCTTGGTCAGCACCACGCCGGTCAGGGGCAAAGCATCCTTGAAGGCCTTGGCGGTGTTGATGGCATCCTGGCCCTGCATGGCATCGACCACGAACAGGGTTTCAACCGGGTTCAGCAGTGCATGCAACTCCTTGATTTCAGCCATCAAGGCTTCGTCAATGGCCAGGCGGCCTGCCGTGTCCACCAGCAGCACGTCGAAGAAATGCTTGCGCGCGTGGTCGATGGCGGCGTTGACGATGTCGCGCGGCTTTTGATCAGGCGTGGAGGGGAACCACTCGGCGCCCGCCTGGCCGGTCACCATCTTGAGCTGCTCGATGGCGGCCGGACGGTACACGTCGGCGGACACCGTCAGCACCTTTTTCTTGCGCTTTTCAATCAGGTGCTTGGCCAGCTTGGCCGTGGTCGTGGTTTTGCCCGCGCCCTGCAGACCGGCCATCAGGATGATGGCGGGCGGTTGCGTGGCCAGGTTCAAATCGGCCACGCCATCGCCCATCGTGGCAGACAGCTCTTTTTGCACCAGGCTGACCAGCACCTGCCCCGGCGTGAGCGAGGCCACCACCTCCTGGCCAAGCGCCTTGTCCTTGACGCGTGCGATGAAATCGCGCACCACGGGCAAGGCCACGTCGGCCTCGAGCAGGGCCATGCGCACCTCGCGCAGCATGTCCTGCACATTGGTCTCGGTGATGCGGGACTGCCCGCGCATGGTTTTGACCAGGCGGCTCAGTCGTTCGGTAAGGTTGGATGCCATGGAGATGCGGTGAAAGCGATGATGCGCGAAGCTGGGGGCCGGGCAAACATGCCCGGGCGACCTTAAACTGTGTGGATGATTCTATCGCCCGCCTCTTTGACCTTCTGGCCCAGTGCCATCGCCGTGCTGGCCTATGGCCTGGCCAGCGTGCTGCCCGAAGGTGAAGGCCAGACCGTTGCCGCCAGGAATCGACGCGTCTGGGCCGCCCTGGCACTGGCATGGCTCGCCCACGCCGTGTCGATTGTTCTGGACACGTTTTCCTGGAACAGCGCCCACCCTGCCGCGCGCTTTGGGTTCGCACCCGCCTTGTCGGTCACCACCTGGTTGGTGCTGGCGGTCTACGCCGTTGAAAGCCACCGCCTGGGCCTGCCCGCAGTGCGCCGCGCATTGGCCTGGCTGGCGGCCGCCACGGTGGCTTTGTCCTGGGCATTCCCGGGCCAGGAACACCCGGGCAGCGGCTCACCATGGGCGCCCTTGCACTGGATCTCGGGGTTCGCGTCCTATGGACTGATTGGCGCGGCACTGATGCATGCGGCCTTGATGCGCGTGGCCGAAAAACAGTTGCGCGCTCGCCCCGGCTCCCCTTCTGCCAAGCCCATCTCGCTGGCCACGCCGCAGGCCCTGGGCATGCCTTTGCTGAGGCTGGAATCCCTCACCTTGCGTTTTGTGGCGGCGGGTTTTGCCATGCTGACGCTGACCTTGGTGCTGGGCATCTGGTCATCCAACCCCTGGCACTGGGATCACAAATCCGTGTTTTCGGTGCTGTCCTGGCTGGTGTTTGCCATCTTGCTGGTGGGCCGCTACCAGTTTGGCTGGCGAGGCCGCCAGGCCGTGCGCTGGCTGTACGCGGGCTCGACCTTGCTGCTGCTGGCTTACGTGGGCTCTCGCTTCGTGATGGAAGTGGTGCTGCACCGTCCTGCCATCGTCTAAAAGAGCACCATGATCAAATATTTGCTGCTGGGTTTCTTGGTCGTCTTGCTTTACTACGTGTGGCGCCGCCCACGCTCCAACACACCCAGGGCGCCCGGTCAGACAGCGCCGTCGCCACTGCCTCAATCCATGGTCGAGTGCGCCCACTGCGGCGTGCACATGCCTGCCAATGAGGCCTTGCTCGGCCAGCGGCCTACCGGGGCCGATTACTTTTGCAGCGAGGATCATCGCCGCGCGGGTCCTCGCGCTCACTGATGCCTCGACCAACCTCCCCTTCAGACCAGGCATGGCGAGACGCTGCCGGGCCCTTGGGCGCTGAAACCCAAGGCTCCTGGTTTGGAGGCCACGGACACGAGGACGATGCCGCCACCATCGGCGCCGAGTCCCCGCTCATCGACAAAGCGCCGCCCTCACTGGCCAGAAAGACTGGCAAAGAGCGCAGGCCTCCCTCGTTCTTTCGCATTTACCGGGCCTTCCTGACCGCGCGCGCCGTGCTCGCGATCCTGCTGATCGGGATCACTGCCGGTGCCTGGTTGCTGGGCAACCGCCCCTCGCCCTGGGTGCTGGGGCTCACCTTGTCTTACAGCGTCCTGACCTTGGTGGTGTGGTCGTGGGCCACCAGGCACCCGCCCAAGGACCCCGATCAGCGCAACCTCAAACACCGCCAGGCCCTGGCCACGATCGGCATCGACCTGACCGCCTTTGCCTGGCTCAACTTCTTGACCGGCAGCAACCTCAACTCGCAGGCCCTGCTGGCCTTGCCCGTGTTGATGGCCGCCATCCTGATGCCCCGCATCATGTCCCTGGGCGTGGCGGCCGCCGCCACCTTGAACCTGCTGGCCGCCGCCTGGCTGCAATCGGCCGAAGGTGGCAACCTGTCTTCACTGATGACACAAGCGGGGCTGACCGGCTTCGGGCTGTTCGCCGTGGCCGTGATGGGCAGTGAACTGGCCGGCCGACTGGCCCGCGAAGAACGCACCGCCAAAGGCAGCCTGGAGTTGGCCCGCCAGCAAGCCCAACTCAACCGGCTGGTGATTGAAGAGATGGCCGAAGGCGTGATGGTGACCGACCGCCAGGGCCGAGTGCGCACCGCCAACCCGGCCGCACGCCGTTTGCTGGCCGTGCAAGGCAGCACCCCGCCGCCGCCTTTTCAGTTGCGCGGCGTGCCCGCCTGGCGCCCCTTGGTGCAAGCGGTTGAGCAAGCTTTCGCCAACCCCCTGCATGCCGATGCGGGCCAGGAACTGAGCCTGCGGTTTGACGACCAATCCAGCCGCGCCCTGCGCCTGCGCGTGCGCTTCACCAAGGGCCGCGACGGCCAGGCCATCGAAGACGTCTGCGTGATGTTCATCGAAGACCTGCGCACCGTGATGGCCCGCCAGCGCCAGGACAAGCTGGCCGCCATGGGCCGCATGTCGGCGGGCATCGCGCATGAGATCCGCAACCCCTTGTCCGCCATCGCCCAGGCCAATGCCCTGCTGGGCGAAGACGCCGCCACGCCCACCCAAAAGCGCCTGACCCAAATGGTGGCTGACAACGTGGCCCGGCTCAAAAACATCATCGACGACGTGCTGGCGGTGGCGCCCGGTTTGCGCCCCCCTGCCCCCGCGATCGACCTGCTGGAAACCGTGGCCGCCATCTGCAATGAATGGCGCCAGACCGAAGGCCTCGCAGCAGGGCCCGACAGCTTGTGCGAAGTCGATTTGTCCGCCTGCAAACCCCGTATCGGCCGCCCCGCCCCCAAGGTCCGCTTCGAGCCTGATCACCTTCACCGCGTGCTGGTCAATTTGCTGGACAACGCCCTGCGGCACAACAGCGGCCAGGCCGGTGCGATCCTGGTGAGCCTGCAATGGCCAAGGGGCCTGGAAGGCACCGGCCCACTGGTGTTGTCGGTGCGCAGCGATGGCGAACTCATCAGCCACGACACCGAACAATCCCTGTTCGAACCCTTCTTTTCCACGCGCAGCCGAGGCACGGGACTGGGCCTGTATATTTGCCGGGAGTTGTGCGAGCGCCATGGCGCCAGCATCGACTACCGCCAGCATCCCGGCGCCGTGCGCCACCGCAACGAGTTCTTCGTGACGATGCCCCTTGAACCGCCCATCACCGCATGACCGCTCCGACCCTCTACAGCCTGCTGGTCGTTGACGACGAACCCGACCTGCGCACCTTGTACGAACTCACGCTGCTGCGCGAGGGCTACGACGTGGAAACGGCGGGCAATGTGACGGAAGCCTGGCAGCACCTGCAAGACCGCACCTACAGCGCGATCATCACGGACATGCGCCTGCCCGATGGCACCGGCCTGGACCTGCTGCGCCGCATCGACGCCGCAGGCCGCCGAGAAAAAACCATCGTCATCACCGCCTACGGCTCAGCCGAGAACGCTGTCGAAGCGCTCAAGGCCGGTGCCTACGACTACCTGACCAAGCCCGTTGATCTGCGCCAGTTCCGCGCCGTGGTGTCCTCGGCCTTGGGGCGCACGCCCTCATCGGCCCTGCCTGCCGCAGCCTCTGTTCAAGAACCCACCGCCAGCACCCCACTGGCATTGCACCGTGGCGCCCGCAAGCCCGAGGCCACCGCGCTTTCTAGGATGGTCGGCAACTCTGATGCGCTGCAGCATGTGCGTGGCCTGATCGACAAGGTCGCGCGCAGCATGGCCCCTGTGTTGGTCTGGGGCGAATCAGGCACTGGCAAAGAGCTGGTCGCCCGCGCCATCCACGACGTCAGCAGCCGCCACCATCAGCCTTTCATCGCCGTCAATTGCGGCGCCATCCCCGAACAACTGCTCGAAGCCGAGTTCTTCGGCTACCGCAAAGGCGCCTTCACCGGCGCCAATGAAGACCGCGAAGGCTTTTTTCAGGCCGCGCATGGCGGGTCTCTGTTCCTGGACGAGATCGGCGATCTGCCCTTGTCCATGCAGACCAAGTTGCTGCGCGTGATCCAGGAGCGCGCCGTGCGCCCGGTCGGGGCCGTGGCCGAAGTGCCGGTGGATGTCCGCATCATCAGCGCCACCCACAAGGACTTGGCCGCCGAAGTGGCTGCCAAACGCTTTCGCCAAGACTTGTTCTACCGGCTCAATGTCATCCAGATCCCACTGCCCGCCTTGCGCGAAAGGCTTGAAGACCTGCCCAGCCTGTGCCTGCGCATCCTGGAACGCATCGCTTCGGAATCAGGCTTGAGTGCGGTACCGCAGCTGGGCCGAACCGGCCTGGTCACCTTGCTCAACCATCCCTTCCCCGGCAATGTCCGCGAGCTGGAAAACATCCTGCACCGTGCGGTCACCTTGAGCGGCCACCAACTGATCGAAGCCGACGATCTGGGCTTGCCCCATGCGCCGCTGAATGTCACTGACGACATACTGAAGGCCGACGTCCTGGCACCGCCTCCCATCAGCGGCAGCAGCCCGGAGGCACCGCCAGCCGTGCTGGCCGCCCCAACTCCACCGCCCCCCGCATTGCCCTCCGACCTGGTGACCCACCTGGACCAGGTCGAGCGCGACATCCTGGTCCTGGCACTTGAAAAATACCGCCTGAACCGCACCGCAGCCGGCGCCAGCCTGAGCCTGAGCCTGCGCCAGATGCGCTACCGCATGGCCCGCCTGGGTGTGAAGGTCACCGACCAAGGCATCGTGCTCGGCGAACGCTTCGACCCAGAAGCCGACGCTGAATGAACACACCCATGGCCCAGAACCTCTGGCCGCAAGGCTGGTGCCCATCAGCCCGCCGCATCGATTCACCCAACTTCGGCCCTCGCCCGCCCGGTACCGCCATCGACCTGGCCATCATTCACTCGATCAGCCTGCCCCCCGGCATCTATGGTGGCGACGAGATAGAGCGCCTGTTCACCAACCGCCTGGACTGGGATGCCCATCCCTACTTCAATCAGATCCGAGGCGCCGAAGTCTCGGCCCATTTCGTGATCCGCCGCGATGGGGAACTGCTGCAGTTCGTGTCTGCGAATGACCGCGCCTGGCACGCCGGCCAATCGTCGTGGCAAGGCCGCGACAACTGCAACGACTACGCCATCGGCATCGAACTCGAAGGCCTGGAAGACCACCCTTTTGAAAGGGTTCAATACCAGGCCTTGGCCGACCTGTTGCAGCAAGCCATCAAGGCCTACCCGATCACGCAGGTCGCAGGCCACGAGCACGTGGCGCCTGGCCGCAAACGCGACCCTGGCCAAGCCTTTGACTGGGCCATGTTGCAGGCCCTGCTGGGCTGGGATCGATGCTGCTTTCCGGCCGATACCACATCCCCTTGAACATGCCCAGACAGGGCTGCCCCGATCGGCAATTTCCCTGAATTAACCCCCCGATTGCGGGGGCGGGCAAAAATAGCGTTATAGTCACACCCAGACGCTACCTGTAGTGCCCAAGGCACCTCAAAACACCAGATATAGCGTTTACAGTTACCAGCGTGACAGCTCAGATCAAGCGCAAAACTAAGGCCTCCCCGCCGTTTCCGGGAGGCCTTAACTCCGAAGGGAATCACATGCAAACGACCCCGTCCAGCACTGGCCAAACCACGGCCAACGTCTTCCCCACCAGCCCCAGCGACGCCACCAACGCGCCTCGCCAGTCGGCCTACGCCGGCTACCAGATCATCCGCCGCAATGGCGCGGTCGTTTCCTTTGAACCCAATAAGATCGCCGTCGCGCTGATGAAGGCCTTCCTGGCCGTTCACGGAACGCAAGGCGCGGCCTCGGCCAGCGTGCGCGAAACCGTCGACGGCCTGACCGAAAATGTCGTGCGCGCCCTGATGCGTTCGCGTCCCGGTGGCGGCACTTTCCACATTGAAGACGTGCAAGACCAGGTCGAGTTGGGCCTGATGCGTGGCGGCCACCACGAGATCGCTCGTGCTTATGTGCTGTACCGCGAACGCCGCTCGCAAGAACGTGCCCAACAAAAGGCGACCGCCCCCGCCGTGGCGCAACCTCTGCTGACCGTCATCGACCGCGGCCAACGCATCCCCCTGGACCTGGCCCGCCTGGAAGGCTTGATCGAAGCCGCCTGCGAAAACCTGGGCGCTGACGTCAAGGCCGCCCCCATCCTGGCCGAAACGCACCGCAACCTGTACGACGGCGTGGCCCTCGACGAGGTCTACAAGGCCGCCATCCTGGCCGCCCGCACCCGCATCGAACACGATCCGGGCTACACGCACGCCACCGCCCGCTTGCTGATGCACACCATCCGCCGCGAAATCCTGGGCGACGAAGTCACCCAAGGCGAAATGGCCGCGCGTTACGCCGAATACTTCCCCACCTATATCAAGAAGGGTGTGCAACTTGAACTGCTCGACGAGAAGATGCAGCAGTTCGACCTGGCCCGCCTGGGTGCCGCCCTGAAGGCCGAGCGCGATCTGAATTTCGACTACCTCGGCCTGCAGACCCTGTACGACCGCTACTTCCTGCACACCGAAGGCCAGCGCATCGAGATGCCGCAAGCCTTCTTCATGCGCGTGGCCATGGGCCTGGCCCTCAACGAAATCGACCGCGAAACCCGCGCCATCGAATTCTATGAAGTGCTGTCCAGCTTCGACTTCATGTCGTCCACCCCCACACTGTTCAACGCCGGCACCCGCCGCTCGCAGTTGTCCAGCTGCTACCTGACCACCGTGCCCGATGATCTGGACGGCATTTACGAAGCCATCAAGGAAAACGCCCTGCTGTCCAAGTTCGCCGGCGGCCTGGGCAACGACTGGACACCCGTGCGCGCCCTCGGCTCCCACATCAAGGGCACCAACGGCAAATCGCAAGGCGTGGTCCCCTTCCTGAAAGTGGTCAACGACACCGCCGTCGCCGTCAATCAAGGTGGCAAGCGCAAGGGCGCCGTCTGTGCGTATCTTGAATCGTGGCACCTGGACGTCGAAGAATTCCTGGAGCTGCGCAAGAACACCGGCGACGACCGCCGCCGCACCCACGACATGAACACGGCCAACTGGATCCCGGACCTGTTCATGCGCCGCGTGATGGAAGGTGGCCAGTGGACTTTGTTCTCGCCCGCCACTTGCCCCGACCTGCATGACAAGTTCGGCAAGGACTTCGAAGAGGCCTACACGCGCTACGAAGAAAAGGTTGCCCGTGGCGAAATCAAGCTCTTCAAGCAACTGCCCGCCAACGACCTGTGGCGCAAGATGCTGTCGATGCTGTTCGAAACCGGCCACCCCTGGATCACCTTCAAGGACGCCTGCAATGTGCGCTCGCCCCAGCAGCACGTTGGCGTGGTTCACTCGTCCAACCTGTGCACCGAGATCACGCTGAACACCAACGGCGGCGAAATCGCGGTCTGCAACCTGGGCTCGGTCAACCTGTCGCAGCACATCATCAACGGCGCGAATGGTAAAGACCTCGACCACGACAAGCTGAAGAAAACCATCACGACCGCCATGCGCATGCTGGACAACGTGATCGACATCAATTACTACGCTGTCAAGAAAGCCCGCGACTCGAACCTGCGCCACCGTCCCGTCGGTCTGGGCATCATGGCCTTCCAGGACAGCCTGTACCAAATGCGCATTCCGTACGCCAGCCAGGCCGCCGTCGATTTCGCCGACCGCTCGATGGAAGCCGTCTGCTACTACGCCTACTGGGCCTCGACCGTGCTGGCCGAAGAACGTGGCCGCTACTCTAGTTACAAGGGTTCGCTGTGGGACCGCGGCATCCTGCCGATCGATTCGATCAAGCTGCTGGCCGAACAGCGGGGCGGCTACGTCGAAGTCGACACCTCGCACACCATGGCCTGGGACGCCCTGCGCCACCGCATCGACACGCACGGCATGCGCAACTCCAACTGCGTCGCCATCGCACCCACCGCCACCATCTCCAACATCGTTGGCGTCGATGCCTCGATCGAACCTTGCTTCGGCAACCTGTCGGTCAAGTCCAATCTGTCGGGCGAGTTCACCGTGGTCAACCAGTACCTGGTCCGCGATCTGAAAAAATTGGGCCTGTGGGACGACGTCATGGTGATGGACTTGAAGCACTTTGACGGCTCGCTGCGCCGCATCGACCGCGTGCCTGAAGAGCTCAAGAGCCTGTACGCCACGGCCTTCGAAGTCGAGCCCGTGTGGTTGGTCGAAGCCGCCTCGCGTCGCCAGAAATGGATCGACCAGGCTCAGTCGCTCAACATCTACATGGCCGGTGCATCGGGCAAGAAGCTGGACGAGACCTACAAGCTCGCCTGGTTGCGTGGCCTCAAGACCACGTACTACCTCCGCACCGTTGGCGCCACGCATGCCGAGAAGTCCACCGTGTCGCGCGGTCAACTCAACTCGGTGTCCAACATGAGCGGCACATCAAGCAACGTTGCTGCACCGCAAACAGCAGAGCCTCAAATGAGCGAGCCCGCCACCGACATCAAGTTCTGCGCGATCGACAACCCCGATTGCGAAGCCTGTCAGTGATGCATTGAACAAGGCCTCGAAAGAGGCCTTGTTCATCTCTCGACTTAACTTTGTTGATTCAATGAGTGCACTTCGACGCAAGACCGCAACAAACTGGGGCTTGTACTGTCAAGAAGTGCTTGGTGTTTTTCACAACACCCTTTCATAATTCGAACCCATAGGATGTATACACCATGTTGGTCTGGGAAGACGACGCACCATCAAGCTCTTCAGTATCTGGCGCTTCAGCTCCTTCATCGCAACGCGATGCACGGGAAGTGAATGCGTCGGTCCTTCAAACTGTGACAGCTGCATCCTTCAACCACCCCGTTCCAAGCACCGCATCGGCCGCCACAGCGCACGTGCAACGCGCGGCTGCGCCCGTCGCTCGCCGCGTCAATGCCGCTGACAAGCGCATCATCAATGGTCAGACCGACGTCAACCAATTGGTGCCCTTCAAGTACAAGTGGGCTTGGGAAAAGTACCTCGCCACTTGCGCCAACCATTGGATGCCGCAAGAAGTGAACATGTCGCGCGACATCGCCTTGTGGAAAGACCCCAATGGTCTGACCGAAGACGAGCGCCGCATCGTCAAGCGCAACCTCGGCTTCTTCGTGACCGCCGATTCGCTGGCCGCCAACAACATCGTGCTGGGCACCTACCGCCACATCACGGCGCCCGAGTGCCGCCAGTTCCTGTTGCGCCAGGCCTTTGAAGAAGCCATCCACACCCACGCGTATCAGTACATTGTTGAATCGTTGGGCCTGGATGAAAGCGAAATCTTCAACGCCTACAACGAAGTCCAATCCATCCGCGACAAGGATGAGTTCCTGATCCCCTTCATCGAAGCGATCAGCGATCCTCACTTCCACACCGGCACGCACGAGACCGACCAGACCTTGCTCAAGTCGCTGATCGTGTTCGCCTGCCTGATGGAAGGCCTGTTCTTCTACGTCGGCTTCACGCAGATCCTGGCCCTGGGCCGCCAGAACAAGATGACCGGTGCCGCCGAGCAGTACCAGTACATCCTGCGCGACGAGTCCATGCACTGCAACTTCGGCATTGACCTGATCAATCAGCTCAAGCTGGAGAACCCGCACCTGTGGACCGCCGACTTCAAGGCCGAGATCAAAGCCCTGTTCCTTAAAGCTGTCGAACTTGAGTACCGATATGCAGAAGACACCATGCCACGTGGCGTGCTGGGCATGAACGCATCGATGTTCAAGGGTTATCTGCGCTACATCGCCAACCGCCGTGCCGCACAGATTGGGCTGGAAGAACTCTTCGCCAACGAAGAGAACCCCTTCCCGTGGATGAGCGAAATGATCGACCTGAAGAAAGAACGCAACTTTTTCGAAACCCGAGTCATTGAATATCAGTCGGGCGGCGCCCTGAGCTGGGATTGATCCTTGCCCAGAGCACCGCACCGGCGTACCCCATTCATCACACCGCGCTCAGATCCTAGGGGGCGTTGGGTGATGAATCGCTGTACCGCATTCAGCGGTGCAGTGCTCTTTGCAACTTGATCAAGGAGATCCGTATGGCAACTGCGAAAAAAGTGGCACCTAAGAAGGCAGCCCCGGCCAAGAAGGCCGCCGTGAAGAAGGCCGCTCCGGCCAAGAAAGTCGCTGTGAAGAAGGCAGCACCGGCCAAGAAAGCCGCTGTCAAGAAGGCAGCTCCTGCTAAAAAAGCAGCAGTGAAGAAGGCAGCACCGGCCAAGAAGGCCGCTGTGAAGAAGGCAGCTCCTGCTAAAAAAGCAGCAGCTAAAAAGGCGCCCGCCAAAAAGGCAGCGCCGGCCAAGAAGGCCGCAGTGAAGAAGGCAGCTCCCGCTAAAAAGGCAGCCCCCGCTGCCAAGAAGCCAGCTGCCAAAAAAGCTGCTGCCAAAAAGCCTGCCCCTGCCAAGCCTGCCCCTGCGGCCAAAAAGCCCGCTTCGGCCAAGCCTGCCGCGAAGACCACGCTGAGCCCTCAAGCCGCGTGGCCCTTCCCGACTGGCAACAAGCCCTGAGTTCAGCCGCAAGGTTGAACTGGCGGATGGCAACAGCCTTTCGCCTTTCAAGCCCGGCTCCGGCCGGGCTTTTCTTTGCCCGATGAAAAATGATCCCCACATCCCGGCCGCCTGGCCCTGCCTGAGACTGGAAGGCAAAGCCCCACGCCAACGCCTCATCATCGACTTGAGCGTTTCGCCCAACGCCAAACGCACCGAGGTGGTGGGCTGGCACGATGGCGCCTTGCGCGTGCGCCTGGCCGCACCACCGGTGGATGGCGCCGCCAATGACGCCTTGCGGCGCTGGTTGGCCACCGAGCTCAAATTGCCCCAATCCAGCATCGAACTGGTCAGGGGCGCCACGGCGCGACGCAAACAATGGGCACTGGACAGCACCATGGCCCACGTCTGCGGCTGGATGGATCGCCTGGTTCAAACCGGCCAATTGCCCCCCTGGCCGCCTTGAAAAGTGCAGAACATCGGATTGCGGACCAGGAAAGGCCTGCATTGCCTTAAGCTACACGGTTTGACGAAAGTAACTCGCAAAGCGAGCATTCCATGGCCCAGTACGTTTTCACCATGAACCGCGTCGGGAAGATCGTTCCCCCGAAACGGCAGATCCTCAAAGACATCACCCTGAGTTTTTTCCCGGGCGCCAAGATCGGCGTGCTGGGCGTGAACGGTTCGGGCAAGTCCACCTTCCTCAAGATCATGGCGGGCGTGGACAAGGACATCGAGGGCGAAGCCGTCCCGATGCCCGGCATCAACATCGGCTACCTGCCGCAAGAGCCGGTGATGAACCCCGAGCAGACCGTTCGCGAGGCCGTTGAAGAAGGCATTGGCGGCGTCCTGGCCGCCAAGAAGCGCCTGGACGAGGTCTACGCCGCCTACGGTGAAGAAAACGCGGATTTCGACGCGCTGGCCGCCGAGCAAGGCGAGCTGGAGGCGATCATCGCCGCCGGTGGCTCCGAAAACACCGACCTGCAATTGGAACTGGCCGCCGACGCCTTGCGCCTGCCCGCCTGGGACGCCAACATCGGCCAGTTGTCCGGTGGCGAAAAGCGCCGCGTGGCCCTGTGCCGACTGCTGCTGTCCAAGCCCGACATGCTGCTGCTCGACGAGCCCACCAACCACTTGGACGCCGAATCGGTCGACTGGCTGGAACAGTTCCTGAGCCGCTTCTCCGGTACCGTGGTGGCCATCACCCACGATCGCTACTTCCTGGACAACGCCGCCGAGTGGATCCTTGAACTGGACCGTGGGTCGGGCATTCCTTACAAAGGCAACTACTCCGACTGGCTGGACCAGAAGGGCAAGCGCCTGGAGCAAGAGCAAAAAACCGAAGACGCCCGCGCCAAGGCCCTGAAGCAAGAGCTGGAATGGGTTCGCAAGAACACCAAAGGCCGCCAGGCCAAGAGCAAGGCCCGCTTGGCCCGTTTCGAAGAACTGAGCGACGTCGACTACCAGAAGCGCAACGAGACCAACGAAATCTTCATCCCCGTGGCCGAGCGCCTGGGCAATGAAGTCATCGAGTTCACCGGCGTGTCCAAGAGCTTCGGCGATCGCCTGCTGATCGACAACCTGAGCTTCAAGATCCCCGCTGGCGCCATCGTGGGCATCATCGGCCCCAACGGTGCGGGCAAGTCCACGCTGTTCCGCATGATCCAGGGTGTCGAGCAACCCGACAGCGGCACCGTCACCATCGGCAAGACCGCGCAACTGGCTTTCGTTGACCAAAGCCGCGACGGTCTGGCCGCCGACAACACCGTGTGGCAGGACGTTTCCGGCGGCCTGGACAACATCGTGGTGGGCAAGTTCGTGATGCCCTCGCGCGCCTACCTGGGCCGCTTCAACTTCAAGGGCAACGACCAGCAAAAGCTGGTGGGCAACCTGTCGGGCGGTGAACGCGGTCGCCTGCATTTGGCCAAGACGCTGGCACAAGGCGGCAACGTCCTGATGCTGGACGAACCCTCCAATGACCTGGACGTCGAAACGCTGCGCGCGCTGGAAGACGCGCTGCTGGAGTTCGCCGGCAGCGCCATGATCATCTCCCACGATCGATGGTTCCTGGACCGCATCTGCACCCACATCCTCGCGTGCGAAGGCGATTCGCAATGGTTCTTCTTTGATGGCAACTACCAGGAGTACGAAGCCGACAAGAAGAAACGCCTGGGCGAAGAAGGCGCGCGCCCCAAGCGCGTGCGCTTCAAGCCCATTCGCTGATCACCGCGTTGACCAATCTCAAGCCCGCTTTCACGCGGGCTTTTTTTTGGCGATTCGCCCGCAAGGCAGGGGTCATCCCTAGGGTTTACGTCGTCGCCGCATGAAGCTAGGGGGCTAGAATTTCGTGGAGTAGTTGGCGACTTGTCGCGCCCCTGAAAAACACCCTCTGGAGACCCCTCAATGATTCCTCGGATGACCCGAATCCTCACCGCCTCCGTGGTGGCTCTTTCCACCTTGACCATGAGCGGATGCGCCTTGCTGGAGTCGGGTACCAGTGGCGTCACGCTGAACATCCTGGAAGAAGGCTTCACGCCGCCAACGCTCAAGCTCGGCGACGTGGACATGGGCTGCACCTTCGCGCTGGCCAACGGCCCGCTGGTGGGCGCCGCCCGCAACTTCTACGGCGACCCGTCGCTGATGGAAACCGTGATGTTGCAATCGGCCGCTGTGTGCTCCGACGCCCGGGCCATCGAAGAAGAGTTGCGCTACATCCGCGCATCGCGCGAAAAGCGCTCTGACGAAGCCCAGGATGCCCGCATTGCTCAAAAGCGCCTGATGGCCTTGTCGGCACACCGTCAGGTCACCTCGTTCGAGCGCATGCGCACCAAGCTTGAACAAAAATACTTCTTCAAGTACGGCAAGAACTGCCCGAAGTTCAAGCGCGACTTTGATGAAATGGTCTACCTGCTGGGCTCGGTCTCTGGCGTGCAAGCCGTTCAAAGCGACATGGGTGCACAACAAGCCGTGGGCGTCTCGCTGGACATCCCCCCTCAGGTTGAATTCGCCATGACCTGCCTGGACAACAAGAAGTGGTGGGGCGCCCCCCAAGCCTTGCGCGCCGCGCTGTGGAGCATCATCCCTGGCGGCGCTGACGGCAAGGACGTCAAGGGCACCTTTGAAACCAACATGACCATTGGCGAACAAGCCGGCGTGCGCCTGCCTCATGTGATGGCCGCCATTGCCGCGCAATCGGCTGATGACACGGCTGCCGTGCGTGCTGCCATCAAGCGTTTTGCCACCATCGAGAACTTCAAGGTCAACACCGATTACCGCCTGGTGGACTCGATTGCCGAAGCCCAGATGATCATCATCTCTGACCGCATGTGGACTCAGAACACGGGCTCGCGCACCCCCATCAACAGCCTGGGCAAGTTCTGGGATGACAAGGCCAGCGGCCCTGCCATCGATGCCGACAGCTTCCTCAAATAAATGCGTTTAACGCATTGAATTTACTAGGGAAACTCCTTCCCCCGTGGGCGGGGGGCGGGGTTTACCTGAGGGGGCATTTGGGCGGCTATAGTTACAAAGTTAACGATCACGCGCACAGCCGTGGTCAGATTTTTACGCACTGAAAAACAAAGCGTAGTTGGCGCCGATCCACCATCGGCGCATGTTTTTTCTGGTACCTAGGAGACTTCATGAAGATGGTCAAGACCATGAGCAAGATCAGCGCCGCTGCCGTTTTGGCGTTGAGCGCAATGTCAACAGCACAGGCCGCCCAACGGATCTGCGTGTATGACCTGTTGGGCGCCTCAGGTGACCTCTTCAGCATGGCCAAGGACTACGTGATCGGAGCTCAACGACACGGCGTGTCGATTGAGCTCAAGGGCTACACCGACGAACGTGTCGCGACCGAAGATTTCCGCACGGGCCAATGCGATGGCCTGATTGCCACGGCATTCCGCACTCGTCAGTTCAACCCAGTGGCCGGTGCGATTGACTCGCTGGGGGCCACCACCATCGTCAAGGATGGCAAGATCGACATGACCGCCAGCTACGAAGTGGTGCGCCGCATCGTGCAAACCTTCTCCGATCCCAAGGCTGGCAAGCTGATGATCGATGGCAACTACGAAGTCGGTGGTGTGATCCCCCTGGGCGCGGCCTACCCAGTCGTCAACGACCGCAAGCTGAACACGGTGGAAGCATTGGCGGGCAAGCGCATCGCGTCGTTCGATTACGACAAGGCCCAGGCCGTGATGATCCAGAAGATCGGCGCGCAACCCGTGTCGGCCGACATCATGAACTTCTCGTCGAAGTTCAACAACGGCTCGGTGGACTTCATCGCCGCGCCCACCCTGGCCTACAAGCCACTGGAACTGCACAAGGGCATCGGCAAGAACGGCGCCATGGTGCGCTTCCCGATCCTGATCCTGACCTACCAGGTCATCCTGAACAAGACCAAGTTCCCAGAGGGTTTTGGAGACCAGTCACGCGACTACTGGCTGACCCAATTCGACCGCGCCTTGCAACTGGTCAAGCAATCCGACGCCAGCATCCCGCCCTCGACCTGGATGGAGCTGAGTTCCGAAAATGCCTACAAGTACACCCTGATGCTGCGCGAGTCACGCATCGACATCGCTCAGAAGGGCATGTATGACAAACGGGGGTTGAAAATCATCAAACGCATTCGTTGCAGCGTGAACCCTGCAGACCCTGAATGCGCGACCAAATCAGAAGAAGACTGGAAGTAAAGCTCAGGCCACATGACGGCCTGACTTCAAGCCAAAAAAACCGGGGGCCCAAAGCCCCCTTTTTCCTACTGGTGGACGCATTTTGCTGCGATGCACCAACTGAGCGATCATGATCACTTCTAACTCTCGACAAATCCTGGGGCGTTCCCCGCTGGAATGGTTCTCCAGCCTACCGGTGTTTGCACTGCTGCTGCTGACCTTGATCATTGGCACCGGCGAAATGGTGCATGGACAGTTGTTGCGACTGGGTGAGTCCATGTTCGGCGATCCCTCAGCGCAAGTGCAGTACTTCATGTTGCGGGCTGAGCCAACCAAGCCCAGCTGCGATGCCAATCAAGACATTGAGGCCGCGCTTCAAAAGCAAGCCGCAACCAAGGTAGGCAGTAGCGACGACGTCGATGACCTCTTCGGCGAGCAAGCCCCCCAAGATCCGGCCGTGGCACGCCGCTCAATGGAGCAGGCCATCGAGATCTGCAAGGCCAAGCACGATCTGTATCGCCGCGTGCAAGAGCACCAGACCACCCAGGTCAAGATTTACCGCACCATCGAGACCAGCTTCTTCGGCCTGTTTCAAATAGGCACCGAGAACCGACCCCTGATTCTGTTGCTGATGCTGTCCATCGCCGCCATCACCACCACACTGGGGTTCCACCACATCGGCATCCGTCCTGGCCACTACACCCGGGACTACCTGGTGCAATCCATCGCCCAAGCCATTGCGGCCGGATTGCTGCTGTACTCGTGTGTCAGCTATTACCAGATCCTGCAAGGGTCCGGCGTGCCGGTCGAACACCCGCTGCTGCACTATGTGTGGATGGCCTTCACTGCCGCCATCCTGCTGATCAACCTCAAGCGCATCGTGATGCCGGTGAAGTCGGAGCATGGCGATGGCACCTGGGGTGCGGCCTTCCTGGCCACCCCGCTGTATGCGTACATGGGCATCAACGCGGGCGTGTACTTTTTGCTGAACAACCACCCCTCGGGCCTGGCCATCTACGTCAACCAGCTGATGGAATTGCCCAACATCTTCCTGAACCTGGGCCTGTTCATCTTGGCGGGCATGCTGCTCAAGCAAAGCCGCATCGTTGACCTGTTCTTGGACCTGCTGCGTCCGTGGCGCCTGTCGCCCCAGTTGCTGACCTACATCATCCTGCTGGCCGCAGCCTTGCCCACCGCCTACACGGGCGCGTCGGGTATTTTCGTGATCGCTGCTGGCGGCATCATCTACCACGAGGTTCGCGCTGCGGGTGGTTCGCGTCAGTTCGCGCTGGGCGCCACGGCCATGTCCGGTTCGCTGGGTGTGGTGCTGCGCCCTTGCCTGCTGGTGGTGCTGATCGCCGCGCTGAACAAGGAAGTGACGACCAACGTCTTGTACCACTGGGGCTTCTATGTCTTCCTGCTGACCTCAACGCTGTTCTTCCTGGGCTCCCAAATGTTGCGCACGCAACGCGCCTCGATCGAGTCGTTCCGCGTGGCGATTCCCGGCACCCTGCGCGCCGTGATTCCCACCCTGCCCTATTTGGGTGTGGTGGTCGTCGTGATCGCCCTGTACCAGTACGGGCTGGACACCAAGCTGAATGAAATCACAGCACCCACGATCATGCCGGTCATGCTGTTGATCATCCTGATCTTCGACAAGATCATCAACAAGGGCAAGACCGAGATCACGCCGGACTACGCAAGCCATCGCCAGCCTGGGGTGGAACGCTCCATCCGTTTCGCCACCAACGAGACCATCGGCCACATTGGTGCCCTGCTCACCTTGATGACCTTGTCGCTGGCGATGGGTGGCGTGATCGAGCGCTCGGGCGTCATGAACAACTTCCCGCAGGTGTTCGAGAGTCATTGGACTGCGATGGCTTTCCTGGTCTTGACCATGGTGATTCTGGGCATGATCATGGATCCGTTCGGCGCTGTCGTGCTGGTGTCGGGCACCCTGGCTCCGATCGCCTATGCCAACAACATTGATCCAGTCCATTTCTGGATGATGGTGCTGGTGGCTTTTGAGCTGGGCTACCTGTCCCCCCCCGTTGCACTGAACCAGTTGCTGACGCGCCAAGTGATCGGAGAGGCCGAGGTCAGTCTGGCCGACCGCGAAGTCAAGCACCTGGGTTTCTACCGCCGCCACGAGCGTTGGATCCTGCCCCCGGTGGTCATGGCCATCGGCCTGTGCTTCGTGGCTTTCGGGCCCCTGTCGGTGCAGGACTTCCCTCAACTGTCCGCCGTCAAGGACTGGTTCCCACACCCGACCGAATAAGCTCGACGGCGACTTCGCCACAAAACCCGGCCCCTGCACTCGCACGGGCCGGGTTTTTTATTGATACTGGCCCTTGATGCCATTCCCAGGTTTTTCATGAGTCTGCACCGCACGCGTTCCGCCTTGTTCATCACCACCGTGGCACTGACCTTGTCCGGATGCAGCACCTTGCAAAGCGGAGCCATTCAGTTGATCGGCTGGAGCTCGACGCCCACGACCCCTCCGACGGCGGCCACCCCTGCTCAAATGCCTCCTCCCGGGCAGGCTCCCGCCTTCGACACGGTCATCAAGGGCGCTCAGCGCATGGACGGCCTGCTGCCCTTATGGAAGCGTCAAGACAAGGTCTGGATCGAGTTGACGCCCGCCAATCTGGGGCGCGCGTTTTTCCTGTCACCCACGGTGGTCACCGGGATTGGCGAGGCAGGCGTTTTTGGCGGGCTGATCACGAGTCGCTCGGCCCAGGTGGGGCGCCCCCAGTGGGTGGAGTTCCGCCGGGTTCAACAGCAGGTGCAACTGCTGGCCATGAACGCGGCCTACACGGCGCAAAAAGGCACGCCGCAAGAGCTCGCGGTTCAGGCCGCGTTTTCGCCCAGCCTGCTGGCCAGCGTGGGCGTGGCCAGTGCGCCTCAAGCCCAAACGGGCGCCATCCTGATCGAGGCCAACCCTTTGTGGGTGAACGACATGCTGGGGCTGGTGCTGCAGCTGCAGCGTGCCTACAAGCAAAGCTATGCGCTGGATTCGCGCAATTCGGCGTTGTCGGTGGCGCGCACCCAAAGCGACCATTTGAGCTTTGACATCCTGCACCATTTCGCCACCAACTCCATCGCAGCGGGCAATGGCTCAGCAGGCGGCGCAGCACCCGGCGTGCCCACCTCTGTGCCCGACCCCCGCAGCCTGTTCATCAATGTGCGCTACAGCCTGAGGTCCTTGCCGGAAACCGCCATGAAACCGCGTGCTGCGGATCCCCGCGTCGGCTACTTCACCACCACGGTGGCCGACTTCACGCAAGATCTCGCGCGCACCCCTCGGCAACGCTTCATCAGCCGCTGGCGGCTGGAGAAGAAAGACCCGGCGGCGGCCATGTCGGCGCCAGTTCAGCCCATCGTCTACCAGCTCGACCCCAACATCCCGCTGGCCTACCGCCCGGTCATCACCGAAGGCATCCTGGCGTGGAACAAGGCTTTTGAGGCCATTGGCATCAGCAATGCAATCCAGGTACGCGAGCCCGTGTCCGGCAAAGCTGACGAGGCCTCGGGGTCGGCCCGGGCCACCGTGCGCTGGATGACCAACAGCCAACCCGGTTTTGGCGCCATCGGGCCCACGCACGTGGACCCGCGCACCGGTGAAATCCTGCAGGCGGACATCGCGCTGGAAAGCCTGTCTTCACGCTCGATCCGCACCTTGCGCAGCGAGATCATCGCAGCCCCATCGACCCACTCAACCGACGACCAATGCGCACACGCGGCTGAAGCGGCCGAGCAACTGGGCTATGGCCTGGACCTGATGGCAACGTCAGGTCGGCTGGACCCGGACAGCCCGGACGTTCAGGCCTTCGTGCTGGCCTACCTGAAAGACACGACCATGCACGAGGTGGGCCACACCTTGGGTTTGCGACACAACTTTCGAGGCTCGCGCTGGCACACTGCCGAACAACTGGCTGATCCGGCCTTGACGCTGCGCGAAGGCAACAGTGCCTCGGTGATGGACTATGCGCCGATCAACCTGCCCTTGCCTGGTCGGCCCGCGCCCGCAGCCTTTCAAACCACCTTGGGGCCCTACGATTTCTGGGCCATCGAATATGGCTACAAGCCCTTGGGCACCCCGGAAGTGCTGGAGCTGCGGCACATTGCCGAGCGCAGCGCCGACCCGGCCTGGTCGGACAAACTGGACTTTGGCACCGACGAAGACGAGTACCTGGGGCTCGACCCGCAATCGCTGACCTTCGACCTGGGCCGCGATGCCGTGGTCTTCGCGCGCCAGCGCCTGATCATCGCCAAAGACCTGATCGGACGCCAGACCCAGGAGAAAGCCAGTACGGCGGATGACCCCAGCCTGCTTCGCCGCCGAGTCACCTACGCCTTGCGCGACGTGGGGCGCACGTCGCAAATCCTCTTGCGCCAGGTAGGTGGTTTGGTCACGCGGCGCAATGCGGCAGGCAGCGGTCGTGATCCCCTGGACCCGTTGCCCGCTGCCACCCAACGCGCGGCCCTGGAGCTGATCGCCCGTGAGCTGTTGTCACCACAAGCCCTGAGCCTGTCACCGGCCCTGCAACGACGCATGGCGCCAGACTATTTTGAGCGGGTCGAGGGCAGTGGCATCCGGACCGATTTTTCCATGGCCGACACGCTGCTGTCATTGCAACGCCTGGTGCTGACCTCCCTGATGGCCGACGGACTGGCCGAGCGCATGCTGGACAACATCGACCGCACGCGCGACCGCCGCGAAGCGCCGCTGACCCCGCGCGAGATGCACCAGCGCGTGAAGGACGCGGTGTGGGGGGCGCCAGTGAGCCCACCCACGGGAGACGACGCGCCCTGGCGGCGCAATCTGCAACGCGAGCACGTGAATCGGCTGTCCGCCCTGGTGGTGCGGTCGGCCAGCAGCCGAGCCGACGTGCGCTCGGTGGTCCGAGAGCAAGCCAGAAGCCTGCTGACCACGCTACGGTCCAGCCCATGGGGCAGCAGCACATCGAGCACCTCAGAAGCGCACCGCCGCGATTGCATTGAAACCCTGGAGCGCGCCCTCAGCGCATCGGTGGTCCGCGCAAGCCCCTGAAGGAGGGAGGCCGACAGGCCTGACAATGGGCGCTGCTAATTGATGCCCACCATGGACCTGCCCACGATTTTCTCCGCCTCCGGCCCCCTGGCCCGCGCCTTCGACGGCTACCACGTGCGCCACGAGCAAATCGAAATGGCGCAGGCGGTGGCGCAGGCCATTCACGACGCCAGCACCGTCGTGCTTGAAGCCGGCACCGGCGTGGGCAAGACTGCCGCCTACCTGGTGCCCTCCTTGCTGGAAGGCGGCAAGGTCATCGTGTCGACCGGGACCAAGGCCCTGCAAGATCAGCTCTTTCACCGCGACCTGCCCGCCGTGCGCGCGGCCCTGGCCGTGCCCGTCAAGGTGGCCTTGCTCAAAGGCCGCAGCAACTACCTGTGCTGGCACCATCTGAACGGCGCCAACCAGGACGCCATGCTGAGCAGCCGCCAGGAGGTCAAGGACCTGGGCCTGATCAACCGCTTCATCCACCTCAGCCCCACCGGCGACAAGGCTGAATGCCCCACCGTGCCCGAGCACGCCACCATCTGGGCGCGGGTCACGTCCACGCGCGAGAACTGCCTGGGCAGCGAATGCAAGCACTACACCGACTGCTTCGTGATGAAGGCCCGGCGCGAAGCCCAGGATGCCGATGTCGTCGTGGTCAACCACCACCTGTTCTTCGCCGACCTGATGCTGCGCGAGGAAGGTGTGCCTGAGTTGCTGCCCAACGCCCAGACCGTCATCTTTGACGAAGCCCACCAGTTGCCGGACACAGCCACGCTGTTCTTTGGCGACTCGGTTTCGACCGCGCAACTGCTGGACTTGCTGAGAGACGCGCTGGCCACCGGCCAGACCCAGGCTCGCGATGGGGCGAAATGGAATGATGTGCT
Organism: Aquabacterium sp.; assembly: GCF_030652515.1. GTDB lineage: Bacteria > Pseudomonadota > Gammaproteobacteria > Burkholderiales > Burkholderiaceae_C > Aquabacterium. The sequence continues at coordinate 17,055 of NZ_JAUSAR010000180.1, read as the reverse complement.
GGCCCCGCTGGACCGCGCCACCCGCGATATGCGCCTGTGCTTTGGGCCTCAGACACAGCGTTTGGCCCAGCCCCAATTGGGCCCCACGCATCCACTGCACGCCGCCCTGCTCACCTTGCGCGAAGCCCTGTCCGAGGTGCGGGACACGCTGGAATCACAAGCCGACCGCAGCCCCGACCTGGCCCAGTTGCAGCGCCGCGCCCACGCGCTGATGCAGCGCTTGTCCGCCTGGGGCGCGCCAGAACGCGCGAACGAGCCCGAGCTGTGCTGGGTCGATGTGGGCAGCCATGGCCTGCAACTGCATCGCACGCCCATCTCCGTGGCCGATGTGTTCCGCCGCCAGCGCCTGGGGCTCACCGACAACGCCTTCGAAGCCGATGAAGACGGCGAGGAAGAAGCCGAGGCCAAGCCGCCAGCCGAAGCACCGCGCCGCGCCTGGATCTTCACCTCGGCCACCTTGGCGGTCAAAAACGACTTCACGCATTTCACCCAGGCTTTGGGGTTGGAGGATGCGCACTGCCTGGCCTGGTCCAGCCCTTATGACTACCCCACACAGGCCATGCTCTACGTGCCGGAGGGGTTGCCGCAGCCCAGCGCACCCAACCACACGGAAGCCCTGGTCGATGCCGCCCTGCCCCTGATCCGCGCCAACCGTGGCCGGGCCTTCGTGCTGTGCACCAGCCACCGCGCGGTGCAGCGGGCGGCCGACCACCTCAAGAAACTGTTCGAAGAAGGCGGTGATCCCTTCCCGGTCTTGCGGCAAGGCGATGCGCCCCGTCCCACCTTGCTGGACGACTTCCGGCGCGCGGGCAACGCCGTGCTGGTGGGCAGCCACAGCTTCTGGGAAGGCATTGACGTGAAGGGCGACGCCTTGACCCTGGTGGTCATCGACAAGCTACCCTTCGCACCGCCCGATGACCCCGTGCTGGCCAAGCGACTGGAACTGCTGGAGCAAGAAGGCGGCAACCCCTTCATGGAGCACCAGGTACCGCAGGCCATCATCGCTCTCAAGCAGGGCGCGGGCCGGTTGATCCGCAGTGAGACTGACCGGGGCGTGCTCATGATCGGCGACGTGCGCCTGATCGAAAAGCCCTACGGCAAGCGCATCTGGCAAAGCCTGCCGCCGATGAAACGCAGCCGCAAGGAAGATGACGTGGTGGCTTTCTTAAGCACCCTCTGAGCTGCTCGGTCAAACTTCCAGGTTGTCGATCAGGCGGGTCTTGCCCAGCTTGGCCGCGGTCACCACCACCAGGGGTTCGCTGCCCACCAATTCGGAGGCTGAAGGCGGCAACAGATCGCGCTGGCGGCGTATGCTGACGTAGTCCGGCACCCAGCCTTGCTGCCCGAGCTTCTCAAGGGCTTGAGCTTCGATCTTCGCCAGGCCATCGCAGGGCAATCCAGTGCGACCTGCCAGTACAAGATCGCGCACCCGCTGCAAAGCCTGCGACAACTGCACCGCCTGGGCACGCTCCTCCGTGCTCAGGTAGCCGTTGCGTGAAGACAAGGCCAAGCCATCGTCAGCCCTGGCCGTGTCGCCGCCCACGATGTCGATGGGCAAAGCCATTTGCCGCACCATGCCCTTGATGACCATGAGCTGCTGGTAGTCCTTCTTGCCGAACACCGCCGCGCGCGGCTGCACGATGTTGAACAGCTTGGCCACCACGGTGCACACGCCCGTGAAAAACCCCGGGCGGAATTCGCCCTCCAACAGATTGGCCAGCGCCTCGGGAGGCGTCACCTTGTAGCCTTGCGGCTCCGGATAAAGCTCGGCCTCATCAGGCGCGAACACCACGTCGCAACCGGCACCGGCCAACAGCTCGGCATCGCGCGCCAAAGTGCGGGGATAGCGGTCGAAATCTTCGTTCGGACCGAACTGCAGGCGGTTCACGAAGATGCTGGCCACCACCAGCCCGCGTCCCCAACTGCCTTGGTCGGCGATGCCGCGGGCTTGCCGGATCAAGGCCAGGTGGCCTTCATGCAGATTGCCCATGGTAGGAACGAACACCGGCGCGTTGGCGGCCTCGGCCACGGTGGTTCGCAACTCGGCAATGGTGTGGATGATCTTCATCATCAATACCCGTGGATGGCTTCGTCGGGGAAGCTGCCGTCTTTGACGGTGGACACAAAGCGGCGGATGGCATCATCGATGGAGCCGCCCTCGGCCATGAAGTTGCGCACGAAACGCGGCAACTTGCCCCGCGTGATGTTGAGCATGTCGTGCAGCACCAGCACCTGGCCGGCCGTGCGTTGCCCTGCGCCAATGCCGATGGTGATCATGCCGGGGTTGTCCGTCTGCACAGCGGCAGCCACATCGGAAGGCATCAGCTCCAGCACCGCCATGGCGGCACCCGCCTGCGCCAACTCCTTGGCATGGCGGCGCAAGGTCTCCGCGCCTGCGGCATCGCGGCCCTGGATGCGGTAGCCGCCCAAGGCATGCACGCTTTGCGGGGTCAGGCCCAAGTGGGCGCACACGGGGATGCCGCGCTCGGTCAAAAAGTGCACGGTCTCGGCCGTCCAGCCGCCGCCTTCGAGCTTGACCATCTGGGCACCAGCCTGCATCAGGGCCACGCTGGAACGCAGGGCCTGCTCGCGGTTCTCCTGGTAGCTGCCAAAGGGCAAATCGCTGATGACCCAGGTGTGGCGGTTGCCGCGCACCACGCAGCGGGTGTGGTAAATGATGTCGGCCAAAGACACCGGCACCGTGCTGGACTGGCCTTGCACGACCATGCCCAGCGAATCGCCGATCAGGATGCAGTCCACCCCGCAATCGTCCAGCAGGCGGGTCATCGACGACTCGTAGCAGGTCAGCATGGTGATTTTTTCACCCTGCGAATGCATCTCGCGCAGGCGGTGCAGGTTCAAGGGCTTGCGGGCGGGCAAGGCAGCGGGGGTCACTGAGCTCATGTCGCGGGGGTCTGGTGCCAAAGTGGCGCGATTCTAGGCCGACAAGTCACGGCGTGCGCGGGAAATTCTGCAAGTGCCCACGGGCGACTGGGGCTAGCGTGATATTCGACGTTTGCTGGCATTGCCTTGATGCACTGCCCGCGATGGCTGGGGCGAGGCTGCGGTGGGTTTGCTTTTTTGGGCAGCGCGGGGCGAGGGCTAGGCGGGTCTCCGGCGGGGCTTCATGTTGGTGGCCCCGCTTTTCAAGCGGGACTGCCTTGCGATGCTCGCGCCGAGGTGGGGCCGTGGAACTCGTTGCGCGGCCCTTGGCCGCTTCACTCAAACATCCACGGCCAGTCAGATGACGATGCGCGCCGCGCGCGCCCACCTCAGCGCTGTGCTTCTCAGCACCAACAAGGCGCCCCGCCGGAGGCCCGCCCAGCCTTTTTTCGCCCCGCTGGTGGCCTGCCTCGGCCGCCTATCGTGCCGCGCCACCAGCGGGGCGATCAGGGATGAGGCGGAGGCGGGCGGGGCGACTTCGGGGGCGTCGAGGCGCGCAGGCCACGGCGGGTTGCCCCTCGCGCAGCGAGGGGTCGGCGAGGACTGTTTGAGCTGCCGAAGGACAGCGAGTTCCGCAGCCGCCCGCCGTGGCCGAGCACCGCAGAGCAGTCCGCCGCTGCGGGGCGGACCGTCACCGCAGGAGCCCCGCTCGCCACCGACGCATCCCCGCCCCGCGCTGCCAGGACAAAACGCCAACGCCAACGCGAACTCAAAAACAAGTTCCCAACAAAAGGAAACACTGCACTAGCATCGCGACATGTCATTGACGATGTTTGGACAAGGCATGACCGCGTTTTGGACACAGCTGAATCAAATCGGCCTGGAAAAGGTCTTCCTGCTCCTGATGGGTCCGATTTTCGCAGCCTGCATGGCCTTTGAGGCCTGGTGGCTGAAGCGTCGGCAGCAACAGACTTACACGGTCAAAGGCACCTCCATCAACATCAGCCTGGCGCTGAGCCACGCGGTGGCCGACGGCATCGCCTGGGCCTTGCTGGTCGGCCTGTTCGACCTGATCTACCAGCACCGCCTGTTCGACATCCCGATCACCTGGTGGAGCGTGGTCGGGCTGCTGGTGGCGCAAGACTTTTGCTATTACTGGTTCCACCGCGCCAGCCACCGCGTGCGCTGGATGTGGGCCAGCCACGTGACCCACCATTCCGGCCAGACCATGAACCTGGCGACCGCCCTGCGGCAAAGCCCCACGTATCCCATCTCAGGCATGTGGGTGTTCTGGCTGCCCCTGGCCTGGATTGGGTTCGAAACCCGCCACGTGATCCTGGTGGTGGCCGTGAGCCTGGCCTATCAGTTCTTTGTGCACACCGAGTCGGTGCGAAAAATGCCCCGATGGTTCGAGGCGATCTTCAACACGCCTTCGCACCACCGCGTGCACCACGCGCGCAACCCGCAGTACCTGGACCGCAACTACGCTGGTGTGCTGATCATCTGGGACAAGCTGTTTGGCAGCTTCGTGCCCGAGGAGGCACCTTGCGACTACGGCATCGTCAAGCAGATCCACACCAGCAACCCGCTGGTGATGATGTTCCACGAGTGGCAGGCCATGGGGCGCGATGCGATGCGGCCAGGGCCGTTGTGGCAACGCCTCAAACACCTGTGGGCGCCGCCCGATTGGGAGCGCGTTGAGCGCACAGAGCGCTGATGATCAGGCTGGGTGGTAGGCCAGGCGCACGTAGATGGGCGCGAACGCCTCGGCCTGGGTGATCTCGAGCAGACGCTCCTTGCCCAGCTCCAGCAAGGCGATGAAAGTCACCACCAGCACCTGCGGGCCGCGCGACACGTCGAACAAATGCTCAAACTCGACAAAGCGCTGGCCTTGCAGGCGGCGCAGCACGATGCCCATGTGCTCGCGCACCGACAGCTCTTCGCGCGTGATGATGTGGTGCGTGTTGAGCTTGGCGCGCTTGAGGATGTCGGCCCAGGCTTCGCGCAGATCCACCAAAGCGACATCGGGGTGGCGCACGCGCACCGACGGGTCGTTGTGCACCTGCACTCGCAAAAAGTCGCGGCCCAGTTGCGGGATCCGGGTCAGCCCCGCCGCTGCCAGCTTCATTTGTTCGTATTCGATCAGGCGGCGAACCAGTTCGGCGCGCGGGTCCTCGGCCTCTTCACCATCCTCCGACTTCTTGGGCGGCAGCAGCATCCGAGACTTGATCTCGATCAGCATGGCGGCCATCAGCAGGTAATCGGAGGCGAGCTCGAGGTTGTGCTTGCGGATCTGGTCAACGTAGGCCAGGTACTGGCGCGTGACGTCGGCCAGCGGGATGTCCAGGATGTTGAAGTTCTGCTTGCGGATCAGGTAGAGCAGCAAGTCCAGCGGGCCTTCAAACGTCTCAAGGAAGACCTCGAGCGCATCGGGCGGGATGTACAGATCCAGCGGCATCGAGAACAAAGGCTCGCCATACAGGCGCGCCATCGCCACGCGGTCAACGACCTCGGGCAGGTGGTTCTCGTCCAGGACTTGCTCGCTCACAGCGGTCAGTCGCCCTTGGTCTGGTAGACGTAGGGCTGCTGGGCCACACTCGACTCGCGGAAATCCTGCTGCGCGTCTCGGTCAACGGCCTTGTCCCACAGCAGGGAACGGCCCTGGCGCTGACGGCCTTCCAGTTGGGGGTCGCGCTGCTTCAGGCTGTCGATGAACTGCGTCACGTCAGACTTGTAGGGCTTCCAGAAAAGCGGCATGGTGGGTACCAGTCAAAAGAGAGGATCAATCCGGCATTTTATCGGCCTGCGCGGCACTTGAGGGCCAGGGCCGCCGCCACAATCAACCCTTATGCAGGAAATCGAACTTAAATTTCAGATCCCGGCCGATTCGCTCGCGGTTTTGTCGGCCGAGATTGAACGCTTGCCGGGTCACGCCCGCGAACGTCTTCAAGCGCACTACTTTGACACGCCCGATCGCCGCCTGGGCCAGGCACGCAGCGCCTTGCGGCTGCGCAAGGAGGGTGAACGTTGGGTTCAGACCCTGAAAGCGTCTGGCGCCAACACCATGATCCGGCTGGAAGACAATCAGCCCGCGCCTGCGCCCTCTGAGGGCCGCGCCGCCAGAATTGATTTGAGCCTGCACCTGGGCTCGCCAGCCGAGGCTTCGCTGATCAGGACGCTCGGGTGGAATCCGGGCCAGGACCGCTGGGGTGAACACGCGGGTTTGGTCGAGCTGTACCGCACCGACATCTGGCGCCAGACCGCCCGCGTGTCCGTGGGCCAAGGCACGCCCCAGGCCGGCGCCGTTGAGCTCGCCTTGGATTTGGGGCACATCCACGCTGGCGATTTGAGCGTGGCGGTGCAAGAACTGGAGATTGAACTGGTGAGCGGCCACCCGATGGCCGTCATCGCCATGGCGCGTGATTGGGTGCTTGGCCATGATCTTTGGCTGGACACCCAGACCAAGGCGCACCGGGGCGATCGCTTGGCGCGTCAGGCCGCGGGCGAGTCGCCAGGCAAGGCTGCTGTGCCACAAAACGCCCGTGTCGGCATGGGCTTGGCGGAGGCCTTGGAGAGCCTCACCGATGCCATGAGCGCGGTTGCCGCCAGCCCGGCCCCCGATCTGCGGCAGATCGAGTCATGGCGGCAGGCCCTGCAAGAGTTGGTTTTGCTGAATCAAGCGCATCAAGCCGGGGCTTCGAGTGATCCACCACAAGCGGCGACCTTTCCTCATGGCGCCATGCCGGGTGTTCAGGCTTTGCTGCTGGCGCTGCAAGATCATGAGCGCGCCTCCATCCTGGCCCGAGCGCCCAGCACCACACTGCTTTGCCTTGAGTTGTTCGCAGCGCTGCTGTGAGGGCCCCAAGTCAGTGGCTGCAATGGCGTTGCAGGGGCGCTTTGCTTTGTCTTGGCAGCGCGGGGCGCGGGCTAGGGCGGTCGCCGGCCGGGCTTCAGCTTGGTGGTCCCGCTGTTAGCGGGACTGCCTTCCGATGCTCATGCCGAGGTGGGGCCGTGGAACCTCACTGCGCGGATTTCATCCGCTTCGTTCAAACAACCACGGCCAGTCAGATGTTGATGCGCGCTGCCGCGCGCCCACCTCGGCACTGCGCGTCTCAGCACCAAGCCAGGCGCCCCGCCGACGACCGCCCCAGCCCTTTTTCGCCCCGCTGGTGGCATGCCACGGTTGCAGTTGGTGGTGGACCAACAGCCGCGTAACGGGCACCAATTGCACGACCACTGCAAACGCCACCCCGTTGCCATGCCACCGCCCCAAACCGTGCCACGCCACCAGCGGGGCGATCAGGGATGAGGCGGAGGCTGGCGGGGCGACTTCGGGGGCGTCGAGGAGCGCAGCCCGGGGCGGAAAAAGGATCGTCCGTTGTTTGAGCCCTGCAAGGGCGAGTTTCGGACGATCCCCGCCCCGGGCGAGCACCGCAGAGCAGTCCGCCGCGAAGCGGTGGACCGCCACCATAGGAGCCCCGCCCGCCTCCGACTCATCCCCGCCCCGCGCGCTCCATAAAATGCTCCTAACCCACCACGGTCACTGAATCAACTGACGCGCCCGCAGCAAGGCCGAGGCCAAATCCTTGACCACATTGGCCGACCCCAAAGTGTCATCGTGGTGCGCTCGGTGGATCAAGCCCAGTGGTTGCTCATTGACCTCGCACAACACCAGTTGAATGTCCTTGCGCGCCAGGGCACGTCGCAACTGCAGCAAAGCCTCCAGGCCAGAGGTGTCGATCGAAATCAACCGGTGCGCTTCCAGCACCACCACGCGGGCATCCGAAGGTAGCTGCTCGGCCAGGTCCTCAACCTTGCCCACGGCCCCAAAGAAAAGCACGCCATACAACTTGAACACCGCGATATTCGGATCGCCCATGGCCAATGGCTCGATGCGGAACAAGGTGCTCATGCGGTAGATGAAGAACACGCAGGCCAGCACCAGACCCACCTCCACCGCCACCGTCAGATCGAAGATGACGGTGAGTAAAAAGGTGCCGAGCAGGATGATCCGGTAGGTGTAGTTGAAGTGGCGCAGCTTGATGAACTCGCGCCACTCGCCCATGTTCCAGGCCACGAACAGCAAGATGCCAGACAGCACCGGCAAAGGCACGTGAACCGCCAAAGGCGCGGCCACCAGCACGATCAACAACAAAGCCACCGCATGCACCATGCCAGCGACCGGGCTGGTGGCGCCCGCCCGTGCGTTGGTCACCGTGCGGGCGATCGTGCCCGTGGCCGGGATGCCACCGAAGAAGGGCGCCACCATGTTGGCCACACCTTGCGCCATCAACTCCTGATTGGGGTTGTGGCGGGGCAAGTCGGTGAGGTTGTCGGCCACGCGGGCGCACAACAGCGACTCGATCGCGCCCAGCAAGGCGATGGTGATCGTGGGGATGAACAGGTTGCGCACGCCCTCCCAGCTGAAATCAGGCCAGGCCAGTTGCGGCAAGGCCTGCGGGATGCCACCAAAGCGCGAACCAATGGTGGCCACGGGCAGTTGCAGCAAGGCCGCCGCCAAGGTCAGCACCAGCAAGACCACCATGGGCGCCGGCATGCGTGAGGCCACGCGGATGGTGCGCGCCTCCAACACCACTTTGGGCAACAAGCGCCCGGGCGAGAACATCCTGGGCCAGGCCCACAGGCTGAGCACGGTCAACAAGCCCAGGCCCAGCGCAAAGGGATTGAACTGGTGCGCGTGGGCGCCGATGGTCCGAATCTGCCCGACAAAATCGGCCGGCATGTGCGCAGGGCTCAAGCCCAGCAGGTCCTTGAACTGCGACAGCGCGATCAGTACCGCGATGCCATTGGTGAAGCCGATGACGATGCTGACCGGGATGTAGCGCACCAGCACGCCCAGCCGGAAGAGGCCCAGCACGAACAGCAGCATGCCCGCCATCACGGTGGAGATCAGCAAGTTGGCCACGCCGTAATGCTCGACGATGCCGTAGACGATGACGATGAAAGCCCCCGCCGGCCCGCCGATCTGCACGCTGGAGCCGCCCAGCGCGGAAATGATGAAGCCCGCGATGATGGCGGTGAACAAGCCTGCTTCTGGCTTGACACCCGAGGCGATTGCAAAGGCCATGGCCAAAGGCAGCGCGACGATGCCCACCGTGAGGCCCGCCCCCAGGTCGGTCATGAACCGGCCTCGGTTGTAGCCCTGCAGGTCGTCCAGCAAGCGGGGTCGGAAAGGGGCCAGGTCAAGGCCCAAACGCTTGATCCAGGCCGTTGGCAGAAGGCGACTCATGTGAGGTTCAGCTTGAGCAAGCCTTGTGCCAGACCTTGGTTCAGCGGACGCGCATGCCGGGTTGGGCGCCCGGGAAAGGCTCCAGCACGTAGATGCCCGGGTTGGCTTTTTCATCGGCGTGCGAGCCAGCCAGCACCATGCCTTCGCTGACGCCGAACTTCATCTTGCGCGGCGCCAGGTTGGCCACCATCACCGTCAGCTTGCCGACCAGGTCTTCGGGCTTGTAGGCCGACTTGATCCCGCTGAACACATTGCGCATGCGGCCCTCGCCCACGTCCAGCGTCAGGCGCAGCAGCTTGTCGGAACCTTCGACGTGCTCGGCATTGACGATCTTGGCGATGCGCAGATCGACCTTGGCGAAATCGTCGATGGTGATGGTGGCGGCGATCTCCTCACCGCCCGGCTTGGGTGCTTCGACCACCGCAGGTGCGGGTGGCTCGAACAGCGCTTCCAGCATTTTGGGATCCACGCGGGTCATCAGGTGTTCGTACTTGCGGATGGTGGTGACGGGCGTGCTGCGCTCGGCCCAGGTCAGGGGCTGGTCAAAGCCCAGGAAGTCAAAGGCGCGGCGGGTCACATCCGGCAGGATGGGGCTGAGGAACAGCGTCAGATACTTGAAGCCCTCCATGCAGGCCGACAACACTTCGTGCAAGGCACTGTTGGCCTCATGCTGGGCGCTGTCCTTGGCCAGCTCCCAGGGCTTGGCCGTGTCGAAATACTGGTTGATCTCGTCGGCGGCGGCCATGATGTCGCGCAGGGCCTTTCCGAACTCGCGCTTGTCGAGCGACTCGGCGATCAAGGCCTCGCGGCTGATCACAGCTTGCAGCGGGATCATCTCCTGCAGCTTGCCTTCGTCGCCCGCATCCAGGTGCGCCAGGTTGCCTTCAAAGTACTTGTGGATGAAGTTGGAGCAGCGGCTGGCGATGTTGACGTACTTGCCCACCAGGTCGCTGTTGACCCGGGCCACGAAATCCTCGGGGTTGAAGTCAACATCCTCGACCTTGCTGTTGAGCTTGGCCGCAATGTAGTAGCGCAGCCACTCGGGGTTCATGCCCAGCCCAAGGTACTTGAGCGGGTCCAGGCCGGTGCCCCGGCTCTTGCTCATCTTGTCGCCGTTGTTGATGGTCATGAAGCCATGCACATTGACCTGGTTGGGCAATTTGCGGCCGCTGAACTTCAGCATCGCAGGCCAGAACAGGGTGTGGAAGTAGGTGATGTCCTTGCCGATGAAGTGCACCTGCTCGACCGCCGGATCGGCCATGAACTCGTCAAAGCTGCGGCTCTCGCCATATTTGGCCTTGGGGCCGCCGTGGGCGAAGTAACTTTTCAGCGACGCCAGGTAGCCAATGGGCGCGTCCAGCCACACGTAGAAATATTTGCCCGGTGCATCGGGGATCTCGATGCCGAAGTACGGCGCGTCGCGGCTGATGTCCCAATCGCTCAGGCCACCTTCGCCATTCTCGCCCTTGGTGAACCATTCGCGGATCTTGTTGCCGACCTCGGATTGCAGCTTGCCATCTTGCGTCCAGGCTTCCAGGAACTCGGCGCAGCGCGGATCGGACAGCTTGAAGAAATAGTGGTCGCTGGTCTTGCGCACCGGGGTGGCGCCGCTCAGGGCCGAATAGGGGTTCTTCAGTTCGATGGGCGAATACACCGCGCCGCACACCTCGCAAGAATCTCCGTACTGGTCTTTCGCGCCGCATTTGGGGCACTCGCCCTTGATGAAGCGGTCGGGCAGGAACATGTTCTTTTCAGGGTCGAAGAACTGCTCGACCGGGCGCACGGTGATCAGGCCCGCCTCGCGCAGCGCCACGTAGATCTCTTTGGCCAGCGAATGATTTTCCGGGCTGTCGGTGGACGACCAATGGTCGAACGCGATGTGAAAGCCATCCAGGTAGGGCTTGCGGCCGGCCGCGATGTCGGCCACAAACTGTTGCGGCGTCTTGCCAGCTTTTTCAGCCGCGATCATGATGGGGGCGCCATGGGCATCGTCGGCCCCCACGAAGTGAACGCGGTGCCCTTGCATGCGCTGGAACCGCACCCAGATGTCGGCCTGGATGTACTCCATGATGTGGCCCACATGAAAGTGGCCGTTGGCATAAGGCAGGGCTGTCGTGACAAAGAGCTGACGTGACATGGCGGCAAGGAAAGGCTTGGGGAAAGTCCTGGATTTTAGGCCGCGCTAGACTGACTGCCTGGATTAGTTTTCTCAGCCCTGTTCCCGCCCCACCTGCCCACCGCCTCCGCCAGCATGTCCCTACCCGCACCATCCGCCCTTGAAACCGCCGCGCGCACCGCGTTGAGCGCCGTCATCGACCCCTTGACCGGTCAGGATTGGGTCAGCGGCAAGCAACTCAAATCGCTGCGGGTTGAACAAGGCCATGCCACCGTGGACATCACCCTGGGCTACCCTGCCCGGTCGCGCTGGCCCACCTACACCGCACTGGTGATGCAGGCGCTTGACGAGGTGCCCGGCATTGCCGACGTCGAGGTGAACTGGGCCACGAAGGTTCAAACCCATGCGCCTCAACGTGGCCAGGCACCCCTGCCTGGTGTGAAAAATCTGGTGGCCGTGGCCTCCGGCAAAGGCGGCGTTGGCAAAAGCACCACCGCCATCAACCTGGCCCTGGCCCTGGCGGCCGAAGGCGCCAGCGTGGGCATGCTCGACGCCGACATCTACGGCCCCAGCCAACCCCTGATGATGGGCCTGAGCGGCCGCCCCGACAGCCCCGATGGCAAAAGCATCGAACCGCTGCGCAACCACGGCCTGCAGATGATGTCGATCGGCCTGCTGATCGACGAGAACGCGCCCACCATCTGGCGCGGCCCCATGGCCACCCAGGCGGTTGAACAACTGCTGCGCCAGACCCGCTGGGGCGCCCCCGACGCCCCGCTGGATTACCTGATCGTCGACATGCCCCCCGGCACCGGCGACATCCACCTGACCCTGTGCCAGCGTGCCCCGCTCACCGCCGCCGTGGTCGTCACCACCCCGCAGGACATCGCGCTGCTGGACGCCCGCAAGGGCCTGCGCATGTTCGAAAAAGTGGGGGTGCCCGTGCTGGGCGTGGTCGAGAACATGGCCACCTACCATTGCCCCAACTGTGGCCACGAAGCCCACATCTTTGGCGAAGACGGCGGCAAGCGCCTGGCCGAGGAAACCGGCGTGCCCGCGCTGGGCTCCATGCCTTTGGACCTGAGCATCCGCCAGCAGGCCGACAGCGGCAACCCCACGGTGGCCGCCGACCCCAACGGCAAGGTGGCGGGCCTGTACAAGGACATGGCCCAACGCCTGGCGGCTGGACTGTCCAAGCTGCCCAAAGACTATTCAGGCAAGCTGCCGGGCGTGACCGTCGTGCCCAAGACCGACGCCTGAAATTCACCCCCGCCCTGGCCATGACTCACCGCACTGACGATGCCTGGTTCGATCTGGTCCCCCAGGCCCTGATCGAATTTGACGAGCATGGCCACCTGTTGCGCAGCAACGCGGCCTTTGCCGGGCTGTTCGGCAAGGCCCCTGCGCCAGGCGCTGCACTGAGCCACGAGTCTGAAGCCCTGCAGCGGCTCACCGGTTGGGACGCCCCTTTGGCCCTGATCGGGCTGGCCCCCGGCGCCCCGCCACTGACCAACCTGGCCTGCATTGACGAAGGCTCCCCCAACCAGCGCTACCTGCGCAGCCAGGTGCACGCCCACCCCGCCGTCCCCGGTCAGCCCGAGCGCTTTCTGTGCGTGGTGCACGACACCAACCCCCTGGCCTTCGTGGTGCAGACGCCAAAGCCCCCCGACTTCGCCAACACCAGCGGCGAACCCTCCGGCCTGATGGAGTTCGACCAGGACCAGTTGCTGCACGAGTTGCGCACCATCCTCGAAAGCAGCCCCGCTGGCATCGCCTACTTGCGCGACAACATCCTGGTGCGCTGCAATCGCCGCTTCGAACGCATGCTGGGCCTGAGCCCCGGCACCTTGACCGGGCAGCACCTGGACGCCTTGCTGGACAGCGACCCGCGCATCCGCCGCGTGGTCGATCAATCCACCGTCGAGCTGCAGAACACCGGCCAGTTCGAAAGCGAGCTGGAAATCGTGGCCCCCGGTTTCCCCACGCGCTGGTATGCGCTGTCGGTGCGCCGCATCGGCCCCCGCACCGACACCCTGGAAGTCATCGCGGTGCTGTCGGACATCACGCGCATCCGCTCGCAACAAGCCCAGCTGGAAGCCCTGGGCCGCGACCGCGATCTGATGTTCACCATGTCGGGCGTGGGCATCGCCTTCGTGCGCGACGGCCTGGTGCACAGCGCCAACCCGGCCCTGGCCAGCCTGCTGGGCCTGGACCACCAAGACATGGCCGGCCGCCCCCTGGCCAGCCTGTACATCACCGATGTCGACACCAGCACCCTGGCCAGGACCGACGACCAGATCCTGGCGCAACTCGGCGAGCACGGCCACTGGCAAGGCGAGCGGGCCCTGCGGCATCCGCGTGGCACCCCTTTGTGGGCCGAAGTCAACCTGCGCCTGGTCAAGCCCGATCAGCCTGAAGAAGGCTTCATTGCCTCCTTCGTCAACGTCGATGATCGGCACCGCGCCGAACAAAACCTCACGCTGCAGGCCGACCGCACCCGCGCCATCCTGGATTCGGTGTTCGTCGGCATCGTCACGCTCGACTCCGGCGGCATCGCCTGGATGAACAGATCCGCCCGGCGCATGTTTGGCGGCGACCTGCCCGATTTTCTCGGGCACCCGCTCAGCACCGTCGCCACGCCCGACATCGACCACCCTTTCCGCCTGACCGGCTACCTGGACGACCTGCTCGACGGCCAATCGCACACCTTCGAGTGCCAGGTCATGGGCCGCGATGGGCGCGTGTTCTGGGTGGTGGGCAACGCCGTGGTCACCCTGGGCGAGTTCAACGAACGCCAGATCACCTACGCCCTGATGGACATCGACAGGCGCCGCGAAGCCGAGGCGCTGACCGTGGAAGCCCAAGCCACCCTCCAGCGCATCATCGAGATGGCACCCATGACCATCACGCTGTGCGATGCCAAGACCCTGACCGTCATCCAGGCCAACCAGGCCGCCTCGGCGTTCATGAAGATCGAGCCAACCAAGGCAGCCGGGCTCACCCCCGAGCAAATCCACGGCGAGGACCGTGGCCGCCAGTTGCGAGCAGACATGCTCAGGGCGCTCGACTCCGCCAAACCGCTGCAACGCGAATACAAGTTCGAGCAAGGCTCGGCCGTGCAAACCTGGGATGTCAGCTACCTGCCCTTGTCGCACGACGGCCAGACTGCCGACCAACTGCTGCTGGTGGCCTCCGACGTCAGCGAGCAACGCGCCGCCGAGCAAGCCCGGCTGGAGGCCGCCATTGCGCAGCGTGAAATGCTGGTCAAGGAAGTGCACCACCGTATCAAGAACAACCTGCAAGGCGTGGCGGGCCTGCTGCAGCAGATCGCGGCCCGCAAGCCAGAAGTCGCATCGGCCATCTCGGAAGTGGTGGGCCAGGTTCAGGCCATTGCCCAGGTCTATGGCTTGCAAGTGGGCGCTGGCGGCCCGTTGCGCCTTAAAAACGTCATCGAAGCCATCGCCCAGTCGGTGCAGCGTACCTTCAGCCGCACCATCACCCTGGTGGTGGAAGGCAGCAACGCCTCGGAATGGCAACTGCCGGAGGCCGAATCCATCCCCATCGCGCTCAGCCTGAACGAACTGCTCACCAATGCCCACAAACATGGCCTGGCCGCCGAGGCCTTGACCTGCTCCATGATCTGCAGCGAGCAACAGGTCTGCATCGAGATACGCAACACCGGGGTGTTGCCCGAAGGCTTCAACGTGCACCGGGTGCCTGGCGGCGTGTCGGGTCTGGGCTTGGTCCGCGCCCTGCTGCCCCGCCGAAGCTCCAAACTGAGCATGACCCAGGCAGGTGAACAGGTCGTCACCCGGATCGAACTGAATCCGCCAGGCATCAGTTTGGTGCCCACCCCCCACATCCTGGGTGCTCCCTCTGGTCAGCAGATTGCACTTTGGCCACAATGAGCAGGGAATGCCGTGCAAAATGGCGAATCAGTCTTGACGTGATCTGAGGCCAGAGGTCTCCGTAGCGTTCCAGGGCTTCACGGCCCAATGAGGATGTGCGTGAATCACAAAGGCAAAATTTTGGTGGTGGACGATGATCGGCTGGTGCTGGCCACGTTGACCCACGGCCTGTCACAAGCTGGCTACGAAGTGATCGACGCTGACAACGGCGACGACGCCATCCTGCTGGCCCACGAACACAAGCCCGAACTGGCCCTGCTGGACATCCGCATGGAAGGCAAAACCGGCTTCGACGTGGCCGCCTACCTGCGTGAGTACTGCCAGATCCCCTTCATGTTCCTGTCGGCGTTTGCCGACGAGGCCACGGTGGCGCAGGTCAAGGAGCTGGGCGCCGTGACCTACCTTGTCAAGCCGCTGGACATCCAGCAGATCGTGCCCGCCGTGGAATCGGCCTTCGCCAATCGGCGCAAAAACGCCGCGCAAGCCGAAGCTCAGGCCACGGAGACGACAACGCAGGCCAAAACTTCCGCCGCCTCGTCCAGCGCCGACCCTCTGGCACAGACCGTGGCCCTGGCCGTGGGCATCGTCATGCACCGGCATTCATTGGGGCGGGGTCAAGCTTTGGACCGCTTGCGCAAACAGGCACAACAAGAAGGCCGCTCCATCGACGCCTGGTGCGAACGCCTGCTGGACGCCCAGGAAGTGCTGTCCGGACTCGGGCCGCTGAACTGACCTGATCGCAAGGAAGGTCAATCAGCCCCGGCGGCGGCCCTGGGCTTGCGCCTGGGCGGCACTGATCAAGGTGAAGTAGAAACAAGCGCCCTGCCCTGACTGGGCCTCGGCCCACACCCGGCCTTCATGGCGCGAGATGATGTTCTTGACGCCCGCCAGGCCCACGCCAGTGCCCGGAAACTCCTTGGCGCTGTGCAGGCGCTGGAACAAACCAAACAGCTTGTCGGCGTGCTGCATGTCAAAACCGGCCCCGTTGTCTTTCACGTAAAACACCGCTGGATTGGTCGCAGGCATCACGCCGATTTCAATGCAGGGGTGCTCGACCTTGGCGCTGTACTTCAAGGCATTGCCCATCAGGTTGTCCAGCACGCGCCGCACCAGCGTGGGATCGGCCTCGGCCACCATGCCGTCGGCCACCTTGAACTCGGCGCGCCGACTGGCCTGCCCGGTCACCAACCCTTCGTCACGCTCCAGGTCGGACAAATCCCTGACCACCTCCTTGGCCAGAAGGCTGAGGTCGATGCGTTCGCGCTCCACCGGCTCCCGCGCCAGTTGCGCCTGCGCCAGGATGGCATCGATCATGCCGTTCATGCGGCTGGAGGCCGCCAGCACGCGGTCCAGGTGGTCATTGCCCACGCGGTCCAGCACCTTGCCGTAATCCTCTTTGAGGATGCGCGTGAAGCCATCGACCACACGCAGTGGCGCCCGAAGGTCGTGCGACAAAGCGTAGCGCAAGACTTCCTGGTCGGATTCACTCATGGCGGGCACACAGTCGTCGTCAGGCATGGCGGGTTCGGGCTCGCTCACCGCCTCAATCGGCGGAATCAAGGGCACATCTGGCCTGATCCCTGCTTCTGGCGCGGGTAACCATGCCAAAGCCGTTCCCCACACCACACACCACAACAACAGGAACAGGCTGTGCGCCCACGCCGGTGCGCCCAACAGCACCATCACGACAAGCGTCATCAAACCCGCCGCACCCCACCCCATCAAAAGGATTTGGGACCGCCGACGGAGAGCCGCCTGACTTAAAAAAGAATGATTACCCGGCATTCAAATGATTGTAAGAAGGACCGCAAGGGGTTTCTTCTGCTGGTTGACCATTTCACTGTGCCTGTAAAGTCCGTGATTAGTTAACGATTAGACACAGTATGCCCCTGCGGTCT
>NZ_JAUSAR010000177.1 GCF_030652515.1 Aquabacterium sp. | reverse complement strand
GAGGTTCTTGCAAAACCCATAAGCCAAGCGGGATTATTTTCAGTTGATAGCTGAAAAAGAGGATTGGGCGCTGCCATTGCTGGCAAGATGGAGGTTCTGAAGACTACATCGAGCGCCCGACATGAATAGTACGCAACGAGTTGAAATACTGCAACGCTGGCGAGTGGTGCAGCACGAACTGATACCTGAATTGAAGCAGGAGATTGGACCGCTGACGCCGCGACTGGAGAAACTGATCCACACGCTGGAATGGGTGCGGATCGAAGAATTCGTAGCAAGCACATGGAACGGCAGAGGCCGTCCGCCGCATGATCGCGGAGCGCTGGCCAATGCGTTCGTAGCGAAAGCCCTGCTGGGGTTGGGCACAACGGCGGCGCTGATCGAACGGCTGCAGATGGATCGCGCTTTAAAGCGGATCTGCGGCTTCCCGATATGGAAACGGCTGCCGGACGAATCGAGCTTCTCGCGCGCCTTTGCCGAATTTGCCAGAGCGAAACTGGCCGAACGCGTACATGAAGCGCTGGTCAAGGCGCACCTGGGTGCCGAGTTGATTGGCCACATCAGCCGTGACGGCACGGCAATCGAGGCACGGGAGAAGCCGTTGAAGAAAGTGCCGGCCGCGGCCGAACCGAAGCCCGGGAAGGCCAAGCGCGGACGTCCTGAAAAAGGCGAAAGACGGGAGGCCAAGCCCACGCGCATCGGCCAGCAACTGCGACAACCCCTGGCGCAAATACTCGCTGATCTGCCCAAGCGTTGTGACCGAGGCACAAAGTGCAACGCCCACGGCTACAAGAACAGCTGGAACGGCTACAAGCTGCACACCGACACGGCCGACTGCGGCGTACCGATCAGCGCCTTGCTCACCAGCGCCTCGGTGCATGACAGCCAGACGGCGGTGCCGCTGGCATTGATGACCCAGGGCCGGGTAACGCATTGCTACGACCTGATGGACGCGGCTTATTGCAGCGAAGAAATTCGCAGCCACAGCCGCAGTCTGGGACATGTGCCGCTCATCGATCACAACCCGCGCAAGGGTGAAAAGATCGAATTCGCGCCACATGAGGCACAGCGCTACAAGGAACGCAGCCAGGCTGAACGGACCAATGCACGGCTGAAGGATGAGTTCGGCGGCAAACAGGTTGGGGTGAGAGGCCACGCCAAGGTGATGAGCCATCTTATGTTTGGCCTGCTGGTATTAACAGCCGATCAGTTGATGCGGCTGTTGACGTAGCCAGGCACAGGAAGTGCCAGAAAACTGGTGAGAGGGGCTGCCAGAAGGCGGCTCTGGGGGACGTATCGCGGCAACAAGGGCAGAATGATGATTTGGGTCTGAATAACCCACCCGAGTTGATTTGATTAACCGAAAAATCGCCCAGAGCGGCGAGCAGATGCGTTCATGATCGCTCGCTCTTGGGGTTTTGCAAGAAGCTC
>NZ_JAUSAR010000176.1 GCF_030652515.1 Aquabacterium sp. | reverse complement strand
GGCTTACCGATTTCGGAGCTTTTCGGAGCGATCACCTTGGACACACCGCCTCGGTGACCGCCCCTCCAGCTGACTGGCGCATCGGCCTCGATTAGCAGGCGCGGCGCCCAGGTTTCAAGCGCGGAGCGGGCGGTCTACCTTCATCACCCCCCCTTCATCCGCGCGCGCCGCTGTTTGGCGCTGGAGATCGCATGCTCAACGTCTTCACGCTGGCCAATGGCCGGCTTTTTCAAGAAGAAATCGACAGCCAGGACGAACTGACGCCGGTCGCGCCGGTGTGGGTCGACCTGGAAGACCCCACGCCCGAAGAAAAAGGCTGGCTCGCGGTCCGCTTCGGCCTGGTCATCCCCCAGGACATCATCGACGACGACCTGGAAGAATCCGCCCGCTTCTACGAAGAAGACGGCGCCATCCACATCCGCTCCGACTTTTTGATCGACGATGACGAAGCGCCCCGCAACGTGCGCGTGGCCTTCATCCTGCACAACAACGTGCTGTTCTCGATCCACCGCGAAGACCTGCCGGTGTTCCGCCTGCTGCGCATGCGCGCGCGCCGCATCCCCGCGCTGATCGAAGACGCGAAAGACGTGCTGCTCAAGCTCTACGACGCCGACGCCGAGTATTCCGCCGACACGCTCGAAGGCATCTACGACGGCCTGGAGAAGGTCAGCCACCGCGTGCTCAAGTCCGAGGTCAACGATCAAGCCGCTGGCGAGGCGCTGGCCGCCATCGCCCGCCAGGAAGACTTGAACGGCCGCATCCGCCGCAACGTGATGGACACGCGCCGCGCCGTCAGCTTCATGATGCGCGCCCGCATGCTCAGCGCCGAGCAGTTCGAAGAAGCCCGCCAGATTCTGCGTGACATCGACTCGCTGGACAGCCACACGGCCTTCCTCTTCGACAAGATCAACTTCCTGATGGACGCCACCGTCGGCTTCATCAACATCAACCAGAACAAGATCATCAAGATCTTCTCGGTGGCCTCGGTCGCCTTGCTGCCGCCCACCCTGGTGGCCAGCGTCTACGGCATGAACCTGAAGTTCCCCGAGATGGCCTTCCTGGGCGAATGGAGCTACCCCTACACCGTGGCCCTGATGATCGCCAGCGCGGTGGTGCCCATGTGGTACTTCCACCGGCGAGGGTGGTTGAGCTGAGCGTGAGTGCTTTGAAACTGCCCGCCGGCCTGTGGCGCGTGATGCTGGGGACCACGATGGTGGTGCTCAGCTACAGCCTGCTCAACCCCGTGCTGGCGGTGCGATTGCAAACAGCGGGGGTCAGTGCCACGGCCATTGGTGGCTTTGCCATGCTGGCCTTTGTCAGCGTGGCCCTGCTGGTGCCGGTGGTGCCGCATGTTTTCGCGCGAATTGGCGTGGGCCGCGCCTACCGCATCGGCCTGGGGATGGAGCTGTTGTCCTGCCTGGGCTACCTGCTGACCGATGACTACGCGGCCTGGTGCGCCCTGGCCCTGATGGCCGGCATCGGCGCCGCCGCCGCCTGGAACGCCACCGAAGCGCTCATCGCCCACAACGTGCCCGCCACCCACCGTGGTCGACTGACGGGCCTTTACCAAACCGTGCTGGGTTGCGCGATGGCGGTGGGCCCCATGCTGCCCAGCCTGCTCGGCCTGGACCCACGTCAGGCCAATGGCGTGGCCGCAGGCGGCCTGGCCTTGGGCTTGGCAGTGGCCCTGGCACCCTCCGTGGCCAGGCTCAAAGCCGCCCACGAAGGCGCGCAGACCATGGGCCTGGCGACGGCCTGGCGACACCGCCCCCTGTTGGTGTGGGCGGCGCTGGTCGGCGGCGTGTTTGAAGTGGGCCTGGGCTCGGTCACCACCGCCTATGGATCGCAACTGGGCATGAGCCTGGCGGCGGCCACCTCCATCGCCGGCGCCTTGGGCATGGGCAGCTTCCTGCTGCAATACCCCACGGGTTGGCTGGCCGACCACGTGGCCACGCGGCACCTGTTCACTGGCGCGGCGATCATCCTCGTGCTGGCCTCGCTGGCCTTTGGCCAAGCCCACCAGTGGCCCCCATTGATCTGGCTGTGCGCCGCCGCCTGGGGTGCCGTGGGCGGAGCCCTCTACACGCTGACCATGATCCGGGTGGCGCATGATTTCGCCGACACCTCGGCCGTAGCCGGCACCTCGGCCATGATCGCGGGCTACACCGCCGGTGGCGCGCTGGGCCCACTGGTCAGCGGCACGGTCATCGACCATTTCGGAGCCATTGGCCAAAGCTGGTGGTTGGCCGCGCTGGCCAGCAGCCTGATCCTGATGCAGTGGCGCCGAACTCAGGTGCTCGGCGCGTCGGCCTGATCTGCCGCCGGTGAGAGCGCCTGGGCCAAGGCCCGCTGCAAGGGCACCGACCCCACCGGCTTGTGCAACAAGGTCATGCCACTGCCCACCGCCGTGCGCAGGCGATCCGCCGCCGTGTCACCCGTGACGATGATGGCCGGCACGGCCCGCCCCAACCGGGCCCGCACCGCCTCGATGGCTTGCGGCCCGGTGCGGTGATCGCGCAAACGGAAATCGGCCAGCACCACGTCCGGGGCGAAGCGGTCCAGCAGCTTCACGGCCTCTGCTTCGGCGCCCGCCACTTCGCAAGCGCACCCCCAGGCCACCAACAGCTCGGACATGGCCACACGCACGGCCTCATCGTCGTCGATCAACAGCACCCGCACGCCCGCCAGTTGGGCATCCACCAAAACCGGCGCGGGCGCCTCCTGCGGCACCGCCGCCTCCTGGCTCAAAGGCAATCCCATCCGGAACACCGAACCCCGCCCCGGCGTGGACACCAGGCTGACCGTCGCCCCCATGGCACGCGCCAAACCCTGCACAATGGCCAGGCCCAAACCCAGCCCCTTGGTGCGGTCCCGCTCTGGGTTGCCCAGTTGGTGGAACTCCTGAAAGATGGTCTGGTGCTGCGCTGGTTCGATGCCGATGCCGGTGTCCCAGACCTCCAGCACGGCTTGATCACCACGGCGGCGACACCCCGCCAGCACGCCCCCGCGCTCGGTGTAGCGGATGGCATTGGTCAACAGGTTGCGCAGCACCTGCTCCACCAGCCTGGGGTCGGCCCGCACCACCAGGTCGGTGTCACGCACCCGGAACACCAGCCCTTTTTCATTGGCCTGCGGCGCGAAATGCCGCTCCAGCTTGTGCAGCAGGGATTGCATGGGGAACACCTGCGGCTGCGGCGTGATCACCCCCGCGTCCACTTTGGAAAAATCAAGCAAGGTGTTGAGCATTTCGCTGGCTGCCGCCGACGAGGCCTCGACGTGGCCCCACATCTGGCGTTGCCGCGCATCCAGATTGGTGTGACCCAAGGCGGTCAGGAACAGCCCCAAAGCATGCAAGGGCTGACGCAGGTCATGGCTGGCCGAGGCCAGGAAAACCGACTTGGCACGGTTGGCCTCCTCCGCGTCGCGCAAGGCTTCCTCCGCCATCTGGCGGGCCTCGAACGCACGGTGGGTCTGCTCCCTCAGGCGCTCGACCAGGTCTGCATTCTCAAAGCGCAGGTGGATGGACCGCCGCGTCACCTGCACCGCGTGGAAGGAGAACACCCCCATCGCCAGCAGGTAGATCAGGGATGCCAGCCCCATGGTTTGGCTGACCGGGTCATCGGCTGGCAGCAACACCAGCACCGAGGGCAGCAGACAAGGCAAGCCATAGGCCACCGACACCGGCCAACTCGATGAAAACACCACCAGCCCGCCCGCGCTCATGCCCGCGAGCAAGGTGATCACCAGGGTCAAGGTGATCGGCCATTCCGGCTTCATGAACAGCAGCGCGAACAAGCCCCAGGTCACCCCGAGCAGCATCGCGATGAAGCGCACCGCCTGGGCATAGACCATGACCTTGGCGGGATCGCCGGGCAACGGCAGGAACCGGCGCCCGGTGAAACACGCCGCGCCCAACAGCGTGGAGACCACGCCCCACCACAGCACGCTGGCATCACCAATGGTGGACCAATAGGCCCAGGTGGCCATGATGGCCACCAAGGTGTACGAGACGAAAGCTGCGGGCAGGTTGCGGTCCAGCAACTCCATCTCGGCGGTCAAACCAGGGCTCTTGTCAAAGCGCCAAGCCTGCGACAGCAAGCCCGCCCACGAACTCATGGCGCCAGCCACCCTCGCTGCACGGCCGCCTCGTAGGCCTGCTGGCGGCTGGTGGCATCCAGCATCTCGGTCAGCCAGGACACCTCGGCCCGCACATCGTTTTCGCTCAAGCCCACCTGGCGCGCGATGGCCTTGTTGGGCGCCCCTTGCCCCAACAAGCGCAGGATGGACAGCTGCCGCTCACTGGGACTGACAGGATCCTGGCGGGCCACCAACACCATGGCGGCGGGTGCCTGCACATAGTCCGTGAACGGAAACGCCTGGCCGCCCGACAAGCACTCGCGCAAGGTGCTCACCATCTGCGCACCACTGGCAGCCTTGGACAAATACCCCACCGCACCGGCGTCTCGCGCCTGCGTGACCTGAGAGGCGTCATCGCTGCCCGAGACCATCAGAACCGGCACCGGCCCAAATCGGTCTTGCAACACCTGGATCAAGGACAACCCATTCGCGTCGGGCAAATGCACGTCCAGCAGGAGCAGGTCCAGCGGCGGCTTGGCCTCCACCTTCATGGCATCGGCCAGGGTGGGCGCCTCCAGCAAGGTCGATCCTGGAAAGGCTTCGCGCAGGATCATGCCCAGGCCGGTGCGGAACAAGGCATGGTCATCCACCAGCAAGATGCGGGGATTGGGCGTCGAAGGCATGAGAAAGGCGGAGTTGAACTGCGATGAACCGGAGTATCCCCCGCCCCCGCTTCAACCCGCTACCAAGATACCCCGCAAGCCGGTGGTTCCCCCCTTAAGGGTGTACCCGCTCGCGGTGGCCTG
Source organism: Aquabacterium sp. (assembly GCF_030652515.1). GTDB lineage: Bacteria > Pseudomonadota > Gammaproteobacteria > Burkholderiales > Burkholderiaceae_C > Aquabacterium. The sequence goes on along the minus strand of NZ_JAUSAR010000176.1, from coordinate 8,482 downwards.
CACTCGCTCAACGCGCGCGGCGGGCCTTCACCGCGCTGGACAGGATCTCCAGCACATTGGTCGAGTCGGCCCAACCAATGCAGGCATCGGTGATGCTCTTGCCGTACTCCAGGCCCGAGGGCTGGTCCTTGCCCGGCGTGAACTTCTGGTTGCCTGGCTGCAAGTGGCTTTCCACCATCACACCGAAAATGCGGCGCGAGCCTGAGCCAACCTGCGCGCCAATGTCCTTGGCCACGTCGATCTGCTTCTCGTGCTGCTTGGAACTGTTGGCGTGCGAACAGTCCACCATCAAGGTGGTCGGCAGCTTGGCCGCGGCCAGGTCCTTGCAGGCCGCTTCCACATTGGCCGCGTCGTAGTTGGGCGCCTTGCCGCCACGCAGGATCACGTGGCAATCGGGGTTGCCCGCCGTCTCGACAATCGCCACCTGCCCGTTCTTGTGAACCGACAAGAAGTGGTGCGCGCCCGCCGCCGCCTGGATCGCATCCGTGGCGATCTTGATGTTGCCGTCGGTGCCATTCTTGAAGCCGATGGGCGCGCTCAGGCCAGAGGCCAATTCGCGGTGCACCTGGCTCTCGGTCGTGCGCGCACCGATCGCGCCCCAGCTGATCAGGTCGCCGATGTACTGAGGCGAGACCACGTCCAGGAACTCGCTGCCCGCTGGCACGCCCAGGCGATTGATCTCCAGCAGCAGGTGCCGCGCCATGCGCAGGCCTTCGTCGATGCGGTAGCTCTCATCCAGGTAAGGGTCGTTGATCAGGCCCTTCCAGCCCACCGTCGTGCGGGGTTTTTCGAAGTACACGCGCATGACGATTTCCAGCGTGTCGGCATAACGCTCACGCTCCACCAGCAGCTTGCGCGCGTATTCCAGCGCCGCCGCCGGGTCATGGATCGAGCAGGGGCCAATGACCACCAGCAGGCGGTCATCGTGCCCCTGCATGATCTCGCGGATCTTTTGCCGCGTGCCTGCCACCAGCGTCTCCACCGGCGTCCCCCGGATCGGGAAGAAGCGGATCAAGTGCTCCGGGGGCGGCAGCGGCGTCACGTTGAGGATGCGTTCGTCATCGGTTTGCGAAGTCTTGTCGGCGGGCGGAACCCAGCCGGATGAGGCGCTGGAATTGGCGTTCATGAAAAGCGTCCTGAGGCGTGGTGCGGGTTGAAAACGTCGAAAAAAAACCGCCGGAGGATGATCCGGCGGTTTTCAGGAATGTGGTGGTGGCTGCTTACGCGCTCTCCACTCCTGCGCCGGTTGCGGGCGAGAAGTAAAAGTGCCAAAAATAGAAGCGTGCCGTGTTCATGCCTATAAATGTAGCATGCCTGGCCAACGCGTGGGGAAATGCGTCGCCAGGCTGACAGTCCGCCCAACCCCGAATGCACTACGATTCACGCAAAGGACCACCGCCATGAACAAGCTGATCGACCTCCTGGCCCAGTACGCCAGCTACCACCGGGACCGCCGCAATATCCTGACGCACCTGGTCGGCATCCCCACGATCGTGCTGTCATTGATGGTGTTGCTGGCCCGGCCCACCCTGGCCACCGTCGGCGGCCTGCCCGTCAACCCCGGCATGGTCATCGCGGCCCTGCTGGCGCTCTACTACCTGAAGCTGGACCTGCGCATGGGCGCGGTCATGGCCGCCGTGTTCGCTCTGGGCCTGGACGTCGCACTCCACACGGCGCCCCTGGCCACAGGGGTCTGGCTGGCATGGGGACTGGGCTTGTTCCTGGTGGGCTGGGGCATCCAGTTCCTGGGCCACTACTACGAAGGCCGCAAACCCGCGTTTGTCGATGACGTCATCGGGTTGATCATCGGGCCCTTGTTCGTCCTGGCAGAAGTCGCCTTCCTGCTGGGCTTGCGCAAGGACATCGAAGCCGCCATCGAAGCCAAGGCTGGCTCGGTCCGTTGAGTTGAGCTTCAACGAACCCAGGCCGACCTGCGATCACCTGAAGCGGCGGCCGCAGCCAATCAGGCCTTCAAAGCCCTGGCCTGGACGAGCAAGGTGTCGGCATCGCTCACCTTGAAGCCGCCGCCTTCTTCCACGTTCAGGGCCTTGACGATACCGTTCACGGCCAACAGCGAATAGCGCTGCGAGCGCAGGCCCAGGCCCTTCTCGGTCAGGTCCAAGGTCAAGCCCGTCGCCTTGGCGAAGGCGGCGCTGCCATCGGCCATCATGCGAACCTTGCCCGCAGCCTTCAGGTCGCGTCCCCACGCCCCCATCACGAACGGGTCGTTCACCGACACGCACCAGATTTCGTCCACACCCGCCGCCTTGAAAGCCTCGACCTGGTCGATGTAGCCAGGCGCGTGCTTGGCCGAACAGGTGGGCGTGAAGGCGCCCGGCAGGCCAAAGATGGCGATGGTCTTGCCTGCTGTGATCTTGGCGATCTCAAAGGTGTTGGGCCCCAGGCTACAGCCTTCACCCTCCACGTCGAAGAACTCGGACAAGGAACCGCCGGGCAGCGTGTCGCCAACTTGAATCATGGGGAAACCTCAGGTGAAAGCAAACGGGTTTGAAAAAGAAGATCGGAAATGAAAAAACCGGAGGGCCAGTATAAAACTGGACATCCGGTTTTCATGCAGGCCACAACAGGATCACCCTGCCACGACCATGCCTGGCTTGCGCCAGCGATCAGTCAGTGACCAATCAGACCGCGCGGGCCTTTTCCACCAAGCGGGTCACAGCCCAGGCCTTGGTCTTGGAAACAGGACGCGTTTCGCTGATTTCGACCACGTCGCCGATGTGGAACTCATTGTTCTCATCGTGGGCGTGGTACTTGCGCGAGTGGGCCACGATCTTGCCGTAGAGCTCGTGCTTGGCACGGCGCTCGACGAGCACGGTCACGGTCTTGGCGCGCGCATCGCTGACCACACGACCCACCAGGGTGCGTGTGTTTTTGGCTGCTGGCGTTGCTGCTGCAGTTTGAGCTTGAGCTTGCGTCATTTCGCAGCTCCTTTCTTCTCGGTCAGAATCGTCTTGACACGGGCAATGTCACGACGGGTCTTCTTCAGAGCCGAGTGGTCATTGAGTTGCTGAGTAGCCTTTTGCATGCGCATGTTGAAGTGCGCTTTCAGCAGTTCTTTGACTTCGGTTTCGAGTGCGGCCACATCTTTGGCGCGCAGTTCAGAGGCGTTCATATGCTTCTTTTCCTTTGCGACCAATTAAGAGCCGATCATGCGCGTGACGAATGTCGTGCGCAGAGGCAGTTTGGCGGACGCGAGCTGGAAGGCTTCGCGGGCCAGTTCCTCGGGAACCCCGTGGATTTCGTAGAGCACCTTGCCGGGCTGAATTTCAGCGACGTAGTACTCAACGCTACCCTTACCATTACCCATCCGCACTTCTGCGGGCTTCTGGGAGATTGGCTTGTCCGGGAAGATGCGGATCCAAATGCGGCCGCCACGCTTGACGTGACGCGAAATGGCACGACGTGCAGCTTCGATCTGACGGGCCGTCAGGCGACCACGTTCAGTGGCCTTCAGACCGAATTCGCCGAACGCAACGGTGGCACCACGGGTGGCGACACCCGTGTTGCGACCTTTGTGTTCCTTGCGGAACTTGCGACGATTAGGTTGCAACATGGTTATTCTCCTTTCGCTTCAGCAGGAGCAGCCGGAGCAACGACCTTGCGGACGCGCTTGGCAGCACCGGCATCAGCGGGCTTGTCACCACCTTCGGGGGCAGCAGCAGCACCCGGCGCGCCATCAGCGCGAGGGGCACCACGTGTTGCACCACGCGAAGGAGGACGGCGGTCGTTGGGGCGGTCAGTGCGGGGGCGGCGGTTGCGGCGGTCGTCTTCACGATCCTCACCCTTGACCACCGGTGCGTCGCCATTCGGCAGACGGTCACCCTTGTAGACCCACACCTTCACACCGATCACACCGTAGGTGGTCTGTGCTTCAGAGAAGCCGTAGTCGATGTCAGCACGCAGGGTGTGAAGTGGCACGCGACCTTCGCGGTACCACTCGGTACGTGCGATTTCGATGCCGTTCAGACGACCTGCCGACATGATCTTGATGCCCAGGGCACCCAGACGCATGGCGTTTTGCATGGCGCGCTTCATGGCACGGCGGAACATGATCCGCTTTTCCAATTGCTGCGTGATCGAATCCGAGATCAGCTGAGCATCGATTTCAGGCTTGCGCACTTCTTCGATGTTCACTGCCACAGGACAGCCCAGGCGCTTGGCCAGTTCAATCTTGAGGTTCTCGATGTCTTCGCCCTTCTTGCCGATCACCACGCCCGGACGAGCCGAGAAAATGGTGATGCGTGCGCTCTTGGCGGGACGCTCGATCAGGATGCGCGACACGGCGGCATTCTTCAGTTTCTTCTTGAGGTACTCACGCACGCCCAAGTCTTCAGCCAACATTTTGCTGAAGTTGCGGTTGCTCGCATACCAGCGTGATGACCAATTGCGGGTCACCGCCAGGCGGAAACCGGTTGGATGGATTTTTTGTCCCATGGTTTGCCTTTTAGTTACCCACGGTCACATAGATGTGGCAAGTTGGCTTGCTGATGCGGTTACCGCGGCCTTTGGCCCGTGCGGTGAAACGCTTCAGCGTGGTGCCTTGCTCCACATAAATGGTCTTGACCTTCAGTTCATCGATGTCAGCACCGTCGTTGTGCTCGGCGTTCGCGATTGCGGACTCCAGAGCCTTCTTGATGATGCCGGCGGCCTTCTTTTGAGTGAAGGTCAGGATGTTCAGGGCTTGATCGACTTTCTTGCCGCGAATCAGGTCAGCCACCAGGCGACCTTTGTCGCATGAGAGCCGAACGCCGCGAACGATTGCTTTGGTTTCCATCGTCGGGCTCCTTACTTCTTGGCTTTCTTGTCGCCTGGGTGACCCTTGAACGTACGGGTCAGGGCGAACTCGCCGAGCTTGTGGCCAACCATCTGGTCGGTCACGTACACAGGCACGTGTTGTTTGCCGTTGTGCACGGCAATCGTCAAGCCAATGAACTCGGGCAGGATCGTAGAACGACGCGACCAAGTCTTGATGGGCTTCTTGTCCTTGATGGCAGCAGCTCTGTCGACTTTTGCAGACAGGTGGTGGTCAACGAAGGGACCTTTTTTAAGAGAACGAGCCATTTCAGCCTACCTCTTACTTCTTGCGACGCGAAACGATGAACGTTTGCGTGCGCTTGTTGTTGCGGGTGCGATAGCCCTTCGTCATGGTGTTCCATGGGGACACCGGGACTTGACCTTCGCCCGTGCGGCCTTCGCCACCACCGTGCGGGTGATCCACCGGGTTCATGGCAACGCCACGAACCGTTGGGCGGATGCCCTTCCAGCGAATAGCACCGGCCTTGCCGTATTGGCGCAGGCTGTGCTCTTCGTTGCTCACTTCACCCAAGGTGGCGCGGCATTCGACGTGGATCCGACGAACTTCACCCGAGCGCAGGCGAACCTGAGCGTAGGTGCCTTCGCGGGCCATCAGCACAGCGGAGGTGCCAGCCGAGCGCGCGATTTGCGCGCCCTTGCCAGGCATCATCTCGATGCAGTGGATGGTGGAACCCACGGGGATGTTGCGGATGGGCAGCGTGTTGCCAGCCTTGATCGGGGCGTCGGAGCCACTGATCACGGTCGCGCCAGCCACCAAGCCACGGGGAGCAATGATGTAACGACGTTCGCCGTCGGCATAGCACACCAGTGCGATGTGAGCCGTGCGGTTGGGATCGTACTCAATGGTCTCGACTTTCGCGGGGATGCCATCCTTGTTACGGACGAAATCAACAACGCGGTAGTGTTGCTTGTGGCCACCGCCACGATGGCGGATGGTGATGTGACCGTTGTTGTTGCGGCCAGCATTCTGGATTTGTGGTTCCAGCAAAGGCGCATGGGGCTTGCCCTTGTGCAGATGCTTGTGAACCACCTTGACGACGCCACGGCGACCGGGCGAGGTTGGTTTGACTTTAACGACGGCCATGATTACGCAGCCTCCCCGGAGAAGTTCAGCTCTTGACCGTCCTTGAGGGCCACATAGGCCTTCTTGACGTGGTCACGGCGACCGACACGGCCACCGAAGCGCTTGGTCTTGCCCTTCTGGTTGAGCACTTGCACCGACTTGACTTCGACCTTGAACAGCAGCTCAACGGCGGCTTTGATCTCGGGCTTGGTCGCATCGCGCACGACTTTGAACAGCACCTGGCCACGTTCTTCAGCAGCAGCCGTGGCCTTTTCAGACACGATCGGCGCAACCAGAACCTTCAGCAGGCGGCTTTCATCGAATTTGAGGATGCTCATGCGAACATCTCCTTGAGCTTGTCGATCGCGCCCTTGGTCACGAGCACCTTTTTGTAGTGCACCAATGACAGGGGATCGGCGTAACGCGGCTCGACCACCAGCACGTTGGGCAGATTGCGCGCGGCGAGGAACAAGTTCTCGTCGATTTCGTCGGCAATCACCAGCACGTGGTCGAGGTTCAGGGCCTTCAGCTTGGCAGCCAGCAGCTTGGTCTTGGGGGCATCGATCGAGATCGAGTCCACCACGGACAGGCGGCCTTCGCGGGCCAACTGCGAGAAGATGGCGGCCATGCCGGCGCGGTACATCTTCTTGTTGACCTTGTGGCTGAAGTTTTCGTCAGGGCTGTTCGGGAAAATCCGACCACCGCCACGCCACAGGGGCGAGGAGGACATACCAGCACGAGCGCGACCGGTGCCTTTTTGGCGCCAGGGCTTCTTGGTGGTGTGCTTGACGACGGCGCGGTCCTTCTGGGCGCGGGTGCCTTGGCGGGCGTTGGCTTGATAAGCCACGACCACCTGGTGCACCAGGGCTTCGTTGTATTCGCGGCCGAACACGGTGTCAGGAGCGTCCACTTTGGAAGTGGCCTGACCTTGTTCGTTCAGGAGCTCGAGCTGCATCAGTTGGCTCCTTTCTTGACCTTGACCTTGACGGCAGGGCGAACGGTGACAAAGCCACCCTTCGAGCCCGGCACGGCGCCTCGGACCAGCAGCAGTTGACGGGCTTCGTCAACGCGCACGATGTCGAGGTTTTGCGTGGTCACGGTGTCGTCGCCGAGGTGGCCCGACATCTTCTTGCCTGGGAACACGCGGCCAGGATCTTGCGCCATCGAGATCGAGCCGGGCACGTTGTGCGAACGGCTGTTACCGTGCGACGCGCGCTGCGAACCGAAGTGGTGACGCTTGATGGTGCCGGTGAAGCCTTTACCGATCGAGGTGCCTTGCACGTCGATTTTCTGGCCGACCTGGAACAGGGCGGTCACGGCGATGGCTGCGCCAGCCTTGTATTCGGCGGCGACTTCCGGGGTGACGGGGAACTCTTTGATGACTTCCACACCTTCCACACCCGCCTTGGCGAGGTGGCCAGCTTCAGGCTTGGTCACGCGCGATGCTTTGCGCGAACCGAATGCCAACTGCAAGGCGGTGTAGCCGTCAGTCTCAACGGTTTTGATCTGGGTCACGCGGTTGTTGGACACGTCGAGCACTGTCACAGGCACGGCATCGCCGTCGTCTGTGTAAATGCGCATCATGCCCACCTTGCGGCCCAGCAATCCGAGGCGATTGCTAAGACTCATGGTTTTTCTCCAGCCCCACATAGAGGCCTTTTACACAAGCCCGACATCGATTGGCCGGGCTGACTAAGAATAGTGGCTGAGCAAAGATTTGCCTGACCACCATAAATTCTTCCCACCAACAAAGGCGGAAAAGCCTGCGAGTATAGCAATGTGTTGTGAGTTACGCAACAAGCAGCCTTCCGCAGGCATTAAAAAACCGCTCCGAAGAGCGGTTTCTCGTGAGCCACACCTCCCGAAAGGAGGCGCCGCCCATCACTGCAGCTTGATTTCGACGTCCACGCCAGCCGGCAGGTCGAGCTTCATCAGGGCATCAACCGTCTTGTCGGTTGGGTCCACGATGTCCATCAGACGCTGGTGGGTGCGGATTTCGAACTGGTCGCGCGACGTCTTGTTGACGTGTGGCGAACGCAGGATGTCGAAGCGTTGCAGGCGGGTCGGCAGGGGCACGGGGCCCTTGACGATCGCGCCAGTGCGCTTGGCGGTTTCAACGATTTCAGCCGACGACTGGTCAATCAGCTTGTAGTCAAACGCCTTCAGGCGGATGCGGATCTTTTGTTGTGCCATGACGGCTCCTTAAACAGAGAGATGACGCCAGCCTGGCCACAGGCCGGACTGGCACACGTCATGAATTACGCGAGGATCTTGGCAACCACGCCGGCGCCGACGGTGCGACCGCCTTCACGGATGGCGAAACGCAGACCTTCTTCCATGGCGATGGGGTTGATCAGCTTGACGGTGATCGACACGTTGTCGCCAGGCATGACCATTTCCTTGTCGGCGGGCAACTCGATGGAACCGGTCACGTCCGTGGTGCGGAAGTAGAACTGAGGGCGGTAGTTGTTGAAGAAAGGCGTGTGACGGCCACCTTCATCTTTGCTCAGCACGTAGATTTCGCCGGTGAAGTGCGTGTGCGGCTTGATGGAGCCGGGCTTGCACAGCACTTGGCCGCGCTGC
>NZ_JAUSAR010000170.1 GCF_030652515.1 Aquabacterium sp. | reverse complement strand
TTTTAGATGAAGTGTAGGAGCATAGGTATTAATGTAATCAGTGCCATACTTTTGTTCAAAGCCTTTGAGTACAACACGTGCTTTAAACTTTTCAATAGTACTGTCAGCATTATACTTGACCTTAAATATCCATCTACTTTTAATTGGACGTTGACCAACAGGAACAGAACTGGCTGGTACTAATACCCAAACACCATTGTTTACTTGTGAATCAATTTCCTTAGCTGCAGCTGCCTTCCACTGATCCCACTCAGGTAAGCGTTGAGCTTCCTTGATGGTTCGAGGTTCATAGACCTTCTTGATTACAGTTGGAGTGCTTACAGATGCAGGTGTACTGGTTTTTATTTCTGTACCAGTACTAGCATTAGTGGTTGTGCTATTAATGGCATACGTCTCTCTGCTATTCTTTGAATTAGCATAAATACTTAGTTGCTTTAATGCATGATGAACCACTTGCTTGTGTACAGCGAAATTATTACAAGCTATACGTGTTGCTACTTTATCTGTACCAGCTTCCTTTTCTTTAGATACTAGTGTAAGTGCTGTGTAAGTTTGTTTAAATTTCACTGCTCGTGGTGGTAAAACACGACGAATTTGTGGGTTAGGTTCAATAGTAGGTGTGTTGATAGCAGTAGATGGTGTAGAAATAGCTGGTGTACGTGTGAGGGACCGCTGTTGTACTATACCTCTAGGCAACAATACCTTGTTTGACCGTTCCACATTTTGAGTTGGAATACTTCCATAAGTTTGATTGCTTCCATTAGTATTGACGTCTGCTGGTGGTGTGGCTTCACTTTGTGTGTCAACACCCCTTGTTGGTAGATCATTTACCTGGATGGAATCATCAATGCTTGTAGTAGTACCAATGTCCTTAGTGTTGAATAAACCTGTAGTGCCTACTTCACCATAATTGATCAGATCATTGTGAATGATACCAGTAACCACACTAGAACTTTGTTCAGCTTCACGTTCACTTGTATCAGTAAGACGGATAGCAGGTATGGTATTAGATAGAAGCTTGAAATCATAATGTCCTTCAATCACTACATCTTTACCTATTAATTTGTCATAGTTGCTATTATTATAGCCTTTGACTTTAATGTTCACAGGAGTAGTAAACTTTCCATTAATGACACGCACATGATGTGTGCCAAGGATGTTACTAGTCTCAGGTGAATAAATGAGATGTGTCTGATATGCACTATACCAGCCTACATAAATGCATCGCATGGCTGTGCTAGACATCTTATTATCTCTTTCTTGCTTTCTTAAATAGACTATGGCATCACTACCAAAGACTTTAAGATGCTTGAGTTTAGGTTTGGTTCCATGTATCATTTCATAAGGTGAAGTTCCAGGACCATTTCTACGTACCAATCGATTGACTATTAGTACAGCATAGGTAACTGCATACTCCCAAAAGATTGGTGGCAAGCCAGCAGATACTAACAACGAACGAGATACATTAAGCAAATGATAATTCTTACGTTCGACAATCGAGTTACGATGTGATGTGTGAGGCGGTGACAGTACGACATTTATACCTTTTGCCATGGTATAGTCATAAAGTTCTTGGTTAATGAACTCACCTCCACCATCTGATTTTAATGTTTTGATAACATAGTTTGGATAAGTTCTTTCAAGCATAGCTATATGATACTTAATCCATTCACTTGCATCGGATTTACGTTGTAATAGATATACCCAAGTATAACGAGTGTAACAGTCTACTATAACTAATATATATGAGTTAACAGCTAGCTTTAATCCAGTTTTAATAGGACCAATAAGATCCATATCAAGACGTTCAAGCGGCTTGCTGGGTTGGTATGCTTCCGGTATAACGGGTGCAGTTCGTACACGTGTTGATTTACCTAATGAGCACCCCTTACAGTTAACACCACCAACCTTATCAAGGCCATGAGGCGTTTTGGATGGTAGCCCTTCTAAAGAACCATTCTTGATTAATCTACGAATAGCATTGGCGCTAGCGTGACCAAGAGTTAAATGTAGACGTTCAGCTGGAGTTAAGGTACCATTATCATCCTTGTTAGTAAGGACAGTAGAGATAGCATTTAAGCTCGAACTTGATTCAATAGGGGCGGTAGAGGTCGTCAAACCATCTACCTGCAATCCTCATTCGGAGTCTGAGTCTGCATTTGTGTTGTACGTACCTTCAGTGGTAGAAGAAGTTTGAACAGCATTAACAGGAGCTGAAGATGAACTAGAGGTAGTAGCATTATTACCATCTGCTTTAGCATTGTTAGGACCACCAGGAACATCTTGTTTCTTTTTAGGGATATGACGTGTCACTTTGATACTAACAGTGGTTGGTTTGTTTGAAGGTTGACCATTGGCATCAATGTAGTTAGCACCTTTAGGTTTTGAAGCTAACTCTTTTACCAGATCTTTCTTCTTATTGTTGCCATGCTTTGGTCTTCTTGGTTCAAACGGTTCTCTTGGTAGAGTATGAACGTAGATATTACCATCATTCCGCTTAGCAGTTAATAGTATTTTACCTAGTTCACCATTTTCTTCTACAGCACGAAGTTGACAGCTGTTACTGTTGAATTTCACATTCATACCTCTATCGGTTAATAAAGCAACACTAATAATGTTAACTCTGAATTTAGGTACATACAATACTCTGTTAAGTACTAAGTCAGGTGTTAACATCATTGAACCACAATGTGTAACCTTGATTTCTGCACCATCAGGTAAAGTAATGAATACTGGTTGTTCCAGTTCGATAATGTCAAATAGATGACTATCATTACATGCAGCATGGGCTGCTCCACCTGTATCAAAAACGCATTGTAGGTGAGTATTAAAGTTCACATTACCAGCGGAGTAGTTGACTTGAACAACTTCACCAGCAGAGTTCCGTTCAACAGATACATTACAGGAGTATAGAGTACTATCCTTATTGTTATTGTTCTGTTGACCTTTATGGTTGCTGTTACCTTTACCAGAACCATTGGTAGTGTTCGTATTAGCAGCACCAGTCTTACCTTTATCTAATCGACATCGGTCAGGATGATGAGCTTTCTTACATCTACTACAATCATAATGATCTTTGGTTGTATGTGTAATGCTGTTGCACTTTGCACATTTAGTAGCAGAACCTTCTTTTTTAGAAGCTTGCTTATTGCCTTTGACATCTACATGATTGAGTGCAGATCTATCAGTGGGTAGATTTGATTGACGTTCTTCGATTGCGCGTGAATGATCTAAGATTAACTTGCACATATCATTGTATGACATATCTTCAAGGCGATTGTTGACAGTAACTGCTTGTATAATGTTCCATAGTTCAGTAGGTAATTTAAGTTGGAGCAGGCTTTTCAATGCAGCTTCGGACCTACCTTTGTCAACATATGCTAAGTTACGATTAGCATTATATATTGCTACTATTAAACTTTGAGTAGCAGCTGAGGAGACTTGTGAAGTACTTCCTCTTTTACCAGTACCATATGATATACTATCAAATGCACGATTAGCTTCTTCAATGGCAGCAGGTGTAATTCTGTGGTAATTCTCATCTAATGCTCTCCATAAAAGATTGCAGTTACCTTCAATATACAGTTGAGGTACATTAGATTCATAGATTAAAGCATCTGTTTGTAATTTGGATAAGACAAACAGTTCTTTGTCTTGTACAGCTGTCTTTAGTAGATAAAACAGTTGTTTAGATAGATCATATGCAGAACGTATGATGGCAGCTTTAATAGCAGCAGTGTATTCTTCACTAGCTCCATTACCTATACTGAAATCTACTTTCATGATTTCATTGGTGATATAATCTAATGGCTTGAGAAGAATGTCCTGCAAACCTACGCGTTTGCATTCGTCTACAACATTTGTTTGCCATGCAATAAAGTTAGCAGCTGAATGAACATTACCTGCTTCAAACTTGGGAATAGATAAGCTAAAACTGTCTAATGAAAGATCATGTGGCCAAGCAATGTTGATCGATGTCAATACAGAGCTGGTTAAAGTCTTATCTTCCTTGCTAGACAGTGTATGTATACGTGTACGATTGTTTGTAGCTATAGCACGCATATCTGTTTCACGTAATACATCTGGTTTGATCTTCTTACCATTTTGCATAATAGCACCATGATGTGTGATAATAGCACCGGTGGACAATGAATTAATATTGTTCTTACCTTTGGAGATTTGATCAATAGCAGAGTGTACTACATAAGATGTAGAAACTTCCTGTTTAGAAGTTGAAGATGATTTACCAGGAAGAGAAGAGCTGCTTGCATCACTAGCATTAGTGATGGTAGTAGCAGTACCAGGACTAGCTAATGATTCTAGTTGTGGTGTATCTGGTTCATCTTTGATTGTTATAGGTTGATTAATTTGAATCAAATTATCAGTATGACGTTTGTTTTCCTTTCGTTCACTAAGTTCAATGTAACATTGTTGTAGTTGATTATATTGTGCTTGCATGATTTGCATTTGTGCTAATACTTTATTCAGAGCATCTAATGTAGCACTATCATTACTGTTATTTATGTTTGAACTTGTAGATGAAGGAGAAACATCATGAGTATCTTCGATGTTAGGAAGATCAGTTGCCTTCTTCTTTTTGGAAGTAGAAGACATGTTGTCAATGTATATGTTATAATCCAATGGATTATAAATGGGGTAAATATAATCCAATGGATTATAAAACTTCCAATAATAATTGTTGATTATAAATAAACCAACACTAGAATGAACTACTAAGAGTCCACGCCGCTTCTGTAGTGTACTAGCTGGACTAGTATTATTGCTGTATATTATATGTGCGAGTACTAGCGTACACTGTTACTTGTTCGTTTGAGGCTAAAGTGTGGTGTGTACCTAAACCAGTAATATAGTTATCAGCGGAAGGACTATCAACTACACTCACACTCTCTTACGTACACGAACAATGTATCTAACCGACACTGATATAACAACAAACAATAACGTAGGAGCCACGCTACAATACAAACAGGGAAAAATGACAGATGTATATATATATCAATGTGTATATATATATGTCTACCACTTATGTATGTAAGTTATATATGTATGTACCAACAGATTATGTTTGTAGTAACACTGTATATACTTTGTTTTAGTAAATAATTATTATTGATGACAATAATTGATAATGATGCTCAAGAATACTATTATTAGTAATAATTAGTATCAAGTAGAATGCTTTTATCTAATATTATTGTTGATAAAAGTGTTGTATTACTATATATTTGTTATCTAACAGTACGTATACTTGTGTAGAAGTTATATTAGTAATATGTTATCAATTGTATAATATGTTCTAATGACTAATTATCAACTGATATATATATGTACGTATGGTATTGTTGTTATAGTGGTACTATTGCTTCTTATTTTAATAACTTTATAAATAGCTTATTATTATGGATTATATCGTTAGCAATGTATAATCAGATAGTGTATCTATGTTTCACTTCTTGTATTATCTTATGGTAACGTATATCACTTTATATGTAGCTAAGTAGTTATATATATATAGATAGGAATAGTAATAAAGTATCTTATTTTGTTAAGTACTTTTGAACCAATATAACTATACTAATACTTATTTATATGATGTATAAAATAGACAAATATTTAGAGTGTATATGTAAATATTGTATGCAGGTAGAGCATCGCTCTGATAAGGTGTTGGAATGATGATATATGTACTCAGAGCAGATACATATAATACAGCACTCGTAAGGTTGCGGTCTCAACGGATACAATTAAGTTAATATACAAATAAAATAATGTTTATAGAATACAAAATATATAGTACATAATATACTCACAGATGTGTTGTATATTATGGGATAATATATATAAAAGACAAAATAGTATTTTAAGAATCTATTTGAATAATCAGATAACATATATAAACATATGTTATATAGACAAAACATAGGCAAATTCTATGTATGACAAATCTAAGGAAATGCTAAGAGAATTTGACTGTGAGTGTGAAAGAATACGCAAGAGTGATCGCTTTGGAATCACAGTGAAACGTCAGCAATAATCTAGAAAAAGCAGTCAATATGCAGTCAAATCACAGTCAAAGCACAGTCAGAGTCAGAGACAGATGTGCTTAAGCTAGACTGAGATGTTGGGTGTGATAAACACAGTGATAAAAGGATATAACCAACGGAGGGCAATATGACCCTTCCAACACACCCCTTATCCGTTATTACGTGATTTATCAGCTACTTGTATACTACTTAACCTAACCATAAGTTGTGAAACTAATTTAGTAAATGTTTCTTTGGGTAATTGTTTAGTTAGTAAGTCAGCTAATTGTAAAGTGGTTGGTGTCCATACCATTGTGATAGTACCATTGACAACTTGTTCTTTAATGAAGTGATAACGTACATCTATATGCTTCGTGCGATTGTGGGAAGCACCAGAGTTGGTAAGCGCAATAGCAGCTGTGTTATCAACCTTGATAGTACTTGGTTTAGTTAATTCAAATTCATCTGGTACTACCATAAGCAGTTCACTTAACCAGTGATTGAACCATTTTAGTTCTTTTGCTGTTTCAGCAAGAGCCATGTATTCACTTTCAGTCGAACTAGTAGCAACTGTAGATTGCTTGTGAGATGACCAGTGAATCACATTACCATTTAGTATGATTATAGAACCAGTAGTAGACCGACGAGTATCTAAGCAACCAGCCCAATCAGCATCACTATAAGCACCAACAGTCATTTTTATATGATCTGTGGTACCTACATTTTTGTCAGTAGAAGCATCACCTTTGAACACCAGTGCCATATCAGGAAATGTGTGCAAGTATTCAAGTACTCTGAGTACTGCTGTAAGATGATGCGGTTGTGGATTAGCAGTGTAGCGTGCAAGTAAAGCAGTAGCTTGTGCAATGTCAATGCGTGTGTGTGTAGCAGCATAGATCAACGAACCTATAATCTCTTGATACACCTTAATATCAGCATTGGATGGTGTAATTACCTTACCATCTTCGTCTGCTAATTGTATTTTCTTGGAACCAGTGGGATTAAGCCTAGATTTGATTCTAGGTTTACCTTTATCATCCTTATCAAACAAGTAACTAAAACGATCTACAACTTCCATAACATACTTGTGTTGTGATAGATATAGGGTTTTTTGTTCTCTGTTTCTAGTGATGGCCATCTGAAGTATCCAAGTACATTCACCTTTAACTTCAATCTTAAACTTCGATTGAATGGTGGCTAATAGTGTGTTCCATTCTTTAGTATCAGCTTTGTGAAAACATATGACTTTGTCATCAACATATAAGCTAATAAGGAATAACTTACCAGTACCACTGCGTTTAACATAAACACAGGAGTCACTAATCAATGATTTGAAACCTAAGGACAGCATGAAGGTATGTACCATTTTATGCCAGTTATGTGGTGCTTGTTTAGCACCATACAATGATTTTACCAGTCTACAGACAAGTCTGTCTTTCACATCAGTAGAACCATTGGCAGGTAATTGTACAAATCCATCAGGCTGTTCCATGAATAAGTTTTCTTCAATTGGTGCGTTTAGGAACGCTGTTGTGTAGTCAATCTGATACATTTCAAGGTTCAGAATTGCTACAATCGCTAACATAAGTTTGAGCGATTTTAGATGAAGTGTAGGAGCATAGGTATTAATGTAATCAGTGCCATACTTTTGTTCAAAGCCTTTGAGTACAACACGTGCTTTAAACTTTTCAATAGTACTGTCAGCATTATACTTGACCTTAAATATCCATCTACTTTT
>NZ_JAUSAR010000148.1 GCF_030652515.1 Aquabacterium sp. | reverse complement strand
TCATTCGATCCCCACGGGGTGTTCAACACCGGTCGCCTTCATGCAAACCCAGCTGTCTCCTGAGTTCGAATCCACCGCAGAAGGCCAGCAGGCCCAGGCGGTGCTGCGCCAATGCGTGCACTGTGGTTTCTGCAACGCCACTTGCCCCACCTACAAGCTGACCGGCAACGAGCTGGACGGCCCGCGCGGCCGCATCTATTTGATGAAGCAGGTGTTTGAAGGGCAGGCACCCACGCGCACCACGCAAACGCACCTGGATCGCTGCATCGGCTGCAACCATTGCGAGAGCACCTGCCCCTCGGGCGTGCCGTACCACGAGCTGCTGGCCGTGGGCCAGGCCGCGGTGGACGAGCGCGTGCAGCGCCCACGCCAGGAGCGCCTGATGCGCTGGGCCCTGCGCACGGTGATGCCCTCACGCTGGTTCGCGCCCGCCTTGCGCCTGGGCCAGGCCGTGCGGCCCTTGTTGCCAGCCAAGCTGCGCGCCCAGATTCCCTTGCGCGCGCCTTTGCCCCCCGCCGCCTGGCCCGATCCCAAGAAAAGCCTGCACACCCGCCAGATGCTGATGCTCAAGGGCTGCGTGCAACCGGCCTTGCGGCCCCACATTGATGCCTCGACCGCGCGGGTGATGGACGCCGTGGGCGTGCGCGCCGTGGTGGCCCCGGCCTCCGGCTGCTGCGGTGCCATCCAGGGGCACCTGGGCGATGTGGAGGGTGCCAAGGACCGGGCGCGCACCAACATCGACGCCTGGTGGCCTTTGATCGAAGGCCAGACGCCCATCGAAGCCATCGTGGTGAACGCCTCGGGCTGCGGGGCGTGGACGCGCGACTACGGCAAGCTGCTGGCCGACGACCCGGTGTACGCCGACCGCGCCCGCCGCGTCAGCGACCTGGTGCGTGACCCGGGCCAGTTGCTGCCCGAGTGGGTGCCTATGCTGTCGCGGCGCATGGCGCGCCGACCGATCGGCTCGCTGGGCTCGGTCACCTTTCACCCGCCGTGCAGCCTCAGCCACAGTTTGAAGCTGAGCAGCGCGGCCAAGCCCGGCCCGATCGAAACCGGGCTGCGCCAGTTGGGTTTTGACGTGCGCCTGGCCACCCGCGACAGCCACCAGTGCTGCGGCGCGGGCGGCGCCTACAGCGTGCTGCAGCCTGAGATGTCGCAGCAATTGCGCGACCAGAAAGTGCAGGCCCTGGAGGCCGCAGGCTCGCAAGTGATTGCCAGCGCCAACATCGGGTGCATCTCGCACCTGCAGGGCGGCACCGCCACGCCGGTCAAGCACTGGGTGGAGTTGCTGGACGAGGCCTTGACCGGCTGAGCCCTCGGGCCGGGCCTGCGCCTCGCCTGCTTTTCAAACCTTGAAATAGACCGCCGCCGGGGGCTTTGTTCGCCCCAGCGCGGGGCGCTCGCCTGCGCGACGATTGACGCCTGACGGTGATGGCCAACTGTGAATTAAGTCCGGTTTGGTGGGCTGGGGCGATCTGTTTGGCACTTGGGCCGCGATCCGTGCATTTAGTAACGCCTGGTGATGCCGATAGAAGTCGGAAGCCGTGGGTGGCGTTTGCAATTTGAGCTGAGGGGTTTGTGATGAAAAACTGGTCTGTTTCTGGCCGATTGGCGCGGGGTTTCACCTTGATCGAATTGATGATCGTGGTGGCGATTGTGGGGATTCTGGCGTCGGTGGCCTTGCCCGCTTACAACGACTACATCAGACGCGGCTCCTTGCCAGATGCGACCAGCGGGTTGTCCAACGCGCAGATTCGGATGGAGCAGTATTACCAGGACCACCGCTCCTACTTGGATGGATCCACGTGTGGTTTCGTGCCGCCGCAAACCAAGTATTTCACGTTCACCTGTGTAGACGCCGACATTTCGGCCACCACCTACACGCTTCAGGCTTCTGGGAAAAGCGGCACTGCTGCAAGCGGACACGTCTACACCGTCAACCACGGGGGAATCAAGGCCACGACCAAATTCAAAGGGGCCGACGTTTCTGGCAAGGATTGCTGGATGACCAAAGGTGACGAGTGCTGATCATGAAAACGCAACGCGGTTTCTCCATGATCGAGGTGGTGGTCACGATCGCCATCATGGGCATCCTGATGGCGGCAGCCATGCCCAGCGTGGGCGATTGGCTGCGCAATGCCAAAGTGCGCAACACGGCCGATTCCCTCCTCAATGGCCTCCAACAGGCACGCAGCGTGGCAGTCAACCGCAACCGCCCAACGACGCTCTACCTTGTCAATAACCTGACTGGCTCCTGCGCCTTGTCGAACGCCGCTGGCTCTTGGGTGGTCAGCCATGCTTCTCCTGTCGGGCAGTGCGACTCGACCACAGTGGTCCTGGCCAAGGGCTCGGTGCTGGATGGTGGCGGCGCCACGGTGACCGCGTCTCAGAGCAATTACTCTGCGGGCGCCACGGCGGTGACCTTCAACGGGCTGGGCATGTTGGCGCAATCGTCGCTGAGCACCGCCATTCGCCGCATCGTCGTGGCCAGCGCCGATGGCAGCTATGACCTGCGCATCGAGATTTCTCCCGGCGGCGCAGCCCGCCTGTGCGAACCGCGCATTGATACCACGGGCGATAGTCGCAAATGCCTGCAGTGATGCCATGAAGAAAGCCCAAGCGCAAACCGGTTTCATGCTGATTGAGGTGATGATCAGTGTCCTGATCTTTTCCGTCGGCGTGATCGCCCTGGTGGGCTTGCAGGCCGCGATGACGCGAGCGCAGTCCGAATCCAAGGTGCGGGCCGATGCCGCCAACCTGGCTGCAGAACTGCTGGGCATGATCTGGGCCGATGCCGCCAACATCGCCAGTTATGCCACCGCTTCCTGTGCTAGCGCTCCGCAGTGCGCAGGCTGGAGAAACAAGGTGTCGCTGGTGCTCCCATCTTCTGGCGACTCCACGGTCACCGTGGTGCCCGCCACCGGGCGTGTCGATGTGATTTTGACCTGGACCATGCCTGGTGGCACGCCGCACCAGTACACGACGTCCACCATCATCACGACCAACCCGCCATGAAACGTACCCATGGATTCACCCTGATCGAGCTGATGGTGGGCGTGGCCTTGGGCCTCCTGGCCACCCTGGTCATCGCGCAGGTGTTCCTGCAGTCCGAAGGCAACAAGCGCGCTGCCACCAGTGGTTCAGACGCGCAAGTGGCCGGGGCCGCCACGCTCTTCACCTTGCAGCGCGACATCCAGGCCGCGGGATACGGCTTGACGAGCTGGCCAGATGGCCTGGGCTGTTCACTGTCCGCCAGCTATGGCGGCACCGTGATCCTCAACCCCGCGACCGACGTCCTGGCGCCCGTGGTGATCGGCTTTGGCGCCACCGCCAGTGCTTCCGACACGATCACGGTGATGGCCAGTGGCAAGGCCGGTTATTCCGTGCCCATCAAGGTGGCGTCACCACATGGTCAGACCGATGGCCAGTTTGCGGTGGCCTCGAATCTTGGCGTGGTGGTCAATGACCTGATCCTGGCCATGCCAGCCGCAGCGGGCGGTGCCTGCACCTTGTTTTTAGTGTCGTCTGTCACGCCGACCACTTCGATCACTCACGCGACCGATTCGGGCTGGAACGCGAGCACCGGCATTTTCCCCAGTGGGGGCTATGCCGCTGGCAGCATGCTGCTTGACCTGGGGGCTAATCCTGTTCGGCGACGCTATTCAGTGAACACCGACAACTGGACCTTGCAAGCGCAGGAATTGCTGACGGCCACCGGCATAGGCGCTGCGCAGGAGGTATTTCCCCAGGTGGTTTTGCTCAAGGCCCTTTATGGCAAAACAGCGCCCACTGGCGGCGCGGTAGTCACCTACAGCGCCACTCCGCCGGTCACCAATGCAGATTGGCGGCTGGTCCAGGCCATTCGCCTGGTGATTGTGGCGCGCAGCGCGCAGTACGAGCGGGAGGAGGTCACCAGCTCTTCCCAACTGATCTGGGATCTGGGCCCACTGACGCTTGAAGGTGTTTCCGACGACAAGCTGGGCGAGCAAAGTACCTGCAACACCACCAACCAGTGTGTGACCCTGGATGTCAGCGCCAGTGGCCCTGCCAATGAATGGCGGCACTACCGCTACAAGATCTTTGACACCGTGGTGGCCTTGCGCAATGTGATGTGGAATCCATGATGACGACCCGCCCCGTTCATCGAAACCCGCGCCAGCGTGGCGCATCATTGATCTTTGCGCTGATCACCCTGGTGGCCTTGATGCTGGCGGCCATCGCCTTGGTGCGTTCGGTCGATTCTGGCGCCAAGATCCTGGGCAACATTGGTTTTCAGCAGGACACGATCGCGAGCGCAGACATCGCCACCACTGCAGCGACGGCTTGGCTGACATCATCGGGGGCGGACCTGACGGCGAGTTCGGGGGCGACCAAGGACTCGGCCACCGAAGATCGCACAGGTTATTACGCCAATGCGAAAGACCCGCTGGATGCCACCGGGCAACAGTTGACGGCCGCTTCGGTCATTGCCAGCAGGCAGTTGATCGATTGGGACCTGGACAACTGCGCCTATGCCAGCGGGGGCGGAACCTGCGCCCTCATTCCACGCGATGTGGTCATGACCGGCAGCACATCGACCGCCCGCTATGTAATCCTGCGGCTTTGCCAGGGTGACGGCGCGATCAGTTCGGACAGCTGCTCTCGGCCGCTGGTGGGAAGCAGTTCGGATGGCCTCAAGCGGCGTGGTTGCTGTTCCCGTCTAGGGACCACCACGGGACAGTATTTCCGGATCGTGGTGCGCACGGTGGGTGCCCGGGACACCACCAGCTTCACCGAAACCATTGTCCAGTACTAGCTTGTAAAGGATGGGCAGCATGAACATCAAGACACTCATGGCCGCGTTGATGAGCCTGGCGTTGTGGGCGCCGGGTTCTGCGCTTTCCGCGGCCACCGATCTGGCCAACGAGCCACTGGCCACCTTGGTCACCACCAAGACCAAGCCCAACATCTTGTTCATCCTCGACAACTCGGGCAGCATGGGCTGGGACTACATGCCGGACGATGTCAAGGATGCGGCCTCCAGCTACATCACGACTTATGGCTACAAGTCAGCCCAGTGCAATGGGGTGGCCTATGACCCGACTTATCCCTACGAGCCCCCGGTGAAGGAGGATGGCAGCCCCTATCCGAATGCTTCGTTCACTGCGGCCAACCCCAATGGCTTCGGACCGACCCTGAAGGCGGGCACCGCCTATTACAGCGACAGCACGGTCACTACGGGCACCGGGAGCAAATCCTTCGTTTTCAAAAGTGGATTTCTGGCAGGTCTGTTCAATGGGTTCAACTTTCTGGGGGGATTGCCGGGCTGGTCGATCGGCGACACCATCACCGCCGTGGACGCCAATGACGACAATCATTGGGTCATTGGCACTATCACGGGCATCTCCAATTCAGGGATCTGCCTTTTTTCCTGTACCCGGACCGTCACCATCAATGTGACCAGCTACAACGGTACCGACTCTGCGGGTGACTGGAAAGTCAACGAGATCCAGGTCGACAACCTCAACAACAGCACCTACTACCAGTACACCGGCACTCAAACCAGGATGGGCTGGACCTACACCTCCAGTGGGGTCGAGGACACAACCTTCAAACGAGAGTGCATCAGCCACCCAGGCAACCCCACTGGCGAAGCGGGCGATGGCAAGTTCACCGGCGTGGTATTGACCACGGGTTCGGATGCGGTTCAAAAGCAAAGGTATGCCAACTGGTACCAGTACTACCGCACCCGCATGCTGATGATGCGCACGGCGGCCGGGCGTGCCTTTCAGCCGTTGTCCAACCAGTATCGGGTGGGCTTCTCGACCATCAACAACACGGGGATCACCGAGAGCTCCTCCTTGTCGACCATCTCGGCAGGCAATGCCTTCCTGAACGTGCGGGACTACGACAGCACACAACGCTCGCAGTTCATGTACAGGCTCTACAACACCACGCCCAGTGGGGGCACACCATTGCGCACGGCCTTGTCCAAGGCGGGACGCTACTTTGCGAAAC
This sequence comes from Aquabacterium sp., assembly GCF_030652515.1. Lineage (GTDB taxonomy): Bacteria > Pseudomonadota > Gammaproteobacteria > Burkholderiales > Burkholderiaceae_C > Aquabacterium. The sequence goes on along the minus strand of NZ_JAUSAR010000148.1, from coordinate 40,764 downwards.
AGGTTTCAGGGCAGTCTTACGACGCGGTGCAGTACGCCTGCCAACGCAACTATGCCTTCCTGTCCACCGATGGCTACTGGAACGACTCGGGCAACCCCAAGCAATTGGACGGCATCACCGACATCGGTCAACAGGACGGGGCCGATGTGCGCCCGTTCAGCGATGGGGGCACTTCCACCAAGGTCACGAAGGCCGAAGAGGTCACCCACGAACAAACCACGACGCCCGTCACGGTGTCCCAGCAGTACAGGTACGAGACCTACACCTATGTCTCGACCGGTTGCTTTTTCAGCTTCAAGGAGACTGTCACCCCCCGGACGTTCACGTCATCGATATCCGGGAACCTGGTGGTCAACACAGACAAGACCACCACCACCACGGTGAATGCTGTGACCACGGCGGGCACCACCACCTCGACGACCTCGGTGGCGGGCCCGGTGACTTCCACGTCGAGTTCCTCGCCCACGCCGCCCACACCCACCTACGCCGCCGCATGGGTGGTCGGCACGCCGGTCGCCAGCAACACCTGCGGTGCGAAGCGCACCACGCCGGGTGCCATCTATCCCGTGAACTCGCAGGTCATCACGCCCACGGGCTCAGCCGTGACGGTCTCCCTGCCCACGACCACCACGGGCCCCACCGTCACATCGACGGGGGGATCCGGCGGGTCGTCGAACAGCCTGGCCGACGTCGCCGAGTATTACTACAACACCGATCTGCGCACCTCTGCCTTGGGCAACTGCACAGCCGGGGCCGGCGGCTCTGGTGATGTTTGCGACAACTCGCAGATGAAGGCTGCCGACAGCGATACGGCCACCTGGCAGCACATGTCCACCTTCACCTTGGGCCTGGGCGTCAATGGGACGCTGGCTTACGATCCCAGCTACCTTGCCCGTGCGGGTGACATCACGTCCACCTACTACAAAATACTCAAAGGCGATGTGAACTGGCCCACGCCGACGAGTGGCAATGCCACAACCATCGACGATCTTTGGCATGCCGGGGTCAATGGGCGGGGTGAATACTTTGGGGCCAAGAACCCGACGGCGTTGACGGCGGCGCTCAACTCTGCTCTGGGCAGCATGAACAATGTGCCTGGCGCGGGTGCCGCGGTGGGACCCACCGACATCAAGAACATTGGATCCAACTACCTGGATTTTGGTGGCAGCTATGCCACTGTAAAGTGGACCGGCAACCTCGTGGCCCGGACCAAAGACGGTGCGGTGCGGCCATTGAATGGGCGGGATGGGGTCGAGAACCTGGCGCGCCGGGCCACCACGCAAACGGATCGTCGCAACATTTACTACGGCAAGAACGGTAGCCCCGATCTCAAGAGCTTCACCTTCACCAATCTGAACAGTCCGAGTGACGGATTGGGAAGCAATTTCACCGGCTTCTGCAACAAGTACGTGGCGGACACAGGAACTGTTTTGCCCCAACAGTGCGTGGGCCTGGACACGACAAAGAAGAACCTGGCGAACGATGGCGAGCAGTTGGTCAACTGGCTGCGAGGGCATGTCGACTATGAAATGTCCAATCCCGACAACCCGCTCTTCCGCAAGCGCGAGAAGGTGCTTGGGGACATTGTTGGAAGCCAGCCGGTTTATGTGGCCGGGCCTTCGTTCCCCTATGCCGACGCGGGCTACGCTGATTTCCAGACCCTTAAGGCTGGCCGCACTCCGGTGGTGTACGTCGGGGCCAACGACGGGATGCTGCACGCATTCTCTGCGGCGGACGACAATAACCTCGGCAAGGAACTGTGGGCTTTCGTGCCGACGAGCGTGATGCCGCGGATGTACCGCTTGGCCAACACAGACTATGCCAACAACCACCAATACTTCGTGGACGGCACGCCCGTGATCGGTGACATCTCTGTCGGTGGCGTCTGGAAGACTATCCTCGTGGGCGGTTTGAACTCCGGTGGCAAAGGCATCTACGCACTGGACATCACCGACCCTGCCAGCCCGAAGATGTTGTGGGAGTTCTCACAGGGCACCGGCGATGCCATGAAGGATGCCGACCTGGGCTACACCCACGGCAAGCCCATCATCACCAAGCTGGCTTCGGGCACCTGGGTGGTGGCATTTGCCTCGGGCTATAACAATGTCAGCACGGGCAAGGGCTACCTGTATGTGCGCAATGCTTATTCCGGTGCCAGCGTTGCCAAGGTGGCCACCACGGCGGGCAGTGCGGCCACGCCCAGTGGTTTGGCCCACTTGAGCGAATGGGTTGACTCCGTGAAGGACAACACCGCCAAGCGCTACTACGGCGGGGACATGCTGGGCAATCTTTGGCGCTTCACCTTGACGGAGAACGCCGGCGTTACCACCGGCTCGGCACAACGCCTGGCTGTGCTGCAGATCAACGCCACCACGCCGCAACCCATCACCATCCGCCCCGAGCTGGCCGAGGTCACGTCTGGCACCGTCAAGTACCCCGTGGTGCTGGTGGGCACGGGGCGCTACTTGGGTTCCACCGACCAGGCTGACACCACCCGCCAGGCAATCTATGGGATCAAGGATCCACTGACGGCCACGGACTGGGGCGATGTGCGGGCCGATGCGCGTTTGAAATCTGCCACCGTCACCAGTTCCGGCACCGCTGACCGCACGGCGACGACGTCTGCGCTCAACTGGGCCACCGACATTGGCTGGCGCGTTGACCTGATGCTGAGCAAGGAACGGGTCAATGTGGAGATGGAGTTTCAGTACACCACCTTGGTCGTGGCCGCGGGTGTCCCGGGTGCGGGTGGGGTCTGCAGCGCGGGCAAGGGCAGTGGATGGCTGTACGAAATCGACGTGGAAACCGGGGCGCCCATCAGCACCGACGGCGTCATTGCCAGATACCTGGGCGAGGGCATGCCAGTGGGGCTGGTCTGGAGCGAAGGCGGCGATGGCGATTCGGGCGTCATGGTCTCCAAGGATGATGGCAGCACCACACGCCTGAAAGTGAAGACAAAAGAGCCTCCAGGGCCGCCCCAACTGCGGCGGGCTTCATGGCGCGAGCTGGTCAACAACTGAACGGCTTCATGGGATGAGTGGGGCGACCATGCCATTGACGAACAACAAGCAGCTGATGGCCAGCGGGCTGGTGGCCGTCGCGCTGCATGGCCTGGTGCTGCTGTGGTCTCGCAGCGGGCTGGATGACGAGGTGTCGATCCGGGGTCTGTCTGGTCGATCGGTCCAGGTGCGCATGGTGAGCCAGGCACTGGTGGCCGAGCCTGTGGTGGAACCCACCGCGTCGCCATCCGCCAGCCCGCCGCCACAGCAGGACACGGCCGCCCCATCTGTGGCCCCTGTGGCCGACAGCGCCCAAGCAGAGCAGCCCACCGTGGACTTGGAGGGCTATGTGCCTCGCCGCTGGCTGACAGTCGCGCCCGAACCCACTGCGCCCATCCTCTTGCCATTTCCGACATCGTTCCAGGAGAACGCGCGCTACACCGTGGTCATGAACTTGTTCATCGAAGCCGATGGCCGTGTCGGGCGGGTTGAATTCGTTGGCATCGCATTGCCCGAGGTTCTCGAACATGCCGCGCGCGGTACCTTCGAGCGTGCTCGATTCACCCCTGGCCAGGTCAACGGCCGCATCGTCAAATCATTGATCCGGGTCGAAGTGGATTTCGACAACCTGGGGCAAGGCTGATCAAAGCCGCCCCTGGTCTGCACACCACTCGCTCCACGACCCTGCATACAGCCTTGACCCTTCCAGCCCCGCGTGCGTCATCGCCAGCAGGTTGTGGCAGGCCGTCACGCCCGAGCCGCATTGATGCACCACCGTGCCGACAGGCTGCGAGCCCAGCAGCGCCGTGAACTCATCGCGCAACACCTGTGCGGGTTTGAAGCCCCCATCGGCCCCCAGGTTCAGCTGAAAGAAGCGGTTGATGGCGCCGGGGATGTGGCCACCCACCGGGTCCAGGGTTTCGTTTTCACCGCGAAACCGATCTGGCGCTCGGGCATCGACCAGTTGCATCACATCGCGGTTGCCCAGATTGGTCTGCACAAAATCGATGCGGGTCAGGTGCTCGTCATGCGGGGTCAGCTGGACATTGGAGGGCGTGCGCGAAGATGCATCGGTGCTGATGACCTCACCGCCTTGCGCCTGCCATGCTGCCCAACCCCCATCCAGCACGCGCACCAACGGGTGCCCCATCCAGCGCAGCATCCACCAGGCCCGTGCCGCGAACATGCCACCGGCGTCGTCGTAGGCGATGACTTCGGTGTGGTCTTGCAGGCCCCAGCGACGCAAGGTGGCCAGGAAGGCCTCGGGCGTGGGCAGCGGGTGGCGGCCGTTCAGGCCGGTTTTGGGGCCGGACAAATCCGTGTCCAGGTTGGCGTAGATGGCGCCAGGCACATGGCCCTGCAAATAGGCTTGCTGGCCTGCCTCGGGCGCGGCCAGGCTGAAGCGGCAATCCAGCACCAGCACATCGTGGTCAGCCTGCTTCAACAAGTCGGCCAGCTCGGCGGCCGAGATCAAGGTGTGGTGATGATGAGCGTTCATGCGGATCGGTTCAAGGCGGCTTGAAGGGCGTGGATCACGGCGGCGGGCTCTTCATGCACCAGCCAATGCGTGGCCTCGGGCAGTCGGGTGACGTGCAGACTCGGTACATAGGCTTCCAGCCCATCGAGCAGGCTGGGTGGCAGGGCCAGATCGGCCTCGCCCCAGATCACGGTGGTGGGGATGCTCACGTGCAGCATGGCCTCGGGCAAGTTCAAATGCATGACCGCGTCGGTGGGCGCCGTGGGCGGGTGCAGTGGTGAGGCGCGGTAGTAGTTCAGCGGGCCATTCAAGCCCGCCGACCAGGCCTGGCGGTATTGATCGCGCAGCTCGGGCGTGAGCCAGGTGGCGCCACCAAAGCGCTCGAAGAAGGACCACATCTTGGCGAAATCATCGGCCTGCAGATAGGCTTCAACGCCGGGGCGGCGCAGCAGGTTCATGTACTCGCTGGCTTCCTGTTGGGCGGGGTCGTGGCGCAGCGCTTTCATGAACAGGGCCGGGTGGGGCGCGTTCAAGATCACCAGGCGCTCCATCATCTGTGGCGCCATGGCGGCCAGGCCCCAGGCCACGGCACCACCCCAGTCGTGCGCGATCAAGGCGGCCGCCGGGGCGCCCAAGGCCTGGATCAAGCCCACCACATCCCCCCCGATCAGCTGCGCGCGGTAGTCCTTCACCTCAGGGGGCGAGTACGAGCCTGGGTAGCCACGCAGGTTGGGCGCCACGCACCGGTAGTGCTCGCCAAAGTGGGCCAGCAGTTCGTCCCAGGCAAACGCCGCTTCCGGAAAGCCATGCAAAAACACCAGCAGCGGCGCGTCCTCGGGGCCAGCCATTCGACATTCCAGCCAGGCCTCAGGCTGGTTCGCATCAAGCAAGGGCAGGGCGATGCGTTGGCTGGTGATGTTCATGGGGTGCTTTCTTGAGGGGTGTCAGAACAGCGCCATGCTCAGTTTGCGTCGGTATTGGTCGATCACGGGGTCGGCGCTGGCGACCTCGTGCTTGCCGGCAATCTCCAGCTTGCCCTTGTTGTCAGCCGCCGCCGCTGGCTTGGCAGAGGCCTTGGGGATGGGCTTGGTCATCACTTCCAGGATGGCCACGTAGGTTTTGCGGGCCAGCTCTTCCGACCAGGCCTTGTCGCGCATGATGATCTCGAGCAGCTCGTCCATGGCCTGGGTGAACAGGCCGACGGCGAAGTGCTGCTGGGCCAGATCGAAACGGGCCTGGAAGTCGCGCTTGTTGGCGGCAATGGCGTCGGTCAAGGCCGTGGCCGGGCGCAAGTCGGGGGCGGCCTGGGCGGCGCTGATGTAGCGGCCAAAGGCGGTCACGCGGGGCTCGGCCAGCAGGCCGGAGGCGCGTGCGGCGATGGGCTCGAACACGCTGGCGGCGGCCACCGGGTTGCCCTGGGCCAGCAGCAGCTTGATCAGGTCGTAGCGGGCTTCGTCGTTGCCGGGGTCGCGGGCCACGGCGTCTTCCAGCAGGTCCAGCGCCGAGGCCGTGTCGCCTTCGGCCACCAGTTGCTCGGCCTGTTCGGTCTCCAACTCGGAGGCGATGGCCCCTTCGCTGGGCACGTGCTTGTCCAGGAACGCGCGGATCTGGGCTTCGGGCAGGGCGCCGACGAAGCCATCCACCGGCTGGCCGCCCACGAAGATCACGCAGAAGGGGATGGAGCGCACACCGAACATCTCGGACAACTGGCCCGCGATCTCTTGCTGCTCGTCGGCGTTCAGCTTGGCCAGTTGGAAGCGCCCGGCATAGTCGGTTTCCAGCTTTTCCAGCACGGGGCCCAGCGCCTTGCAGGGGCCGCACCAGGGTGCCCAGATGTCCAGCAGGATGGGCTGTTGGACAGAGCCGGCCAGCAGGTCGGTTTCAAAGTTCTCAAGGGTGATGTCGATCATGGTGGCAGCAAGCGCCTAAAATTGCAGGTTTTACAGCGAGGAGCGAGCCGTGAACAACGCGACTCCCTTGATTGGCGTGGTGATGGGTTCCAGCAGTGACTGGGACGTGATGCGCCATGCAGCCGACATTCTCACCGAGTTCGGTGTCCCCTTCGAGGCGAAGGTGGTTTCAGCCCACCGCATGCCCGACGACATGTTCGCCTACGCCGAGGCGGCGCGCCCGCGTGGGCTGGTGGCCATCATCGCGGGGGCGGGCGGCGCGGCCCACCTGCCCGGCATGCTGGCGGCCAAGACCACGGTGCCGGTGCTGGGCGTGCCCGTGCCCTCTCGGCACCTGCAGGGCGTCGATTCCCTGCACTCCATCGTGCAAATGCCCAAGGGCATCCCCGTGGCGACGTTTGCCATCGGCACGGCCGGTGCGGGCAACGCGGCTTTGTTCGCGGTGGCCATGCTGGCCCAGAACGATGCCCGCCTGCGCGATGCGCTGGATGCTTTCCGTGCCCGCCAGACCGAAGTGGCCCGCAACATGACCCAAGACCTGAGCCTGGACCCGAAATGACCCGTGACGTGATCTTGCCGGGCGCCACCTTGGGTGTCTTGGGCGGCGGCCAGCTTGGCCGCATGTTCGTGCACGCGGCCCAGTCCATGGGTTACGCCACGGCGGTGCTCGACCCCGATCCCGCCAGCCCGGCTGGCTTGGTGTCACACCACCATCTGAAAGCCGACTACCTGGACGCGGCCGCGCTGGCCGAGTTGGCCCGCCTGTGCGCGGCCGTCACCACCGAGTTCGAGAACGTGCCCGCCCAGTCGCTCGACACCCTGGCGCTCAGCCGCCCGGTGGCGCCCGCTGGCTCGGCCGTGCTGGTCTGCCAGGACCGTGCGCGTGAAAAGTCCCACTTCGTGGCCAGTGGCGTGCCCTGCGCCCCCCACGCCCTGATCGAAACACCTGCGCAACTGGCCGCCATCAGCGACGACCTGCTGCCCGGCATCCTCAAAACCGCCCGCCTGGGTTACGACGGCAAGGGCCAGGTCCGCATCAAGACCCGGGCCGAGCTGGCCCAGGCCTGGGACGAGCTGAAGCACGTGCCCTGCGTGCTGGAGAAAATGCTGCCCCTGGCTTTCGAGGTCAGCGTGATCGTGGCGCGGGGCCGCGATGGCCAGATCGTGCATTTCCCCGTGCAGCACAACCTGCACCGCGACGGCATCCTGGCCGTGACCACGGTGCCCGCGCCTGGTGTGAGCGAGGCCTTGTCCACGAAAGTGATCAACGCCGCCGAGACTTTGGCCGCCTCGCTGAACTACGTCGGCGTGCTGTGCCTGGAGTTTTTCATCTTGCAGGATGGCAGCCTGGTCGCCAACGAGATGGCGCCGCGCCCGCACAACTCTGGCCACCACACGATCGACGCCTGCGACGTCTCGCAGTTCGAGATGCAGGTGCGCGCCATGACCGGCCTGCCCCTGGTGGCCCCGCAACTGCACAGCCCCTGCTTCATGCTGAACCTGCTGGGTGATTTGTGGTTCGACGGCGCTTCGACCACCCAGCGCGAACCCGATTGGGCCGCCGTGCTGGCCTTGCCTGGCACCCACCTGCACCTGTATGGCAAAACAGACGCTCGCCGTGGCCGCAAGATGGGCCACCTCACCGTGACCGCCGCCACCGCCGACCTTGCGCGCGAAGTGGCCTTGAAAGCCGCTGCCGTCCTGGGCATCGAGCCTTTCTAAACTGTCACCCATGCGACTGCTCGATCCCGCCACACAACCCGATGCCATCGAACAAGCCGCCCAGCGCCTGGCCGATGGCGGCCTGCTGGCCCTGCCCACTGAAACCGTCTATGGCCTGGGCGCCCGCGCCGATGATGATGCCGCTGTGGCCCGCATCTTCGAAGCCAAGGGCCGACCCAGCAACCACCCGTTGATCGTGCACGTGGCCAATGCCGAAGCCGCCTGGCAGTTCGCCTCCGCCGTGCCCTTGGTGGCGCAACAGCTGATGGACCGCTTCTGGCCCGGTCCCTTGACCGTGATCGTGCCGCGCGCCCCGGGCATGGCCGCGGCCTCGGCGGGCGGGCAGGACACCATCGGCCTGCGCTGCCCCGATCACCCCGTGGCCCTGAGGTTGCTGCAAGCCGCCGCCCGCCTGGGCGTGATGGGCGTGGCCGCGCCCAGCGCCAACCGCTTTGGCCGCATCAGCCCGACGCGCGCCGAACACGTCATCGACGAGTTCAACAATCAGGGCACTGGCCTGGATGAGGTTTGGGTGCTGCAAGGCGGCCTGTGCGATGTGGGCATCGAGTCCACCATCGTCGATTGCACGCGCGCCCACCCCGTCATCCTGCGCCCCGGCCGCCTGACCCGCGACGAGATCGAAGCCGCCGCGGGCGAGCCGGTGGGCCTGTCCACCTCCGAAGCCCCGGACACCGATGCCCCGCGCGCCTCCGGTACCCTGGCCGCGCACTACGCCCCGCGCGCCAAGCTGCGCCTGATGAGCGACACGCAACTGTCCTCGGCGCTGGACCTGATCGAACCCGAGCTGACGGCCAAAGCGCTGGCCAACAAAGTGGCCACGCCGCCGGGCATCGCCGTGTATTCGCGCAGCCTGTGGGCGCACCGCCCGGCCAGCCCCGGCGTGGTGCAGCGCGCCATGCCCGCCGACGCTATCAGCGCCGCGCACCACTTGTTTTCTGACCTGCGCGAGCTCGACGCCCTGGGCGTGGACCTGATCTGGGTTGAAAAACCCCCGGTCGACCCCGTCTGGGACGGCGTTCGCGACCGGCTCGCCCGCGCGGCGGCTGCTTAACACCCCCTTAACACTCGCACGGCGCGACTCTAGTAAGCTTCGGCCCTGCTTGACCGCCTCTCATCCATTTTGGAGTGTCCATGTTCCGCATCCCCGATACCGCCCGACTTTTGAATTCACGCCGCACGGGCGTGGCGGTGGCCGCCTGCCTGAGCGCAGCCGCTTTGGTGGCGGGTTGCGGTGGGGGTGATCGGGTCAAGTCTTTCCAGCCCACGCAGATCATCGCGTTCGGGGATGAGAACAGTGCGTTTGATGACACGGCGACGACTGGGGAACCATTGGTGGATTTCAGGACCATCCCGAATGCGCCTTCCTCAACCGCGGACGTGCCTTATCGGGCGCGCTACACCATCAACGTGGTGGCTGACAGGCCGAATTTTTGCAAGACCAGCTTGCCCACTGATGTTTTCTGCGCATCCAGCGCCGCCTTGATCGCGGCTGACTACCCAAGCGACGACTCGTTCTTTGTCCCACAATCGTCCATTCCCGGCGTGTACCGCTACAGCGTCGCCAGCAGCATCATTCCCGTCGTGAATGAGGTTTTCACCGGCTCATTCAACGATGCCGGTTCGTCGCCTCCGACCATCTACCTCACCACCGATCACACCTATTACTGCTCCACCGATTTTGCCGACGACCACGGCAACTGGGTGCAGCGCCTGGCCCATGGCCTGGGTGGCGGTGGTTTGAGCCTGGGCGGCCCTACCGGCTGTCCACAGGATGGTGGTGGCAGCCGTTCATACGCCAAGTGGGGCGCCAAGGTGGCCGACGTGGTCACGCAGTTCAACGCCCACCGTGGGGAGTTGCGAGACGGCGTCTTGGTGACTCTGCTGGCGGGTCAGAACGACATCATGGCGGCCTACGACGAGGTTAAGGCTACACCATCGACCGAGGAAGCCGCCAAGATTCGGATGAGCGAACAAGGGGCGATTCTGGGGGCGCTCATCAAGAGCATTGTGGCCACGGGCGCCCGCGTGGTGTACCTGACGGTGCCCGACATGGGCAAAACGCCCAGAGCGGTGATGGATGGCAAAACCACACTGGCCAGCGACTTGACAATAGCCTTTAATGAGGGGTATCTCAACAGTGGTGGTCTGACCTACAGCACGGGGACCAACGGCCACAAGATCGTGAAAGTAGACGGTTACAGCCTGATCGCTTCACTGGGCGCCAGCTATTCAGCTGCCGCTTGCCAGTCAGACCCAACCAAGGTCACGATGCCCAATGGCAAAACATTGACGGCTGCTTTTCCGGGCATCGATTTCGAGGCGCCTGTGAACGCTGACTTCAGGGCCAAGACGCTGTTGCTCAATTGCCGGTCCAACAATCTGGTCGTGCTCACGGAAAGGGTTTTGAACCCCACGTCGCCTGCAGTGCCCAACGACGAGGTCCGTGCTTATTACGGCAATTACCTCTGGGCTGATGACCGGCGCCTTGCCCCGCTGGGGCATGGCAGCCTGGCCAGCCTGGCCATCTCCCGTATCCGCGATCAGCTTTGATCTGTCTACCTGCGCATGAAGCGCACCTTCATCCCCAGAATGGCCACCGCCAGGGTGAGGGTGATGACATTGGCCACGGTCATGGGCCACGAGCCCAGGGCCAGGCCGTAGATCAGCCACAGCAGCACGCCCAGCGTGAAAGCGCTGTACATCCCCAGCGAGATCCCGCTGACATCGCGCGTGCGAAATGTCAGCAAGGCTTGGGGGATGAAGGAGCCGGTGGTCAAGATGGCGGCTGCCGAGCCAATGGTCTCCACGCAGGTCGGGTCCAGAAAAGTCACCAGGTGTTGAAGCGCGTTCATCGGTCGTGCACCGCCCATTCGATCAGCGCCCTCAGCACGGGCCGGGCGGTGTCGGCCTTGGGGTCGTTGACCACGCCCACGACCACATAGCGTCGCCCCGAATCACCCAGCGCCACCCCGGCCACCGAGGCCACGCCGTCCAGCGAGCCGGTCTTCAGGTGGGCTCGGCCTGCCACCGACGCCATCCTGCGCGCCGTGCCATCCACGCCCGCCATGGGCAAGGAGGCCAGCAGGTCGGGCATGGCCGGGCTGGCCCACAGGGCCTGCAGCCAGCGCCCCACGCACGCGGCCGAGGCCTGCTCCGTGCGCGACAAGCCCGAGCCGTTGTCCATCAGCAGCACCCCGTGGCCGCAGGGTGATGTGCCCGTGGCCGAATCCATGGTGGCCTGCACCACGTGCTGCGTCACGCGGGTGCGGGCGGCGTCCAGCGTGGCCGGGCCCAGGGGGCTGAGCGCGGTCGGGGCGGCATCGCGGCCCAGGGTCAGGAACAATTGCCGCGCCATCACGTTGTTGCTGAATTTGTTGATGTCGCGCACCACGGTGGCCAGCGGGGGGGATTCCCAGGTGAACCAGGCGGGGGTTTCGAAGGGCCAGGGCCCCGAGGTCTGGACCTGCCCTTTGAGCAGCCCGCCCGCGCGGCGCCACGCCATGCTCAGCACGCGCTCGGTGTGGTCCTGGTGCGCGCCACCGGGCCAGTGCACGGGCCAGTCGCGTTCGCCACAGGCGCTGGGGTAGCGGCCTGTCAGGGTGATGGTCCAGCCCAAGGCAGGCGGCACATCCGGGCGCAGCTCCAGGGCCATGGACTCGCGCCAGTCGCTGCAGGCCGCCTTGTCGTCCAGCGGAACCTTGGCGACCAGGCGCACGCCGCTCAGCTCGGGCTCCATGCTGATCTTGGCCCAAGCCGGGTTGGCCATGTCAGGACGCAGGCGCAGTGTCAGCGCCTGGTGGGCCACCAGCAGGGCGTCGGGGCCGGCGTTGTGGGTTCTCAAAGGCTGCTGGTCGAAGGCCGCCGGGTCGTGCGGCGGCACGGCGGCGAAGGCTGATCGGTCCAGCAGCCAGTCGCCGTGCACCTCGCGCAGGCCGGCGGCGCGCAAGCGGCTCATCATCAGCGCCACCCGCTCGGTCACCAGGCTGGGGTCGCCATCGCCGCGCATCAGCAGCGGGCCTTCCAGCACGCCATTGGGCCGCAGGCGGCCACCCAGCGCCACCTGGGTGCGCCAAGTGAACGCTGGCCCCAGGGTCTGCAAAGCCACGCCGGTGGTGAACAGTTTCATCACCGAGGCCATGGTGCGCACCGTGTCGGCGCTCTGGCTGAGCCGGGCCGGGCCGCCATCGACCGGCAGCACCAGCATCGACACCGCCGAGGCGGGCACCTGGGTGGCTTGCAGGGCCTGGTGAATGCTGGGCGGCCAGGGGGGCTCCGCAGTTGGTGCGGCGGAGGGCTCGGGCGCGGCTTGACCGTGGGCGCTCAGCGGCGCCCAAAAAAGCGCCAGGAGGAATGAGCCCCACCAGGGCGCGGCGGGGCGATGTGAACAGGAGACCGTCATGGTCGCATCATAGAAGGGCGGCGTTGGCTACACTCCCGGCCATGCCGCCTGTTGATCCGATGTCTCCTTTGCCCGCCGCCGTGCCCACCCCGGCCAAGCCATGCCTGCTGGTGCTGGACACCGCGACCGAGGTGGTGCACCTGGCCCTGGTGCAGGGTGACCAGGTGCAGGCGCTGGCCGTCGGCGGTGGCGCCCAGGCGTCCAGCACCACCTTGCCCGCCCTGCAAAAGCTGGTGGCCGACGCGGGTCTGAGCTGGTCTCAACTGGACGCCATCGCCTTTGGCCGGGGCCCGGGCGCCTTCACCGGCCTGCGCACAGCCTGCTCCCTGGCGCAGGGCTTGGCCCTGGCGGCCGATTGCCCCGTCATCTCGCTGGACACACTGATGGCCGTGGCGGAAGACGCCCGCCAGTCTGATCCTGCGGCCTGGTCCGAGGGCGACATCCTGTGGGTGGCCCAGGATGCCCGCATGGGCGAGTTCTACGTGGCGGCCTACCGCTGGCAAGGCACCCACTGGCAAGCCGAGACCGAGCCCAGCCTGTGGGCCCTGGGCGTGCCCCGCGATCGTTGGGCTGGTGGCGCTGCTGACGAAAACGCGCCGCTGCGCGTCGCTGGCAACGCCTTGCTGGCGCACCCAGCGGCTTTTGAAGGATTGACGCAGATGACCTGGCCGCAAGCCGCACCGCGCGGCGCCGCCCTGGCCGCCCTGGCCCGCCAGGCCTGGGCGCGCGGTGAGCTGCTGGATGCCGCCCTCGCGCTGCCTTTGTACGTGCGCGACAAAGTGGCGCAAACCACCGCCGAGCGCCTGGCGGCCAAGCGCCTGTGAGCGCGACAATCCACCCCATGTCCGCGCCTTCACGCTCACCGTCACCCCTCTTCGGCCAGGCGCCCGAGGTGTTGGCCTTCGCCGACCGGCCCATGACCGAGGCCGACATCCCCGCCGTGCTTGAGATGGAGCGCCAGGCCTGCCCGCACCCCGCGCACGCCTGGTCCGAAGACAATTACCGGTCCTCGCTGCGCAGCGGTTACTGGACACGGGTGCGAACCCAGCCTGACACCGGCCGCATCGTCGGCGTGTGCGTGGCCATGGACGGCGTCGAAGAGATGCACCTCCTCAACATCGCGGTCGACAAGGCCTTGCACGGGTCTGGCCTGGCGCGTGGCCTGCTGGACACCTTGTACGTGTTCTGCCGCCAGACGGACGTGCCCTTGCTGTGGCTGGAAGTGCGCCCCTCCAACGAACGCGCGCTGGGGGTGTACCGACGCCAGGGCTTTGTCGAAGTCGGCGTGCGCAAGGGCTACTACCCCGCGCCCGGTGGCCGCGAAGACGCGCTGGTGATGCGCCTGGATTTGACGAAGAAGGCCGCCCAGCCATGACCTGGTCCGAACGCCAACGCGCCATGCTGCGCGAGATGGGCATCCCGGCGTTCTGGCCGGTGCCGCCGGATGCGCCGGTGGAAGACGCGCCAGTGGCGGCGTCCGCTGTGGCTGATGTGATCTCACCGGCCCGCCCAGCCATGCCAAGCGCCAGCGCTGAGGCCGTGGCGCCGCCACCCTCGGCCAGGCCAGCCCGACCCGAAGCCAAGCCGCCCGTGTCCCTCGCCGCCGCCGCCACCGCTGGCATTGAAGCCATCCTGCGCGAGCGCCCCGAAGGCATCGACCAGATGGACTGGCCCACCCTGCGCCAAGCCGTGTCCGGCTGCACCGCCTGCGGCCTGTGCGAAAGCCGCCAGCAGACCGTCTTCGGCGTGGGCCACGAACACGCCAGCGTGATGATCATCGGCGAAGCCCCGGGCGAGCAGGAAGACCGTCAGGGCGAACCCTTCGTGGGCCGCGCCGGCCAGCTGCTCGACCGCATGCTCAGCCCCGTCGGCCTGACCCGCAGCGAGGCCGAAGCGAGCCGCCAGGTCTTCATTGCCAACGTGCTCAAGTGCCGCCCGCCGGGCAACCGCAACCCGCTGCCCGCCGAAGTGGCGCAGTGCGAGCCCTACCTGATGCGCCAGATCGCCCTGGTCAAGCCGCACGTCATCATCGCCATGGGGCGCTTCGCCGCGCAGTCATTGCTCAAGACCAGCGAGCCCATCGGCCGCCTGCGCGGGCGCCTGCACGAGGTGCAGGGCACGCCCGTGGTCGTCACCTACCACCCGGCTTACTTGCTGCGCAACCCGGTCGACAAGGGCCTGGTGTGGGACGACCTGTGCCGGGTGCGCGAGCTCTTGCTGGCTTGAATTGATCAGGCCTTGCGGCTGGAGCGCTGGGTCGCCCACAGCGCCAGCATACCGGCCCCGACCAGGGCGAAGTCGCTGGGCTCAGGCACGGTGGGTGTGCCTGTCAGATTGGCTGTAAAGCTGAGCGTGCCCCAGTCTTTGTGGGGGTCATGGAACAGCCGGACAACGTTCTCGTCTGGCGCCGTGGGCAAGCCCATCCCCACCAGAATCAGATCGGCGGTGTTGCGGTCCAGGCGCAACACGCCATTGAGATTGCCGCTGGCGTGTGCCAGGCTCTGGCCTTGAGCGTTGGTCGTGTCCAGGACGATCTGACCTTCGGAGTCGATATTGGGCTCCCCAAGCCAGCTTGTGTGGAAAACGGCAACCCTGCCCAGATTAACGGCCGAGCTTTGGTGCTTGCTGGTGTGCATTTCCGCGTAAACCGTCGAAGAGGGAAGATCGACCTCCCAGTTCGTCAGGAACACCGACCACAGGTGCATGAACCCTTCGTCATCTTCGAACCCCCTTTTGATTTGCAGCAAGGAGCCCTTGGCGACCAGGGAAATCAGCGAATCACCGGTGGTGGAACCGCTGGTCAAAGGCAAATCCAGGTGGGTTGTGACTTTGTTGAGCTTCGCCGTATTGACGCTGCCTGGGTTGCCCAATCCCGGTACGACTGGTGTCGTGGCTGGCGTGCTGAGGTTGCCGCCCGCGGCGCGGATCGAAGAGTAGCCATCGTGGCTGAACGCCAGGCTGATGTTGCCTGAGGTCAAAGTCCAGTCATGGCCGGACGCGGCATGGGTTGCGCTGCCCACGACGAAGGCCGCCGCGGCCACCAGCAACGGTTTGAATGAGAATTTCATGGATCTCCCTTGAACTGCAAAGTGAAACGACTGCTTGGCGGTGCTCGCTGCAGTTTTGTTCGAAGCAACTTGGATTCTGCCAAAGGCCATGCAAGATCAGGGCGCGCTGCACAGGCTTGACCCCGCAAGGCAGGGGTGGGTTTGCACCCGGCCTAACTTTCCAGATAGCGCCGCCTTCTGAACAGCACCAACAGCGACACCACCACCCCCGCCATCAGCCCGCACGCCACCCAGAAGCCCAGCTTGGTGTGGATCAGCGGCAGGAAGTCGAAGTTCATGCCAAAGACGCCGGTGATCAGGTTCAACGGTAGGAACACCGCCGTCATCACCGTGAGGGTGCGCATGATGTCGTTGGTGCGGTTGCCCTGCAGCGAAAAATGCATCTGCACCGCGCCTTCGGATGACGACTCCAGTCGCCGCACATGGCCCAGCACCCGCTCGATGTGCTCCAGCACGTCGCGCGAACGCACGCGCAGCACCTCGCGTTCGCGCGCAGCGGTGGGCTCGGTGGGCATGGGCCAATCGTCCAGCGCATCGATCCATTCCTGCACGGCGCTGCGCTGGTCTTCGCAGGTGTCTTCCAGCAGGTGCAGGGTGTTGCGCGCCTCCAGCAGCGATTGCCAGTGGTTGAACTGCTTGCGGTTGCTCAGCAGCTCCTGCTGCAGGTAGGCCGATTGTTTGGTCAACAGGCGACGCAAGTCCAGGTAACTGTCGACCATGTGGTTGACGATGCGCACCATCAGGTCGGCCGAACTGGGCGGAAGGCGGTTGACCGCGCCGCGCCCTTCCGTGCGGTTCTCGTTGCGCTCGTCGGCGCTGACCATCTGATTGAGGCGCCCTTCGAAGAAATCGCGCACCGAGCAATCGGCCGGGTGCACGGTCAGCAGCACACGGTCGAACACCACGAAGCCCACCGGGCTGGTGTCGATGCTGGCGAGAGCCTGGCGCGCGCTGCTGAGCGTGCCATGCGTGTCGTCCAGGAACATGCCTTCCGTGCCCTGCGCGGCAGCCAGGCGGCGGAACACCAGCATGTCGTACCAGGAGGTGTAGTCGTACTGCGAGGGCAACTGCGCGTTCAGCAAGTCCATCACGTGCAGGTCCACCAGGTTGCCGCCAGTCAGGTGCTGCAACTGGGCCTGGACCTTGCCCAGTCCGACTTCGAACTCGCGCCGCGCCGTGGTCACCCACAGGAAGCCTTGCGTGGGCGGCGTGTCGGGCCAGTCTGCCAGCTCCTGGAAGCTTTCATTGATCAGGAAGAAACGCACTCAGACTCCAGCGCTCAATCGCGCAACAACTCGGCCGCTTGCAAGGCGAAATAGGTCAGCACACCATCGGCGCCCGCGCGCTTGAAGGCCAGCAAGGCCTCCATCATGGCGGCGTCGTGGTCCAGCCAGCCGTTCTGGGCGGCGGCCTTGATCATGGCGTACTCGCCGCTGACCTGGTAGGCGAAGGTGGGCACGCGGAACTCGTCCTTCACCCGGCGCACGATGTCCAGGTAGGGCATGCCGGGTTTCACCATGACCATGTCAGCGCCCTCGGCGATGTCCATGCCGACTTCGCGCAGGGCCTCGTCGCTGTTGCCCGGGTCCATCTGGTAGACCTTCTTGTTGCTTTTGCCCAGGTTGGCTTTGGAGCCCACCGCATCACGGAAGGGGCCGTAAAAGGCGCTGGCGTACTTGGCGCTGTAGGCCATGATCCGGGTGTGGATCAGGTGTTGTGATTCCAGCGCCTGGCGGATCGCGCCGATGCGCCCGTCCATCATGTCGCTGGGCGCCACGATGTCCACGCCGGCTTCGGCTTGCACCAAGGCCTGGCGGGTCAGCACGGCCACGGTCTCGTCGTTGAGGATGTAGCCCGTCTCATCCAGCAGGCCATCCTGGCCGTGGGTGGTGAAGGGGTCCAGCGCCACGTCGGTCATCACACCCAGTTCTGGAAAGCGTTGCTTCAACTCGCGCACGGTGCGGGGCACCAGGCCTTCGGGGTTCAGGGCCTCCTGGCCATCGGGGGTTTTCAACGCCAGGTCGATCACCGGGAACAAGGCCATCACCGGTATGCCCAGCTTCACGCACTGCTCGGCCTGAGCCCACAGGGCGCTGCGGCCCAAACGTTGCACGCCCGGCATGGAGGCAATGTCTTGCACGCCGTCGTCTTGATCCAACACGAAGACCGGGTAGATCAGGTCGGCCGAAGTCAGTGCGTGCTCTCGAACCAGGCGGCGCGTGAATTCGTCACGGCGAAGGCGGCGAGGGCGGTGCTGCGGGAAATGGTGCAAGAAGGACATGCGGGGAAAGGTGTGAAAACCGTGTGAAGGAATGCAAAGAGAACAAAAAAATCGGTAGCAATCCCGGGTTTGCGGACATGGGTTAGAGACATGGCGCCGCAAGCCCTCTATAATCGATCCTGAATGATACGCCGCAAGGCCTTCATTCCCTGCTTTTCCTCCCTGAGCAGGTGCCTTACCGTGATGACAGCGTTAAGGCTTCCATAGCCCCGGCCATGCCGGGGCTCTTTTTTTTGTGCCGCCCATGTTGCGCCGCCGCAATCGATCCCACTGCTGGCCATAATCGGCCATGCTCTGGATCAAAGCCCTCCACATCGTTTTCGTTGCCAGCTGGTTTGCCGGCCTGTTCTACCTGCCGCGTTTGTTCGTCAACCTGGCCATGGTGCCGGGCGACAGCCATGCCGAGCGCGAGCGCCTGCTGCTCATGGCGCGCAAGCTCTACCGCTTCATGTCCCTCTTGATGATCCCGGCCGTGGTGCTGGGCCTGATCCTGTGGCTGTATTACGGGATTGGCAAAGGCCCTGGCAATGGCTGGATGCACGCCAAGCTGCTGTTGGTGATTGGCGCCATTGGTTATCACCACGTCTGCCGCAAGATCCTGCGCGAGTTCGAGCAACTCAGCAATCGCCGCACGCACCGATGGCTGCGGGTGTTCAACGAGGTGTCGGTGCTGGTCTTCGCGCTCATCGTCATCCTCGTGGTGGTCAAGCCTTTCTGATCCGCCCTCGCTGCAAGGCTTGCTGATGTCGCCGCACCGCAGCACCGCCTGGCCGCTCACCTGGGTGGCGGTGGCCCTGATCGTCTACGCCACCTTGTTCCCCTTGAGCGGCTGGCATTGGCCCGATCGTCACGTGTTCACCTGGGAATTGCCCAAGCTGCCCCACGAGGTGCCCTCCGACCTGGTGGCCAACTTGCTGGGCTACCTGCCCCTGGGCCTGATCCTGACGGTGGCCCACCTGCGCAGTGGGCGGGGTGCTGTCATGGCGGCGGTGCTGACCTTGCTGTCGGGCTCGGCCTTGTCCTACCTGCTGGAGTTGGCCCAGTTCACGGTGCCCCACCGCGTGCCCTCGATCTCCGACTGGGCGCTCAACACCCTGGGCATGGCTTGGGGCGCCTTGGCCGCCGTCACCCTCAACGCCCTGGGCCTGGTGGACGTGTGGCACCGGCTGCGCGAGCGCTGGTTCATCCCGCAGGCGGGCTTTGGCCTGGCCCTGATCTGGATGTGGCCGCTCGGCCTGCTGTACCCGCCGCCCCTGCCTTTGGGCGAAGGGCAGTTCCTGCCGCACCTGCTCATCGGCCTGATGGAGATGACCCGTGACACGCCCTGGCAAGAGTGGGTGTTGCCCGACGATCCCTTGAGCCTGTGGACCGACAACATTTCCGCCGACCCGGATTCGCTGTGGCTGCCAGCGCGCGAGGCCACCACCGTGGCCCTGGGCCTGCTGGCCCCCATGTGCGTGGCCTGTGCCCTGGCCCGTCCGCGCAGCACCCGTGCTTTTCTGCTGGCGGGGGCTGTGGTGATGGGGGTGGGCACCACGGCGCTGTCCACCGCCATGAACTTCGGCCCGGAGCACGCCCTCACCTGGATGAGCTTGCCCACCATCACCGGCCTGCTGGTGGGCGCGCTGGGCGGCACCTTGTTGCTGGAACGCACCCGCACCACCTGCGCCAGCCTGGGCGTGTTGACGCTGGCCGGGCTCATCGCCCTGGTGCACCAGGTGCCGCCTGACCCTTATTACGCCCTGGCACTGGAATCGTGGGAGCATGGGCGTTTCATCCGCTTCCACGGCTTGTCGCGCTGGTTCGGCATCCTGTGGCCCTACGTGGCCATGGCCTGGCTGATCACCCGCATCTTCGGGCGCGAAAGCCGTCACGCTGATGCGCCCAACTAAAATCCACTCACCCATTCACCTTCGGAGCCCTGCATGGTCAAGGTCGTCAAGATTTTCGGGCAGCAGCTTGAACGGATCACGTTGAAAGCGTTCGATCCCGACCACTGCCTGGCCGACCACGCCAAGACCGGCGAAGTCATGCAGGTGTCGCGCATGGCGGACCTGGCCATCGTGCTGATCGCCTACGCGGACGACATCAGCGCCACCACCTACGTCGGCAAGTTCTCGGACTGGACCGGCCCGAAGCTGGACGAAGGCATGAGCCAGATGTCCTCGCCTTGGGATGAGCCCAGCGAGGAGCCGCTGGATTGACCTCGGAATCGAACCCCATGTACTACGAACGCCACATTTTTTTCTGCCTCAACCAGCGCATCAACGGTGAAAGCTCTTGTGGCGACCACGGTGCCCAGGACGGTTTCGACCATTGCAAAAAACTGGTGAAAAACGCCGGTTTGAATGGCCCCGGCCAGGTGCGCGTCAACAAGGCGGGTTGCCTGGACCGCTGTGCGGGCGGCCCGGTCGCGGTGGTCTACCCGGAAGGCACCTGGTACACCTTCGTCGACAAGTCCGACATCGAAGAGATCGTCGAATCGCACCTGGCCCGCGGCCAGGTGGTTGAGCGCCTGGTGTTGCCGCCAGACGTGGGCCGTTGAACTCGCGCGCCAAAGCAAAGCCATGATCGGACGCCCTGATTCCACCACCATCGACGGCCCTTCGGGCTTGATCGAGGTCGTGCTCGAAGACCCTGCCACCGCGCCCATCGGCCTGGCCGTGATCGCGCACCCGCATCCGCAGATGGGCGGCACCATGGACAACAAGGTGGTCC
Organism: Aquabacterium sp.; assembly: GCF_030652515.1. Lineage (GTDB taxonomy): Bacteria > Pseudomonadota > Gammaproteobacteria > Burkholderiales > Burkholderiaceae_C > Aquabacterium. Next base: position 20,169 of record NZ_JAUSAR010000148.1, on the reverse strand, counting down.
ACACTTTGTCGAAAGCGTTTGTGCTGGCGGGCTGGCGGGCCGTGCGCTTCAACTTCCGCGGCATCGGCCAGTCGGAAGGCGCCTGGAACGAAGGCGTGGGCGAGGTCGATGACCTGTTGGCCGTGCTGGCCCACCACCGCACCGACCCGGCCGTGCAAAGCCTGCCCGTGGCGCTGGCTGGGTTCTCGTTCGGGGGCTTCATCGCCGCCAGTGCCAGCGCGCGGCTGCCTCAGGCGCCAAGCGAGCTGGTGCTGGTCAGCCCGGCCACCCGCTATGGCGTGCCGAACGTGCCAGCCCACACCCTGGTCGTGCAAGGCGAAGAGGACGATGTCGTGTCCATGACCAGCGTGCTGGATTGGGCGCGGCCCCAGGCCTTGCCGGTCACGGTGGTGCCGGGCGTGGGCCATTTCTTCCATGGTCAACTTGGCGTTCTGCGCGACCGGGTGCTGCGTCACCTGCGCGGCACGGCGGGCACTTCGGCCTGATTGACCTCACCTGCTTTCCTGATCCCATGCTGTTTTCATTCTCCCGACGCGGCCTGCTGGTCGCGCTGACCGGCGCTTTGTGCTGGCCCCTGGCCTGGTCGCAAGTGGCGACCGTGGCGCCGGTGTTTCCCTTCGCCGCGCCCAGCGCCGCCATGCCGCTGCCGCCCGAGCTGGCCGCCCGCGCTTTTGTTTTGCAAGACCTGAGCAGCCAGCAGACCCTGGCCGCTCGCAATGCCGACCAGCCGGTCGAGCCCGCCTCGCTGACCAAGTTGATGACCGCCTACCTGGCGTTCCAGGCCATGAAGTCGGGCAAGCTGACCTTGTTGCAAGAGGTGCCGGTGTCCGAGCGGGCCTGGCGCACCGGCATCACGGGCACGTCTCGCAGCTTCCTGGCCGCCAACAGCCGCGTCAAGGTCGAAGACCTGCTCAAGGGCATGATCGTGCAAAGCGGCAACGATGCGAGCGTGGCCCTGGCCGAGGCGGTGGGCGGCACGGTTGAGAATTTCGTGGCCATGATGAACCGGCAAGCCCTGGCGTTTGGCCTGAAGGCCACCACCTTCAAGAACCCGGAAGGGCAGACGGCGCCAGGGCACCGCAGCACGGCGCGCGAGCTGTCCGTCATCGCGGTGCGGCTGGCCACCGATTTCCCGCAGGCCCTGCCTTACTACGGCAGCAAGGAGTTCACCTTTGGCGGCGTCCGCCAGCCCAACCGCAACCTGCTGCTGTGGCGCGACCCCACCGTCGATGGCCTGAAGACCAGCTACACCGACGCCTCCGGCTACTGCCTGATCGCCACGGCCCTGCGCGCCACGCCCGCCGGCCCGCGCCGCCTGTTGAGCGTGGTGATCGGCGCGACCTCGCCCGAAACCCGCGCCAACGAAAGCCAGAAGCTGTTGAACTGGGGCTATGGGTCTTTTGACATGGTCAAGCTGTTTGACGCGAACAAGCCGGTGACCACCGCGCCCGTCTGGAAGGGCCAGTCGTCCAGCGTGAGGTTGGGGCGCGTCAGCCCGGTGACGGTGGTGGTGCCGCGTGGCCAGGCTGGCGGCCTGAAAGCCACCGTGGCCCGCAATGATCCTCTGGTGGCCCCGCTGATCCAAGGCCAGACCGTCGGCACGCTCAAAATCACCCTGGCCGGGCAACCCTGGCAGGATGTGCCCCTGAACACCCTGGAGGCCGTGCCCAGTGCTGGCTGGTTCGGCCGCCTGTGGGACGCCATCCGCCTGGGCGTCAAATGAAGACTGAGCAGTGAGCAAGGAGTATCCGCATGAATGATGAACCCGTGGTTCCCCCCGCCCCCCCCGAGATCCCGCCTGAAGAGTCGCTGATCCAGTACCCCTGCGCCTTCCCCATCAAGGTGATGGGCCTGCACGAGCCGCCTTTCGTGGAAACCATGGTCGCGCTGGCTGTTCACCACGACCCCAGCTTCGACGCCAAGACCCTGGAGCTGCGCCCCAGCAGCGGGGGCAAGTACATGGGCCTGACCATCACGGTCAACGCCATCAGCCGCGAGCACCTGGACGGCATTTACCGCGCTTTCACCGGGCACCCGCTGGTCAAGTACGTGCTCTGACGGGGCCTGCCCCCCACGGCATACAATCGAACGGATTTGGCCCGCCTTGGTGGCCGTTCGTTTGAAGGATTTTCACCGTGTTCATTTCCGACGCATTCGCCCAAGCCGCTGCCCCTGCCGCCAGCGGTACCGCTGGCCTGCTCAACAGCATGCTGCTGCCGATCGTGATGATCGTGGTCCTGTACTTCGTCATGATCCGCCCGCAGATGAAGCGCCAGAAAGAGACCAAGACCATGCTGGACAGCCTGGCCAAGGGCGATGAGGTCGTCACCCAGGGCGGCGTGATCGGCAAGATCAGCAAGCTGGGCGAATCCTTCGCCACGGTCGAAGTGGCCAATGGCGTCGAGCTGCAAATTCAGCGTTCGGCCATCGTCCAGGTCTTGCCCAAGGGCAGCTACAAGTAAATAAATCGCAGGATTTCAAACCATGAACCGCTACCCCTGGTGGAAGCACCTGATCATCGCCATCGCCTTGCTGGTGGGCCTGATCTACACCTTGCCCAACTTCTTTGGCGAGGCGCCGGCCGTGCAACTGTCCAGTGGCAAGTCCACGGTCAAGCTCAATGCTGAATCGCTGGCCAAGGTGGAGGCTGCGCTCAAGCAGGCCAACATCGCGGCCGACTTCGTTGAGTTTGATGGCAATTCCATCAAGGCGCGGTTCGCCGACACCGACACCCAGTTGAAGGCGCGCGACGTGCTCGGCCGTGCCTTCAACCCCGACCCGCAGGACGAGCGCTACATCGTGGCGCTGAACCTGGTGTCGCGCTCCCCGCATTGGCTGCGCACCCTGCACGCCAACCCCATGTTCCTGGGCCTGGACTTGCGCGGTGGCGTGCACTTCCTGATGCAGGTCGACATGAAGGGCGCGCTCACGCAAAAGATCGAAAGCCTGACGGGCGACATCCGAAGCCTGCTGCGCGACAAGGACATCCGCCACAGCGGCATCCGCCGTGACGACCAGACCATCACCGTGCGCTTCAACGACGATGCCGGGCGCAAGGCCGCCCGCAACGTGCTGACCGACGCCCTGGGCGACCTGCAATGGACCGATGGCACAGACAGCGACGGCAGCGGCACCCTGACCCTGGTCGGCCAGCTCAAGGCCCAGTCCGAGCGCACCATCCAGGAAAACGCGCTCAAGCAGAACATCACCACCTTGCACAACCGGATCAATGAGCTGGGCGTGTCCGAACCCATCATCCAGCAGCAAGGCCTGGACCGCGTGGTGGTGCAGTTGCCCGGCGTGCAAGACACGGCCAAGGCCAAGGACATCATCGGCCGCACCGCCACACTGGAAGTGCGCATGGTGGACGACAGCACCGAGGCCCACGCCGCCTTGGCGGGCGGCACCGTGCCCTTCGGCACCGAGAAGTTCTCTGACAGCCAAGGCGTGCCCATCATCGTCAAGCGCCAGGTGGTGCTGACCGGCGACAACCTGACCGACGCGCAGCCCGGCTTCGACGAGAACCAGGAAGCCGCCGTGCACCTGACACTCGACGCCCGTGGCGCCCGCATCTTCCGCGACGTCACGCGCGAAAGCATCGGCAAGCGCATGGCCATCATCCTGTTCGAAAAGGGCAAGGGCGAGGTCGTGACGGCCCCGGTCATCCGCTCCGAGATCTCGGGCGGCCGCGTGCAGATTTCCGGCAGCATGCAGGGCGACGAAGCCGCCGACACCGCGCTGCTGCTGCGCGCCGGTTCGCTGGCCGCGCCCATGGAAATCATCGAAGAGCGCACCGTGGGCCCCAGCCTGGGCGCCGCCAACATCGAGCAGGGCTTCAAGAGTCTGATGTACGGTTTTGCCGCCATCGCGGTCTTCATGATCGCCTACTACCTGCTGTTCGGCGTGTTCTCGACCCTGGCACTGGCCTTGAACCTGCTGTTGCTGGTGGCGGTGCTGTCGATGCTGCAAGCCACGCTGACTTTGCCAGGCATCGCGGCCATCGCCCTGACGCTGGGCATGGCCATTGACGCCAACGTGCTGATCAACGAGCGCGTGCGCGAAGAGTTGCGCAATGGCGCGGCGCCGCAATCGGCCATCCAGGCGGGTTATGAGCACGCCTGGGCCACGATTCTTGACTCCAACGTCACCACCATGATCGTGGGCGTGGCGTTGCTGATGTTCGGCTCGGGGCCGGTCAAGGGCTTTGCCGTGGTGCACTGCCTGGGCATCCTGACCTCGATGTTCTCGGCGGTGTTTTTCTCGCGTGGGCTGGTCAACTTTTGGTACGGCCGTCAGAAAAAGCTCAAGAGCGTGTCCATCGGTCAGGTCTGGAAGGCCGCTGCCAAACCCGGCAGCCTGTCGACCGACGTCGACACCGTGGACCAATGACCCCCCGCACCCCCTGAAGGACACTCGCCATGGAATTTTTCCGCATCAAGCGCGACATCCCGTTCATGCGGCATGCGCTGATTTTCAACATTGTTTCGTTCCTGACTTTCGCCGCAGCCGTGTTTTTCCTGGTCACCCGGGGGTTGCACCTGTCGATCGAGTTCACCGGCGGTTCGGTCATCGAGGTGCAGTACGCCCAGAGCGCCGACCTCGAAAAAGTGCGCCACACCGTGGATTCGCTGGGCTATGGCGAAGTGCAGGTGCAGAACTTCGGCACCTCGCGCGATGTGTTGATCCGCCTGCCTTTGCGGGGCAGCCTCAAGCAGGCCGAGGTGGTGGACAAGGTGTTCGGCATCCTGTGCAGCGCTGAAAAAGGCACAGTCACCATGCTCGCGCCCACGCCGGGCCACCCCTCGTCCACCAAGGCCTGCCAGGCCGGGGGACAGACCAACCTGACCTTGCAGCGCAGCGAGTTCGTCGGCCCGCAAGTGGGCAGCGAGCTGGCTAGAGACGGCGCGCTGGCGCTGGGCGTGTCGGTGCTGGGCATCATGATCTACCTGGCTTTCCGCTTCGAGTGGAAATTCTCGGTCGCGGCCATCATCGCCAACCTGCACGACGTCATCATCATCCTGGGCTTTTTCGCCTACTTTCAGTGGGAGTTTTCGCTGTCGGTGCTGGCGGCGGTGCTGGCAGTTTTGGGGTATTCGGTCAATGAATCCGTCGTGATCTTCGACCGGATCCGCGAAACCTTCCGCCGCTACCGCAAGCTGAGCACGGCGCAGGTCATCGACCACGCCATCACCAGCACGATGAGCCGCACCATCATCACGCACGGTTCCACCCAGATGATGGTGCTGTCCATGCTGATCTTTGGCGGCCCGACTTTGCATTACTTTGCAGTGGCCTTGACCATCGGCATCCTGTTCGGCATCTATTCGTCCGTCTTCGTGGCGGCGGCGATCGCGATGTGGTTGGGTGTGACCCGTGAAGACCTCATGAAAAGCACCAAGAAAGAGGTCGATCCCAACGATCCGAACTCCGGGGCCGTGGTGTAGAGTTGATCAACCATGACATGCTCGGCCAGGAAGGTTAGGCCGAGCTCTGCGGATCAACCGACCACATGTCCTCCATAGGCTCTTCGCGTGCATTGGCCATCACGGCCCGAAAAACCTATTTGGAAACCCTCCTGCGGGGTGCCTCCGGGCTGATCCACGCCTGTGCCAACGGGGCCAAACTGCTGGCCTCGCAAACGGCCGAGCCTGGCCTCTACATGCGTCGGCGCGATCTGGTGCTCGACATGCCGATCAGCCTGGACGCCTGGCAACGGAGTCTTGAGCACCGCATCCAGTCGGCCCTGACGGCGGTGCGCCTGGCCCGGCCGCTGGACACCAAACCCGTCAGCCAATTGGTGGCCGACCTGACGCTGGTCGAAGACAGCGCGGTCGAGCAAGACATGATGGCCTCGCGCCTGGGGCAGGCCATCGCTGACCGGGCTGGTTGGGAATACACCGATTTGTGCTCGCGCCTGAACGCCCTGGAAGCCGGAGGCGCCAACCATGCGGATCCCGCAGGTGACGTGCTGCGGCCTCAGGTGCTGGCTCGCTGGCTGATCGACAGCTGGACCGATGCAGGCCTGGGCGGCGCGCACTGGATGACCTTGCAGACCGTGCTGCACGACGAGGCCACGCACCTCGCGCAAGAGGCCTACCACGACGCCAACCATGTGTTGCTGGACCACGGCGTCAAGCCCGAGATCGACTTGCGGCCCTTCATCCGGCGGACCAAGGACACCGGTGTGGGTCCGACCATCCAGAAGGCGTCCAGCAGCGGCGGCTATGTCAGCGGCAGCGCGGGCATTGGCGCCTCCATGCCGGGTGTTCGTCAGCCGCAGCATTCGGCCCCCATGGTCCACTCCGGCATGAGCACGCCTTCGCAGATGGGCGGCAACAGTGGCCTGCAGCCCATGGGCGGCGCCCATGAAGAAACCCGTTTGATGACCCAGACGCCTGCCCTGCGTCGCTCGGCGGTGCCCGCCCAGGCCGTGCTGGGCAAGCTCAACCAGTTCGTGTCCAACAAGGTGCCTGGCTTCGCCCCTACCCAGGTGATCGGGGGCTCGGCCAATGTGGTCGTGGGCGTGGTGGCGCCCGCCCTGGGCCAGGCCATCCAGGATGTCGGCCAGGTGGTGCGCCGCCATGTGGATGCCGAATCGGGCACCCCCACGGGCACGCCCGCCGCCTTGTTGCAAGACCTGCAGGACAGCAAGCGCGCCCTCAAGCAGGCGGCCAGCACACCCAACGAGCGCGCCATCATCGAGATCGTGGCTTTGCTTTTCCAGAGCATCCTGACCGAAGAGCGCCTGCCCGCCGCCATCCGCGTGTGGTTCGCGCGCCTGCAGATGCCGGTGCTGCGCGTGGCCGTCACCGAACCCGATTTCTTCGCCACCATCGACCACCCGGCGCGTGCACTGATTGACCGCATGGGGGCTTGCGTCATGGGCTTTGCGGCCGGTGCCAAGGGCCAGGAAGATGCCCTGCCCGGCGAGATCAAGCGCATCGTGCAAGTGGTCGAGGCCTATCCTGACACCGGGCGGCGCGTGTTCCAGACCGTGCTGGTCGAGTTCGAGAAGTTCCTGGAGCGCTATTTCCGCGACGAGAACGAGTCCAGCCGCAAGGGCGTGTCCCTGGCGCAGCAGGTGGAGCAGCGCGAGACCTGGGCCATCCAGTACACGATCGAGCTGCGCAAGATGCTGGCCGATGTGCCGGTGCACGAGGGCGTGCGCGAATTCCTGTTTCGGGTGTGGGCCGATGTGTTGGCGCACAGCGCTGTGCAGACCAGCCCGTCCAGCGAAGAGACGAAAGTGCTCAAGCGCGCGGCCGCCGACCTGATCTGGTCGGCCAGCGCCAAGCATTCCCGCGAAGACCGCGCCGATGTGCTGCGGCGTCTGCCGCCTTTGCTCAAGACTGTGCGCGATGGCATGGCGCGGGGCGGCATGGCGGTCGAGAAGCAGGACGAGCATGTGCACGAGCTGAACACCGCCCTGGCCGCGGCTTTCTCTGCGCGTTCGGCCACGATCTCATCGGCGCACTTGAAGGAGGTCACCGAGCGCCTGGAAGCGCTGGACGACATCCTGCCCAACCTGGCGGAGGTCGAGCTGGATGCGCAAACTTTGCGCGACCTGTCGGGCCATGAGAGCAGCGATCTGGAGGTGGTGGCCGAAGGCGGCACCATGCCCACGCCAGCCATGATGGCCTGGGCGCGTGAGTTGCAAATTGGCGCCTGGTTTCAGCTGGATTACCGGGGCACGCAGGAGTCGGTGCAGTTCGCGTGGTCGGGCTTGCAAAAGCAGTTGGCGCTATTCGTGACGCCGCAAGGGCGGGGTGTGCTGTTCCAGTTGCACCGGCTGGCTGCGTTTTTGCAGGCGGGGTTGCTGGTGCCTGTTGAAGATGAGTCTTTGACCGTGCGGGCCACGCGTGAGGCGCTTGCCAAGTTGGATGCTGATCCGGCGCGGTTGCTGAATTAGTTTTTGCTTTTGCGGTGAGCGCGAGGCTGGGATGAGTCGGTGGCTGGCAGGGCTCCGATGGTGGCGGCCCACCGCGTAGCAAAGGACTGCTCTCGGTGCTCGGGTCGAGGTGGTGCCGTGGAACTCGTTTCGCGGCCTTTGGCCGCTGCACTCAAACAACTACGGCAAGTCAGTCATTGATGCGCGCTGTCGCGCGCCCACCTCTACCCTGTGCGCCTCGACGCCCCCGACGTCGCCCTGCCAGCCACCGGCTCATCCTTGGACGCCTCGCTGGTGGCGTGGCACGAGGTGGTGTGTCGGCAGGGCGCGGATAGAATCCGGACCGGTTTCGCAATTCCAGATCAATCAGAAGCAGGGCGGCAATGAAGTTCAAATCAATGGCGTTGGCCATCTTGGCATCCGCGGTGTCAACCTTGGCCATCGCCAACGTATCCGTGGCCGATCTCGCGGCGCGTGGAGACGGCCTGCTGGTCGTGGACTCGCAATCCAATCTGGCTTGGTTGGCATTGACGCAAACCCGGGGGCAGTCCCTGGACCAGGTCACGGCCGCAGGCTGGTTGGCCCAAGGCTTCAAACTGGCGACCCAAGTCCAGTTGGATGCCTTGATCGAGGAAGGCGAAACAGTCCCTTTGCTGAGCTGGCTGGACGGCCAGAAGCTGACGGGGCCCCTCACCCCCGAGGGCTTTGCCTGGTACCGCAGCAGCGTGTCTGGCGCCATTGCGGGGGACTTCGCAAGTCAAGGCCAGATCGTGGTCAAGACCTTGAGCTACGGCCCCATCATCACGTCGCCGACCAATCCCTATAGGGAGGTTACGCCCGGTGACCGAGGCTGGTGGAACGAGGGCGACAACACGTCATGGACTCCATCAACTTTGCCTGACCCCGCGAGCCTGGGCGGCTACGAGGTCTTCTCCAGCACCTCGGCTACCTGGTTCACCGCCCAGGACAGCAACATTCGCACAGGGTTCTTCCTCGTCAAGGACCTGCCCGCCGTGCCCGAGCCCACCACATGGCTTCTGATGGGCTTAGGCCTGGTCGCCTTGAGTATCGCCCGGTCTCGGCATCATCCTGGTTGATCCTGCGCCTGCTGAGTCAGCGCCTTGTTGCCGAGTGCGAGTTCATCGCTAAGCCACCAGCGGCAAGATACTCACCAAGGGGCCGTGCGTGCCACACCACCAGCGGGGCGAAGAAGGGCTGGGGCGGTTGTCGGCAGGGCGCCTGGCTTGGTGCTGAGAAGCGCAATGCCGAGGTGGGCGTGCGTAGCACGCATCAACATCTGACCGGCCGTGGTTGTTTGAACGAAGCGGATGAAATTCGCGCAGTGAGTTCCACGGCCCCACCTCGGCATGAGCATCGGAAGGCAGTCCCGCTGACAGCGGGACCACCAAGCTGAAGCCCTGCCGACAACCGCCCCAGCCCGCGCCCCGCGCTCCATGGCAAGGCGAACAAACTACAGCGCCTGATTCTTCGCCGCCACCGAGATCCTGGCCAACGCATCCTTGGCCGCGCTGTCCCGGCTGTGTTCCATCAGCAAGGCCTCGAACGCCGGTTCCGCCATTGGGCGCGCCAGGAAATAGCCTTGGCACTCGTCACACCCATGCGCCTTCAAGAAAGCGTTCTGCGCCTCGGTCTCCACCCCCTCGGCCACGATGCCCACCTCCAACCGGTGCGCCATGGCAATCATGGCTGCGGCCAGGCGGGCGTCGCCCGGTGAGTTCGGCACATTGCTCAGGAAAGACCGGTCCATCTTGAGCCTGTCCACCGGCAACTCGCGCAAATACGAGAAGCTCGAATAGCCCACGCCAAAGTCGTCGATCGCAATACCCACGCCCAGCGAGCGCAGTTGCGTCAACACCGCTGCAGCGCGCAGCGATTCACGCACCACCACGCTTTCGGTGATCTCCAGTTCCAGGGCCGTGGGCGGCAGGCCGGTTTCCTTCAGCACGCGGTCCACCACATCGGCAATGTCGGGCTGGTCCAACTGGATGGCCGACAAATTGACGGCGATGCGCATCGGCCAGCCGCTGCGTTCGCGCCAGGCCTGGGCCTTCTGACAAGCGCGGCGCAGCACCCATTCGCCCATCGGCACGATCAGCCCGGTTTCTTCGGCCAGGGGGATGAAATCGCCCGGCGGCACCAGCTTGCCGCCATGCTCCCAGCGCACCAGGGCTTCGGCGCCGGTGATGCGGCCGGTCATGCAGTCGAACTGGGGCTGGAAGTGCAGGCGCAGCTCGTCGCGCTCCAGGGCCTTGTACAGGTCGTTTTCCAGTCGCAGCGTGTCCAGCGTGGGCGACTCCATGTGCTCGGTGTACATCTGCACGCGGTTGCGGCCATGGCTCTTGGCCTGGTACATGGCCAGGTCGGCGTGGCGCATCAGCGTGATCGCATCAAGGCCATGCGCGGGGTAGATCACCAGGCCGATGCTGGGGGTGACGCGCAACTCGTGCGGGCCCACGCGCAGTGGCTCGGCGAAGATGTCCAGCAGTTTTTGCGCGACCACGGCGCCGTCTTCGGCCAAGGCGATGCGCGGCAACATCACCACGAACTCGTCACCACCCAGTCGGGCCACGATGTCGGAGGTGCGCATCTCGGAGCGCAGGCGGCGCGCCACCTCGATCAGCACGCTGTCGCCGATGTGGTGGCCCAGCGTGTCGTTGATCTTCTTGAAGCGGTCCAGGTCCAGGAACATCAGTGCCAGGCTGTTGCCATCGCGCTCGGCCAGCGTCACCGAGGCCTTGAGTTGCTCTTGCAGCATGTTGCGGTTGGGCAGGCCGGTCAGCGAATCGTGCAGGGCCAGGTGCTGCAACTGGCTTTCGGCTTCGCGGCGCGAGGTCACGTCCGAGGCCATGGCCAGGTAGCCGGTCATCTCGTCCATCTCGTTGCGCAAGATGGTGACGGTGATCTCGGCGGTCAGGTGGCGGCCGTCCGCGCGCACCAGCGTCCATTCACTGGGCAGGCCGGGCGATTCCTGCGCCAGGTGCGACAGCACCTGCATGTGTTCGACCGGCCGGTTCAGGCGCAGGGCCAGCATGCGGGCGCGCTCGTCCACCTCGGCGCTCTCGAAAAAGCGTTCGGCGGTGCTCTTGCCGATCAGCTCATTGGACCTGTAGCCCAACAAGGCCTCGCCCGCCGGATTCACGGTTTGTATGATGCCGTGGCGGTTGAGCACGAAGATGGCGTAGGGCGCGTTGTGCACGATGACGCGGCGCATCTCGTCCACCTCGTTGAGCTGGCGCTGCGCTTCCTGGATGGATTGCTCGGCCAGGTACTCGGAACTCAGATCACGCAGGATGCCGACGTATTGCTTTTCGCCGTCGACGTCCATGTGGCTGATGGCCAAATCCAGTGGCAGGGTGCGGCCGTCCTGGTGCTTGCCGTCCACGCGGTGCCCCACGCCGTCAAAGCTCACCTGCTGGGTCAGCAGGAAGTCTTCCATGGGCTGATCCAGACCGTGGCTGCGGATGCCGGGGATCAGGCGGCTCAAAGGCTGGCCGACCATCTCTTGCGCCTCATGCCCGAAGATGCGGCTGATGGCCGGATTGACCGTCAGCACGGTGCCAGCCTGGTTCACGGTGACGATGCCATCGACCGTGTTGTCGATCACTGAGCGCAGGTGTTTTTCGCTGGACAAGGCCTGGCTGCTCAGTTTGCGCGCCATGCGCGTGGCCTGCCCGTATTGCGTGGCAAAGCCGCGCAGCGCCAACCACAAACCGGCGGTGACCAACATGCCGCTGATCAGCAGAGTCAAAGGGTAGTGTTGCCATGCGGCATTGACCGGTGGGCGCACCATGGTCAGCTCCCAGCGTCGGCCGGCCACTTCCACGGTTTGCAGCCGGTGGTCCTCGTCGGCCACAGGCTGCTTGGGTTTGAAGGCGGTGGCGGACAATTGCGCCGTGTCGAACAACTGCTGCGCCGGGGCTGGTGCCACGGTGCGCTCGGCCGGGCCCACGTCGCGCACCACCCATTGGCGTGAAGCCCAGTCGTCAGGGTTGACGATGGTGCCCAGGATGGATTCGGCCTGGAAGGCCGCGCCAATCTGCCCGATGAAGGCCTGGCGGCGTTGCTCAACGGTGGCCAGCGGGCTGTGGGGGCGGTAAAGGGGCGCGCGGATCACGAAACCCAGGGCCTCGCGGTCGCCCGACACCAGGGTCAAGGGGGCGGATGCCATGGGTTGGCCAGTGTCGCGGGCCTGCTCGGTGGTGCCGCGCCGGTTGGCCTCGTGGATCTGGTCGTAGCCCAGGATTTTTTCATTGCGGATCGCGGGCTCCACATAGGTCACCGCCATGTACTCCGGGCGGTTGCCCGGTGGGTGGATGGCGTAGCCCGGTTTGCCCTTGGCGTCCAGGCTCTTGTCGGCACGCACCGAGGCCTCGAACGCTGCCTTCTGCTCATGCGGCACCCGTTTGGAGAACTGCACGGCCACCAGGCCCGGGTAGCCGCTGTCCACGTCCAGACCCAAAAAATGGCGGTGAAAGTCGTCGCGCGAGACGGCGTCGGTGGCGGTGAACAGCGCCTGAAAACTGCCAATCAGGTTGACGTAGTAGATCAGTGCCTCGTTGAGCCGGTGGGTGCTTTCCATGGCCGCCCGATTGAACTGCTCGTCCGCGGTGCGTTGCACTTGCCGGGCCGCGTTCTGCCAGGCCAGCAGGCTCAAGCAGAGGCCCACGACCAGGGTCACGCGGGACAGCAGTTTCCAGCGGTCCGACCAGCGGGTGACTTGATCCAGCGTTTGATCCATGCCCTTGTCCTTGTGACTGACGCAGCCTTCGGGAAGACGAAAGCTCGTTCTAAGGACTATCGGACGGAATCAAGGGGCCTTGAACTCAAAACCGGTGGTTCGGCGCACCTTGGGGCACGGCGCGTGACTTTAAGCCGCGCCGCGCGCCATGGCCATCAAACGCTCAACGCGCTCTTCGGTGGCAGGGTGCGTGGAGAACAGGCCGCGCAGACCGCCACCCGACAAGGGATTCATGATCATCATCTGGGCGGTTTCGGGGTGGCGTTCGGCCGCTTCCATGGGCATGCCTTGGGCATAACGCTGGATTTTCTGCAGGGCGCTGGCCAGGGCATGCGGGTCGCCGCTGATCTCGGCGCCGCCTCGGTCGGCCTCGAATTCGCGCGCACGGCTGATCGCCATCTGGATCAGGCTGGCAGCCAGGGGTGCGAGGATCGCCACGGCGATGCCCGCGATCGGGTTGCTGGGGCGGCCTTCCGAGTCGCGCCCGCCAAAGAACATGGCGAAATTGGCCAGCATCGAGATGGCACCGGCCATGGTGGCGCTGACGGTGCTGATCAGGATGTCGCGGTGTTTAACGTGGGCCAACTCGTGGGCCATGACGCCCCGCAACTCGCGCTCCGTCAGCACGTTCAGGATGCCGGTGGTGGCGGCCACGGCGGCGTGGTCGGGGTTGCGGCCCGTGGCAAAGGCGTTGGGGGCCGATTCGTCGATCAGGTAAACGCGGGGCATGGGCAGCTGCGCGCGTTGGGCCAGCTCCTGGACCATGCCGTAAAAACGCGGCGCGGTCGTGGCATCGACCTCGCGGGCGTTGTACATCTTCAGCACCATGGTGTCGCTGAACCAGTAGCTGAAGAAGTTCATGCCAATGGCCACCAGCAGCGCAATCATCATGCCGCTACGCCCGCCAATCATGGCGCCGATGGCCATGAACAGGGCCGTGATGGCGGCCATCAGAACAGCGGTTTTCAGGATGTTGAACATGGTCGAAATACTCCTTCGTGCCCTGTCAGATGCGGCCGGGCGGACAAGGTTCAAGTCGGTGGGGCGATTTTTGTGTTTTTCTCACCCCCCAAACCTTAGGGGGTGGGTGATTGCGGTTGCAAGGTCCGAAATTCACACTGCGCGCTCAATCATTTGGGAGTGAATGCATGTCTTTCGTCAAAAAATTCGCGGTGGGTGCCACCGTGCTTGCCTCCAGCTTGTGGGTGGCCACACCAGCCATGGCCGCCGTCACGGTGTCATGGGGCAGCCCCCTGAACAACAGCGTGTTCGACGCGGGCTCGGTGGTCAGCCTGACGGGCGCGGCCAATGCCAGCGGCATCATCGGCGGCACGGGCCTGGACCTGGCCCTGGTGCTGGACTCCTCGGGTAGCATGGCCACGGTCACCAGCGGGCAGAGCCGCCAGGCCTGGGTGCGCCAGGCCGCCGCCGCGCTTGTCAACGCCGTGCCCCAGGCCAGCACCTCGGTGGCGGTGGTCGAGTTTGATTCGAACGCTGTCATGCTGGCGGGCCTCACACCCCTGTCCACTGGCAAAGCGACCGTGCTGACGGCCATCAACTCGGTCGATGCCTCGGGCAGCACCAACATCGGCGCGGGCATCACCCGTGCCACGACCGAACTCACCGGGCCCAATGCCACCGCCGGGCGCGTCCAGGTCCAGGTGGTGCTGTCGGACGGCATCAGCTCCGGCAATCCCGCCACCAACGCGGCCGCCGCCTTCCTGGCAGGGGTTGACGCGGTGCATGCCGTGGGCATCCCTGGCCATTCGCCCGCCACCATGCAGGCCATCGCCACGGCGGGCCATGGCACCTACACCAACGGCAGTGACCTCACCGCCCTGATCGGGCTGTTCAGCGGCACGGCGGGCAACCTGGTGGGCATCGATTCGGTGGACATCCTCCTGAACGACGGCACCTTGCTGGACAACGTCGCGATCGACGGCCTGGGCAACTTCGTGCTGCCTGCGGTCACGCTGTTCGAGGGCAACAATGTGTTCAAGGCCACCGCCTTTGACACCTTGGGCAACTCCGCCACGGCCGAATTGACCTTGGTGGGTGCCGCCGTGGTGCCTGAGCCCGAAACCTTGGCCCTGCTGGTGGCGGGCCTGGCCGTGTTTGGTGTTCGGGCCCGCCTGCGTTCCTCAGCCCAGTCGCGCGGGTAAGTCGCCACCCTGGCTTTGCAGGAAGTCCCGGGCGGCGATGCGCTTGCCGCCGGGGCGTTGCAGGGTGTGCAAGGCGAGTGATTGCTCGCCGCAGGCCACCACCAGGCTGTCGCCATGGGCGTGCAGAACCTGGCCAGGTGTGCCGCTGGCTGGCAGCACAGAAGCCGCCCACAGCTTGATGGTCTCGCCGGCCAGTTGAAACGTGGTGCCCGGGAAGGGGTCAAAAGCACGAACCCGGCGCGCGATCTGGCTGGCGGGCAGTGCCCAGTCGATCGCGGCCTCAGCCTTGTCGATCTTGTGCGCGTAGGTCACGCCTTCGCTTGGCTGAGGCACGGGTTGCAGCCCGCCACAGGCCGCCAGCTCCAAAGCCTCCACGATCATCCGCCCGCCCAGGCGCGCCAGGCGGTCGTGCAGGGTGGCCGTGGTGTCCTCGGGCCGAATCGGCTCTCGCTCCATCAGCAGCATGTCGCCCGTGTCCAGGCCTTCGTCCATCTGCATGATGGTGATGCCGGTCTCAGCATCACCAGCTTCGATGGCGCGGTGGATGGGGGCGGCGCCCCGCCAGCGTGGCAGCAGCGAACCATGGATGTTCAGGCAACCCAGACGGGGCAATGTGAGCGCCCACTTTGGCAGAATCAAGCCATAGGCGGCCACCACCATCAGATCGGCCTGAACCGCTTGCAGGGTGGCTTGCGCGGCCTGGGCCGCTTCGGCATGTTTGCCGTCCAACTTCAAACTGGGCGGTTGCGCCACGGCAATCCCATGGTCCAGCGCAAACTGCTTGACCGGCGAGGCTTGCAACTTCATGCCTCGGCCAGCCGGTCGGTCGGGTTGGGTCAGCACCAGGGGGATCTCGAACCCCGCGGCGTGCAGGGCAGTCAGCGCTTCCCGGGCGAATTCGGGCGTGCCCGCGAAAACGATTTTCATGGGGTGGTGATCAGTCCGAGGTGTCGCCGTCTTTGCCGCGCTTTTGCAGCTTGGTCTTGATGCGGTTGCGCTTGAGGGGCGACAAATACTCCACAAACACCTTGCCCATCAGGTGGTCCAGCTCATGCTGAACGCACACGGCCAGCAACTCGTCGGCGTCAAATTCATAGGTTTGGCCGTCGCGGTTCAGGGCGCGCACCCGCACGCGGGCGTGGCGTTCCACCTTGTCGTAGATGGTGGGCACCGACAGGCAGCCTTCTTCCCAGATGATCATCTCGTCGCTGGCGCCGATGATCTCGGGGTTGATCAGCACGCGGGGGTCGTCGCGCTCCTCGCTGGTGTCGATGACGACCAGGCGCTCGTGCACGTCCACCTGCGTGGCGGCCAGGCCAACCCCCTTGGCGTCGTACATGGTTTCCAGCATGTCGTCGACCAACTGGCGGACACGGTCATCGACCGCGGCGATGGGGCGTGCCACCTTGTGCAGGCGGGCGTCGGGGTAGCAAAGGATGGGCAGCAGGGCCATGGGACTTCTCAGCGGGGCAAAGGGCCGGTCAAGGGCGTGGTGGACAAGGGCAGGGTGTTCCCGCGCGGATGTGGAAGCGGCGCAACGAACCCCACGGCGCCCGGGTAAATTCAGCGCGCAACTGAGGACAATTTTCGTTGCGATTGCTTGTCTTTTCCGGGCAGAATCAAACGATCATTGACCAGATTTTGCCGGTTATTGGGAATCCTTATTGTCAGGGATCTCATCGGCGGGTGGATTGGAGAGAGTTTTCATGACCCAGCGATTGCTGCCCCTTGCTCATGCCATGGCCTTGTCGGCTGCGGTATCCCTGGGTATTTTGGCCACCACCGCACAAGCTGCCGATGGCCCCAACTTCCCCATCACCAACCAGCAAAAGGCCACCGCCAAGCAGGTGGCGCAAGCCGGGATTCCGCTGTCCGAGCTCTCGCCCAACGCGCCTGATTCGTACGTTGTCAAGCGTGGCGACACGCTGTGGGACATCTCCAAGCTCTTTCTGAAAAGCCCCTGGCGCTGGCCTGAGCTGTGGGGCATGAACCTGCAGCAGATCCGCAACCCGCATTTGATTTTCCCTGGCCAGGTGTTGTACCTGGACAAGTCCAATGGCCGTGCGCGCCTGCGCCTGGGCCAGCCGGTGGGGGCAGGTGGCGATGCCCGCCTGTCGCCCCGCGTGCGTGAAGGTTCGCTGGAAGACGCGATCACGGCCGTGCCCTTGCACCTGATCGAGCCCTTCTTCAACGAGGCCGTCATTTTTGACACCAGCCAGGAATTGCTGAGCGCGCCGCGCGTGGTCGCCACGCAAGAAGGCCGCGTGATGTTGTCGCGTGGTGAAACCGCCTATGTGCGCGGTGACCTGGGTGGCCGCCGCGAGTTCCGCATCTTCCGCGAACCCAAGCCCCTGCGCGACCCCACCACCAAGGAAGTGCTGGGCTACGAGGCCGCCTACGTGGGCACCATGAACCTGGTCCGCGAAGGCGTGGAAGGCACGGGCGCCGATGGCCAGCCCATGGTCATCCCCTCCACCTTCACCACCAGCATCCTGCGCCAGGAAGGCATGATTGGCGATCGCCTTGCTCCCGTGCCCCCGCGCGAGTTCGACAACCTGGCCCCTCACGCGCCCACCCAGGATCTCAGCGGTCAGATCGTCTCCATCTACGGTGAGAGCCTGACCGCTGGCCAGAGCCAGATCGTGTCCCTGAACAAGGGCACCCGCGATGGCATGGAACGTGGCCATGTGCTGGCCTTGTGGCGCGAGGGCAATACCATCCGCGACATGACCCTGCCCGACAAGCCCACGATCAAGCTGCCGGATGAGCGTCATGGCCTGCTGTTCGTGTTCCGCACCTTTGACCGCATGTCCTACGCCCTGATCCTGAGCGTGAAGGACCCGGTCAAGCCTGGGGACAAGTTCACCCAGCCCTGATGACCCCGTGAGTTGACAGATGGAACGCGACGAAATTGGCGCGTGGCTGCGGCTATTGCTGACGCCACGCGTGGGGCCGGCCTCCGCCCGGCGGCTGCTGGCGGCACTGGGTTCGCCTCAGGCCGTGTTTGCCGCCACCAGCGAAGCCCTGGGCCAGGTAGTGTCCGCCCGCGAAGCCACCGAACTGCTGAAGATCCCGGCGGATTTGCCCGAGCAACTGGCGGCCACCCTGGCGTGGCTGGAGGCCGCTTCAACCACACAAGAACGTGCTTTGATCACCCTGGGTGACGAGCACTACCCGGCCGCTTTGCTGGAAACCGCCGACCCGCCATTTTTGTTGTTCGCGCAAGGCCGGGTGGCACTGCTGCAAAGGCCGAGTGTGGCCATCGTGGGCAGCCGCCACCCCACCGCGCAAGGCAAGGAAAACGCATTTGCTTTTGCCCAGGCCTTGAGCCAGGCGGGCATCACCGTGGTCTCGGGCCTGGCCTTGGGCGTGGATGGGGCGGCGCACGAGGGCGCTTTGGCGGGAGGCCGCCTGGGCAGCACCGTGGCGGTGGTGGGCACCGGCCTGGACCGCGTCTACCCCAAAGCCCACCGTGACCTGGCGCACCGCATCGCGCAAGACGGCCTGCTGATCAGCGAGTTCACCTTGGGCACGCCGCCGCTGGCCGCCAACTTCCCCAAGCGCAATCGCATCGTGGCGGGCCTGTCGCGTGGCACTTTGGTGGTCGAGGCGGCGGTGCAGTCGGGCTCGCTGATCACCGCGCGCCTGGCCATGGAGATGGGCCGCGAAGTGTTGGCCATCCCGGGCTCCATCCATTCACCGCAAGCCAAGGGCTGCCATGCCCTGATCAAGCAAGGCGCCAAGCTGGTGGAGACCGCGCAAGATGTGCTGGAAGAAATGAACTGGCGAGTTGCCACATTGGCATCGGCCGACCAGGGCGGCGACCAGGCCGATGAAGCCACTGGCCACGAAGACCTGGTCCTCGGCGCCATGGGCTACGACCCGGTGGGCCAGGACGCCTTGTCGGCCCGCACCGGCATGGGCCCGGCCGACCTGGGTGCGCGCTTGCTGCAACTGGAAATGATGGGTCAGGTGGCCCGCCTGCCTGGCGCCTTGTTCCAGCGCGTGGGGTTGGGCTGATGCTGACCAAGCTGCTGGGCCGGGTGGACTACGCCCCCACGGCCCAGGCCATGCAAGCCTTCACCGAAGCGCGCCTGCCCGAGACCCCCGATGAACTCTGGGTCTGCGAGCACCCTCCCGTGTTCACGCAAGGCCTGGCGGGCAAGGCCGACCACGTGCTGTTCAACCCGCCCGGGCCTGACCACATCCCCGTCGTACAAACCAACCGGGGTGGCCAGGTGACGTACCACGGCCCCGGCCAGGTGGTGGGCTACCCACTGGTGGATCTGAAGCGCCAGGGCATCTACGTCAAGGAATACGTGTTCCGGCTGGAGCAGGCCCTGATCAAAACGCTGGAAGTGCTGGGTGTGACAGGCCACCGCGTGGCGGGCGCGCCCGGCATCTATGTCCGGTTGAACGACCCCGCCGGCCACGCGGCCCTGACCGCGCCTGCCGACCCGCGCGATCCCTTCAAGGGCTTGGGCAAGGTGGCCGCGCTGGGCATCAAGGTCAGCCGCCATTGCACCTACCACGGCGTGGCGCTGAACGTGGCCATGGACCTGTCCCCGTACGGTCGCATCAACCCTTGCGGCTACACGGGCTTGAAGACGGTGGACCTGGCCTCTCTGGGGGTGACGGTGTCCTGGGACGAAGCGGCGGCCTTGCTGGGCAGCAAGCTGGGCACCTGGCTTTCGTCCTGATCGGCTAAAGTGGCGGCATGGCCACCGAATCCACGCCCTACGATCCCACCATCAAGCAAAAAGCCGAGGCCAAGATGGCCCGCATCCCCATCAAGGTGGTGCCCATGGGCGAGGTGCTGAAAAAGCCCGACTGGATCCGCGTGCGCGCCGGCTCGCCCAGCACGCGCTTCTATGAGATCAAGCAGATCTTGCGCGAGCACAAGCTGCACACGGTGTGCGAAGAAGCCTCCTGCCCCAACATCGGCGAGTGCTTTGGCAAGGGCACGGCCACCTTCATGATCATGGGCGACAAGTGCACGCGGCGCTGCCCATTTTGCGATGTGGGACACGGGCGCCCTGATCCGCTGGATGTGGACGAGCCCGCCAACCTGGCCAAGACCATCGCGGCTTTGAAGCTCAAGTACGTGGTGATCACCAGCGTGGACCGCGACGACCTGCGCGATGGCGGCGCGGCCCACTTCGTGGACTGCATCCGCCAGGTGCGCGAGCTCAGCCCCGCCACGCAGATCGAGATCCTCGTGCCCGACTTCCGTGGCCGTGACGACCGCGCCCTGGAGATCCTCAAGGCGGCACCGCCCGATGTGATGAACCACAACCTGGAAACCGCGCCGCGCCTGTACAAGGAAGCGCGCCCCGGCTCGGACTACCAGTTCTCGCTGA
>NZ_JAUSAR010000147.1 GCF_030652515.1 Aquabacterium sp. | reverse complement strand
CTGCGTATTTCAGCCCATCGTGGACGGCATTTCAGGCTGATCGTGGACGCTGTTTCAGCGTGATGGTGGACGGCATTTCAAATTGATCGTGGACGGCGTTTCAGCGCCATCGTGGACGATCGGGGTGCGCGCAAGTGATCTTTGACCCGGCCTCAAGCTCGCCGCTTTATGCGGTCCGAGCTGATGCCAACAAACAGAATCACGATGCGCCAGATCCGAGAAGCATTGCGCCTGCATCTGCAAGCCGATCTCAGTTACACCGAGGTTGGCCGTGCACTCAAGATTTCCAAGAGTGCTGTGGGCAAGTACGTGTCGCTGGCCCGCGTGGCTGGCGTCGATTGGGCGGTGGCCCAGATGCTCAGCGACGAGGCTCTTGAAGCCCGGCTGTACCGGCCAGCCCTGCCTCGCTCCAGCCACCAACTGGCCCCCGACTTCGCGCACGTCCACCAGGAACTCAAGCGCGCCGGTGTCACCCTGATGCTGCTGTGGGAGGAGTACGCCCGTGGCAACGAGCAGGCCTACAAGTACACCAGCTTTTGCGTCAAGTACCGGGCGTTCGCACAAGGCCTCAAGCGCTCGATGCGCCAGAACCATGTTGCAGGTGACAAGCTCTTCGTGGACTACGCCGGGCAGACCGTGCCCGTCATCAACCCGATCACCGGGGAGATCAGCGCCACGCAGATCTTCGTGGCTACGCTGGGCGCATCGAACTACACCTATGCCTGTGCCACACCACGCCAGACTACTGCAGACTGGATTGGCGCCCAGATCCGCGCTCTGGAATTCATCGGCGGCGTACCCCGCTTGATCGTGCCAGATCAGGCCCGTGCCCTGATCAAGAACCCCGACCGCTACGACCCTCAGCCCAACCGCACTTATGAGGAGTTTGCCGAGCACTATGGTTGCGCATTGCTGGCCGCGCGCCCGGCGCACCCGCGTGATAAACCCAAGGTCGAAGGTGCCGTGCTGCTGGTTGAGCGCTGGATCCTAGCGCGCCTGCGCAATCGCCAGTTCTTCAGCCTGGGCGAGCTCAATGACGCCATTGCCGCTTTGCTGGTCGACCTCAACTCACGCGCCTTCAAGAAGCTGCCCGGCTGTCGGCGCAGTGCCTTCGAGGAACTGGACGTCCCAGCACTGCGCCCCTTGCCCGCAACCCGATACACCGTCAGCCGCTGGAAGGGCGTCAAGGTCAACATCGACTACCACGTCGAATTCGAAGGCCACTACTACAGCGTGCCGCACCGACTGGTTGGCACCCGTCTTGAGGTTCGCGCCACCGACACCCTGGTGGAATGCTTTGCCGCCAACCAGCGCGTGGCCTGTCACCCCTTGAGCCACGGGCGCGGGGCCCACACCACGCTGGGCGAGCACATGCCGTCCTCGCACCGTGCGCACCTGGAGTGGACGCCCGCCAAGCTCATCGCCTGGGCGCAGGGCATTGGCGTGAGCACTGCGGCCGTGGTCACCTGGCAGCTTGAGCACCGCCCGCACCCCGAGCAAGGCTACCGAGCCTGTCTGGGTTTGATGCGATTGGCTCGCCAGTACACGCCTCAGCGCCTGGAAGGGGCCTGCACGCGGGCGCTGGCGATTCGCTCGCCCACCTACCGCAGCGTGGACAACATCCTCAAGAGTGGCCTGGACCGCCAGCCCACCAACGTGCCCACCACCACCAGCCCTTTGCCGGGCCACGAGAACGTGCGTGGCCCTGATTACTACCACTGACCCCAACCCGAAGGAAGATCGATTCATGTTGAACGAACACACACTTGACCAACTGCGCAGCCTGCGTCTGGACGGCATGGTGCGCGCCATCGAAGAGCAGGCCACCAGCACCGCCGCCACCGCGCTGGGCTTTGATGAACGCCTGAGCCTGCTGGTGCAGCGCGAGATCGCCTGGCGCGACGACCGGCGCGTGCAGCGCCTGCTCAAGGCCGCCAAGCTCAAGGTCAGCGCGGCCTGCATCGAGGACATCAACTGGCGAGCCAGCCGCTCGCTGGATCGGGCGCTCGTGGCCACGCTGGCGGAAGGCGACTGGCTGCGCCATGCCCGCAATCTGCTGATCACCGGCGCTACCGGCTGCGGCAAGACCTGGCTGGCCTGTGCGCTGGCGCACCAGGGGGCGCGCAGCGGCTTCTCGGTGCTGTACGTGCGCGCAGCGCGCCTGTTCGATGAGTTGCAAGTGGCGCACGGCGATGGCAGCTTCGCGAGGCGGCTGGCGCAACTGGCCAAACTCGATTTGCTGGTCATTGATGACTTTGCCATCTCGCCCATGGGCGCCGCCGAGCGCAACGACTTGCTGGAATTGCTGGACGACCGCATCGGCACACGCTCGACCTTGATCACCAGCCAGCTGCCGGTCAAGCAGTGGCACACCTACCTGGGCGACCCCACGCTGGCCGACGCCATCCTGGACCGCATCGTGCACAGCAGCCACAAGATCGAGCTCAAGGGCAAGTCATTGCGCGATCCCAAGGATGAAGCAGCGGGGGGCGCCTCCGGCGGCCTGGCAGGGGCCTGAGATTGAAGATGGATACTCAAAGAAACTGCCTGACGGCAACCCACACGACGGTCGTTTCAAACTGATCGTGGACGATTGAGATACATTTGGCTTCCCGCTTGCGCGCACCCTTTGCGCGTCCACGATGGCGCTGAAACGCCGTCCACGATCAGCCTGAAACAGGCGTCCACGATCGCTGAAATACGCA
>NZ_JAUSAR010000145.1 GCF_030652515.1 Aquabacterium sp. | reverse complement strand
CTAAAACAGCAGCCAAAGATGCGAAGACGCGGTTGTGGGAAGTGGGATGGGGCATAGGTGGACTAGCGAAAAGCCTAACGCCAGCGTTAACAGGCGGCTAACAGCGAAGCTGGTAGACGTCCTGTTGAACAACCAGTTAGGCCGCGGCGCGAAGGCACAATGTTTGACTTTCTTCTTGGCTGTGACCAACTTGGGCTAATTTGCATTTTTACTACCCCATGGACGTGGCCGGGTTGAAGCAATAATTTTGCCTGCCCAAAGGCAAGAAATGACCAGGCAGGGCATCCAAAGAAGCATGCCATACCAAGCGATTACATCAAGGAGTGGCTGAAGATTCATTCCGATGACGATGCAAGGATCTGGATCTTTGCCTATGGCAGAGCACTGCAGCAAGGAGTTGGCGAGGGCAGCCAATTTCCAGCCACCGAGGGTGACTACTAAAGGAAGGCTGGACAGAGCAAGCTTTGCCGATGTACGCATGTTGAGAGGCCTAACGCCCGAGGTAAGCCGCACCGGAGTGCGAAGCACGCAGGGAACCTACAAGCGGAGCTTGTAGGTGTCGGCTTGACCGAAAAGTTAGGCTGGGGCGCGAAGTGGAAGAGGACTTGAGCCCACTTGCCCGTGCCGTGAATTTGATTGCATAACGCATTGCCGCCCCTGAATTGACTGCGACCATTGTGACGCCAATTTGTTGCCATGCAACGGCCTGCGATGGCTTGAAGCTTCAACGTGACTTTGGAAAACACCAGGCAGTGATGGCCGCAGGCCATGACTGCGGGATGCCATGTGCGGTGGCTTGCCACGGCACCACAGTGCACTGGCCGCCGCAGGACGGACAGCCACAAGGCGATGGCGTATGGCACTTTGGCGCCGCACCTTGGTGAGCAGGCTGCCGAAGGGCAGACAGCCAGATTGAACTGGCCATGCCACCAAGTTGTGGCCCGCGAAGCCTGTTAAATCTGTGCCTTGAAAAATGCGCAACGTCCGAGCACCAGAGAATGCAGCGCTTGCAGGCGAATAGATGGTGGAAGCATCAATGGCAGGACTTCGCCACATTGCTGACTTCATGCACCCAAAAGCCTAACGAATGAAAGGGACTTCCCCGTCCCGAACTATCCGCCAGGTATTGGCGGAAACGGTCTTGAAGGACCAAGATGGGAAGTGCGAAGTCTCCATCAACGGTTCATTCGGAAGGGGAAGTCATGAGCATTATTGCAATCGGCCT
>NZ_JAUSAR010000141.1 GCF_030652515.1 Aquabacterium sp. | reverse complement strand
GAGTCGGGAGATGGCGCGACGCCATGGCATCACCCTGCTTGACAGCTATATCCTCGCCCAGGAGCAGAGCAGGCCGGAAAGCCTGCACTCTCCGGCCGAGATCTACGCCCTGATGCGGCAAGGGGTCAAGGTCACCACCGCCCAGGCCTCTACTTTCGAGCGCCATCAGCACTATCAGAGCGTGTGCCAGCAATTCGGCCAGACCCTCTACCTCTGCGTCGGCTCGGCCTTCACCGGCAATGTTGACATCGCCAGGCGCTGGAAAGAAGGCAACGATCCGACCAACCTGCTGGAGATCGTTGACACCGGATCGGCTTCCGGGCGCCTGGGGCTCATTGCCCTGCTTGCCGCCCGCTATGCCGAACACGCCACCTGCGTGGAAGATGTCATTGCCTTTGTCTATAAAACAATGACCGACTGCGAGGAATATGTCTTTATCGACCAGCTGCAATACCTGGTGGCCGGCGGCAGGGTTGCTTGGGCAAAGGGATTTTTCGCTGATCTGCTGCACATGAAACCGGTGATCAGTCCGGTGGGCAACGAGGTCCGCAAGGCAGGGGTCGTCCACAGCCGCAAAGGACAGCTCGCGCTTGCCCTGGAGAAGCTGCGGCAAGGGGCGCCCGGCGTGGCCCCGGTGATCATGCTCCAATACTCCGACAATGAAAAATGGGTAACGGAAACAGTGCAGCCGGAGGTGCGTCAGCTGGCGCCGCAGGCCGAGATTCTGCTGGTGCCCCTCTCTCTGACCTCCGGCGTGCACATGGGGCCGGGGACCTGGGCCATGGCCTGGGCGGGAGGGCAGACAAGATGAAAGTGGCCTGTATCATCCCGGTGTATAATCACGAGCAACGGATTGGTGAGGTGATCCGGGAGGTTCTGAAACTGGGCCTGCCCGTCATCGTCGTTGATGACGGTTCAACCGACAGCACCCATGACATCCTCAACCGTATCCCCGATATCACCGTGCTCCGCCACCCGGAAAACCAGGGAAAGGGAGCGGCCCTGCTCACCGGGTTTGCCGCGGCCGTGGAACTGGGTTGTGACCTGGCCATCACCCTCGATGCTGATGGTCAGCACAAACCAGAGGATGCAGGAAACCTTCTCAGTGCTGTTCCGGATGGACAGCGGGTGATTATTATTGGCAATCGCCAGGGGATGAGTGGGGAGCACGTGCCTTGGACCAGCAGGTTCGGGCGGAAATTTTCCAATTTCTGGGTCTGGGCGTCGGGCGGGCCGTTGGTGCATGACTCCCAATCGGGCTTCCGGCTTTATCCTCTGCCCGAGGCCCTCGACCTTGATGTGCAATCCAGACGTTTCCAGTTTGAGGTTGAAATTCTGGTCAAGGCCCGCGGGCGGGGAATTCCTGTCCTTGAGGCACCGGTACAAGTGGTCTACCAGAAGGGCGCTGAACGTATATCCCATTTCCGTCCCTGGAAAGATTTTTTCAGGAATTCCGCCACGTTCAGCAGATTGATATGGAGACGGATTTTCTTAAGGGGCAGGCAGTGAGGGGCGGCTGGTATCAGGCCATGGAGACGGTAACCAAAATATGCGGCTCCTGGTTTTTTTTTGGTGTCTCGCGAATCATTGCCGCGGGTATTTTTGTTTGTTCAAAAAACGTCCCGGAGAGCCGTCGCTTTTACGCCTTGCTCTATCCGCAAAAAGGAGCCTTGTATCACCTCTGGTGTACCTTTCGCCAGTATCAGAGCTTTACCACTATTCATCTTGACCGTTTTCTCTCCATTCATCAGCGGGAAACAAGGTTTACCTCGCACGACTGGCAGAAGCTGGAATAGGTGGTAAACCGGAAGGGGGCGATCCTTCTCATGTCGCACCTGGGAAACTGGGAGATGGCCGCCCATCTGCTCAAAAAACAGGAGAGCAGACTGAAGCTTCTCCTCTATATGGGCGTAAAAGACAAAGAAGATCTTGAGCGT
>NZ_JAUSAR010000138.1 GCF_030652515.1 Aquabacterium sp. | reverse complement strand
CATCCTGGGCCTGTTGTGGGCCTTGTGGTCGGTGCAGGCCCTGGTGCGTGAGCGGCAAGAGCGCCAGGGCGAGGCCAAGCGCAGCGTCGCCAACAGCCTGGCCACCAGCCAGACCTTGATGGGCCCAACCCTGGCCCGCCGTTGCACCGAGACCTGGGTGTCCGGCCAGACCGAAGGCAAAGACCCCCGGCCCGTGCTCACCACCGCAACACGCGAACTGCGCTTGGCCCCCACGGTGCTGAAGGCGGACGCCACCGTGGACATGACCCCGCGCCATCGCGGCATGTTCAAGGTCAATGGTTACCGGATGAGATCAGGGCTGGCGGCCAAGTGGGCCGATGTGCGCGGCCTGATCGCCCAGGCCGAACACCCCGGCGGCGAAGTCAAGTGCGAGGCCCCATTCCTGTCTGTGGCCTTGAGCGATGCGCGCGGCATCCGCGTGGCCGAGATGCGCCTGCAAGGCCAGTCCCTGCCCATCCTGCCCGGCAGCGGCATGGCCAAGTACCCGCAAGGATTCCAGGCCCCGGTGTCGGCCGACCTGCTTGAGCGACCTGGCCCGTGGCAGGTCGATTTGAACCTGGAGATCGCTGGCACGCAATCGCTGTCACTGGCCCCGGTGGCCAACACCACGCAAGTCACCTTGAAAGCCGACTGGCCACACCCCTCGTTCGGCGGCCGCTTCCTGCCCACGGACCGCCAGGTGGACGAGCGTGATTTCAGCGCCAGCTGGAAGGTCACCTCCCTGGCCAGCACAGCCCAAAGCGCCTTCACGCGCGATGCCCCCTTGTGCCCCGCCTGGTTCAAAGGCGACCCGGTGGAATACGCCACCCGCACCAGCGAAGGCGGCAGCGAGCAAACCGGTTGCATCGAAGCCTTTGGCGTGGCCTTCGTGGACCCGGTCAGCCCCTATGTGCTGAGCGACCGCGCCACCAAGTATGGCCTGCTGTTCATCGTGCTGACCTTCGTGGGCGTGGGCCTGGTCGAGGTGCTGCGCAGCCTGCGCGTGCACCCCATCCAGTACCTGCTGGTGGGTGCTGCCCTGACGGTGTTCTTCCTGCTGCTGGTCAGCCTGTCCGAGCGCCTGGCTTTTGGCATCGCCTACGCCATGGCGGCCGGGGCCTGCACCTTGCTGCTGACTTTTTACGGCAGCTTTGTGCTGCACGGCTGGCGCAGCGGCCTGGCCTTTGGCGCAGGCATTGCTGGCCTGTTCGGCACGCTGTATGCGTTGCTGCAACTGGAGCAGAACGCCCTGGTGCTGGGCTCGGGCCTGCTCTTCCTGGTGCTCACCGCGATCATGGTCAGCACGCGCCGCCTGGACTGGTATGCCCTGATGGCGCAGATGCGAACCCAAGCCAACACGCCCATCGCCGACCAGGCTTGATGCCTTCATGCTTGATGTGCATCAAGCACCCGCAGCCCCGGCCTGGTTAGGCTGGGGCCATGGCCCCTTTCATGACTTCACTCAGCCCTTGGCGGCGTGGCGAGTTGCTGGCCCTGCTGGCCACCATCCCCGCCTTCTACATGGCCGCCTTGTCCACCCACCGCCTGGTCTGCGCGGCCTTGTACCTGGTGGGCTGTGCCGCCTGCACCCTGGTCATCTTCCAGGAAGGGCACCACGCGAGACAGCACGGCCCGTGGGCCAAACGGTATGCCCATCATCAGCTGTCTGGCGTCCTGGCGGGTGCCTTGCTGCTGTCGGCCATCCTGCCCTTGGGTGAACAGCTGGACGTGTTGGGTGTGCGCCTGGCCACGGCACTCCTGATCATCCTGCGGTGTGGCCAATCGCTGTGGCCCCGGTTCTGGCGAGGCGGGCTGGCCCACCTGCTGACCCTGGCGGTCGGCATCCTGGGTTTGTGCGGCATGGGCTTCTGGTGGCTGGAGCCGCAAGCGAAAACCTTTGGAGATGGCCTGTGGCTGGCCTTCACCACCGCCGCCACCGTGGGTTATGGCGACATCGTGCCCACCACCCCCGCCGCCAAGATCTTCGCCGTGTTCGTGGTGCTGATGGGCTTTGCGGCCTTGTCGCTGGTCACTGCGGCCATCGCCGCCATGTGGGTTCAGTCAGAAGAAAGGCGCATTGAAGACGAGATCTTGCGCGACCTGCATCTGCAGATCAAGGGCCTTCGTGATGATCTGGCCGCCATGCGGCATGCCGCCAACCGGTGAAGCGCAAACCTGTAGGCCGAGGCCTACGTGAAATGCGGGCGCCTGCTGATGGGCCAGTGAACTGCTCGTCGTTACATTGGGCTTCCAGAAGGAGCACCAATCATGTCATTTGCACTTTACCTCGTCGGCTTTTTGCTGATCACTGGCGGCGTCGCCTGGGGCTTGGTGGTGGCGGGCGTGCCTCACCTCTATGTCGGCATCGCTTGTCTGATCCTGTTGGGATTGGGCATCGTCACTGGCGTGTCCAAGACACGCGCTCGGGATTCATCGAGCTGACCACACGGTCTTCAACATAAGGCCACAAGGTCAGCGCGCCAATGCCTGCCGCCGCCACCGCCGCGATCAGCACCGCACCCGCTGCAACGTCCTTGGCACCTTTGACGGCCAGCGCGTATTGGGGTGACACCACGTCACACACGAATTCGACCGCCGTGTTCATGGCCTCGGCCCCCCACACCATGGCCATGGCCAGCAGCAACCAGCGCCAGTCAGCGGCACTCACGCCACACCACCAGGCCAGCCCGGCCACCAGCACAGAAGCGATCAGGTGCAACCAGGCGTTGTGCTGCGTCTTGAGCATCAAGGCGAGCCCTTCCAAGGCGTAGCCAAAACTCTTGATGCGGGCAGCGAGTGTGAAATGGGGTCTCATGGCTGGTCATCCTGTCTTGGGGTCAAACGCCATGCCTGAGCCTGGTCGGCGCGGCCAAAACTGCTCATCCACCAGGCCTTGAAACCCAAGGCCGCACACCAGGTGGCGGCCATCAACACGCAGCAAGCCATCAGTGCACCTCCAGCGGGCTCACGCTCAAACAGGTCCGCCCCAACAGCGGCACCACCAAGCACACTCGGCCCTGCGCATCGGCCTGAACCTGATTCACGCCAGCGGCCTTGACGCGATAGCGCGCGTGCGCCCGCAGGCCCGACACCGTCATGCGTTGGACACCATCGCCCAGCCCGCCGTACAGCACCGCCTGCAGCGAACCAGTGAGCGCATCGGCATGGGCCGAGGCCACCAGCACATCGGGGTAGCGCAGGCCTTCCAGCCTGGGGCCGCTGCCTTCCTCGGCACCAGCGGTGACCAGTGATGGGGTGGTGATCAAGCGCCTGAAGCCATCGCGGACACCCGCCAGCGTCATCAGCTCAACCCCATGCGCCCAGACCGATGCCTTGGCCCGG
Source organism: Aquabacterium sp. (assembly GCF_030652515.1). Classification (GTDB taxonomy): domain Bacteria; phylum Pseudomonadota; class Gammaproteobacteria; order Burkholderiales; family Burkholderiaceae_C; genus Aquabacterium. The sequence continues at coordinate 22,397 of NZ_JAUSAR010000138.1, read as the reverse complement.
TGGATGACGCCATCCTTGAGCGTGCTCGGGCACTCGTCTTCCAAGGCGGCCAGGCAATGGGCGGCCACGGACTCGTCACCCAGTTCGACGGCGGCCAAGGCCGTGGCGGCGTAGGCGCTGGCCCTTGAGAAACCATAGTTCCCCGTGTCGATGGGCCAGAACGCACGGCGCCTGAAGTGGCCACCGCCATCGAACAAGCGGCGCCTGAGCAGGAGCCATTGGCGGCGCGCCAGATCGGGCGCCAGTGCATTCAGAAAATAGCAGGGCATGGCCAGCGGCATGACGCCTCCGATGGCCGGCAGGGCCAGACCCGTGCGGGCCGACCGGCAGGGCACGTAGCGGCCCATGCCATCCAGGAACTCCGCCTCCAGGTGGTGGCGAAATGCCATGGCATGGGCGCGCCACTCGCTCAGCCCGTGCTGGGCATCGTGGGCCAGCACGGCGCTGGCCCCCATCATGTTGCACAGGGGGTAGACCCAATTGGGCTCGCAAGCGATCAGGTAGTAGGGCGATGGCTGGTAGGCCTGCGTCAGGCTGGCCTTCAGAGAAGCGAAGTCGTGCGCATAGCTGTGCCCCCGGGGATGGGTGAGGCGCAGCGCACCCCGCTTTGAAAACTCGGTGCAGCCGGTACTGGCTTGAAACAAAGCCATTTGCAGCGCCACAAAGCCGGTGTACATGATGTTCTCTCGGGCCACCGGGTCCGGGTCGCCCCGCAGATTGCCCCAGCGATTTTCCAAAGCCCAGTAGGCCCAGACCCGGTGCTGCGCCTGCTTGTGCAACAGCTTGCGCTGGGCCTGCCTGGCGTACCCCGCCAAGGCCGGTGTGAAGCGCGCCTGCGTCAGGGCCAGGCCATAGCCCAGAAAGTTGAGCTGATAGCGCAAGGCTGCCGTCTGGAACTGATCGCGGTGCTCGAAGCCCGAGAAGGCTTCATCCGCTTGCAGGGCGCGGTCCAACGCGAAACGCAGGCGCTGCAGATGCGCCAACGACATTTCCGGCAGCTCACCCTGCCGTGGTGGGGGTGCCGTGAAGACCTGGTCGAGGCGCCCCCTTTGCTGGTCAAGGTAGGCATTGTCAAGGCGCCTTTGCCGGCGTGCGAACGCGAACCAGGCCAGCATCGTCAACGCCAGCACCAAGGCGGCCCAGCCCATCGACGCATACACCGCCTTGAGCAACCCGCTCTGGATGGCGCCATGGCGCATGCTAGCCGCCCACACGGCCGAGGTGAACCACACCACTGGCGGGGCCAGGACATTGCCCGTGCCAAACCAGATCAGCAAGGAGAAAACAAAGGCCCCCAGGCAGCTCAAGGCCGCCAGCCCATGCCCGATGCCGCTGCTGGTGCAAATGTCAGCATGCGCAAGGAAGCCTGCTCCTGGCCACAGCAGGCCCAGGCCGAAGATCTGCAGCGCATCCTGGGGGGCCAGCAGCAGCAAGGCCGAACCAAGCGCCACCAGTGTCAGGTAGGCGCCCAGCAGGCGCGCGAGTTGGCGCGTGGTAGCCGGGCCCCATGGCCGCGTGCACGGCGGCAGCAGCGCCAACTCATCCTCAACCGCACCCATGCAAGCTCACCCCTTTGCAAACCAGCCCATCAGTCAGTTCAGTCTGATGGGCGGGTGTGAGGTGACGATGAGGTGTGTGAAGTGGGGGTGAAGTGGGGGGGCGGTGGCCTGTTTTAGCTCAGCTGGCCAAGCCGCGCCCGCCCTTGCGCTGGCCCGTGCCGTACTCATTGGGTTGCCGCACGGCGCGGTGCACGTCTTCGCAGGTCATGCCGATGCCCTGTAAAAACTGGTCACGCAATTGCAGCACGGTGTCCACCGAGTCGTCTGGCGCGTCGATCAGGTAGCCCTGGATGCGCTCCATCTCTTCGATCTGGCTTTCACTGAAAGTGGGCTTGGCCCACAGTGGCAGCATGGCGCAGGCGGTGAAGCCCCAGGCCGAGGGGCGGTGATACACCTCCTGGGCCAACATCAGCTGGCTCAACTCTTCCAGGTCGCTGGCATCCAGGTCTTCGACCAGGCCATGTTCAATCACTTGGGCGGCCACCACGCGTGGCTCGGCCACGTCCATCACCACACGGCACATCAGCAAGTCGCCATGGGGGTTCAGGCGGTGTCGCCAGTGCCCCTGGTACAAGCAAGCCGGGGCAATCCGTTGATCGCTGTCTGACGATACATTGTCAAGCCAGTTCATGCGCCATCCTCCGTGAGATCGATCGGTTTCAGGAAGGTGACCCTGCGGCATTGCAAGGGCCACTGATGACCATCATGCAGAAATCGGGCCCACTTTGGTGGCTCAAATTGGCCTTGAAAACCCGATCCGGGGTTTTCCTGCAACGGGGCGGCACAAGTCCACGATCCGGCGATATGCTTTGTCTCCGCCATTCAAAGTTCGCTGTGCTTTTTGCTGTTGCCGCGTGATTGTTCGACGGGATACCGCTGGGCATTGATCACCATCTTGCGGCGGGCCGCGTCCATCAGATCGATGTTCAAGGCCGACGACAACTGCACCAGGTACAGCAGCACATCGGCCATCTCGAAGGCCACGGCCTGGCGCTTGTCGTCATCCAGCTGGTGGCTTTGCGCTTCGGTCAGCCACTGAAAGTGTTCCAACAATTCGCTGGCCTCCACCGTGAGCGCGCTGGCCAGGTTCTTGGGCGAATGAAACTGCCGCCAATCGCGCGCCTGGGCGAACTGGTTCAGGTCTTGGGCCAATTGTTGGATGGGGTCATTCATGTGTTCAGGCTTTGTCCGTGAAATCGTCGGCACATGCAGAATGCGGGTCACCCACATTCTCTGCCCATCCGTGACACCTTTCCAAGCCCTGCTCGATGCCATCGCCACCATCGAGCTGCCCACCGAGGCCCAGCGCGTCTTCCATGGCCGAGGCGGCTTGTTCCCAGGCTGCGAGCAGTGGTCGCTGGATTACTTCACGCCCGTCTGGCTGTTGACCAGCTTCGAGCCCGTGAGCGATGAGGATCTGGCCCCCATCCAGGCGGCCCTGGCGCAACGCTGGGACCAGATCGCCCCAGGCCAGCCCTTGAACCTGGTGCTTCAAACCCGCGACGATGCGCGAGCCGAGACCCGTCTGCTGGCCGGCGAGGTGCCTGATCCCCATGTGGTGAGCGCACAAGGGGCGGTGTATCGGGTGCACTTGCTCAGGGGCCTGAACCACGGGCTCTTCCTGGACATGGCCGAGGGCAGGCGCTGGGTTCACGAACACATCGCAGCCCGTCCGGGCCTGAAGAAGGTGCTCAACCTGTTTGCCTACACCTGCGCCTTCTCGATCGTGGCGCTGAAGGCGGGCGCCAGGCAGGTGACGAACATCGACATGAGCGGCGGCGCCTTGTCCATCGGCAAGCAGAACCACCAGCTCAATGGCCTGACCAGCGGCGCCCATTTTCTCCCGCACGACATCTTCAGTTCGTGGGGCACGATCAGCCGCCGGGGCCCGTATGACCTGATCATCCTGGATCCCCCAAGTTATCAGAAAGGCAGCTTCGTGGCCGAGAAGGACTACGCCAAGCTCATGCGCCGCCTGCCTGATCTGCTGGCCCCGGATGGGCATGCGGTGTTGTGCTTGAACTCACCCAGGCACGGCGCGGCTTTCTTGCAGGATCAGATGAAAGAGCTGGCACCTGAGCTGACCTTCGTGGAGCGGGTGGACAACCCAGCCGTGTTCGCGGACGTGTCCAGCGATCGGGCTTTGAAAGTGCTGGTTTACAAAGCTCCCTCGTTATGAAGATCTCCCAACGCGCCCAAGCCATCACCCCCTTCCTGGCCATGGAGTTCGGCAAGCGGGCCGCCGCGCTTGAAGCCGCTGGCCACCGCGTGATCCGACTCAACCTGGGCGAGCCCGACTTTGGCGCGCCACCGGCCGTGCGCGCCGAGCTGCAGCGCATCGCGGGCAGCAACCTGCCCTTGCCCTACACCGGCGCCCTGGGCCTGCCCGCCTTGCGTGAGGCCATCGCAGGCTTCTACCAACGTGCGCACGGCGTGAGCATCAGCCCCGAGCGCGTGGTGGTCACCGCAGGCGCCTCGGCCGCGTTGCTGCTGCTCACCGCCGCGCTGGTGGACCCGGGCGACGAGGTGCTGGTGGGCGATCCGTCCTATCCCTGCAACCGGCAGTTCCTGAGCGGCTTCGGCGCCAACGTTCGCCTGGTGCCCACCGATGCCGCCTCGCGCTTCCAGCTGGACCTGGCCACCGTGCAGCGCCATTGGAGCGCGCGCACCCAAGGCTTGATGATCGCCACGCCCTCGAACCCCACCGGCACCTCGGTGCCCACGGCCGAGCTGGCCGCCATCTGCGACTGGGCCAAGGCGCATGGGGCCTGGCGCATCGTCGATGAGATCTACCTGAACCTGAGTGATGTGGATGCGGCCTCCGGGCAGGCCGCACAAACCGCACTGGCCTTTGACGCGGGTGCTTGTGTGATCAACAGCTTTTCCAAGTACTTCGGCATGACCGGCTGGCGCCTGGGCTGGGCCGTGGTGCCCGATGAACTGGTGCCCGCGATGGAGCGGCTGGCGCAGAACTACTACATCTGCGCGCCGACACCAGCCCAGATGGCGGCGCTGGCCTGCTTCACGCCTGAGTCGATTGCGGTGTGCGAAGCGCGAAAGCAGGAGCTGGCCGAGCGCCGAGCATTGGTGCTCAAGGGCCTGGCAGACATCGGCCTGCCCGTGCCAGTGCCGCCGGATGGGGCCTTCTACGTGTACATCGATGTGAGCCGCACGGGGCTGGACGCGATGCGCTTCTGCGAGCGGGCACTGGATGAGGCGCACGTGGCCTTGACGCCAGGCCATGACTTCGGATCGTGTGGCGCGGCCAAGCATGTGCGCCTGTCGTACGCAGCTTCGCAAGCTGATTTGCGCGAAGGCTTGGCCCGGCTCAAGCGCTTCATGCTCACGGCTTAGATCGGCAGCAAGGGCGCCACGAAATCCCGGTCAACCGCCAGGTTCTGGGCCGCCAGCTTTTGATACGCCTCGGAGACCGGCAGATCCAGTTGGCCCTGCTCGATCGCACCCCAGAACCGATGTGCCGCTTCGGCCGCCAGGGCCCACACATCGGGCTTGGCGCCAATGGTGCTGAGCTTGGGCGTGATGGGTGTCAAGCTGGGGTCCACACCGCCGCCGATGGACGCATAACGCATGGGCAGGATGTCGTAGGCTGGCGCAATGCCGCTGTATTCGCCGTCTTCACCCAGCAGCACGGAGATGTTCTCGAAGTGCCGGTCGGTGTTGCCGATGAGCTCGCTGAAGGCGGCCATCACGTCCACATGCAGGGCGTCTTGCGCCGACAAGTACCTGGCTTGCACGCAGCGCGCCGCGAACTCCGACCAGGTGTCTCGCGCGCCAAAGAACTCGTCATCGATGGCGCCCGCCGACAGCATCCCCACACGCCCATGCGCACCGATCCGGTCGAAGCGTTGCACCTCCAGGAAGACGTAGTCGCTGGAGGCCAGCAACTGGGTCTTTGACGCGGGCACGCCAACGGCCTCCAATGACCGCAGCGCCAGGTGCTCGAAAGGGAGCAGCTCCGCCATGCGGCTACCCCGCCTGGCGAACTTCACAATGACATGGCCCAGGTCTTCCGCCAGGCTGAGGAACTTGGGTTGCTCACCACCCGCGCTGGAGCCATGGGCCGAATCCTTGAGCTGGTTCGCCATGTCCACGTAGTGGGCCAGCTTCTGCGCAGGGGGCAGGGGTGCCAGCTTGCGGAAGTCCATCTCCCGCTGCAGCGAGGCGGTGCCGTAGACCAGGTTGCCCGCCAGGTTCAGCCCGCGCGTGAACAGGTAGGCCACGCGGTGGTCGTCGCCCCAGTCCTTCAGGCTCTCGGGGAACTGCGTGTCCACCGCGGACGCGGCTCTGGCCACTTGCCGCCCCAGGAAGCCGGAGGGCGCCGAAAAGGCCATGTAGGGCGGCAGACCTTCGTACAAGGTGGTCTGCGCGGTGGTTCGCTCCAGGGTCGCGCCCCCGGTCAGGAACTCGACCTCGGCGAAGGTTTCCATGGTGCCGGTGTTCGAGATTCTGAAAATCGATTGACGGGGGTTGAGGCCGCCAGGCAGGTTGCGCAGGCGGCCGTACTTAGGGGTTCGATCGCCTGACACCCTGAAGGTGGTGAACAAAGCAGGGAATGCCTGAATAGTTCGCGACAGGGTAGGTTGGCTGATGCTCAGCGCCTCCATCAATTCCCTGGCCGAGCGAGGGCCGAAGCGCATGGCGCGCTCCAATGCCTTGATTCGCTGGGAATTTTCTTGCTCAGATGCCGACGGCATGGCTTAATGAATAAATCATGAATAGTTCATTTTATTCTACAAAGTGAATTTAGAGTGCGCTATTGCAACCTCCGGTCCCTTGCATGACCAACCACACCACCCACTGACATGCAACGTGCGTGGATAATTGATGCAAAATAAGCGCCAATTGAGGCCAAAAATGCATCGATCACTTGCCACCGTCCTGCTGCCCGAATACCGCCGTCGTGTGCTCGGCCTGCTGCTGCTGCGCCCCGACGAGGCCCTGCACGGGCGCGAGATTGCGCGCCGAACGGGCCTGGCCGCAGGCACGGTAACTCGGGAGCTCACCAAGCTGGCCGAGGTTGGCTTGCTGCGGCGCGAGAAGCGCGGCAACCAACAGGTTTACAGCGCCGACAAAACCTGCCCCGTTTTCACCGAGCTGGCCAGCATGCTGCGCAAGACCTCCGGCATGGCCGATGTGCTGGTACAGGCCTTGGCCCCGGCCGCGCCTCACATCCGCGTGGCGTTTGTATTTGGTTCAGTCGCGCAAGCACGCGAAACCACAGGCAGTGACATCGACCTCATGGTGATCGGTGATGTGGACTTCGTGCAAACGGTGGAACTGCTTTACCCCGCACAAGCTGACTTGGGCAGAGAGGTGAATCCCAAAGTGTTTTCTGCGGGCGAGTTTTCGCAGAAAGCTGGGGCTGAGCCGTTTTTGCGCGATGTGCTGTCCAAACCCAAAATATTCTTGATCGGGAGCGAGCATGAGCTTGCAGAACTTGCTGGGCATCAGCCTTGACACCATCGCGCCTGACAAGGCTCAAGTGGCCAAGCTGCTGATCGCCGCACAGCGCAACATTGACGATGCGTCAGCTTGATGGGCTGAGCGCCGAGAACCGCTTTGACGCCGCCTACAAAGCGATCATGCAATTGGCCATGCTGGCCCTCAACGCCAACGGCTTTCGCACATTGACCAGCAAACCAGGCCACCACCAGACGGCCATTCAAACACTGACGCTGACCGTGGCCTTGCCCACCCAGAAAGTCATCGTGTTGGATGCGCTGCGCAAGCAACGCAACCTGGCGGATTACTCTGGTGACTTGGTGCCTGACTCAGCGGTGGCTGCGTGTATTGCGGGTGCCAAAGAGTTGCACGCACATGTGATGGCTTGGTTGGCGGCTAACAAACCCGGGTTGCTGTGAGCAGCATGCAGGCAGCGATCAGCAGTCGGGCCAATGCGGTCATTTCCATCCAGCAAGGGCCCGGCGGAAGGCGTTTGCTTTAATGACTGGTAAAGCCATTAAAGCAATCTTTAACATGGTGCTGCGCTTTTAAAGTGCGCTTTCCTGCTCCTCATTCATCCATGACCCGTCAAATCAAACAAGCCTTGCTTTTGGCCCTGCTCTCGCTGCGCGACATGCTGGCCTCGGCTGGCCCCGTGCTGCTGCTGGCCCTCAGCCTGCTGGCCGCCACCTACTGGTGGCTCGACCCGCAACCCCCGCGCACCGTCACGCTGGCCACCGGGCCGGCAGGCACTGCCTATGCCGATTTCGGCCAGCGCTATGCCCAGGCCTTGGCGCGTGACGGCATCCGCGTGAAGCTGCTCACCACCGACGGCACCGTGGGCAACCTGCAAGCCCTGCGCGAGGGCCGCGCCGACGTGGCCTTTGTGCGTGGCGGCAGCGGCGACATGAGCCACGATGCCAAGGTCGGCATCATGTCGCTCGGTGCGCTGTTCTACGAGCCGCTGTGGATCTTCTACCGCCCGGCGGCGGTCAAGGGTGCGCCGAGCAACAAGGACGTGGCCTCTGCCGTGGCACTGACCTCGCTCACGCAGCTGCGTGGCTTGCGCGTCAACATGGACCAACCCGGCAGCGGCGTGCCCGAGCTGATGAACCGCCTGCTGCAAGCCAACGGCCTGACACCCGACGAAGTCATCGCCAGCGACATGACACCGGAAGCCGCCGCACAAGCCCTGCAAGCTGGCCAGATCGATGCCCTGGTGCTGGTGACCGCGCCCGAGTCGCCGGTGGTGCAGCGCCTGCTGCAAGAACCCGGCATCACCCTGGTCGACCTGCCCCAGGCGGATGCACTGTCCCGGCGCTTCCCGTTCATGCAAACGGTGACGCTGCCACGCGGCATGGTGAGCCTGGCCCGCAACCAACCGCCCGAGAGCATCGGCCTGTTGGCCACCACCACAGCCTTGCTCACGAGTGAAGACACGCACCCTGCCTTGCGCCAGCTGTTCGCGCAAACGGCCCAGCAGATCCATGGCGACTCAGGCTGGTTCAATGGCGCGCGGGATTTTCCGAACACCCGCACCAGCGAGCTGCCCGTGAGCCCCGAGGGTGATCGCGCCATCAACGGCACGCCGCCGTTCTACCAGCGCTACCTGCCCTTCTGGGCCAGCAATCTGCTGGAGCGCATGTGGCTGGTCATTGGTGGTTTGATCGTGTTGCTGCTGCCCTTGTCACGCGTGGTGCCGCCGCTGTACACCTACCGCGTCAGGCGCCGCGTGTTCCGCTGGTACGAGCGCTTGCGGCAGGTGGAGGCGCACATGGAAGATGGTGATGCCGAGACCAGCGAGTTGCTCAACGAGTTGGATGAGCTGGACCGCGTGGCGGCGCAGATCACCGTGCCACTGGCGCATGCGGACGAGGTGTATGCGCTGCGGAACAACATTGAGAAGACGCGGAGGCGCTTGTTGGCGAGAGCCCAAGGATCACCGAGGACTTAAGCCCCCATCAACACGGCCACTGCCTCATCACGCAGCCAAGGCCCGTCAACCCGGATGGGTGGTTGCGTTGCGGCCAAGGCCTGCGCACAGCGCATTGGCAGCGAGGGGCCCCCCAAAGCCGCTTCAATGTCTGGCGTGGTGGCGGCATAAACCACACGCCGGATGCCCGCCCAGAACATGGCCCCAGCGCACATGGCGCAGGGCTCGCCACTGGCATAGACCGTGGCCCCTGTGGTGGAAGACTCGCCCAGGGCCTGGCGAGCTTCCCGCACCAGCACCACCTCGGCGTGGCCCGTGCAATCAGCTGAAGTGAGCTGATTGTTCTGGGCCACCCACAGCAAGCGCCCGTCTTTCACCAGGCTGGCGCCAAAGGGCATGTTGCCCGCCGCGCGGGCTTGGCGCGACGCCTCGATGGCGGCACGCAAGTGGGTGCGGTCGTCGTCGCTGAACGGGTCGTTGGAATGCTCGGTGGCGGTCATGGTCAGATCTCGTCGATGGCGGTGCGGCGCGCGGCGGGCGTGTCACCGTCGATGGAAAAGCGGTCGCGGGTTCGCACATAAAAGCTGGCGCCAAAGCGCGCGACCGGAAAGTACTCTTGCAAGCGCACACGCCAGGTCTCGGTGTCGACCAGGCCTTCGCGCACCCGCAGCCACTGCACCCGCCCGAAGAACACGTGGCGGCTGTCATTGTGCAGGTGCTCGTGCAGCACGCATTCAAACGCCACCGGGGCCTCGGCGATGCTGGGCACCATCAAGGTTCGCGAGGGCACGGCGGTCAGGCCCGCCATGTCGAGCTCGCTCACCTCGGCAGGCGCCTCGGTGGCGCAGGCGTGCATGGCGGCGGCCAGCGCTTCGTCGGGCAGGTGCACCACGAACTGGCCATTGGCCAGGATGTTGGTGGCCGTGTCTTTCTGGCGGCCCTCGCTGTTGTGGTGGTTCACACTCACCATCACCAGCGGCGGGTCTTCGCCCACCATGTTGAACATGGAGAACGGCGCCGCGTTAACCACGCCTTGCGCGCTGAGCGTGGTCACCAAGGCAATGGGGCGCGGCACGATCAGGCTGGCCATCAGCTTGTAGCGCTGGTGCGTGGTCAGGGCCGGAAAGTCGATGTGCTGGGCAGTCATGCGGTCAGGTCCTCGTGTTCATGGCAGCTTGCCGTCCACACCTTCCACGTACCACTTCATGCCCCACAGCTCGCTGTCCGAGATGGTCTGGCCGGCGGCGATTTTCAGGGCGCCGGCCTGGTCCTTCACGGGGCCGCGGAAGGGGTGGAACTGGCCGGCCAAAATGGCGGCCTTCTTGTCGTTGAAGAGCTTGGCCACGTCTGGCGGTACCACCGGGTTCAACGCAGGCAACTCGATCATGCCCTCCTTCATGCCCCACTTGGTGTCTTCGGCCTTCCACTGGCCGACCAGGGCTTGGCGCACCTTGTGCACGTAGTACACGCCCCAGTTCACGGTGTTGGCCGTCAGGTGGGCCTTGGGCCCGAAGGCGCGCATGTCCGAGTCCTGTCCAAAGGCGTACAGCCCCTTGGTCTGCGCCAGTTGCACGATGGCGGGCGAGTCTGTGTTTTGGTAGAACACATCGCACTGCTGCCCTGAGAGCGCCATGGCCGCATCACGCTCGCGCGCCGGGTCGTACCAGCTGTTGATCCAGACCACCTTGGTGCGCACCTTTGGGTTGACGCTGCGCGCCCCGTGGGTGAAGGCGTTGATGTTGCGCAGCACCTCGGGGATGGGGAACGAGGCCACGAAGCCCAGGTTGTTCGTCTTGGTCATGCGGCCGGCCACCATGCCGATCAGGTAAGCGCCTTCGTAAAATCGCGTCTGGTAGATGCCCACGTTCTTGGCCATCTTGTAGCCGGTGGCGTGCTCGAAGATGACGTCCGGAAACTCCTGGGCCACCTTCAACGTCGACTCCATGAAGCCAAAGGAGGTGGTGAAGATCATGGTGCAGCCATCCATCACCAATTGGCGGATGACCCGCTCGGCGTCGTTGGACTCGGGCACGTTTTCCACGAACACGGTCTGGACCTGGGCGCCAAAGGTTTTCTCGACCAACTTGCGGCCCAGGTCGTGCTGAAAGGTCCAGCCCACGTTGGACACCGGGCCCGGGTAGATGAAGCCAATCTTCAAGGGCTTGGCGGCCGCGCGTGCGCTGAGCGGGGTCAGGGCCCCCAGGGTGGACAGGGCAGGCGCGAGGGTGCCCAGGGCGGTGGCTTGCAGCCATTGGCGACGTTTCATGGAGACTCCTGTGACAAAGTGGTGCACAACCTCACGTACACCTTAAACAATATTCTTGTATACGTGATTGCCATAAACTGCATGCAATGACCATGCCCGGTGGTTCTCACCACGGTGGTGCGCCCCGGTTTCCAGGGCACAATCAAGCGCATGGGTTTGTCACAAAAGGCCGATATCGCCTACCTGGCCTTGCGCCAGGCCATCATGGAGCAGGCGCTCACCCCCGGCACCAAGTTGCCGGAAGACCCCTTGGCCGAGCAGTTTGAGATCAGCCGCACCTTGGTGCGCGCGGCCTTGGCGCGCCTGGCCTCCGAAGGGTTGATCGAGGTGGGCAACAAGCGCACCGCCACCGTGGCCCAGCCCAGCCTGGACGAGGCCCGGGCCGTGTTTGAGGTGCGGCGTTGCCTGGAGGCCGAGGTCGTGCGCCTGGCCTGCGAGCGCTGGCAGAGCGCCTGGCGCGCACCGCTGGAAGCGCATGTGCGTGAAGAGCAGGCGGCGGCCAAGGCCGGTCAGGCCAATGTGTCGATCCGCTTGGCGGGCGAGTTCCACATCCAGCTGGCCCGGCTGAGCGGCAACCCTTTGCTCACGCGCTACCTGTCCGAGGTCACTACGCGCTGCTCCCTGATCTTGGCGGTTCATGGGCGCCCGCATTCGTCGGACTGCGCGGTCACGGAGCACCGCGCCTTGATCGACGCGATGGCCCGCGGTGATGCTGCGACGGCCGTGAAGCTGATGGCAGAACACCTGGAGGGCATCGAGGCCCGGGCCCTCATCCCGCGCACCGTGCGCTCGGACCAGGACCTGGGCAGCATCCTGTCGCAGTACGCGCAGGCGGTGGGGACGCCTTCGCGCTAGCGCCAATGGAATATTACCGAAAGAAGCTGAGATGCCTTCCCGCCAACCCTCCCTGATCCGCCGCATCCTCTGGCTTTTGGCGGGGCTGTTGTTCATTCTGACCTTGATCCTGGCTTGGCAAACCTGGCGCTTCCCTTCGCGGCAAATCGAGGTCGAAGCCCGGCCAGGCGTGGCGGTTGATGCCGCAGCGGCAGCAGGGCGCTTGAGCGCCGCCGTCCAGCTGCGCACCGTGTGGTCGGCCACCGATGCCAACGCGGCCGCCTTCGAAGCCCTGCGCCAGCTCATCCAGACCAGCTATCCCGCTGCGCACGCCGCCTTGACGCAGCAGGTCATCGGCAAGCACGCCTTGCTCTACACCTGGCCGGGCACCGACCCACAAGCCAAACCCATCGCCTTGCTGGCCCACCAGGACGTGGTGTCCGTGGCGCCAGGCACCGACAAGGACTGGCAGGTGCCGCCCTTCTCGGGCGCGATCCAGGACGGCTTCGTGTGGGGCCGTGGCGCCTGGGACGACAAGTCCAGCGTGATGGCCATCCTGGAAGCGGTCGAATCCTTGCTCAAAGCCGGTTTCAAACCGCGCCAGACCATTTACCTGCTGTTCAACGCCGATGAAGAAGTGGGTGGCGATGAGGGTGCCGCGCAGGTGGCCAAGATGTGGCGCCAGCAAGGCGTCAAGCTTGAGTTCCTGCTGGATGAAGGCCTGGTGATCACGCACGGCTTGGTGCCCGGCGTGAAGGCGCCGGTGGCTTTGGTGGGCCTGTCGCAGAAGGGCTACCTCACGCTCAAGCTCACCGCCAAGGGGCAGCCGGGCCACTCCAGCCAACCGCCCAAGCGCCATGCGATCGGGGTGCTGGCCGAGGCCTTGCAGCGCCTGGAGGCCCACCCTTTGCCCGGCCGCCTGGAAGGCTTGCCCCGCGAAATGATGGAGTCGGTGGCGGCCGAGGCGAGCGGGCCGATGCGCGTGGTGCTGAGCAACCTGTGGCTGACGCGGCCTTTGGTTGAGCGCGAACTGGCCAAGACACCGGCTGCCGATGCGATGCTGCGCACCACGGCCGTGCCGACCATCTTGAACGCCGGTGAGCTGGAGAACGTGGTGCCGGGGTTGGCCTCTGCCACCATCAACTACCGACTGCTACCGGGCAACACCAGCCAGGATGTGATCCAGCACGTGCAGCAGGTGGTGGAAGGCCTGGACGTGAGTGTTGAGCGCCATCCCAAGAGTGCGGAGGCCGCGCCGGTTTCCAGCACCGACTCGAAGGCGTATCGGGCTTTGGCGCGCAGCTTGCGCGAACTGCAACCCGGCACGGTGGTGGCGCCGGGGTTGTTGATCGGCGGCACAGATTCGATCCATTTCACGGACCTGGCCGAGACCATCCTGCGCTTTCGGCCCATTCATGCCACAGCGAAGGATTTGCCGCGTCTTCATGGCACGAATGAGCGCATCGGCGTGGCGCAGTATGCAGAGATGATTCAGTTTTATGAGCGCTTGCTGCGCCATGTCAACGAGCGCTGAATCGAACCTGGAAGCGCGGCTTGATCACGTCGTGCGCATCGCCACGATCACGCCGGTTCACGGCCTGGATGCCGACCACGTATGGCAGCCCTTGCTGCGACAATCCGGGTGCTGCGTGGCTCAGGAGCTCTGGCCCGCCACACTGAGCAGCCCCGCTTCGGAGAACACGTGATGAAAATCGACATCGACGAGCTCACTTACGACCAGCTGATCGACCTGAACAACCGCGTGGTGGCCCGCCTGAAGTTCCTTGAACAGATGCAGGCCCACTCCGCCATGCTGGATTTCCGCATCGGCGAACAGGTGAGCTTCCACCCGCCCGGACACCCGGTGCTGACCGGCGTGATCGCCAAATACAACCAGAAAACGGTGACGGTGATCACCAGCAACGGACAGCAATGGAAGGTCTCACCAACGCACCTCAGCAAGGTGCCCGCGAAGGCCGAGCCCAGCAGCCGCGACAAGGGCAAAAAAACGCCCGCCAAGATCATCCTGATGCCCAAGTCATGACATCACCCAGCACCCCAGTGGCAATCAGTGCGGCCACCCCCACGCAAGCACTCAGCCCCGAGCAAAAGCGCTTCAACAAACTGACGCAGCAGATCGAGCAGGCGCGCGACAAGCTCGCGTGCTGGCACGAGAGCCTGCCCCCGTTCATCACCGCCATGAGGGAGCGCACGCTCCCGCTGGCCCAGGCTGCGCAGCAAACCCAAACCACCTGGGTTCATGAACTGGGTCGCCTGCTTGAGCAGAAGGGCTGGAACCAACGCGAGCGGGCCACGATGCAAGACCTGCTGTGCGAAGCGGCCTGGCATCTGCTTCAAGGGCAAGATGAACCCGACCCTGAGTTGCAAGCCCTGTACGACAAGCATGCCGACGACCCCTTTGGCGAAGCGCAGCAGCAAGACCACGAGGCCTTCATCGACATGGTCGAAAAGATGACGGGCGTGGACCTGGGTGACGACGCGATGGACCACCGCCCTGAAGAACTGCTGGAGCGCGCTCGCCAGAAGTTGGCAGAGAACGCAGAGCATCAGCAGGCCGACAGCCAGCCCACCAAGCCGACCAAACCCAGCAAAGCCCAGGCCAGGAAGCAAGCCGAGCTCGAACTGACGGCCCAATCCTTGCGCGACATCTACCGCAAGCTGGCCAGCGCACTGCACCCAGACCGAGAACCCGACCCGGACAAGCGCGCCGCCCGCACCGCCCTGATGCAACGTGCCAACCAGGCCTATGACCAGAAAGACCTCCTGGGCCTGCTGGCCCTGCAGCTGGAGACGGCGCAGATCAACCAGCAGGATCTGGCCCTCACGGCGCCTGCGCGGCTCAAGCTCTACAACAAGGCCTTGGCAGAGCAGCTTGCTGACATCCAATACCAGCTCAGGCACCTCGAATACAACTTCCGCATGGATTTCAATGTGCCGCCCACCGTGCCCCTGCACCCGAACAAGCTGGTCAAGGTGCTGGACATGCAGGTCAAAGAGCTGCGCCTCTCACACGTGAGCCTGGAACAAGATCTGCAAGCCTTCCAGGACAAGCAGGCTACCAAGCGCTGGTTGCGGCGGGAGATGGCGCGGTTCGAGATGGAGGCCATGTCAGGCGACTGGTTCTGAGTGGGCCAGATTGACACGTGGCTCTCGTCATGATCCAAAATAGACGCTATTTTAATCCGAATTAGACGCCACATTAATCCATAATGGACGATGCTGAATTCATGAGTTCATTGCCATGAGTGCCTCATCGCCGAACCCACCAGTCTCCGCCAAGCTGCTGTACCCCCGCCATCTCGCATCCCCCCTGCAAGAGGCGCTTCTGGACACCCCAGCCGTGCTCGTCAATGGCCCGCGCCAGTGCGGCAAGACCACCCTGGTACAGCAGCTCGCAGGCGACATGGCCTACTACACGCTGGACGACACCACGCTGCTGGCCGCCGTCCGGCAAGACCCTTTGGGCTTTGCACGCCGACTGGACCGCGCCATCATCGACGAGGTGCAACGCGCCCCCGAGTTGCTGATGGCGCTCAAGTTCGTCATCGACCAGGATCGCCGCCCCGGCCGCTTCTTGCTCACCGGCTCGGCCAACCTCATGGCCTTGCCTCAGGTGGCGGACAGCCTGGCTGGCCGCATGGCTGTGCATACCTTGCTGCCCCTGTCGCAAGCCGAACTGCAACGGCGCCCCAATGACTTCCTTCAACGCGCCCAGACACAAGACTGGCCCACACAGGTCGTGCCCCCCGGTACCATCAGCCCCGACATCGTGGCCGACGTGCTGGCCGGCGGCTACCCTGAGATGCGCCAGCGCACCACCCCCGCTCGCCGCCAGGCCTGGGCGAGGGCCTACATCCAGGCCCTGATCGAACGCGACGTGCGCGACGTGGCCCACATCGAGCACCTCAGCCAGATGCCGCACTTGCTGGCCATCGCGGCGGCGCACTGCGGCCAGTTGTTCAATGCATCGCAAATCGGCGGGCAACTCGGGCTGGACAGCAAGACCGTCGACAAGTACCTGGGCGTGCTGGAAAAGCTCTTCCTTGTCCAGCGCCTGCCCGCCTGGAGCCGCAACGAACTCAATCGCCTGGTCAAGACCCCCAAGATGCATTTCCTGGACGCGGGCCTGCAATCCACCCTCGTTCGGCTCACGCCCGAATTGATCGTCACCCAACGGGATCGCTGGGGCGCCACGCTCGAAACTTGGGTCCACGCCGAGCTGCGCAAGGCCATGAGCCGGCACCCTGGTGACTGGTTCATCTCGTACTACCGTGACAAGGACCAGGTCGAAGTGGATTTCATCCTCGAGTCCCCACTGCGGCAAGTCATCGGCATCGAGGTCAAGGCCGCGGCCTCCGTGAACGCCAGCGATTTCAAAGGACTCAAGAAGCTGCAATTGCTGACGGGCGAAGACTTCATCTCCGGCCTGGTGCTGTACAACGGCGACCAGGCGCTGTCTTTCGGGGACGGCATGTGGGCGGTTCCTTTTGCCGCGCTTTGAGCGCCGTGCCAACCCATCTATCTTCGTTCATTGACACGAAAAATGGCGTTGCGGCGTCATGGGCCGTGGTCTTCACTTCAATGAAGCGTTCACGTCCATCCGGTTCAAACGACAGCACGTCGTAGCCTAAGCCGTCGCCCAACTCCTCGGCCACATGCTTCACCTGCTCTGACAGTTGCCCAACACCCAGCTCAGCCAATCGCCATTGCTCATATTGAACGATGAACAACTCACCCGCGGTGCCCAATGAGCGGTTGCGTGCCTCTCGTTCAAAGTAGTCACGCTTGATAGCGCGGCGTTGATAAATGGGGCGTACCTCTTCGGCTTTTAGCTGACGCTTGGGCGGTTCAGAACGGATGCCCTGATAGACGACTGACTCGGGTACTTCCGCAGGTCTGTCCACCGCCAATCCTGCCGCTTTTTCAAGCAATGGCAGGTACGCAACCTGTTCGGTCACGACATCAACAAGGCCATCCCTTTGAAAATTGGAGCGTGGTTTGTAGCCTTGCAGAGAAGGAAAACCCAGCTCGATCATCACGGCACTCAGGTTGGCGCGCTTGAACTCAATGGAGGCTTTGCTCCGGTCGTTGAGTAAGGGCATCAAGGATCGTGCACGTTCAGCCTTGTTGTACTTTTGTCCAGCTAACTCCTTCGTCAGCATCTGCAAATAGTCAGCAACGATCAATTCATTTTCATGGCGCGTCCATACGCGGTCCTTGTTGGACGCGGATGCAGCACCCACGTCCGTGAGGTCAAAGCCCAGGCCCCTCAACAGCTTGATCACCGTGGCTTCGCCACCTGAAAAATCTTGCGGCCGCAAAGGTCCCTCATTGGGAAAATGAAGGCCATGCGCGGCACCGACAATGGCTTTGGCATCGCATGCTTGTCCAGTTGTGGGATGCGCGATGAAGAAGTCTTGTGCGGGACCAAATCGGTATTTCTGAAGGAACGCGTCTCGGCCAATGCGGCTGAACTCATCCAACGCAGCGTCTACCGACCACCGACTCAGTTTGCTTATTCCGCTTGCCACTGTCACTCCAACACCATCAAGCACTCAGCACACCGCATCCAATGCCGATTTCACCCTATCGACAATGACCGAACGCCCACTTGCTGACAAAACAAGGTCTCGGTTGGCGCGTGTCATGCCAACGTAAAGCAGCCTCACCTCATCGTCCAGAGCCTCGCCCTTGTAGGGCAACGTTTGCAATGCCAGGATGAACACACTCGTGAACTCCAGTCCTTTGGCACTGTGCAAGGTCACCAGTTTGACGCTGGGCCTGCGCCAGTCAAATCGTCTGAATCCGTCAGCGTTCATGGACTGGAACGCTACACGGTGTTTGGACAAGGCCCGCTCGAGTGGTGCCATCTGGTATCGGGTTCGACACAAAACGGCAATCTCATCGAGTTCCTGACCGTCAGCCACCAAGGTGGCAATGCGGTGAGCCACAAGCTCTGCCTCCTCATTCGGCGACTTAGCCTCAATCAACACGGGCATCGGACCAGCTCGCCCTGCCGACGCAGGCATCACCGTGGCGGTATCGCTGTCGTCCAAGCCCTCTTGCAGCAGCGTCTGAGCACATCGAACAGCCAGGTTGAGAATCTCAGTCGTATTGCGATAGTTCAACCTCAATATCTGAGTACGCCGCCGTTGCGCATTGATGCCCACACTGGCGAAGGTAAATTTGCTGCGCCGCTTCTTTTGATAGATTGATTGAGCGTCGTCGTACAGCACCAGAAGGCTGTTGGTGCTTGGGTCAATCAGCTTGGTGGACAAGCGCAGCCATGCCTCTTCGAAATCATGCGCCTCATCGATCAACAAGGCCAGGTACTGCCCTGAAGGAATCAAGCCGGTGGCCAAAGCTCGGTCCACTGATTGAGCCAGCACTTCATAGTAATGGGGCGACTGACGGCGGTCTGCGGGCACATTGACTTGGTAGGTGCGGACCATGTCTTCACACCAGGCGTGAAAGGTCCGCACTTGAACGCGCTGCTCATCCACGCCACGCTTTCGCAGTACGGCATCAATGCGCCCCGCCAAAGCACGGTTGTAGCAAAGCACCAAAATTGGTCTACCCGGCTGGGCTGCTGCCGCCAATTGCTGCGCACGAAAGATCAGGATCATCGTCTTGCCCGACCCGGCGGCACCATGGATGACACGGTGGCCTTCGCCCAGGGTCCGGGCGATTCGCTCCTGCTGGAGGTCCATCACCTGCATCAGGTCCGGCAGGGGAGCCAAAGCTGATGCCCCCGCATCATCGCCATCAGCCGTCAGTGATGCTTGTGCTGGCACCATGCGCACCTCGGGGAAGAGGTGCCAACGCACACGATCACGCTGCGGCAGACTCAGCGTGTGGGGATAGCTGACCGAGAACATACCCCACAGCCGCTGCTGAAATACGCCCGGGTCCATCGCCTCATCCAGGTCATCCCGTAGCAAGGTTTTGTGCTCGGGGAAGACCTCGCCAAAGTCATCGCCCACATCGGCTCGCTTCATGTTGGAGAACGCAAGGCCCCAGCCGTACGGGAACAGGAGCTTGCCCTGAAACGGCCCGGCGGGATGAATCAACTGGGCATCCATTTGCATGAGGTTGACCAATTCCATGGCGTAGTCGCGCACCTTGCGCAAGGGATTGGCGTCAGTCACCAAACCCCTGTCCAAGGTCAGCTCGACACGGTCTTTGGTGGCTGAGGCCAGCGTGCTGCGCTTCCAGTCCTTGACTTCCAACAGCAATACACCCCAGCGGGGGCTGAGGATCACAAAATCGGGTTGAAGCGCCTTCGGCCCCACGGGGATGTCATGCCAGACGAGGTAGTCGTCTTCCAGGCAGCGTTTAATCTGGTTGAGCACCCGGCGCTCACCCGGATTGCACCGCTTATCAACGTGGCTCAGGCCTTGGGGAAACAACGCCATGGGTCATTGCTTGTTGGGTTGATCCCAGGGATTGAGCAGTTCAACCCCCGTAGCTTCAAAATCCGCCACATTGCGCGTCACCACGGTCATGCCGTGAACCAGGGCCGTTGAAGCAATGAGCATGTCCCGCTCGGCACCAGGATTGGGCACATGCAACTTGGCACAGCGCATTGCCACGGCCGTGTCCACCCGCAAGGTGCGATCAGCAAAAGCAGGCAGCACGTGCGTGGTCATCCACGTGCGGAGCAGCGCGCCTTGATGGGCATCTTTCCGCTCCATCAACAAGATGCCCGTTTCCAACTCCAGCACCGTGATGGCGGATATGTACAAGGTTGAGGCCGCAACGCTCTGCGCCCATTCAACAACCTGTGGATGCGCTTTCCCCGATTTGGCTTTGCGCAATTCGGAGACGACGTTGGTGTCCAGCAAATACATCAGCTGAAATCGGCCGGCTTGTACAAGGGGCCATTAACGCGGGGCGCGTCAAACTCAATGTCATCATCGCCTGGCATGGCCAGCAAATCGACAATGCTGGCCTGCTGGCCCGTGAGCTGCTGATACTGTTCGATCGTCAGCAAGACATGCGCAGGACGCCCCCGGTCGGTGATGATCACGGGGCCGTTTTGAGCCGCTTTTTTAGCGCCGCTGGCGTCCTGGTTGAACTCGCGGCTGGACAAGGTTGTGATGGTCATGCCTGCACCCCTTTCGAGAATGTAGGCACGTTACTACATCAAACTTGAAACGTCAAACGTCAATGTTCGCCGCCCGCAGGGCATTGCTCTCAATGAACTCCCTGCGCGGCTCAACCTCATCGCCCATCAGCATCACGAACACCCGATCAGCCTCGATCGCGTCTTCAATCTGCACGCGCAGCAAGCGCCGCACGGTCGGGTCCATCGTGGTCTCCCACAACTGCGATGGGTTCATCTCGCCCAGCCCCTTGTAGCGCTGGCGGCCCACGGTGTTCTCGGCCTGCGTGATCAACCAGGCCATGGCCTCGCGGAAGTCCTTCACGCGCGCTTCCTTCTGGCGATCGCCTTCACCGCGCTTCACCACCGAATCAGCGCCCAGCAACCCATTGAAGGTCGTGCCCGCCGTGCTCAGCGCCGCGTAATCGGCGCCGTGCATGAAGTCGGCCGTGATGATGCTGCTCTTCACGTTGCCGTGATAAATGCGGCTGATGCGCAGCACGTGCTTGTCGGTGCGCTCGTCGAACTCGGCGGTCACTTCGGCGTCGTGCAGCCCGGCCTTCAAGGCCACGGCGCTGGCTTCGGCTTGCTCCAGGGTGTCCAGGTTCAAGGTCAGGCCGTTGGCCATGGCGCGCAAGGCATCCACGTCCATCCACTTGCTCAAACGGTTGACCACGTCATTGGCCAGCACATAGGCCTTGGCCAGTTCCACCAAAGGCTCGCCGCTGATGGCGGGCTTGCCGGCGCCAGGCTCGATCAAGGCCGTGTCCAGCGCCACCTTCATCAGGTAGGTGTCCAGGTCGTGCGCATCCTTCAGGTACTGCTCGTGCTTGCCATGCTTGACCTTGTACAGCGGCGGTTGCGCGATGTAGATGTGGCCACGCTCGACCAGCTCGGGCATCTGCCGGAAGAAGAAGGTCAGCAGCAGGGTGCGGATGTGCGCGCCGTCCACGTCGGCGTCGGTCATGATGATGATGCGGTGGTAGCGCAGCTTGTCCGGGTTGAAGTCATCCGTGCCGCCACCCTTGCCAATGCCCGTGCCCAGCGCCGTGATCAGCGTGATGATTTCATTGCTGGTCAATAACTTTTCGTAGCGGGCTTTTTCCACGTTCAGGATCTTGCCGCGCAGGGGCAAAATCGCCTGGAACTTGCGGTCGCGGCCCTGCTTGGCAGAGCCACCGGCGGAGTCACCCTCCACGATGTAGATCTCGCACATCGCCGGGTCTTTTTCCTGGCAGTCGGCCAGCTTGCCGGGCAGGCCCATGCCATCCAACACGCCCTTGCGGCGCGTCATTTCACGGGCCTTGCGGGCCGCTTCACGCGCCCGCGCGGCTTCCACGATCTTGCCGCAAATGATCTTGGCGTCGATCGGGTTCTCAAGCAGGAAGTCGGTCAACAGGCGGCTGACGATGTCTTCCACCGGGGCGCGCACTTCAGATGACACCAGCTTGTCTTTGGTCTGGCTGCTGAACTTGGGCTCGGGCACCTTCACCGACACCACGCAGGCCAGGCCTTCGCGCATGTCGTCACCGGCCACTTCCACCTTGGCCTTCTTGGCCAGGTCGTTGTCTTCGATGTACTTGTTGATGACGCGGGTCATCGCGGCGCGCAGGCCGGTCAGGTGGGTGCCGCCATCACGCTGGGGGATGTTGTTGGTGAAGCAGAGCACATTTTCGTTGTAGCTCTCGTTCCACTGCATGGCCACTTCAACACCCACGTTGGTGCCGAATTCAGAAATCTTGTCGCCCTGGGCGTGGAACACCGTGGGGTTGAGGATCTTCTTGCCCGTGTTGATGTACTCCACAAAGCCTTTGACCCCGCCGATGTAGGCGAAGTTGTCTTCCTTGTTGTTGCGCTCGTCGACCAAGCGGATCTTCACGCCGTTGTTCAAAAACGAGAGTTCGCGCAGGCGCTTGGCCAGGATCTCGTAGTGAAAATCGATGTTGTTGAAGATCTCGTCGTCGGGCAGGAAGTGCACCTCGGTGCCGCGCTTCTCGGTCTCACCGGTGATGCGCAGGGGGCTGACTTCAAAGCCATCGCGCATCTCAAGCAATCGGTCTTGCGGGATGCCTTGCTTGAACTCGATCAGGTGGGCCTTGCCATCGCGGCGGATGGTCAGGCGCAACCACTTGCTGAGCGCGTTCACGCAGCTCACGCCCACGCCGTGCAGGCCGCCCGACACCTTGTAGCTGTTCTGGTTGAACTTGCCACCGGCGT
>NZ_JAUSAR010000135.1 GCF_030652515.1 Aquabacterium sp. | reverse complement strand
CGAAATACTTGTCATGGTCCCACCTGCTCTTGGGTATCTCGCTGATGCAATCCACACCCCCCTTCAGGTTCTCCCAGTACTCCTTCAACGTCCTCGCGTTCGGGTACCTCCCGCTCACACCAATGATCGCCACGTCCAGCGCCATCGACGCGGGTGACTGAGTTGGCGATGACGCCAGCACACCAAAGCGTTTGCGCGAACGTCTGCCCCTCGACACCACAGAGGTGGCCAACGTCGCTGGTCCGGTCCGTGCGCCGGCGGCCAAAGCTGTGGTCGGCGTTGCTGTAACCAAGGCTGGCCCCAGCAGCGTCGACAACCGCGGACGGTGGCTTTTGACAAAGTACCGACCAAGATCGGAGATGTTTTGGTACTCGAAGAACAAGGTCTTGGACAAGGCGCCAAAGCTCTCCTCCAGCCGCGAGGTCAGGGCCATGGTCATCACCGAATCGATGCCGTACTGCTCCAACGGTGCTTTCGGATCGATTCTCTCGGGCGACAGCTGCAGCCCCTCCGACAACAAACCCGTCAGATAGCGCACGGTGCTTTCCAGCAGGTCCTCGGCTTGGCCGACACCTTCATCGCGAGCCACATCGGGCGCAGGCGGTATCGTGGCGATGGGCAAGGCGGGTTGAACCACTTCATTGGCCTCGGGCGCCGACGTTGGCCACAACCACTGGTGCAATCGCTTGGTATCACCGGCCAACACCAGCAGTTGAGGCGTGTCCATGGCCAGCGCCTGGTACAAAGCCGCCATGCCCTGGCCCGTCGCAAGCGGCAACAGCCCCGTCGCACGGTGCAGGCGCTGCAGGGCCTGTCCGTCCGGGCGCATGCCACCTTCGGCCCACAGTGGCCAATTCACGGACAAGGTCCGCCCGTGGCGCGAGCCCAATCGGACCTGCTCCGCACGCCAGTGTGCGAAGTGGTCCATGAAGGCATTGGCGCAGGCATAGTCGGCCTGCCCGACATTGCCAAAGACACCCGTCGTTGATGAGAACAGGACGAAGTGGTCCAAGGGCACATCGCGTGTGACCTCGTCCAGCAACACCACCGCGTTCACTTTTGGTGCGCAGACCGCCCCCAGGTCGGACGATGTCTTCATGACCATCAGCCCATCCTTCAGAATGCCAGCGCTGTGGATCACGCCATTCAGGCGGCCGTGCTCACCCATGATCTCGGCCACCAGCACACGCAACATGGCCGCATCTCCAACATCGACCTCTCGGTAATCCACACGAGCTCCCAAACGGCGCAGGCCCGCCAGCTTGTCGCGCTGCTCATGGCCCAATGGCGATCTGCCAGTTAGGATCAGGTGAACGTTCTTCGCCGCCGTGGCGATGTCGCTCGCGACCAGATGACCCAGGCCACCCAGCCCCCCCGTGATGAGGTAGACGCCAGCGTCACGCCAAGGACTGGCTACCTTGGGGCCAAATGCATGCTCCCTGAAGCCCCGGGTTCGAAGCTCACCCATGGCCCCCAGTTGCCATTCGTGCGTCAGGCGATCGGTGGGACTTCTCGCGCCAGCCTTCACTTGCGCCAGAAGCGTTTCAGCCCGGATCGTGGACTCGATCGCCAGCACCTGCCCGATCAGGCAGGGATGTTCCTGGCGCGCGCTCTTGAGCAGTCCGCTCAGTCCGGCAAGCAGGCTTTCCGGGCCTTGGGCGGGAACAATGACCTGGATCAACACCTCCTGCTGTGGGCGTGCCCTGGCCAAAGCCTGCAGATGCGCCATGAGTTCAGAGGCCAGAAGCACATACAGCTCGGCAAGTCCCTGTGGCGTCTGGCCGCCGCGGCAGCCCAGATCCAAGCGACGCGCCAGCGGAAGGCCAGCATGCACGTCGGCCGCCAGTTCTCCGCCAGTCCCGGCCCAGACCAGCCAATGCTCGTCATACGGCGCGGCCCGGCCAGCCTCAGGCCACTGTTCCTGCTCCTGCCAAGCCGGTGCCGCCAACACCAGGTCCGCTGCCTTCACCTGGCCATGATGGTCATCCAATGCACGGCAACTGAATCCGCTCAGGCTGACACACACCTGGCCTGTCGCGTCGACCACATCCAGGTCCAGCTTCAGAAGCGGATCGCCGAGCGAGGCTCCTGGGCTGAGGCCCACGATGACCGAGGCCTGGAGCGGCAGCGCCGAGAAAATGTCAACCCGCTCCACGGCAAATGGAAGCAGGAGGCTCCCGGTGCCAGACACCATCCCCACGCAAGCCTGCAACGCGCCATCCAGCAAGGCGGGATGCAGAATGAATGCCTCAGCGCCATCGGTGGCCTCTGGAGGCAAGGACATGTCAGCCAACACCATGGTGCGCCCGACCTCATCCAGCAACGAGTGGACCTGCCGCAGTGTTTGATGGCTGGGCCCATAAGCCAGGCCCACTTGAGAGAATGCTTGATAGCAATCCTGCGAGTTCATGGAGCGCTGAATGCTCAACGACCGCACCTTGTCCACATCAACGACACGGCGCTGAGGCGCCTCACTCAGCACCGCTACACCTTGGCAATGCACGACCTCTTCGCCGCACGGCGCACTGTAGACCTCGAAGGCGATGTCGCCGTTGTCCTGTGGATCCAGTTCGATGTGCAGGTCGGTTTGGTTTTCATCCACCACCAGCGGCTTCATGAACACCACACCATGGAAGCCCATGCCCACGTCGGCCTCATGCCCTGCTTCGGTGGCTCGGCGCACCGCTTGCAGCGCCAACTCCAGGTAAGCCGCACCAGGCATCACACGCTGGCCATTCACCCGGTGATCAGCGAGGAAAAACTCCTCGCCCGTGAAGGTCGCGCTGAAGCGCTGCGCCTGCAATGTCGAGGTATTGCGGTGGAGGATCGGGTGCAGTCGCGTCCCGACAACGTCCGCCACGCGAGGCGATCTCAGATCAGGCGCCCAATATCGTTCCCGGGCGAAGGGATAGGTGGGCAGGCTCACCCGGCGTGGCGGTTGATGGCCATGCAAACTCACCCAGTCGAACGACAGGCCATGCACCCAGAGTTCCAGCACCTTGCCAAGCTTGCCCTGGGTCGCCCAGGCGCTCAACAGGCTGGCGGCCTGCTCATCCAAGGCGAAAACATTGAGCAGCCCTTGGTCCGCCGTGGTGGCCGATCGGTACACTTCCGGCGGCATTTCCTCGCCTTGGGTGATCGCTTGCAGCAAGGTGCGCAGCTGATCAATGCTGGAGACCATGCAGGCCATGCGGTGGGCCATGGCCTCGCGGCCAACCTGCAGGGTGTACGCAATGTCGGCCAGATCATCCTGCCCGAAGCCTTCCAGCGCCTCCAGCAACTG
>NZ_JAUSAR010000126.1 GCF_030652515.1 Aquabacterium sp. | reverse complement strand
CGGACACCGCATGCGACCGCATGCACAGAGTTACACACACACAGCACAGCAACAGACACACACACACATGAGCGACATCAGCTCACAACCTTCGCAACAGTGCGTTCGCTCTCAGCCTTCACTCATCACTGAGTTTATTTTGAAATGCGATTTACGTTTGGCCGCCACCAGTAGACGGGACCGGTAAATCAGACGTACCGGTAGACGCAACACTTGAGCAGGTTACGTGAACGTGAACACAAGGAGGCATGAATGCCTGAGACGGGAACGAAGCTAAGGCTGCCAAAGAAGATGAAATGGTGCACGTGATCACTCGAATGAGGAGCAACAGGAGCATTCTCGACAACGCCCGCCACTCAGGCGCAGCCGATGCAGCCACCCTCGTCGCACAGCTACATGTGTGAGCTAAGAGATGGGTGCAAACTTACTGATGCCTGCTCGGTGACGCTTGTTGTTCAAGACTCAAGGCTCAAGACTCTGGCGCAGCGGATGCAGCCACCCTCGCTGTACTACATCGCCACACAACTGTATGTGTGAGCTACAAGATGGGTGCAAACTTACTGATGCCAGCTCGGTGACGCTTGCTGTTCAAGACTCAAGGCTCAAGACTCGGGCGCAGCCGATGCGGCCACCCTCGCCATACCATCTACTTGTGTGAGCTACAACATGGGTGCATACTTACTGATGCCTGCTCGGTGACGCTTGTTGTTCAAGACTCAAGGCTCAAGACTCAGGCGCAGCCGATGCAGCCACCCTCGTCGCACAGCTACATGCGTGAGCTACAACATGGGTGCAAACGTACTGATGCCAGCTCGGTGACGCTTGTTGTTCAAGACTCAAGGCTCAAGACTCTGGCGCAGCCGATGCGGCCACCCTCGTCGCACAGCTACATGTGTGAGCTACAACATGGGTGCAAACTTACTGATGCCTGCTCGGTGACGCTTGTTGTTCAAGACTCAAGGCTCAAGACTCTGGCGCAGCCGATGCGGCCACCCTCGTCGCACAGCTACATGTGTGAGCTACAACATGGGTGCAAACGTACTGATGCCTGCTCGGTGAC
>NZ_JAUSAR010000124.1 GCF_030652515.1 Aquabacterium sp. | reverse complement strand
AGGACAGCGAGTTCCGCAGCCGCCCGCCGTGGCTGAGCACCGCAGAGCAGTCCGCCGCAACGCGGTGGACCGCCACCATCGGAGCCCCGCCCGCCTCCGACTCATCCCCGCCCCGCACTGCAAAGACAAAGCAAGCCACCCAACGCAAGCCACCACCACCACCCAAAAGCCCCACCCCTAGCGAACCGCAAAGTGCCGCACCAACCCCGTCAACAGCACCTCAATGATGGCCGTGAGATGCCGCTCATTGGGCACCTCGGGAAACCAGGGATCATCTGGCCCCATCACCAGTTGGCGAGCAGTAAAACCATGGATGCCCTCCCAGTAAATCTGGGTCATCAGGTCAACATCGGTATCCACGCTGGACACCTCGCCCGTGGCCGCCCATTGCGCGAACAAGGTGCGCGAAAAGGCATACGGGTCTTCAGCCGGATCTCCATGCTGAACGTGCGCCACTTCATTGGGCGCGTGCGGGCGCTTTTGCATGAACACAAACGCGTACTCGTCCGGGTGCTTCAGCCCAAAATCCACATACGCCCGGGCCATGGCGCGCAAGCGGTCCAGCGGCATGCTGTGCGCTTCGCTGGCGCGGCGCATGGCGTTGGTCAGTTCCAGCAGGTCTTCGCCCATGGCCTGCGAGATCAGCATGGCCTTGTCCTCGAACAGCGAATAGACCACGGTGGTGGAATAACCCGCCAGCTCGGCCACCTTGCGCAGCGAAATCTCGCCCAAGCCGCCCTTCTTGATCAGCTTGCGCACCACCTTGATGATGCTTATGCGGCGCTGCTCCGCCTCACGTTGCTTGCGCAGCTCCTTGACGCTCTCGGTCACGAATGCGGTCTCCGTTTTGGTTGATTGGATTGGACTCGTTCAGCTTTTTAGCACCAGATCATCGCCATCCCGCACCGCGGCGCCCACCTTCACCAGCTGTTGCGCAAACCGCTCGCTCAGCACGGCCGGATCGTGCGGGTAGTGGTCGTGCACCACCGTGTTGAAGATCTGGCTTTGCTGGATCAGCTGCGTGATGTCGGCCAGGCTCAGGCGCTGGTGGGCCATCAGCTTGAACGCCAGCAAGGCCTTGATGGCGTTGTCGGCATTGCGCTTGGGGTCGTCCATCAGCCACTGGATGCGCGAATTGGCCGTTTGCAGAGCAGCATCGACTTCGGTGAAAGGCGCGCCGTGGCCAGGGATGACCAGCCTGGGCGCCAACTGCGAAATCAGGTCCAGCGTGGCTTGCTGGCGGCCAAAGCCGGGCTCGCCCACCAGCTCCGAGAAGATGATGCCAAAGCCTTTTTCCCACAGGGCATCGGCCGAGATCAGGATGCCCAAGGCATCGCACCACAGCATCACCATGTCGTGGTCATGCCCGGCGGCGGGCAGCACCTGCCAGTCGTGTGCGCCCAGCCGGAGGGTGCCGGGCACGGTGAGGACCTCGTCGTGGAGGAAGCGTTCGCAGTGCTGGCCGGTGGCCGTGTAGCTCAGGCGGGCTTCATCCCACACGGTCACGGCGTCTTGCAGGCCGGGCGGGATGATGATCTGGCAAGCGGGGTAATGCGCTTTCAACACGGCATTGCCACCCGCATGGTCGGAATGCAGGTGGGTGTTGATGATGCGCTGGAGTGGCTGACCCTGCAGGGCGGCCTGGATCAGCGCCAGGGTCTGGGCGCTCTCACTGCCATAGCCGGTGTCCACCACCGTGGGCAGCTCGGGATCGTGAAAAACGATGTGGTTGGACGACAGCCAACCGCGTTCCAACACCTGGATGCCATCCGGCAGTTGCATATCGATTCACCCCAGCCCTGCCATGTGCAGTGGGGCGATCTTACGGCAGGGCGGTGCCTGCCGTGGTCAGGCCGATTCAGGCGGCGCGGCGGGCCCGGGCGCTGGTCATGCGTGGCACCGACTTGGGCGCGTGCAGTTGCTCCCAGTAGGACACGGCCTTGCCCACCCATTCGCGGTAAGCGGGTTCTTCGGGCGCGTAATAGGGGATGCCACGCGCGGCAAAGGCTTCAAGTTCTTCGGCCACCGCGTGCGGGGCCTCGACCAGCTCCAACTCCAGGGCATGCAGGGCGTGCACGCGCTGGATGGGTTCGGGCGCCATCAGTTGGGCGCGCAGGGTTTGAGCGGTGGTCTTTTGGCCCATGAGCCTTCTCCGTGAGTGGTTTCACTTCGGATAACGGCTCAGGGCCCCTTCAGGTTGAGCCCGCCTTACTTGAAAACCACCTGTACCGTGGAATCTGGCACGGCCTTGGCCGCAAAGTCCTTGTAGGCCTGGGCCTGGGCTGGCGTGCAGACGTTGCCCACGGTGCGGTCGTCAAACACGCGTTTGACGGTCAGCACCTGGTCCTTGAGGCGGTAGGTGGCGCTGTAAGACAGCTTGTCGCTGTCCAGTTTGACGTCCTGCGGGACCTGTTCGATCGTCATGTTGGCAGGCAGCTGGTAGCGGTATTCCTCGATCGAATGGCCACTGGAGCATGAGGTTTCCACTGCCGGATCAACCACCTGGGTGGCCGCCGCCACGTAGTCGGCCACCGGGCTTTCGCTGTAGAACATGGGCGCGATGATGAAGCTGCCCGGCCCGGGCAGTTTCACCCATTGGTCGACCTTGAACTGCGTGCGATAGCCATAGGTGTCGCGCAAGGCCCGGGCGTTGTCCTTGACCATGCTGCCCGAACCGGCCTGGCCACCCGATTCGAAGAACTTTTTCACCATGCTGGCCGCCTGCAGCTGGGTCAACTGGCGCAAACGCATCCGGGCATTGACTGCGAACAGGCCGCGCAGGGCCACGTCCACCGTGCCCGAGGCCGAGCCATCGGGCTGCACGATCACCTCGGTCTTCATGACCTGTTGATTGAAGCCCACCGGGGACACAGGCGTCTTCAGGCCATCCTGGTGCCCATCGGCCAGCAGCACGGGCTTGCCTTCATCGGCAAAGGGCAGCATGCCAAAGGGCACGCTGTCCGAAGTCGTGTCCAGGTACAGGTCCAGGCTGGGGATGTGGTTGATGACCTGGTTGACCATGGACACCACCGGCACCTTGGGCAAACCGTAGGCCGTGCCCGCGTTGATCAGGGCCTGGGTGCTGGCGATGCCCTTGGCCTTCAACAAGGCCTGCAACAAGGTCGCATGATCCTTGCAATCGCCGGTGCGTTTGTCCAGAACCAGGTCCACGTCACGCGGCACCATCGAGCCCAGGCGCAGGCAGGGCCCGGTGTTGGCGATGTTCAGCGTCACCCACTCATACAGGGCCTTGGCCACCTCGCGGGGGGCTTTGGCTTGCCCTTCCTGCGTGATCTGGTCGGCCAGCTGCTTGACCTTGGGTGTCACGATCGCCTTGGCCTGCGCAGGCACGCCATAGGCCTTGGCCAGGTCGCCATGGCTGCGGAAGGTGGAGAACAGCACGCCAGCTTGTTCCTCCAGTTCGTGGCCTGACAGCCTGGGCGGTGCGCTGAGCAGCGGCTGCGGGTTGTCCCAGGCCCATTCGACCACCTTGCGGCCCGCTTTCTCGACGCGGCTGACTTCGCGGAAACCACGCGCCTGGTCTTGGGACCACATGTTGGCAGGCACGTCAATCTTGATCCTCACATCGCCGTAAGCATCGGTCTTGGGAAAGCTTTCGTTGATCGAAAAGTGCCGGGCAAACAAGGGTTTGCGGGTGCTCACGCGGTAAGCCACCACCACGGTGTCGCCCACGGCCACGTCGGGAAACTCGATGTTCAGGTCCTGCAGGCCCGAGGTCGCATCGGGCACTTCCTTGAAGCCCGCCTTGGGCACCTTCAGGCGTCGGCCATCGGCCTTGCGCGTGTAGGCCTCGGTCACAGTCACCTTTTGCCACTGGCGGTCGTACGTCACCGAGGTGCCGCGGGCACCAGCCACCATCTCGGGCTTCAACACGGCCATGGACCAAGCACGGTCTTCCAAGTTGGAGCCATCCGGGTTGACGGTGTAGCTGGCGGCGTAGTGCGTCACGCGCGAAGCCAAAGACGGCGTCTGTGCGGCCTCGGCAGCCCAAGTGCCGCCTGAGAAGGTCAGCGCGCTCACCAAGGCCAGGGTTTGCAGATGATTGGAGTTCAAAGTGTTTTCCGTTGGAGCCCGTGCAAGCCCGCAATCTAACCGAATGGCTCAGGCCTCGAACGAGGTGTTTACCTTTCTTCATGTCAACGCGGGGTGTCAAGGGCGCGTTGAATCCACATCCTTCACAACCACTCCGGCCCTGATCATGACCAAGACCCTCGCCCTTGCTGCCATGCTGACCGCGTTTGCCGCCAGTTCATTCGCCCAGCCAGCCGCGCAGGCTTCGGCGCCCGCGGCCGCTGCCAGCGGCACGGCCCAGCAGAAGAAGCACGGTGGTAAAGCCCACAAACACGAAGTGCCCGTGCGTGCCGCTTCTGCTGCAGCCTCGAAGTGATCAACATTGCATGAACCGAAAAGCCGAACGCCCTGCCCGGCTTTTTTGTGTGCGCTTGTTACCAATGGTGCGCCATGCCCCTGCAGAAATGCCCCGCCCGCGCGCACTCCCGCCAAAATCGGTGAAGATGCGGCGACCACAGACTGACATTAGAAGTAGGAGACCGACATGAAGAAACTGATCGCTTTGGCCCTGGCCGCTTGCGCCATGGCCCCCGTGATGGCTGAAACCAATGTGGGGGTGTCCATTGGCATCAACCAACCCGGTGTGTATGGCCGGATCGACATTGGCAATGGCGGCTATGGCCAACCTCAACTGGTGTACCCGCAACCGGTGATCATCGCGCCGCCCGCCGTGGTCTATGAGCGCCGCCCCATCTACCTGTACGTGCCAACTGCGCATCAGCAAAACTGGCGCCGCTATTGCGGCCGCTACCAGGCTTGCGGCCAACCGGTTTACTTCGTGCAAGAGCAATGGGTCCGCAACCGCTGGCAGCACGAACACCCTGGCAACGGCCGTCCTGGCCCGGGCAAGCGCCATGATCGCCACGACCGCCATGACTTCCACGACCATGACCGCCACGGCGGCAAGGACCGTGGTCATGGCAACGGCCATGGCAATGGTCACGGCAAGCACGGCCGCGACTGAGTTCAGAGCATCTCTTCAGGGGCAAAGGGCGAGAGCAGCTTGATGCCGAACTTGAGCCACGCGCTGGCCTCGGGTTCGCTCTGCCCCAGCAAGGCCGGGTCGGGCGGCGTGGTGTGCCATTGCACCTGCTGCCCGTCGCTCAAGGACAGGTGGTAGCTGTCCTCGCTCACCTCTTCAAACAACCGCGCCAGTTGCAGCGCGATCTCCGGGCTGTGCATCAGCACGCCCATCTCGGAGTTGAGCTTGGCCGAGCGCGGGTCCAGGTTCATGGAGCCGACCAGCGCGGTCTGCCGGTCCAGGACCACCACCTTGGCATGCAAGGACGCGTGCGACGAACCGAATGATCCCAGCTTGGCCTGCCTGGCATTGAGCAAGGGCCGCAACTCGTGCAGCTCCACACCCATGGCCAGCAACTGAGTCCGGTACCGCGCATAACCAATGTGCACCGCAGGCGCGTCCGTCGTGGCCAGTGAATTGGTCAGCACGCGCACCTTCACGCCCCGATCGCGCAAGCCTTTGAACAGCGCCAGCCCGCGCACCCCCGGCACAAAGTAAGGCGAGATCACGATCAGTTCCTGGCGGGCCGACCGGATGATGCGGTCCACATCGTCGGCAATCGCCTCAGCGTTCGTGGGCTGGCCTTCGCTCAGAATCTTGGAGGGCTTGTCGGCCAGCACCGTGGCCCGGGCCCACACCAGGGTCAGGCGGCCCTGCTTCAAATCACGAGCAAACGCCGTGTCCGGGATCGCCACCGGGACACTGGCCGACTGGCCCGCCCCATTGGCCTCAGGCGGCGGTGACAGCAGGATGGACTGGTCCACCACCGCGGCCACCGGGTAGGCCATGGGGTCGTTCCAGAATCGGTCGAAGGTGGCAGACAAGGCCCGCACCGCCGGCCCGGCCACGATCATGTCGATGTCCAGGAAGTTGCTGTCCGGGCTTTGCACGAAGTAGGCATCGCCCAGGTTGCGCCCCCCCGTGATGGCGAGGGCGTTGTCGGCCACGAACATCTTGTTGTGCATGCGGTGGTTGATGCGGCTCATGTCCGTGATCGACGCGAGGATGCGGCTGATGGTGCCCAGGCGGCCCGCCGGGAAGGGGTTGTACAGGCGGACCTCGATGTTGGGGTGGTTCGTCAGGCGCAGCAGGCCCCGGTCCTGCCCTGCGGTGTTCAGGTCGTCCAGCAGCAGACGCACGTGCACGCCACGGTCGGCGGCCGCGCGCACCCGCTGCATCAGGCTGCGCGAAGACCCATCGCTGTGGATCAGGTAGTACTGCAAATCCAGCGTGCGGCGCGCGTTGTCGGCCAGGGCCGCCAGCGAGCCCAAGGCGTCCTCGCCCGACGCCAGCAGGCGCAGGCCCGACACGCCGGGGCCGGGGGCACTCGCGATCGCCAGTCGACCCAGCTCGGTCGCCTGGTGGTCGGCCAAGGCATGGGTGTCAGCACGGGGCACCGGCTCGGGCAAACTGGCGCAGCCCGTCGTCAAGGCGGCCATGCTCAGCGACCAGAGCACGCGGCGCGCCCATCGGGCAATGCCGCAAGGCACCGCGCTGGCGTCGGCCAGCATGAATGAGGTCATGGAGAATCAAAAGGCATGTTGAACGGCCAGCGTAGCAGAACGGCCTGACACGTGCCCTCAAGACATGGTGCATCGCTGGCACAATTTCCGGCATGACGATTCCTTTGCTGCTGCTGGAAGACGACCCGGCCATTGCCCGCACCGTGGCCTATGCGCTGGAGCGTGAAGGCTTCACGGTTGAGCACGTGGGGCTGGTGCGCGAAGCCATGCACAAGCTGGCCGACCCACAGCACGCTTACGCGGCGGCCATCCTCGATGTCGGCCTGCCCGATGGCAGTGGCCTGGACCTGTGCCGCGATCTGCGGCGTGATGTGGGCCGCAATGGCCGACTGCCCATCGTCATGCTCACCGCGCGTGGTGAAGAGCTGGACCGTGTGCTGGGCCTGGAACTGGGCGCCGACGACTACCTGACCAAGCCTTTCAGCACGCGCGAGTTGTGCGCCCGCTTGCGCGCCTTGTTGCGCCGCACGGCCCACGCCCCCGCGCCTGAGCCCCAGCGCAGCGAGGCCACCCTGGTCTGCGACGAGGTCGGCCAGCGCATCCGCCATGGCGACACCTGGCTGCCCCTGACCCGGCGCGAACATGGCCTGCTGATGGCCTTGCTCAAGGTGCCCGGCCGCATCTGGTCGCGCGAGGCCTTGCTGGACGCCGTGTGGGGCCTGGACGCCGACAGCACCGACCGCACCGTGGACACGCACATCAAGACCTTGCGCGCCAAACTGCGCGAGGCCTGTGGCGATGTCGAGCTGATCATCACCCACCGTGGCCTGGGCTACGCCATCGACCCCGCGCGCCTGTGAAGCTCGGCCTGCGCCTGCTGCTAGGCTTCTTCCTGATCACCGGCATCGCGGCCTTTTTCGTGATGCGCGTGTTCGTGGCCGAGGTGCGGCCCAGTGTCAGCGAGGTGATGGAAGACATGATGGTGGACACAGCCAACATCCTGGCCGAACTGGCCGTGGATGACCTGGCCGCCTTGCCCCCAGGCGGCACGCTGGACCAAAGCCGCTTTGCCCTGCGCGTGAAGGACTACGCGGCCCGGCCCGTGGACGCGCGCATCCGGGGCCTGAGCAAGCAGACCATGGACTTTCGCATCTACCTGACCGATGCCAGTGGCCGCGTGGTCTTCGACACTGGCTTTCGCGACAACGTGCCCCCCGCCACTGGCCAGGACTACTCGCAATGGCGCGATGTGACACGCACCCTGCGCGGCGAGTACGGCGCACGCTCCACGCGCCTGGTCTACAGCGACGACCAAAGCTCGGTGATGTACGTGGCCGCACCCGTCAAGCAAGGTGCGCGAATCGTTGGCGTGTTGACTGTGGCCAAGCCCATGAGCACGGTGCAGCAGTTCATCCACCGGGCCGAGCGCGACATCCTGGTCAAAGGCTTCTGGTTGCTGGGCCTGTCATTGGCCATTGGCGTGGCGGTCACCGGCTGGATCGTGTGGTCGGTGCGCCGCCTGCGCCACTATGCGCAGCATGTGCAACTGGGTCAGCGCCAACCGCCGCCCGAGCTGCCCGGTGAACTGGGCGACCTGGCCCACGCCATGGAAGCCATGCGCGATCGGCTCGATGGCCACGAGCATGTCGAGCAACTGGTGCGCGCCATGACCCACGAGCTGAAGAGCCCGCTGGCCGCCATCGGCGGTGCGGCCGAGCTGCTGCAGGAAGAGTTGCCCGCCGCCGACCGGCACCTGTTTGCGCAGCAGATCCGCGACCAGGCCGACCGTCTGCACATGCTCGTCGAACGCCTGCTGGAGCTGTCCAAGCTGGAACACCGCCACAGCCTGGACCACCAGGTGGTGCTCGACCTGGGCATGTGCGTTGAGCAAGCCATCCAAGCCGCCACAGCACGCCTGGAGCAACGGCAACTGGCCCTGGTCTGGCATCCGCTGGACGGCCTGGCCCCTGTGCGAGGCGAGCCCGACTTGCTGGCCATGGCCATCAGCAACCTGCTGGAAAACGCCGTGGACTTTTCAAGCCCGGGCGGCCGGGTCGAAGTCACGATGACGCGGAGCCAGGGCCACATCGAACTGTCGGTCCGCGACCATGGCCCCGGCGTGCCCGACTACGCCCTGGTCCGCCTGGGTGAGCGCTTCTACTCCACACCCCGCCCCGCGGCTCCCGGCGAGACACCGCGCAAGGGATCGGGCCTGGGCCTGGCCATCGTGCGGCAGGTCATGCAACTGCATGGCGGCAGCTTGCGCTTGCAAGCGGCCGAGCCCGGCTTTTGCGCCACCTTACGCCTGCCGACTTCACGCTGACTTCACCAACTTCATCCGCCCCTCACCCGCGCTGCCCAGACTGGCTCCGTTGAATCACGAACGGAGCATCCATGAAATTCCCCATGTTGAGCAAGGCGACCGCCCTGGCCGCCGTCATCCTGGGCCTGCTGTGGGCCTTGTGGTCGGTGCAGGCCCTGGTGCGTGAGCGGCAAGAGCGACAGGGCGAGGCCGAGCGCAGTGTCGCCAACAGCCTGGCCACCAGCCAGACCTTGATGGGCCCGACCCTGGCCCGTCGCTGCACCGAAACCTGGGTGTCCGGCCAGACCGAAGGCAAAGACCCCCGGCCCGTGCTCAGCACCGCATCGCGCGAGCTGCGCCTGGCCCCCACGCTGCTGAAGGTGGACGCCACGGTGGACATGACCCTGCGCCATCGCGGCATGTTCAAGGTCAATGGCTACGGGGTGAGATCAGGGCTGGCGGCCGAGTGGGCCGATGTGCGCGGCCTGATCGCCCAGGCCGAACACCCGGGTGGCGAGGTCAAGTGCGACGCCCCATTCCTGTCCGTGGCCTTGAGCGATGCGCGTGGCATCCGCGTGGCCGAGATGCG
Source organism: Aquabacterium sp. (assembly GCF_030652515.1). Classification (GTDB taxonomy): domain Bacteria; phylum Pseudomonadota; class Gammaproteobacteria; order Burkholderiales; family Burkholderiaceae_C; genus Aquabacterium. The sequence continues at coordinate 5,963 of NZ_JAUSAR010000124.1, read as the reverse complement.
CCTGCAAGGCCAGAGCCTGCCCATTTTGCCCGGCAGTGGCATGGCCAAATACCCACAAGGATTTCAGGCCCCGGTGTTGGCCGACTTGCTTGAGCGACCCGGTCCATGGCAGGTCGATTTGAACCTGGAGATCGCCGGCACGCAATCGCTGTCGCTGGCCCCGGTGGCCAACACCACGCAAGTCACCCTGAAAGCGGACTGGCCACACCCCTCGTTTGGCGGCCGCTTCCTGCCCACGGACCGCCAGGTAGGCGAGCGTGATTTCACCGCCAGCTGGAAGGTCACCTCCCTGGCCAGCACGGCCCAAAGTGCCTTCACACGCGATGCCCCCTTGTGCCCCGCCTGGTTCACCGGCGACCCGGTGGAGTACGCCACCCGCACCAGCGAGGGCGGCAGCGAGCAAACCGGCTGCATCGAAGCCTTTGGCGTGGCCTTCGTGGACCCGGTCAGTCCTTATGTGCTGAGCGACCGTGCCACCAAGTACGGACTGTTGTTCATCGTGCTGACCTTCGTGGGCGTGGGCCTGGTCGAGGTGCTGCGCAGCCTGCGCGTGCACCCCATCCAGTACCTGCTGGTGGGTGCCGCCCTGACGGTGTTCTTCCTGCTGCTGGTCAGCCTGTCTGAGCGCCTGGCCTTCGGCATCGCCTACGCCCTGGCGGCGGGGGCCTGCACCTTGCTGCTGACCTTTTACGGCAGCTTCGTGCTGCAGGGCTGGCGCAGTGGCCTGGCCTTTGGCGCGGGCATCGCCGGTTTGTTCGGCACGCTCTATGCGCTGCTGCAACTGGAGCAGAACGCCCTGGTCCTGGGCTCGGGCCTGCTCTTCCTGGTGCTCACCGCGATCATGGTCAGCACGCGTCGCCTGGACTGGTACGCCCTGATGGACCAGATGCGGACCCAGGCCGGAACGCCAATTGCTGACAAGGCCTGACCCTCGCAAAAAATAGGAGAACTCATGAACCACCCATACCCCCTGAGCCAGAAAACCGTGGTCATCACCGGCGCCTCCAGCGGTGTTGGCCGTGCAGCGGCCCTGGCGTTTGCCGAAGCGGGCGCCCACGTCGTCCTGGCCGCGCGTCGGCAAGATGCCCTGGAAGAAGTCGCCAAGGAATGCCGCACCAAAGGCATCGAGGCCGAAGTGGTCGTGACCGATGTCGGCGACCCGCAGGCCATGAAGACCCTGGCAGCTCAGGCCATCGAACGTTTCGGCGGCATCGACGTGTGGATCAACAATGCAGGCGTGGGCGCGGTGGGCGAGTTCACCGACACGCCGATTGCCGCGCACGAGCGCGTGATCCGCACCAACTTGCTGGGCTACATCAATGGGGCCTATGCCGTGCTGCCGCACTTCAAGGAACGCCAGGCCGGCGTGCTGATCAACACCTTGTCGGTCGGGGCTTGGGCCCCGGCGCCTTATTCGGTCGCCTACAGCGCCAGCAAGTTCGGGCTGCGTGGCTTTTCAGAAGCCTTGCGCGCTGAGTTGAGCCACCACGAAGGCATCCACGTGTGCGATGTGTTCCCGGCTTTCCTGGACACGCCGGGCATCGCCCATGCCGGCAACTACACCGGCCGCGAGATCAAGCCCATCGGACCACTGTCCGATCCTCGCCGGGTGGCACAGGCCATGGTGCGCCTGGCCTTGCAACCACGCGATGCGGTCACCGTGGGGGCCGCAGCCTCGGCGGTGAAATGGGGACACGGCCTCGCGCCGGGCCTGGTCTCGTCGTTGCTGGCGCGTGGCGTGCAAGCCTATCTGCGCAAAGCGCCGCCCGTGCGTAAAACGGCCGGGAACCTGTTCGAACCAGCGTCGGGCCCAGCCCGCATTGATGGTCACTACGGCGGCGTCAAGGCGCGCAACGTGGTGGTGCCGCTGGCGGCAGGCTTGGCTTTGCTGGGGGCGGGGATGTGGGCCTTGTCGCGCAAGGGCGGCAGGTAAGGGCAGAGGCCACAAGCTGTAGGCGGTGACCTACGTGAAATGCGGGCGCCTGCCGATGGCCCCAGCGCGGGGGCGACCGCTACAGTGAACTTCCAAAAGGAGTCCCACTCATGTCATTCGCACTTTACCTTGTAGGCTTTCTGCTGATCACCGGCGGCGTTGCCTGGGGCCTGGTGGTGGCTGGCGTACCTCACCTTTACGTCGGCATCGCCTGCCTGATCCTGTTGGGCCTGGGCATCGTCACTGGTGTGGCCAAGACACGCACACGCGATCCTTCGCAGTAAGGCTTTTCAACGCCCGTTGTTCTTGCCACCCGGCTTGTCCGTGCCCAACAAGCGCGGCACGGTGTTGAGAATCGCCAGCGCCAGGAGCGTGCTGATCAGCGCCGTGCTTTCGCGGCCCAGACCACAGGCGATGCCAATGGCGGCAGTCATCCAGACCCCGGCGGCGGTGGTCAGGCCCTGCACGTCCTCTTCCGACTGGTTCTTGATGATGGCGCCAGCACACAGAAAGCCGATACCGGCAATGACGCCTTGCATCACGCGGCTCAGGTCGGCGACCTCCATGCCTGCCTGGTGAGGCACCAGCACGAACAAGGCCGCGCCCATGGCCACCAACATGTGCGTGCGCACGCCAGCGGCTTTGCCACGCTGCTCGCGCTCATAGCCCAGGATCCCACCCAGGATGGCGGCCAGCAGCAAGCGCACCAGGATGCGGGTGATCTGCGCCGCATCGGGCACGTCGGAGAACTCGTTGGCCAGGGTGGCCATCACTTGATCGAACACGGGCTTGCTCCTGCAGGGGTCGCCGCATCTTAAGGTGTGTGTGACATGCGATTCAAGTTGGGCCACATGGGGCCGATAAACCTTGATCACCACCGACAGGACCGCAGATGAACATCGCGACAAGCGCCGGCGTGAGCTCAGCCACGTCTGCTGCCCAAGATCCCACTGCGGGCGCCGCTCAAATGCTGTTGCTGCGCAAAGCGCTGGATCAGCAAACCATCGCGGCCGCCGGCTTGCTGCAGGCGATTGCGCCACCGCCACTGGCCACCGAGGGGCTGGTCGGACGCAACGTCAACACCTTCGCCTGATCGGGCTTGCGCGTGGTCATCGGCCGCAGCTCGACATAAGGCCAGAAGGTCAACGCGCCGATCAACGCGGCCGCCACCGCCGCGATGAGCACAGCGCCTGCGGCAATGTCCTTGGCGCCTTTGACGGCCGGGGCGTATTGCGGCGACACCACATCGCACAGGAACTCTACCGCCGTGTTCATGGCCTCGGCCCCCCACACCATCGCCATGGCCAGCAGCAGCCAGCGCCAGTCGGACGCACTCACGCCCCACCACCAGGCCATCCCCGCCACCAGCAGTGAGGCGCCCAGGTGCAGCCAGGCGTTGTGCTGCGTCTTGAGCATCAGGGCGATCCCTTCAAAAGCGTAGCCAAAGCTCTTGACTCGCGCGGCCAAGGTGAAACCTGGTCTCATGGTCGATCATCCTTTTTCATCAAACGCCAATCCTGAGCCTGGCCGCCGGGTTGGTTGAAGGCCCCTGTCGACCAGGCCTTCAAACCCAAAGCAGCACACCAGATGGCCGCGATCAGCACACAGCAAGCCATCACGGGTTCTCCTGCGGTCGCAGGCTCAGGCAAGTGCGACCCTGCAGAAGCACCTCCAAGCTGACCCAGCCCAAGCCATCGGCCCGCACCTGGTGGACGCGGGCGCCCTCGACCCGATAGCACGCGTGCGCACGCAAGCCCGACACCGTCACACGGTGCTCGCCGTCGCCAAGCCCCCCATACAGCACCGCGTGGAGGGAACCGGCAGGTGCATCGGCATGGGCCGAGGCCACCAGCACCTCGGGGTAGCGCAGGCCTTCCAGCCGGGGGCCGCTGCCTTCCTCGGCGCCAGCGGTGGCCAGTGGGGCGGTGATCAAGTGCCTGAAGCCATCTCGGACACCCGCCAGCGCCATCAGTTCGACCCCATGCGCCCACACCGAGGCCTTGGCCCGGTGAATGACGCCATCCTTGAGCGTGCTCGGGCACTCATCTTCCAAGGCGGCCAGGCAATGCGCGGCCACGGACTCGTCACCCAGCTCGACGGCGGCCAAGGCCGTGGCGGTGTAAGCACTGGCCCTGGAGAAACCATAGTTTCCCGTGTCGATGGGCCAGAACGCGCGGCACCTGAAACGGCCACTGGCATCGAACAAGCGGCGCCTGAGCAGCAACCATTGGCGGCGGGCCAGATCGGGCGCCAGCGCGTTCAAGAAATAGCAAGGCATGGCCAGCGGCATGGCACCGCCGATGGCGGGCAGGGCCAGCCCGGTGCGGGCCGATCGACAGGGCACGTAGCGGCCCAGGCCATCCAGGAACTCCGCCTCCAGGTGGTGGCGGAAAGCCGCGGCATGGGCGCGCCACCCGCTCAGCCCGTGCTGGGCATCGTGGGCCAGCACCGCGCTGGCGCCCATCATGTTGCACAGGGGGTAGACCCAGTTGGGCTCGCAAGCGATCAGGTAGTAAGGGGAGGGCTGGTAGGCCTGCATCAGGCTGGCCGTCAAAGAGGCAAAGTCGTGCGAATAGGTTTGTCCCTGTGGATGGCTGAGCCGCAAAGCACCTTTGATTGAGAACTCCGTGCTGCCGGTACTGGCCTGAAACAAGGCCATCTGCAACGCGACAAAGCCCGTGTACATGATGTTCTCTCGCGCCACCGGGTCGGGGTCGCCACGCAGATTGCCCCAGCGATTTTCCAAGGCCCAGTAGGCCCAGACCCGGTGGTGTGCCTGCTTGAGCAGCAGCTGGCGTTGAGCCTGCCTGGCGTAGCCCGCGAAGGCCGGTGTGAAACGCGCCTGCGTCAAGGCCAGGCCGTAGCCCAGAAAGTTGAGCTGGTAGCGCAAGGCGGCTGTCTGGAACTGGTCGCGCTGCTCGAAGCCCTCGAAGGCATCATCCGCTTGCAGGGCCCGATCCAGCGCGAAGCGCAGGCGCTGCAGGTGTGCCAACGACATCTCCGGCCGCTCGCCCTGTGGAGGTGGTGGTGCCGTGAAGACCTGGTCCAGGCGCCCTCGTTGCTGGTCAAGGTAGCGGTTGTCGAGGCGCCTTTGCCGACGTGCAAACGCGAACCAGGCCAGCATCGTCAACGCCAGCACTAAGGCCGCCCAGCCCATCGAGGCGTACACCGCCTTGAGCAGCCCGCTCTGGATGGCACCATGGCGCATGCTGGCGGCCCACACGGCCGAGGTGAACCACACCAGTGGTGGGGCCAGGATGTTGCCCGTGCCAAACCAGATCAGCAAGGAGAAAGCAAAGGCCCCGAGGCTGCACAAAGCCGCCAGCCCATGCCCGATGCCGCTGCTGGTGCAAATGTCAGCATGCGCAAGAAAGCCGGCACCTGGCAACAACAGGCCCAGGCCGAAGATCTGAAGTGCATCCTGGCGGGCCAGCAGCAGCAAGGCCGAACCCAGCGCCACCAGCGTGAGGTAGGCACCCAGCAAGCGCGCGATTTGGCGCGTGGTGGCCGGGCCCCAGAGCCGCGTGCAAGGCGGCAGCAGCGCCCATTCATCATCAGCGTCAACCGCACCCATGCAAGGTCACCTCTTTGCAAACCAGCCCATCAATCAGTTCAGTCTGATAGGCTGGTGTGAGCTCTTGATGAGGTGTGTGAAGTGGGGGTGAAGTCTCTCGTTGAGCTCAGCTGGCCAGGCCGCGCCCGCCCCTGCGTTGGCCTGTGCCGTACTCATTGGGTTGCCGCACCGCCCGGTGCACGTCTTCGCAGGTCATGCCAATGCCCTGCAGAAACTGGTCACGCAATTGCAGCACGGTGTCCACCGAGTCGTCCGGCGCGTCGATCAGGTAGCCCTGGATGCGCTCCATCTCTTCGATCTGACATTCGCTGAAGGTGGGCTTGGCCCACAGCGGCAGCATGGCGCAAGCGGTGAAGCCCCAAGCCGAGGGACGGTGATGCACCTCCTGGGCCAACATCAGCTGGCTCAACTCTTCCAGGTCGCTGGCATCCAGGTCTTCGACCAGGCCATGTTCAA
>NZ_JAUSAR010000123.1 GCF_030652515.1 Aquabacterium sp. | reverse complement strand
CCGGCTCGACCGCCTGGCGCCGCTTCAGCCATCGTCGTTGTTTGTCCGTCAGCCGCTTGGACTTGCCTCGGTGAATCAGCTCGATGGGCGCGATCTCCGCGTCCACACCACGGTAGCCCAAGTCCACGATGGCCGTGGTGGGCTTGACGTCCAGGTCTTGCAGCAGCGTGCTGGTCTGCTCCAGCTGTGCCGCCAGGGTGTGGCCGTCATACGGGTTGCCGGGGAAGGTGCGCGCACCGACGATCAGGCCTTGGCCATGCGTGATGGCCAGGCTGCTCTTGACGCCGAACTCATAGGGCTTGCGGGCCTTGCCCTTGCCGATGCATTCGACCTCGGGGGCGTGCAGTGCGTACAGCTTGCCGCGCCCGCTGGGATTGGCCTTGCTGGCGGTCTGCGCATGGATGCGCGTCACGCGATCGAGCAGGTCTTGTAACTGGGCTTGGGCGGCATCGCTCAAATCGGCCATCTTGCGCTGCACATCACGCATGAGCACACCCAGGATCGTGCGCTGGCGACGCAGCACCTTGCGCAGGCGCTTGAACTGGCGGGCGTGAGCGTAGCCCCCAGCCCTGCGGCGCAGCGTCTGGCCTTCGCGCTCAAAGGTCTGCTTGGGCGACAGCCCCAGCTTCTTGGCCATCTCGGCCAGTTGTCCGCGTGCGACCTCCAGCAAGCGGCTGTCCGTCGGATGGGCGATGGCCTTCTCCTGCACTGTGGTGTCGACGATGACGCGCTCGAACTCGCTCTTCTTGACAGCCTGGATGCGCACCGCCGTCTCGATGGTGGTCTTGAGCAATTGCTCGACCCCGGCCTCACCAAGCACACGTCTAAAGCGCCCGATCTGGCTGGGGTCACAGGGCATGCGGGGCTCGTAGTACTGCTGGCCGCTGAAGAACTGCCACACGCAGTTCTCGCTCCAGCGCTCGACCACCGACTCGTCGCTCTCGTTGAAGGCATGCTTGAGATACAGCAGCGCCACCATCAGGCGGATGGGCAGCCGCGGGCGGCCAGCAGCACTGAGGCCACCGGCAACCACCACGGCGGTGGGGCCAAACATGTCGGCGTCCAGCTTCATGCTGCCCATGCGCGCCTTGCGTGCAAACAGCGGCGCCAGGGACTTCTCGATCTCGGTCCACGGCATCCGTGTGGCCAGCACGGCCAGCGGGTGGCGCAGGTCGATCATGGTGTCCAGCCGGGCGCGAAAGAAGTCGGGCGTGCTCATCTGTTCAGATCCTCAAAACTCCCAGAAACTGAGCGTCATTGAACCGAAAACCCAGAGTTCTGACCATCCCCAATTGCACGACTCGCCCTGTATTCATCGGGGGTGTGGTGGTTTTGCAAGGCCGACTGGTTATTTCCTGGATCGGCATGAGTTTCTGGGGTGGGCCAGTATTCGATACCGCATCAGAGGGCTTGAGCATGGCGACAGCTTGCGGTGTCTTGCTGATGCTCACCTGGCAGTCATACAACTACGCCCGCTCCCGCGAAAAGAACCACACAGAACGCAAAGAACTTGAGTTGGCCATCGCGGAAGTCGAGCGCCTCACGGCCATCGACACCTTGACAGGCCTTTACAACCGGCAGCATTTGCATGAGGTCCTTGATCATGAAACCATGCGCGGTGGCTCCGGTACGCCTGGCTTCTGCGTTGCCTTGATTGACCTGGATCATTTCAAGCAGGTCAATGACACCCATGGACATCAGGTTGGCGATGAGGTGCTGCTTGGATTTGCCGCCCTGGCAAAATCCGCCTTTCGAGACATAGACACGGTTGGCCGGTGGGGCGGTGAAGAGTTCCTGATCGTCATGCCAGGTGGGTCTCAGACGCCCATTGACCGCCTGCTGGTGGCGGTTGCCCAGGCAGCGCTTTCGAGTCAAGTCTCAGAACTGCGCGTCACCTTCTCTGCGGGTCTGGCTCACCATCGCGTTGGAGAGAGCTGGGCAGACACATTGGAACGCGCTGACCGCGCGCTGTACGCAGCCAAAAAGGCCGGTCGCAATCAATGCATCGCCGACATCTAGCGATGGCAAGACGATACATCGATGGTCGTCTATCGATCAGGCTGCCTTCTTCTGCTCGTCCCGCAGCTCGCGGCGCAGGATCTTGCCCACATTGGTCTTGGGCAGGTCATCGCGAAACTCGATGTATTTCGGGCACTTGTAGCCGGTGAGCTGCTCCTTGCAGTAGCGCACCAGATCTGCTTCGACCAGAGACGGATCCTTCTTGACCACGAACAGCTTCACGGCCTCGCCGGACTTGGCATCCGGCACGCCCACGGCGGCGCATTCCAGCACGCCCTGGTGCAGGCTGACCACCTGCTCCACCTCGTTGGGGTACACGTTGAAGCCCGACACCAGGATCATGTCCTTCTTGCGGTCCACGATCTTGATCAGGCCGTCGGCGTTCATGATCCCCACGTCGCCCGTGCGGAAAAACCCGTCGGCCGTCATGACCTTGGCGGTTTCATCAGGGCGTCTCCAGTAACCGGCCATCACCTGCGGGCCGCGGATCGCGATCTCGCCGATTTCGTCCGTGCCCAGCACCGCGCCCGCATCGTCCAGGATCACCACCTCGGTCGACGAAATCGGCATGCCGATCGCGCCGGTGAAGCCCGCGCTGTCGAGCCGATTGATCGTGGCCACCGGCGAGGTTTCCGACAAGCCGTAGCCTTCGACGATCGAGCACCCGGTGATCTTCTTCCATATTTCGGCGGTGGCTTGCTGCACCGCCATGCCGCCGCCATTGCTCACGCGCAGCCCCGAGAAATCGAGCTTGGCGAATTCCGGATGGTTCAGCAAGCCGTTGTACAGGGTGTTGACCGCCGGGAACTGGCTGATCCGAAACCCCTGCAGCGTCTTGATGAACCCGTCCATGTCGCGCGGGTTGGCGATCAGGATGTTCAGGCTGCCCATGCGCGCGCCCACCATGAAGCAGGCCGTGAGCGCGAAGATGTGATACAGCGGCAGCGCGCACACATTGACCAGCTGCTCGTTGCCGTTCTTGCTCAGCTCCGGCTTGAACCAGGCCTCGCATTGCAGGATGTTGGCCACCACGTTGCGGTGCAGCAGCGTGGCGCCCTTGGACACGCCCGTGGTGCCGCCGGTGTACTGCAGGAAGGCGACGTCGTCCGGACGCAGTTGCGGGCGCTTGAACGACGCCTTGCTGTTGCCTCGAACGAGCGCATCGTTGAACCGGGTCACCTTCAGGCCGGCGGGCAGCGTGAACGTCGGCACCATCTTCTTGACGTGCCGCACCACGAAGTTCACCAGCTTGCCCTTGGCCCAAGGCAGCATGTCGCCCATGGCCGCCAGCACCACATGCTTGACCGGCGTGCGCTCGACCACCTGCTCCAGAGTCACGGCGAAGTTCTCCAGGATCACGATGGCTTCGGCCCCGGAGTCCTTGAGCTGGTGCTCCAGCTCGCGAGGCGTGTACAGGGGATTCACGTTGACGACCACGAAACCCGCCCGCAACACGGCCGCGATCGCCACCATGTACTGCGGCACGTTCGGCATCATCAGCGCCACCCGGGCGCCGGGCGCCAAGCCGCAGGACTGGAGCCAGCCTGCCAGCGCCTTCGACGCATCGTCGAGCTGCTCGAACGTCCAACGGGCGCCCATGAAGGCCGCCGCGTCACGGCGCGCGTGCTGCTTGAATGCCTGCTCCAGCAGTTCGGCCAAGCTCGGGTACACCGAAGCGTCGATGTGTGCCGGCACGCCGGGCTGGTAGTGCGAGAGCCAGGGCTTCGAGATCTCTGCCATGCTTGTCATCCTTAGATTAAAAAAAAGGCCGCTATCGAATGCGCAAGGCGTTGCGCAACTGTTCGCCGATTTCTGGCTTGCCCAGGAACGGATCGCTTGGGTTGCGGCCCTGGAGCACATCCTCCAGGCGCGTCTGCACCATGCGCAATGCGTTCGGGTGTGTGTAGATATAAAAGCGACCGGCTTCGATGCCTTCGTACACGAGCTGGGCCACTTCATCGGCCGTGACCTTGCCTGAGGTGACCGCCTTCGTCATCATGGCTTGCGCAATCATCTGGCTTGGCGTGGGCTTGTCCTCGCTGCACAACTCTGCGGGGCGATTGCGATGCGACATGTGGATGCCCGTGGGTACGAAGTAAGGGCACAGCACCGAAGCGTGCACCTGGTCCGTCACCAAGGCCAGGTCTTGGTACAGCGTCTCGGACAGGCTGACCACGGCATGCTTGCTCACGTTGTAGGCGCCCATGTTCGGAGAGTTCAACAAGCCTGCCATGGAGGCGACGTTGACCATGTGTCCTTGCCAGGCGGGGTCCTTGCGCGCGGCGGCCAGCATCAAAGGCGTGAAGATGCGCAGGCCGTGGATCACACCGAACAGGTTGACGCCCAGCACCCATTCCCAATCGCGCTGGTTGTGCTCCCAAATCAAGCCGCAGTGTTCCACGCCCGCGTTGTTGATCACGATGTTGGGCGCGCCAAAACGCGCCATGCACAGGTCGGCCACGGCCTGCACGTCTTCCGCAAGCGAGACATCGCTCTTCAAGAGGGCGAACTTCGCGCCTGCCTTCGTCAACTCGGCATCCAATGCATCCAAGGCATCCTGCTGGACATCGGCCAGTACGAGGTTCAGGCCCTTCTGGGCGCCAAGCCGTGCCAGCGCCAAACCAAAGCCGCTGCCCGCGCCGGTGATCACAGCCGTCTGACCGGCTTTCAAAGTAAGGGTTGTCATGTTCAGCGAAGTAGGAAATTCATCTGCAACGCCAGCATCTTGGGAAACAGCGGGTCGAAGTACGGATCGAAGTGATTGGCATCGATTTCGATGACCTCGATATGGGGATTGCCCACCCGGTGAACCTTGTCGGACACAAAGGGCGCCACCGTGTCACCGGTCGCGCCGATCATCAACATGGGAATCTTGACGTCTTTCAAGCGCTGCCACGGCCGATAGAACGGCATCGTGTACAAGGACCTGGCCGTCACCCGGTTGTCGTAGCCGTAGCCTTTCAATGCCGCCATGGCAAGCTCCATGGCCTCCCAGGCGCCGTCCCGGTCCATGGTGCCAAACTGCCCTTCGCGAGACAGTGTCGGCACACAAATGGGCGTGCCCGGCTTGAGGAAATCGATCAGTCCCAGCGTGCTCATCTTCATCATCCGAAGGGGCGGCGTGGCCAAGGTGGCAGCCATCCCGTCGAGCATGGGAACCTGGATGATGGCGCCCTTGAGTTCCGGGTGCTGCGATGCCAGATCCACCACATGGCCCCCGCCGAACGATGTGCCCCACAGGGTGATGCGGTTTGCAGCGACCATCGGCTGTGCCTTCAAATGAGCGAGCGCAGTGTCGGCCACCCTTGTCCGCCGCCATGGGTTGATGTCCTGCCTCGGAAAGCCCCCGCTGTCGCCCCAGCCGGGGTAGTCGAACTCCATGACGGCAAACCCCGCTTCGACAAAACTGTGGGTGTATGACGAGGTCATGGCGCGTTGGATGCTGCCCCACCCGCCCAGCATCAAGATGGCGGGCAATTCCTGATCGGGATCGGCGTCTTGCGGCACGTAGAGCGTCGCGGCGCACAGTGCATCTTCCGCCTGGAAGGTGGACTTGATGGCGCGCAGGCGCACATGCGAGGTGTCAGGGTAACGGCGAGATTTCACGGTTGGTTCCGAAAGTAATGCGATGTGAAAAGGGAGCATGCGCCACACAGGCGTGTGGTGCAACGAGCGCGTGGTCAAAACGCCATGGCCCTGGAGATCGGGTCGCCTGCACTCTCATGCCATGCAAAGTGAGGCGTTTGTGCCTGCGTTCTTTGGCTGGCGAAGGTGGCCAAGCGTGTGACCGCGTTGGCTGCAGAGGCCAGGAATGCCGCTTGAAGTTGAAACACATGCCAACGGCCTGAATAGATTTCCAGGCGGCAAGGCACGCCGTAGTGCGCGGCGCGCGCGTTCAGCCTGGTCGCATCGGATTCGAGAATTTCCAGGTCGCCCACTTGAATCAGCATGGGAGGCATCCCATGCAAATCGGCGCCCAACAAATGTGGCTTTTTAGAGCCCGGCGCATACCAATGCGCAGCCTGCTTCAGCCATGCCACATTGAGCATCGGATCAAGCTCCGCAGCCGAGCGGATGGTCTGACCTGACAGGGTGTTGTCCAGGAAGGGCGACAGCAGCATCAGCCCTGCGGGCATGGGCTCGCCCGCATCACGCAGTTTCAAGGCCAGCGTGAGGGCCAAGCCGCCACCGGCAGAATCCCCGCAAACCACGATCTGGTGAGGTGCCAGGCCTTGCTTGAGCAAGGCGCGATAGCAGGTCAGTGCGTCCTCGACGGCGGCGGGCTGTGGGTGTTCGGGCGCCAGGCGGTATTCCGGCACCCAGACCGTCATGCCCGTGGCGGCAAAGCGCGTTGTCAAACTGCGGTGTGTGCGGGCACTGCCGGTGCAAAAGCCTCCGCCATGCAAGTAGAGGATGGTGGCGCCCCGGACTTGCGCCTGTTTTGGCGAGATCACTTCTGTGGTGACGCCATGGATGTCATGCCGTGCGACATGCACATGCCGGTGGCTGGGCATGAGGTTTGACAAGGCGCTCACGATGAAGCGCTGCGCGCCAACGCCGAACGGCGGACGAATGAAGGCTTTGAATGTGGTGCGCAACAGGGCCTTCAAGGTGCTGGCAGTGAGTGATTCCACCACGCCCCGCGGTTCGGCAAACCGAATCACATTGCCTGAGCCGCGATGTGGCTCGATGAAGTTGTACGCGTTGAGCGAGGAATAACGCGTGAGCCAGCGGTACCCAAAGGTGAAGCCAGGCCAGTTCGTGCTGTTGTGGCCGTTGGCATCGACGTACCAGCTCTTGCAACCCTGCCACACCGTGGCCGTCAGGCGCTTTTGCACGGTGCCATTGAAGCTGGCATAGCGTGCCGCATCAACCTCGATCGCGTTGGCGCCCGCCTTGTGCGCTGCCTTCATGCACCTCACGGTGTGCGCGATCTGGCTTTCGAGCATGTAGATGATGGAGCTGTGACCCAAGTTGGTGTTGGGCCCATAGAGCATGAAGAAGTTGGGAAAGCCCGGCACCGTCATGCCCAGATAGGCCTGCGCACCCTTGCTCCAGGCTTCGTTCAGATCCAACCCGTCCCGCCCGGTGATGGTCATCGGCGCGAGGAACTCGGTGGCCGCGAACCCTGTGCCATAGACAATCGCATCCACGGTGTGGTGCTGTCCATCGGCTGTCTCGATGCCATCGGCCGTGATGCTTCGGATGCCTTCCGTCACCACCTTCACGTTGGGCTTGGCCATCGTGGCCAGGTAGTCGTTGGACAGCAGGATGCGCTTGCAGCCAATGGGGTAGTCGGGCGTGAGCCGCGCACGCAGACCGGGGTCGGCCACTTGCCTTCGGAGCAGCGCTTTGAAAGGCAGGCCCACGGCCAGGTCCATCAGCGCCTTGACGCGGGTGAAACCCACAGCGCGGCCTTCGTATTGCGAATAGATGCGGGCCCGGTGCAGCTTCATCGTCCAGGGGGCCATCCTGAACAAGGCCTTGCGCCAGCCCGCATACGGGCCATCAGGACGAGGCAGGATGTAGGCGGCCGAGCGTTGAAAGACGGTCAGTTGGTTCACCCGATCCGAGATCGCAGGCACGAACTGGATGGCCGAAGCGCCCGTGCCAATCACCGCAACGCGCTTGCCCTTCATGTCGTAGCTGTGGTCCCAGTGGGCAGAGTGGCAAACGTGCCCCTCAAAGCTTTCCATGCCTTTCAGTTTGGGATACACCGGGCGGCTGAGTTGGCCTGTGGCTGTGACAAGGAACCGGGCTTGCAGAACCTGGCCGCTGGTCAAGGTCACGGTCCACAGCGCAAGCCCTTCGTGGTAAGCGGCTTGGGCCACTTCACAGCCGAAACGGATGAATGGCAGCAGCCCGTATTTCTCGGCGCAATGCTTCAGGTACTGGTGGATTTCGGCTTGGGGTGCAAACACCCTGGACCAGTTCGGGTTGGGCTCGAACGAAAACGAGTACAGGTGGGATGGGACATCACAGGCCGCGCCCGGGTAGGTGTTGTCCCGCCAAACGCCGCCCACATCGTGGCGCTTTTCTAGTATGAGGAAATCGCCCAGATCAGCCTTCTTCAATGCGACCGCCATGCCGATCCCCGCGAAGCCGGAGCCGATGATGATCGTGTTGATGGGGCTGTCTGTGTTCAAGCCGGTGCTTTGCATATTCTGAAACCTGCAAGTGCGGCGAAAGGCCGCCGCCATGGGGCCAATCATGCGCAAAAGCACCGCCATTGAGAATGTTGGCCGGGGACAAAGGCTTTATGATTTGGGCCAATTCAATGGCATCGACCCTCCATGAGCTTTTGGGATTTCAGGCGCAGCGCAGCCAGCGTCCGACTTTTGGTCGAGTTTGGCCAAGAGCAAGGGCTGGATGCCTCAAAGATCCTGGCCCGCTCCCGGCTGAAGGAAGCCGATCTGGCCGACCCGGCCATTGAGCTCGATGCCAGCCAGGAACTGTGCGTGGTGCACAACCTCATCCGCGCGTGCAAGCAGCCGGGGCTGGGGCTGGAAGTGGGCATGCGCTACAACTTCGCTTCATACGGCTTGTGGGGCCTGGGCCTGGTCAGCAGCGCGACAGCGGCCGACGCCTTGGCGCTGGCTTTGCGTTTCATCCCCCTCACGTTTGCCTTCTGCCGGATTTCTGGCGGCCTGGACGGTGAGATGTACACCGTCACTTTCGACGCCCCGGACGTTGAGCCCGTCATCCAGCGCTTCCTGGTTGAGCGCGATGTGGCGGCGGCTTCGCGGCTGATGAAAGAGACGCTGGGCGCGGAGTTCACCTTGTCTCGGTTCACGCTCAAGCACGCCTTGCAGCCTGGTGCGGCCGTGCTTGCCAACCATCCGCGCATGGGCGGTGTCCGCCCTGAGTTTGGGGCCGCCAGCAACAGCTTGTCATTCGACAGCAAGCTCCTGAGCCTGCGGCTGCCTCAAGCCAATCCGGTCACCGTGGCCATGTGCGAAAGAGCCTGTGAGGAATTGATGGAACGCCGCCGCGCCCGCTTGGGTGCGGCCGAATGCGTGCGCCAGTACCTGGCCGCCGTGCCGCTCAACCTGGCGCCGGATCTGCTCCAGGCCGCGCGCACGCTGGGCCTCAGCGACAGGACCTTGAAGCGGCGGCTCCAGGATGAAGGCGTGTCGTACAGGGTGCTGCTGGCCGAAGTGCGCGGCCGTCAGGCCAATGACTTGCTGGCGGATGACACGCTGTCGCTGACTCAGATCGCTGAGCGGATGGGCTTCAGCGACCTGTCCAGCTTTTCTCAGGCCTACAAGCGGTGGTTTGGTGTTGCGCCAAGCCTTGGGCGGAAGTCTGGCTTCTGAGCCCGGGCTGCAAGGAGAAAAGCCTTTGCCCGCCGCCGCTGGCTGACCATGGGACTGTTGACCTTCAGCATCAACCTCACCCTGTGCTCGCCCGTTCCGCCAGGCGCTAGCGTGCGCTTTGCCTAGGCCAACGCCACATTGGCCGGGGTGGTACTTCCATGCCAGGCCTGCTTGATCAAATCACTGGCCTTCTCCGCGATCATCACCGTCGGAGCATTGGTATTGCCGCCGATCAACGTGGGCATGATGGACGCGTCAACCACCCGTAGCTGACGCACACCATGAACGCGCAACTGGCTGTCCACCACGGCCATGGCGTCTTGCCCCATCTTGCAAGTCCCCACCGGGTGGTAAATCGTCTCCGCTCGCTCACGAATGAACTGCCGGATTTTGTCCTCCCCCTCACAGAGCACGGTTGGCATCAACTCCCTGCCTCGATAGCCATCGAAGGCAGGCGCGGCCAGCACCAGGCGTGCCAACTGGACACCGCGGACCATCGTCTCCATGTCATCCGGATGAGTCAGGTAGTTGGCGATGATCTGCGGTGCCTCAAGTGGATTCGCGGAGGCCAGCCTGATCTCCCCCACGCTTTTCGGTCTGAGGCAACACACATGCAGTGAGTACCCATCCCCGTACAAGTAGGCCATGTCCAGTCCGTGGCGCGATAGTTTCAGCGGGCTGAAGTGGAATTGAAGATCAGGGACAGGCTCATCAGGCCGGCTCTTCACGAAGCCTCCGCCTTCGGCCGCATTGCTGGTGAAAAGCCCACGGCGACCACACAAGTACCGAATCAGCTCCCAAGGCCAGCGCAACACATTGCCCGGCGTGATCCCGATGGAGACCGGCTGGGTGCAGCTGTTGACCACGATCACGTCCAAATGATCGCGCAAGTTCTTCCCCACGCCGGGCAGGTGCGCCACGGCATGAATGCCATGGGCTTGCAGTTGCACCCTGTCCCCAATGCCAGAGAGCATCAGGATTTGCGGACTTTGAATGGCCCCCGCCGACAAGATCACCTCCATCGCGGCATGAACTACATGGAGCTTTTCGCCGCGTTGGTACTCGACCCCAACGGCCGTGTCCCCACGGAAGACCACTCGCCGTGCTTGCGCACCAGTGATGATGGTCAGGTTGGGCCGTCGTTTCGCCGTGCCCAAGTAGCCTGAAGCCGTGCTGCATCGACGCCCGTTCTTCTGCGTCACCTGGAAGATGCCGACGCCTTCCTGCTTGGCCCCATTGAAATCATCGTTGCGGGGAATGCCGACCTGGGTGCCCGCTGTCACGAATGCGCTTGTCAACACATTGGGCGACCGCAAGTTGGCCACATTGAGCGGCCCACCCGTTCCATGGAAGGCGTCGGCGCCACGTTCGTGGTGCTCAGCACGCCTGAAGTACGGCAGTACATCTTGGTATGACCATCCGACATTGCCAAGCCTTGCCCACTCGTCATAGTCAGAGGCATGGCCCCGCGTGTAGCACATGGCATTGCTGGAAGAGCTTCCACCCAGCATCTTGCCGCGGGGCCAGAACAATCGGCGGTTGGCCAGCGTGGGTTCAGCCTCGGTGTGAAAGTGCCAATTCAACTTCTTGCTTCGCATCATGTAGGCGATGCCCAGTGGCATGCGAATCATTGGGTGGGAATCGATGGGGCCGGCCTCAAGCAGGCAGACTTTGATGAGCGGGTTTTCGCTCAACCGGGCCGCCAGCACACAACCAGCGGATCCTCCGCCGACCACGACATAGTCGTACACACTGCTCTCCGAAGGTATGCGCGCGCTCAAAACTGAGGGGCCGCCAACGCTTCCGCTGGGTGAAGTCGATTGGCACGGCGGAAGGTGCCCAGGTCATTGAACCGAACACCTTGGCTGCGCAACACCTCATGGGCCTCGGCAGCGATCATCTGCCGAAGGTAGAAGGGCTGACCCACCACAAAGTGGTGAATGGCATGGGTTGAGCCAAAGTTGAAGCAAAACAACTGCATGGGCCAGAACATGGGGTGGTTCAGCACCTGGGTTTGCTGCATGACGTTGCCAGGTTCGACATCGCCGTAGTAATGCATGTTCGAACTGATGAAATGCAGGCAGAAGTTGCGCAGGATGTTCGGGGCGATGAGGCACACCGTCACCGCGTCCAGCACCGACATGGCCGAACGAATGTCGGGCGACCAGGCGATGGGCTGGCCCATCCAGTCGGCGCTCAAGTCCACCAGGTGGAAGAGCACGAATGCATGCCATGCGATCCAGAAGGCATGGCCCAAGGGCATGTAAGACAGCCCTTTCCGAAAGAGCGCGGCTCGCCACTCGGCAGGGCTGGCAGGCTGCTCAACGTCTTTGACGTATTGGCGCACCACGCTGCGCATCGTGTTCGGCCTGAGCATGATGGCCAGCATGTTGTCCAGGGTCATGAACAGCCGCTTGAGGCCCCAGGCCTCGCCATTGGTGATGGCCCGCTCCTCGAAATCGGATGGGTGGCCCGCCTTCTTGTGGTGGTGGAAATGCATCTGCCTTCGCATCCACGGGTTGACGGTGGAAGGGCGCGACAGCCAACCCACCAACAACAATGCATGCTGCACCCAAGGACGTTGCTTGAAGTACAACAAATGAATCAAGTCATGCTCGATCTCGTGCGTCAACGAGGCCAGCATGCCGATGAGGGGCACAGCGCCCCACCAAGGCAGGCGCCCCGACAGGTACAGCCAGCTGCACAAACCCATGCCGCCCACGGCGGCCAGTTGGATGGCCAGCCCGATGGCGTTTTGGTGGGCCAGCCAAGGGTGGCGTTCTCGCGCGGCATCGCCCAGGGCGGAGACCTGCTGCCGAATGAGCTGGGTGCGTTGCAGATCACTGAGAACGGTGTTCATGTCGATGCGCCAATGGCTTGTGACGGCTTGCGTCGATGGGCATAATCATTTTCCGCCGCAGCGCCCAGCGTCTTGCCCGCAAGCGACAGCCGCTTGTTTGAACGCGCCGCGCATGCCGCCTCTTTTCATCGTCTCATCCTCATTCGAGCCCGGCCATCCCATTGAGCAATACCCCCGTCAGCCGCTTTACTTCTTTATCAAGTTGGGTATCGGCGCTCAAGCGCGCGGTCGATAAGAAAGGCGTGGACGCGCACGCCTTGATGGTCCAGGCCGGGTTGGACGTGGCCTTGCTTGGCGACCCGCTGGCCCGCTATCCGTCCCGCCAGGTGATTGAATTCTGGAAGCTGGCCATTCAGGCCACCGGGGATCCCTTGTTGGGCGTGTCGGTGTCGCAGCAAATCGCGGTGTCCACCTTCCATGCGCTGGGCTTTGCCATTTTGGCTTCCAATGATTTGGCCAGCATGTTCGAGCGCATGACACGCTATTTTCGGCTGGTCACCAACGCGGGCGAGATCCAGTTTGTGCACCAGGGTGGCGTGGGCCAATTGCTGGTCAAAGCAGATGCCGACCTGTTGACGCCGGATGACGCCGAGGCCGTGTGGTGCGTGCTGGATGCCGTGTTGATCGTCGTTGTCCGCGCTTGCCACATGCTCTACGGGCCCGATTTCAAACCGCTGGAGCTGCGTCTTCAACGACCCCGCCCCGCCCGGCATGACTGGCTTGAACGAGCTTTTCTGCACGTCCCCATCTATGGCTGTGCTGAGAATGCCTTGTTGGTCGACGAGGCCACCTTGAGCCGGCGCCTGATCCATGGCAATGCAGAGTTGGCACGGGTGAACGAGGAAGCGACAGGCCGCTATCTATCGGGTCTTGGCGCGCCTGATGGGGATGCTCAATGGATGACCAAGCTGAAGAATCTGCTGCAAGAGCGATTGCCTGCTGGCGATCCACCTCAATCAGAAGTGGCCCAGGCGCTGGGCCTCACCTCTCGAACCTTGCAGCGCAAATTGGCCGATGCGGGCACCACCTACCGTGATGTCATCCACCGAACCCGCCAAGCGCTGGCGCTGGAGTATTTGGCGCAAACCACTTACTCCGTCAGTGAAATAGCCTACCTTTTGGGCTTCGCCGAAGTCAGTGGATTCACCCGGGCCTTTCGCCGCTGGACGGGCACCTCCCCGTCGGCTTGGCGTGCGCATCGCAAGGTGGCTTGAGCGGACAGCAGCCGGCTTCTGAGCCCGGGCCGCAAGGCAAAAAGCCTGGCGCCTGAGCCGCCCGTCAGGGCATTTGGCTGGCAACCCGGTCGCTGTTGCTGGTGGAGCGGCTCCCCTTGAGGTGCAGCTCAACATCGTCGGGGTGGTCTCCCACCTCGGCAACCGCGTCGCGGATTTGCTCTGCGGTGGTGTCGAATTTTTGAGCCCATGTGGTCAATGCTTGATCACTGCTCACGTCGATGCGTTGGATATTTTCTGTGGACATGCTGCCCTCCGGTTGGTTGTCGATGCGGTAACTTGGCAATCGCTGTGCCCGTTGGGGGGGAGCGCCGGCTTCTGAACCCGGGCCGCAAGCCGACACTTCTCCGAAGTTGGCTACAGAAGGCCTCTCGCAAACCGATAACAGATCGTGTAGTTCCGCCACCCGTGCGACGAGTCCGGGTATGTGCACCTGTGCTCGCTTTCGCCTGCTCTGATTCCTCCTGACCTCGCCGTCACACTGTTTTAAGGAACAGAGCCATGAACAACTTGACCGTGCGTGCCAAACTGGCCTGGGCCTTTGGCCTTCTGGCTTTTGTGGTGCTGCTCATCTCCGGCTTCGCCCTGAAGTCACTGTCCGAGGCGAACCAACGGTTCGACGGCTTCGTCAACGGCATCGCTGACCGTGTCGACATGGCAGGAAAAGTGCGAGGTGCCGTAGACCGACGAGCCATCGCCGCACGCAACTTGGTTCTTGTCGCCAGCCCCGAGGAGCTGGCGGTTGAGAAAGAAAAGGTACTGGTCGCCCACAAGGAAGCGACAGAGTCGATGGCCAAGCTCAAACAAATGGGCCAGGCGACCGATGTTTCTGATGAAGGGCGCCGTCTGATCGAGGAAATGGACAGGACCGAGAAGGCCTATGCGCCAATCGCCTTGGACATTGTCGACAAGGCCCTGACCAACCGGCGCGACGAAGCCATCGAGAAGATGAACAAGGAGTGCCGCCCGTTGCTGGCCAGCCTGGACAATGCAGCGCAGGCCTACGTTGACTTCATTCGCACCGTGTCTGACAAGCGCGTGGAGGCTGCCGCGGCAGACTATGCAGCGCAACGCAACCTGCTGATCGGCGCCTGCGTGCTCGCCTTCCTGCTGGCCGGCGGCGCTGGCGTGCTGCTCACCCGCAGCCTGACGCGCGCCCTGGGCGGTGAGCCCGCCGAGCTTGGCGCTGCCATGCAGCGTGTGGCTGACGGCGACTTGAGCGTGCGCATCGAAACCACTTCGGGTGACGACTCCAGCGTGATGGCCACCGCCGCGCGCATGCAGGCAGCGCTGGCCCAGTTGGTGTCCAGCGTGCGCCATAACTCCGAGAGCGTGGCCACCGCCAGCGCACAGATCGCGCAGGGCAACCAGGACCTGTCCAGCCGCACCGAACAGCAGGCCAGCGCGCTGCAGCAGACGGCCGCCACCATGGATCAGTTGGGCACCACCGTCCGCAACAACGCGGACAGCGCCAAGCAGGCCAACCAATTGGCCCAGGGCGCGTCGGAAGTGGCCGCGCAAGGCGGCGAGGTGGTCGGCAAGGTGGTCACCACCATGCAGGGCATCAACGACAGCAGCCGCAAGATCGGCGACATCATCAGCGTCATTGACGGCATCGCCTTCCAGACCAACATCCTGGCGCTGAACGCGGCGGTCGAGGCCGCCCGTGCCGGCGAGCAGGGCCGCGGCTTCGCGGTGGTGGCTTCAGAAGTGCGAAGCCTGGCGCAACGCAGCGCCGAAGCGGCCAAGGAGATCAAGACGCTGATCGGACGCAGCGTCGAGCAGGTCGAGCAGGGCACGGTGTTGGTCGATCAGGCCGGCAAGACCATGGGTGAGATCGTGGGCTCCATCAGGAGGGTCAGTGACATCGTGGGCGAGATCGCTTCGGCCAGCGCCGAGCAAAGCTCCGGCGTTCAGCAGGTGGGTGAGGCGGTCAGCCAGATGGATCAGGCCACGCAGCAGAACGCGGCGCTGGTGGAAGAAAGCGCCGCCGCCGCAGAAAGCCTGAAGGTCCAGGCACAGCAACTGGTGCAGTCGGTGGCGATGTTCAAACTGTCGTAAGAAGGGCGCGCAGGCGCCGGGCGTCAAGCAGCTTGTGCCGGGCTTTCCGTGGCGCGCGCCTTGCGCGTGAAGGGTCTCACAAGCCCAGGTTGACGAAGAGCAGGTCCGAGATGTAATTGACCACGGCGTCTTTCAAAGGCTTGTGCGGTGTTTGAGACGTTTCAAAGGCGCGCATCATCGGAGCCTTTCCATCCAGCAAGTCATCAATGAAAGCGGTGACGCTGCCCAAGCCCCGTTCGGGGATGTCGGTGTCGTTGAACGTGAACATCGTGGTGGAGTGGGAATGGAATACCGAGGGACGAGCGTATGGGATGTAGTAGCCCACGTTCGGATAAGGCCGCATCGAATCAAGCCAGGGGCCGATCTCCTTTTGCCACTTGACCAAGCGCAGGTCATTGCGCTGCTGAATGGTCGGTGCATAACGGATCTCTGGGTAGAACTTGTCGTACGAATAGGCCGCGAACACCGCATCCGCCTGAAGAAGCGTGAAGCCCATGCGGTCATTGGGAAACAGCTTGGGCAATGCCACATTCAAGCTGGCCAGATTGCTGGCATCACCGATCCCTGGATACTCCGCCATCAGGCGTGGCACCACGCCACCAGGCTCATCAAGGCCCCATGCTTGGCGAATCTTGGTGTGCAGCGGCAGTGAGGGGTGCTGCTCGGCCGACCCGCCCGCCGGGGCTTCGAACAAGGGGCCCGAGTCCGACAGCAGGGACATTTTCGTCGGCTTGATCACCTTGCGGAAGTCGCCGTAGTGCACCGTCACGCCAATGGCGCCCGCCGAGAATCCATACATCAGCAGGTGCGCAGGCTTGGGCATGTTGCCCGCGATCCAGTTGGCCACCAGCCTTGAGTTGACATCGCCACGGTGGTAGTAGGTGAGGGGATGAGCAGGGTCAGCGTCGCTGTACGTGGCGACCTTGTTGCCCGAGTAAACATCCCCCGTGCATTGAGGCATGTAGACGATGTTCCAGCTTTGCGTTTGCACCTTGCTTGAGCTGGTGCGCGAGGCGAATGGCGTCAAGCCCAAGGCGCCCTGATTGATCGGCGCAAAGGGCGAGCCCGAGGTGTTCTTCAGATTAGAGACCAAGCTGGTCATGTAGTTGTCGGCGATGCCATTGGAGTTGCTGCCGCCGAAAAAGCTGCCCTTCCAAAGGCAGGCGTTCTGGTCAAAACAGGCTCCGCCCCCTTCCATGATGACGATGGTCTTGGTGGTGAAAGGCGTGCGGTTGACAAAGAACTTGTAGGGCGTGCCATTGCCGCACGATGCGCCGCTGGCAACAGGCAACTCCACCTTGTCCCAAGTGAAATAGCCCGCATGGCCCAGCAGGGGCACTGCCAGCAACAAGGGGCCCAGCAGGCCACGGCGGGATGAAAAGGACGTTCGGTCAAACATGGCAAGCTCCCCATTGAAACCAAATAAACTACACCTGTAGTAAATGTATGATCCTCAACATGGGCCTGCGATTGGTAAAAACCATCAAGCGCCCCAACAAGCCCCAGCCTTCCGAGCGACATGAGCAAAGACCGTAAGACCACGATCGCCGACGCCGCGCTCGAATTGCTGGCCGCGAGCGGTGCACGAGGTCTGACCCATCGTGCGGTGGATGCCTGGGCAGGGTTGCCTGACGGATCAACCTCGTCTTGTTGCCGCACGCGACTCGATTTGGTAACGCTGGCGCTGAATCGGCATGCCACGCGCAACCTGGAAGAGTTGGGTGAGGACGGCGCGAGACTGGTCAGCGGCGAACCATCGCTTGAGCGATTCATTGATCTCTTGGTGGATCGGCTGGATGACTGGATGTCTCCTGCCAAACGCTCACGCGTGGTGTCGCAGATCGAAATCTTCTTGATTGCCTCCAGAGAGCCTTCATTGCAAAAGGTGGTGGAGGGCGTGCACCAGCACTTTGTGGATGCCACCGTTCAAGCTTTGCGGTACGTGGGCGTTGTCGATACTGACCGCATCGCGATGGGGCTGATCGCCACCGTGGACGGCATCCTTCATGGGCAAGTTGTCAATGGCCACATGCGGCCGGACCGACAGACCTGCCGAGCTATCTTGATGAGGGCGGTCGCAGACCGCTGCCAGCCCGGCTTCTGAACCCGGGCCGCAAGGCAAAAAGCCTTGCACCTTGCCCATCTGAGGTCCAGCCGCCGGGCTTCGAGCCTGACGCGCAAGGCCCGCACACCCGAAGCCCCATGAAAAAACCCCCGTGAACGGGGCTTGGGTGCCTTGCGTGCCGGGATTCAAGCAGCTTGTACCAGGCTTTAGTGCGCCCTGGGAGAAGATCGAAATCATGGGGTCTATGTAAAATAATTAATCAATTTGCATTGAAGATGCATAATCAATGATTATTTTATAAAGGTGAGAGCAATGCTCGTCGAGTTCCGCACCAAGAACTTTCGCAGCCTGCGTGACGAACAGGTGCTCAGCCTGGTGGCGTCCACCGACAAGACCTTGCTTGACACCCATGCCCTGGACACCGGCCTGAAGGCTGCTCCGCATTTGCTCAAGAGCGCGGTGGTGTACGGCGCCAACGCCAGCGGCAAGTCCAACCTCATCAAGGCCTTGCAGTACATGCGTGGCGTGGTGATGGAATCGGCTGCGCGGCAACCAGGTCAGACCTTTGTGCGGCTCCAACCCTTCAAGCTGGATGCGACATCGGGCAGCCAGCCCACGGAGTTCGAGGTCACCTTCCTCATCGACGGTGTGCGCTATCAGTATGGTTTCGCCATGAACGTGCAACGCATCGTCAGCGAGCAGTTGCTGGTCTACAAGGCCTTCAAGCCGCAACGATGGTTCGCGCGCCACTTCGATGCAGACAGCGGCAAGGATGTCTATGAATTTGGCTCCGGCCTGAAGGGCGCCAAGAACCTGTGGGAAGGGGCCACCCGGCCGAATGCCTTGTTCCTGTCCATGGCCGTTCAGCTCAACAGCGAGGCTTTGCGCCCCGTGTTCGATTGGTTCGCCAATCACTTGGTGATCGTCAACGAGCACACACCGTTGGTCCCGGAGTTCTCAGTGCAGATGCTCAAGCAAGAAGCCCAGCGCGCGGCCATCTGCGATTTTCTGCGCGCCGCCGACATCAGCATCGCCGACATCGAAGTGGCCACCAAGCAGGAAGTGGACGAAGTGAAGTTCCACCACGTCACCGAGCATGGCGAGGCCGTTTTTGACCTGATGGACGAGTCCAGTGGCACCCGCAATCTGCTGTTCCTGACCGGGCCGATCCTCGACATCCTCAACAAGGGGCTCACGCTGGTGGTGGATGAGCTGGACACCAGCCTTCACACTTTGCTAGTACAGGCCTTGGTGCGCTTGTTCCACCGGCCTGAAGTCAATACCGGGGGGGCGCAACTCGTCTTCACCACACACGACACCTCGCTGCTGGATGCCTATGGCCTGTTCCGCCGAGATCAGGTCTGGTTTGTTGAAAAGCGACCGGATCAGAGTTCATCGCTGTACCCCTTGCTCGACTTCAGTCCGCGAAAGAATGAAGCCCTGGAGCGCGGTTACTTGCAAGGCCGCTACGGTGCGCTGCCCTTCCTGCGCAATGAGGCCTTGGGGATGAAGCACTGATGGGGCGCGACAACCAGGCCAAAGACCGGCAGTTGCGCCGCAAAGAGACCAAAGAATCACGGCGAGCCAGCTATGCCCGAATCTTGATCGTGACCGAAGGCAGCAAAACCGAGCCGTTGTATCTGGAAGAGATCCGAGCCGCGCATCAGTTGCATTCCGCCAATGTGGCGGTGCAGCCGGGTCAAATGGGCACCGCGCCCATCCAGGTGGTGCAGTACGCCCAGCATCTGTTTGAAGAGGGCGATTTGCACAGAGGCATTCGCCCCAAAAGCTTCGACCAGGTCTACGCCGTGTTTGACCGCGACGACCACGACAGCTATTTCAATGCCCTGGATCTGGCGCAAGCATTGGACGGCAAGCTGCGCAATGAAAACAGGCAACTGGTCAGCTTCAAGGCCATCGCCTCCATCCCCAGCTTTGAGCTATGGCTGTTGCTGCACCACGAAGACGTGCATGCTCCGATTCGGCGAGACGAGGTGATGGCACGCCTGAGGCAGCACATCCCCGGCTACGAGAAGGGCACAGGTGGTGCGTTCGCCATCACCCGCAGCCGGCTGGAGGTGGCGACCCAGCGGGCGCAGGCATTGGCTGCGAAGTTCAACGCACACACCGCCCCCGAACCCTTCACCGCTTTGCACGAACTGGTCATGCAGCTGACCACGCTGCGGGGCTGAAGGCGGCCAATCCAAAGCCCATGAAAAAAGCCCCGCGAGCGGGGCTTTGGTGCCTTGCGGGCCGGTAATCAAGCGGCTTGTGCCGGGCTTTCCGTGGCGCGCGCCTTGCGCGTGAAGCGGACGGACATGTCGCGGCGCAGGGCGTCCAGGCCAGAGCCCTTGCCCAGCACCTTCAACAGGGCGTAGCCCTCCAAGGCGGTGACCATGGCGTCGCTGCCCAAGGCCATCTCGGAGTCTTCAGCGCGGCCCAGCAGCTTGGTCAGCCTGGCAATGTGCGGGCGCAGCGCGTCGAACTGGGCCATGTCGCGCTGCGCTTCGGCCACGTCCACATCGGCCGGGATCAAACCGGGGTTCTCGCTCATGGCGACCAGCGTGCGGCGGCAGAAGGTTTCAGACTTCTCGCCCATCTTGTTCAGGCTGCGGCGCTCGTCGGCGCTCAGCGAGATCATGCCGGACAGCTTGCTTTCGAGCGTGGACAGCGCGTCGGCGATGGCGGCGTGGTCGGCTTCGGTCAGAGTGAGGGAAATGAGGTTTTGCGGCATAGCTTCCTGTCGTTCGTTTTGTTGATGAGGCCGCGACTTTAGGGATTTGGGTGGGCTGGGGAAATCACCATCAAGAGGGGGCTTGTGAGCGTGGCTTGGTTGATCAACTAGCCGCATAGCAAGTGATTGATCGATCCGGTTGGGACCTTCTGTGCATCGACTGAAGATTAAGATTGTCGCCATGCAAGCAAAAATTGATAACCTGCCAACCAGTCTGGCACCGTCGCAGGCACAGGCCTACCACGTCGATTTCGCATTGCACACGCTTGGGTGGAAGGCGTTCCAAGATCTATGCGAACAGGTGCTCAAGGAGGAGTTGAAGTGCACTGTGGCCGTCTATCGGGAGGCACAGGACGGGGGCCAAGATGCGGTCTTTCAGTTATCTCGCCCGAGCGCCTTTGAAAACGTGGGCACCGCTCAATGCAAGTTCTCCAGCAAGGGCGATCAACGACTGAGAGCTTCAGACATCACAGATGAATTGGCGCACGTTGAGCAGCTGGTCGCCAAGGGGATGGCGTCTGTCTACTACTTCATCACCAGCATGGGCATCGACGCAGATGTCGCTTATCAGATTAGAACCAAGCTGTGTGCTCTCGGTGTTGTAACGCCAGTGATTGTCGGCAAGGAGTGGCTGCTTCTCAAAATCAAGGGGTCTGCTCGTTTGCGAGCCCTGGTGCCACGAGTGTATGGACTTGGCGATCTTTCTACGATCATCGATGAGCGGTGCGCTGCTCAGACGCATGCGCTACTAGGTGATCACCGTAAAGCTTTGAGCGTCTATGTGCCCACGGAGTCCCATCTTGCAGCGGTTGACATCCTTTCAAAGCATAAGATCGTCCTGCTGCTTGGTGCGCCGGCGACAGGTAAGACCACCCTCGCCGCAATCCTCGCCACAATGGCCGTAGACAAGGGCGATTTGCAAGTCTTTAAGTGCGACGGCCCGCTGGAGCTAAGGCAACACTGGAACCCTCACGAGCCCAAACGTCTGTATTGGGTAGACGACGCGTTCGGAGCGAATTTGCTAATGAGCGACTACGTTAACGCATGGATGGAATTCATGCCCAAACTCAAGGTGGCGCTTGAGCAAGGTTGCCACTTCATCTTGACCTCGCGCACGCACATCTGGAACGAGGCTCATCCACGTATTGGCTCCCGGAACCACACACTTTTGGCAACTCGCGCTGCAGTTGTGGATGTTGGAAAATTGAGTTCGTCGGAGCGCGAACAGATCCTCTACAACCACCTCAAGGCTGGAACGCAACCTCCTTTCTGGAAGGCTCTTATTAGCGATCACTTGCCTCTCCTTGCGCAGGAGGAGAGGCTTCTGCCGGAATTGGCCAGACGCCTGGCAGATAAGGACTTCACAGGGCACATTCGGAGGCTTCCAGAGG
The DNA here is from genome assembly GCF_030652515.1 of Aquabacterium sp. Taxonomy (GTDB): domain Bacteria; phylum Pseudomonadota; class Gammaproteobacteria; order Burkholderiales; family Burkholderiaceae_C; genus Aquabacterium. The sequence continues at coordinate 53,855 of NZ_JAUSAR010000123.1, read as the reverse complement.
ACTTGCTGCGTTTCGTTGCGCAACCCCAGAAGTTCCTAGTCCAGACGTTCGAGGAACTCAGCGACGAAAAGCGTGCCGCGCTGACCCTGGTGTTTCTGGCGAAGTCGAAACTACCTGTCCACCTCCTGCCTGTGAGCGACGCAGAGTTAGTTGCGGAAAACTACGGTGTTACCAAGGCGGCGATAACTGAAAGCCTTCGTCAGCTTGATGGCTCTTTGGTCGTTCGTAGGAAAGACGGCGACAAGGAGTACTGGGCATTTTGGCACCCAACTTTCGCAGACGCCATCAGCGAGATATTGAGTAAGCGACCTGACCTCGTCGATGTCTATGTTCGAGGTGTGCGCATTGAAACGCTTTTGTCCGAGGTGGTTTGCGAGGGGGCTTCTTACGTCCGAGACGCTGTGATGGTGCCGGTTAACGGAGCCGAAAAACTTGTCGATCGCCTTTTAGAAACGCCTGACGAACCCGAAGCTAATGAGAGGTTGTTTGCTTTCCTGAACCGGCGCGTACCCCAATCTGTACTGAAGTCTGTACTAGAACGCGATGCCAGCATAGCTGGGCGCAAAGGCGACATAGCGTCTTGGCGCCGACTTGGGCGAAGCGAAGAGATCTTGCTTCGCACCTCCGCTCACAAGCTAGCCTTGCTCAGCGAGGATGTGCGCGGGGACACCGTGTACACCTTGGCAAACGCGGCTACCTACTCAAATGATGGATCGTTCCTGATATATGACGACATCCTTGCATTGTTCAAACCATCGGAGTTGATTGATCTCGCAGGAAGACTAGTGGCGGTTCTTCACACCGAATTCTCCAGAAGAATCTCAGAATGTGCGGAGGATGCCGATCCAGACGGCGACATCGACGATCAATTCGACACCCTAAGCCAATTTCTTTCCGACACATGCCTGCTAATGGACCACAGCTTCTTTTGCGACAAACATTTAGAACTCATGGATGAGCTTGAGCGAGCTAAGGAAAGTGTTAAAGCCAGGAAGTCCGTGGAGGATGAGGAAGAGGAAAGCTTCTTCAATAGCATCCCTCGTGCTGCGAAAGTGGAAAGACGTGGAGGCCGCTCAATCTTCAGCGACGTCGCAGAGTAAGCCTCATGGAGGTATTCATCATCACGACGGCATCGCTGGCTTGCCTTGCTAGGCACGACAGGCCGTCAAGCCCAAGCATCTTCATCACAACGGTGTAGCTCGGATCTAACCAGGTTTCTGCTGCTAGCAAATGCCTAACTCTTGTTGTACGCTCCGGCAAAACCAAGTCGGGGAGGCGGAGATGGCAACGGCGAAAAAGACAGCTGCAGGGGCGGCTACTCAAATAATTTCTTTGATACCTGAAGACCCGGCTGTGCCGAGACCACGGCTGCATAAGCTGATCGTCAAGAACTTCAGGGCTATTGGCCACAAGCCTGTGGAAATTGAGCTTGATGAAATCGTGGTCCTTGTCGGGCCTAACAACGCGGGCAAAAGTAGCATCCTACGGGCATACGATGTGGCGATGAAGCAGGGCTCTTCTGAAGGCAAGCTTCAGATCGAAGACTTCCCAAATGGTCAGGTCACCCAAGACGCTCTTCCGGAAATCGAGTTGCAAACCGTAGTCTTTGACAATGCACCGGGTGAGCGGTGGCTTGCACCCACCGCTGCGGGGGAATGGTTGATCCGAGAGCAGTGGCGATGGGCAAGCCCCAACGATCAGCCAAAGCGTCGAGGATTCGACGTAGGCAAAGGGGATTGGGACGACAATGTTCCTTGGGGTGCACCAGCTATCGCTAATTCACGGCGCCCCCGTCCTCATCGCATCGAGGCGTTTTCATCCCCAGACGTGCAAACAAAAGAAATAGTCGAGTTGCTATTGACCGTGTTGAAGGACAAGCTAAAGGCGTATCGCACCAATGGTCCAGAACAACAAAAGTCCGACTATGAGAACTTGATCGACCAAATATCTGAGTTTCAGAAACGGGTCGTTGCATCAGCAGCCGAGGAGATGCAACGTATGGAAACAGAGATCTCTTCGATGCTTGAAAAAGTCTTTCCGAAGCATCGCATCAAGCTTGATGCAAAGCCGGAATCCGATGTGGAGAAGGCTTACACACCCTTCAAAGCATCTCCCGAGGTACTGATGGGGCCCGATGGTGGATACCTTGGGAAAGTTGCGCAGCAGGGAAGTGGCGCACGTCGCACATTGCTATGGGCAGCGCTGAAGTACCTGACGGAGTCAGCTGCAGCCAAAGACGGAAGCGCGCGACCTCATGTATTGCTTCTCGACGAGCCGGAGATATGCCTTCACCCGAATGCGATTCGCGAAGCCAAAGAAGTTCTCTATGCATTGCCAGAAACCAAGAACTGGCAGGTAATGATCACCACTCATTCCCCAATATTTATCGACTTGGCAAAAGACAACACAACGGTAGTCCGAGTAGAACGCGACCAAGACGAGGCCATCCGAAGTGTGACGCTGCATCGTCCGTCCAAGGTGCAGTTAGACGAGAATGATCGACAGAATTTAAAGGCACTGAACGCCTGTGATCCCTACTTGAACGAGTTTTTCTTTGGTGGGGATGTCATAGTTGTCGAGGGGGATACTGAATACACGGCATTCCAACTTCTTAAGTCTCTTAATGCCGCGAAGTATCGGAACATCCACGTGATCCGCGCTCGTGGGAAGGGCGCAATCCTTACTGTCCTCAAGATTCTCAATCAATTCTCGGCAAGGTATGCCGTGCTTCATGATTCCGACGTTCCGCTGACAAAGAAAGGAGGCGCAAGTCCCGCCTGGGGCGCCAATGCCTCCATCCGAGAGGCCATTGAGAAGGGGTCAACCCCAGGGGCAGTCATACATGTTGTTTCGGTCCCGAACTTCGAGGTTGCATTGTTCGGAGAAGAGGCATCAACAGACAAGCCTTACAACACGCTGACTCGCCTCAACGCGTCGGAGGACATGCGCAATCGGGCAGGCTCACTGCTCGATGCGCTTCTAGATGCTGCACAGCCTACGCATGCGCCATTTCGCCGTTGGACAACGTTGCAGGAGCTTGGGGCGGCATTGCCAGTCGCCGCTGGGAATTGATTTCTCTTGCGCAGGGTTTAGGCAGATGGATCACCCCGGCTAAGGCTTGAGGCGGAAACAGCATTACCTGGAAGCGTGGTCCTTTGAGGTACTCAAATTCGTGCTTTCACCTCAATGACTAATCATCCAAGGCCGCTTGCTCGGGAACATCTTGTTCCCATTCGCCCCCGTCACCGTCGCACTGCGAATCCCCTTGCTCCCCGTCGAGCAACACCCGCACCCCGACGGATGGCTCAGCCTGCCATAGCTCCCGTCCTTTGAAGAACGCGGCTCATGCCGCGCCTTCTCATTGCGGTCCATGGCCGTGCGCGTGTCACTGCTGACACACGCCAGGCTCGGCGCCGTGGCGAACACGCGGCCCGAGGCGCTGCCGCATTCTGGGCAGGCGCACGGCTCGTTCCGTTGCGAGATGCTGCGCAGGGCATCGAAGCCCCCGCAGCCGGGGCAGTCGTACTCGTAGGTCGGCATGGTCAGACGTCCTGTGACAAGGGCATGTCGATGCTGCCATCCAGCATCTTGACGGGCCCGCTGGCGTTGGGGTTGATGTCGAACTCGAAGATCTCGGTCGGTAGCCACAAGGTGGCGCAGGCGTTGGGGATGTCGACCACGCCGCTGATGTGGCCCTGCACCGGGGCCGTGCCCAGGATGGAGTAAGCCTGCGCGCCGCTGTAGCCAAACTTCTTCAGGTACTCGATGGCGTTCAGGCAGGCTTGGCGGTAGGCCACGTTCACGTCCAGGTAGTGCTGCTTGCCTTGCTCGTCCACCGAGATGCCTTCAAAGATCAGGTAATCCTTGTAGTTGGGCGTGATGGTGCTGGGCTTGAACACGGGGTTCTTGATGCCGTACTTGGCCATGCCGCCCTTGATGAGGTTGACGCGCATGTGCACCCAGCCGGCCATCTCGATGGCGCCGCAGAAGGTGATCTCGCCATCGCCCTGGCTGAAGTGCAGGTCGCCCACGCTCAGGCCGGCGCCGTCCACATACACCGGGAAGAAAACCTTGGAGCCGCGCGACAAATCCTTGATGTCGCAGTTGCCGCCGTGTTCACGTGGGGGCACGGTGCGGGCGCCTTCGGCGGCGGCTTTGTCACGGGCCGGGCCGGTCAGCTTGCCCATGTGCGCGGTGGGCGCAAAAGGGGCGTTGGCCAAAGGCGGCACGCGGTTCGGATCGGTGGCGATGAAGTCGATCTCGCGCTCGTTCCACATGTCCAGCATCTTCTGGTCGGGCAGGCAGCCGATCAAGCCGGGGTGGATCAGGCCGGCAAACTCAACGCCGGGGATGTGGCGGCTCTTGGTGAACATGCCATTGAAGTCCCAGATGGACTTCTGCGCCAGCGGGAAGTGGTCGGTCAAAAAGCCGCCGCCGTTCTTCTTGCTGAAGAAGCCGTTGAAGCCCCACAGGCTTTCAGGCTTGGCACCGATGTCCAGCAGATCCACCACCAGCAGGTCGCCTGGCTCGGCACCCTTCACGCCCACGGGGCCCGACAGGAAGTGGACGATCGACAGATCGATGTCGCGCACGTCGTCGGCGCTGTTGTCGTTCTTGATGAAGCCGCCGGTCCAGTCGTAGGTTTCCAGCACGAAGTCATCGCCGGGGTTCACCCAGCAGGCCATGGGCACATCGGGGTGCCAGCGGTTGTGGATGTTCTCGTTGGCGTAGGGGGACGAGTTCAGGTCAACTTTGATCAGGGTATCTGGCATGGCGATGCTCCTATGAGTGAAAAGCGAAGAAAGTCCGGCGCAGGGCCGCCCCAAGCCGGACGCGCCCCTCGGGGGCCGCGAAGGCGCGAAGCGACAAGCTGGGGGCTATGCCTACACGGAAAGGTATTGCTTGATGCGCGCAACGTCGGTGTCGGCGCGGTTGGTTTCATGGACCAGGCGACCGCCTTCGATCACGAAGAGGCGGTCGGCCACGTCCAGCGCGAAAGACAGCACTTGCTCGGACACCACGATGGTGATGTCGCGCATCCTTCGGATCTCGTTCAAGGCTTTGGCGATGTCCTTGATGATGGAAGGCTGGATGCCCTCGGTGGGCTCATCCAGCAGCAGCACCTTGGGGTTGGTGACCAGCGCGCGGGCGATGGCCAGTTGCTGTTGCTGCCCGCCCGACAGGTTGCCGCCCTTGCGCGCGCGCATGTCGAACAGCACGGGGAAGAGCGAGTAGATCTCATCAGGGATGCGCTTGTGCTTGGCGTTCTCCAGGCCGGTCTGGATGTTCTCTTCCACCGTCAGGGTGGGGAAGATCATGCGGCCTTGCGGCACGTAGGCGATGCCCTTGGCCACGCGCCGATAGCTCTCGTCCTTGGTCACATCAAGACCACCCACTTCGACCTTGCCCGACTTGGTGGGCAGCACGCCCATCAGGCTCTTGAACAGCGTGGTCTTGCCCATGCCGTTGCGGCCCATGATGGCGATGGTTTCCTTGGATTTGGCCTCGAACGAGATGCCGTGCAGCGCCTCGCTCTGGCCATAGGCAACAAACAGATCGTTGACTGACAACATGGTGTGTGCTTCCTTGCTCAGTGGCTTGGGCTCAATGGCCCAGATAGACGTCAATGACCTTGGGATCGTTCTGGACCTTGTCCATCGACCCTTCCGCCAGGATCTTTCCCTGGTGCATCACGGTGACTTTGTCGGCGATGCGCTTGACGAAGTCCATGTCGTGCTCGATCACGATGAGCGAGCGGTTCTTGGCGATGCGTTGCAGCAGCTCGGCGGTGAGTTCGCGCTCGCGCACGCTCATGCCGGCGATGGGCTCGTCCAGCATCAGCAGTTCCGGGTCTTGCATCAGCAGCATGCCGATCTCCAGCCACTGCTTCTGGCCGTGCGACAGCAAGCCTGACTCGGTGTGCAACTGATCCTTCAGGCCGATCTCTTCCACGACCGACTGGATGCGGGCCTTGACCTCGTCGGTGCAGCTGAAGGACAGGGCGCCGAACACGCTGCGGCCACGGGGAAAGGACACTTCCAGGTTCTTGAAGACGCTGAGGTTTTCGTAGATGGAGGGCGTCTGGAACTTGCGGCCGATGCCAGCGCGCACGATCTTGTGCTCTTGCATCTTGGTCATCTCTTTGTTCTTGAACTTGATGCTGCCGCCAGACGCTTTCGTCTTGCCGCAGATCAGGTCCAGCAAGGTGGTCTTGCCCGCGCCGTTGGGGCCGATGATGACGCGCAGCTCGCCACGGTCCACGTACAAGGTCAGGGCATCGATGGCCTTGAAGCCATCGAAGGACACGGTGAGGTCTTCCACCGCGAGGACGAAGTCAGTGTTGCTCATGATTCAGTCGTTCCTTGTGGCGATCAGGCTTGCTGGTTGCTCATGCCGTTGGGCATTTGCGGGGTGGGCGGCGTGGCCTGTGCCACGGCGGCCACGGGCTTGCCGTCCTCGGCTTCACGGGCCTTGCGGCGTGCCTTCTCGGCGGCCAGGTCCACGCGGCGCTTGGCGGCCCAGGGCTTGATCTTTTCTTCGTACAAACCGGCCAGGCCGTTGGGGAAGGCCATCACCACACCGATGAACAGCGCGGCCATCAGGAAGAGCCACATGTCAGGGGCGGTTTCCGAGAAGTAGGTCTTGCCCGCGTTCACCAGCAAGGTGCCGTACACCGCACCGACCAGGCTCATGCGGCCACCGACCGCCGCAAAGATCACCATCTCGATCGAAGGCACGATGCCGACGAAGGAGGGCGACATGAAGCCCACTTGCAAGGCAAACATGGCGCCGCCAATGCCCGAGATGCCCGCCGCCAGGCAGAAGGTGAAGACCTTGAACATCGACACGTCGTAGCCCGAGAAGCGCACGCGGTCTTCCTTGTCGCGCATGGCCAGCAGCAGGGTGCCCAGCTTGCTGGTCTGAACCCATTTGCACAGCAGGATGCAGCCCAGCAGCAGGCCAGCGTTCACGAAGTACAGGATCAGCTTGGCGCTGTCGGTGCGCGTGTCCCAGCCCAACACGGTCTTCAGGTCGGTCATGCCGTTGACGCCGCCGGTGTAGCCCTGCTGGCCAATGATCAGCACCGTCAGGATCAAGGCCACGGCCTGCGTGATGATGGCGAAGTACACGCCACCCACGCGCCGTTTGAACATGGCGTAGCTGATGATGAAGGCCAACAAGGTGGGCACCAGGATCACGGCGATCAAGGTGAGTGGCAGGCTTCGGAAGGGCTCCCAGAACAGGGGCAACTCCGTGATCTGGTTCCAATCCATGAAGTCGGGGATGCCGGGGGTGGACTGGATCTTGGTGGTCTCCGGGTCAGAGGCTTCCAGCTTGAGGAACATGGCCATGCAATAGCCCCCCAGGCCGAAGAACACGCCCTGGCCCAGACTCAAGGTGCCGCTCCAGCCCCACAGCATCACCAGGCCGATGGCCACGAAGCCATAAGTCAGGTACTTGCCCACCAGGTTCAGGCGGAAGATGTCCATGGACAGCGGGAACACCACCAGGATTACCAGGGCCAGCAAAAGTATGCTGCCAAGACCGGATGATCGAAGGGAATTGAGAAGTGATTTGGACATCGTAGGTCTCGAACGTAGTGCGATGAGATGCGTTTCAGCGTAAGGGTCTTATGGTCCGCTCCCAATACGTTGAATGACGTATTCATACGGCGGCCTGTCAAAAACCAGGTTGGCACAGTGGAGATGTTCAATGGCGCCGACAGGCGCGCATACTCCGACGCGCACCAGGCCGGTGATCTGTATCCCAGGTCGGCAGGCCGTCATTTAAATCAGGGGATCAGCATGTTTAAATTTCTTGTCGCTGTTGCGGGCTTGGTTGCCTGCTTCTCAGTTCAGGCCAAGGAGTACACGTTTTCTGCCGTTGAGGCCAATGGCTCGCCGATGACCTTCAGAATCGACTTCGGCCTCCGGTTCCTCCCATGGCCGGAGGATTCACCATTTTTGCCAGAGGTCAGTACGCTGGCCGATGGAACCATCGTTCACCGTTTCGATAGTGATCTCAAACCATGGGCTATTCAGTCCTATTGGGAGGTGGACAGGATGAACATCGACACCAGCTTCGGTGGGGCCTCTGAATACGACCACGTGGTCGTGGACAGCATGCTGCGTCCGGATAACACCACGGCCTTGCGTATTCGAAATGACTACGAGGCATACATTGGACACACTTTTGCCGCGTGGACCCTGGATGTCGAGTTCAGCTGCGAATGCAGTGATCTTTATGTTTCGGAACTGTCTCCGGATCTCCTTGATCACGCTCACTTGCGTGCCGGCACCGCGCAACTAAATACCTGGACTAGCAAAAGTGCCGTGTTCACTGCAGTGCCCGAGCCAGACGCGCTTGCACTTGTTTTGGCTGGCCTGGTCGTCAGCGGCGTACTTTGGAAGCGAACAAGCCTTGTGGCCGCACCATCAGGATCAGCACGATCAGCGAAAGCGTGAGCACCTTGGCCATCGAGCCGGTGATGAAGAACTCGGCAATCGACTGCGTCTGTGCGATGCCGAAGGCCGAGGCCACGGTGCCCAGCAGGCTGGCCGCACCACCGAAGGTCACCACCAGGAAGGCGTCCACGATGTAGAGCGAGCCGGAGGTGGGGCCGGTGGAGCCGATGGTGGTGAAGGCCGCACCGGCGATACCCGCGATGCCGCAGCCGATGGCGAAGGTGAGGCGATCGGTGCGGCTGGTGTTGATGCCGATGGCGTTGGCCATCATGCGGTTGGAGACCGAGGCGCGAACACGCAGACCCCAGCGTGATTTGTACAGCGCGAGCATCACGCCAGCGGTGACCAAGGCCGTCAAGCCCATCACGAACATGCCGTTGATGGGGATGTCCAGGCCCTCTTTCGGTGCCCACGAACCCATCAGCCATTCGGGCAGGGTGGGGCTCACTTCTTTGGGGCCGATGAAGGTGCGGAAGCATTGCTGCATGCCCAGGCTCAAGCCCCAGGTGGCGAGCAGGGTGTCCAGCGGGCGCTTGTACAGGTGGCGAATCAAGGCCCATTCGGCGAGGTAGCCCACCGCAAAGGCGAAGATGAAGGCCAGCACGATGGCGCAGGGGAAGTAATAGGGCATGAAGTTGGGGTACTTGACCTCAACATAGCTGGACACCATGTAGATGGTGTAGGCGCCGATGGTCATGAACTCGCCGTGCGCGAGGTTGATCACGCCCATCTGGCCGAAGATGATGGCCAGGCCGAGGCCCATGAGCAGCAACACAGAAAACAGGCTGAGGCCTGCGAATCCCTGCATCACGCTGATGTTGAGTATTTCTGAAAGAGTCATGAGGATCCTCGTCGCACGCCACGGTCATATATCAAGCGCACACCGCGGATCCGGCTCAGCCGGTCCGCTGGTGTGGCCCCCTTGAGGGGGACGGCCGGAAGGCCGTCGGGGGTGGGCTATTGATATCCCTTGGGGAAAGGATTGGGTTCGATCAAGTCCTTGGATTCGGCCACGACCTTGAAGGTGCCATCAGGCATGCCTTGCGCGATGCGGGCCTTGCTCCACAAGTGGTGGTTCTCGTGCAGCTTCACGTACCCTTCTGGTGCGATCTTCAGCTCGATGCCTGGGGATGCGGCCACGACCTTGTCCACGTCGAAGCTGCCCGCCTTTTCAACAGCGGCTTTCCACAGCCAGGGGCCGAGGTAACCGGCTTGGGTCACGTCGCCGATCACCGATTTGGGGCCGTACTTGGCCTTGAACGCGGCAACAAACTTCTTGTTGTTCTCGTTGTCCAGGCTTTGGAAGTACTTCATCGACGAGTAGAAGCCCGCGAAGTTTTCGCCACCCACGCCGAGCATTTCGTCTTCCGTCACCGACAGGGTCAGCAGGAACTGCTTGGCGCCGGTGATGCCAGCGGCCTTGAGCTGCTTGTAGAAGGCCACGTTCGAGCCACCCACCACGGCCGCAAAGATGCAATCGGGCTTGGCCACCTTGATCTTGTTGATCAGGGAGTTGAAGTTGGTGTTGCCCAGTGGGTAGTACTCTTCACCCACGACCTTGCCCAGCTTGCCCACCGTCTCGATGTGCTTGCGCGCGATCTTCATCGAGGTGCGGGGCCAGATGTAGTCGGAGCCGACCAGGAAGTAGGTCTTGGCCTTCTTCTCTTTCGAAGCCCAGTCCAGGCCCCAGATGATCTGCTGCGTGGCTTCTTGGCCGGTGTAGATCACGTTCTTGGATTGCTCCAGGCCTTCGTAGAAGGTGGGGTAGTACAGCAGGCCGTTTTCTTTCTCGAAGACGGGCAGCACGGCCTTGCGCGAGGCCGATGTCCAGCAACCGAACACGGCAGCGACGTGGTCGTTGACGAGCAGCTTCTTGGACTTCTCGGCAAACGTGGGCCAATCAGAGGCGCCGTCTTCCTTGATGACTTTGATCTTGCGGCCCAGGATGCCGCCCATCGCGTTGATCTGGTCAATGGCCAGTTGCTCGGCCTGGATGGAGCCGGTTTCCGAGATCGCCATGGTGCCGGTTGCGGAGTGCAACTGGCCCACGGTGACTTCGGTGTCGGTGATGGCCAGCTTCGTCGTGTTGATCGCTGAAGTGGCGGGGGCGGCTCCGTGGCTCAGCCCCGTCATGCCCACGAGGGGAAGGGCACCAATGCCCTGCAACAGGCGGCGGCGGTTTTGCTGATTGGAATCGTCACGGTCATTCGACATGGAAAAGCTCCTTGCACACAAAAAGGGACTACGGATGCCACGCCTTGGTGCATGCATGATTTCGTGCATGCACTGTCGGTGTGACCATGGCCTTCACAGTAAGCAAGAGTCGGTCTTCCTTGAATACGTCATTCAACGTAGTCGGCGCGGTGGATCGCTTCTTGCAATTGCCATAGAGTCTTCACTCCACGGGGCCAGTTGTGTCCGTTGCTCGGCAGAAGATCTTTCGCATTCGACGTGACTACAACTCCTGGGTGGCCAACGAGACCCTGGAGGACTACGCCCTTCGCTACACGCCACGCACCTTTCGCAAGTGGTCGGAGTTCCGCGTGGCCAACACGGCTTTTGGCGCTGTGTCCTTTCTCGCGCTGGAGGCCATTGGCGGCGCCATCGCGCTGAACTACGGCTTCTCGAACATGCTGTGGGCCACGCTGGTGGTGGGCCTGATCATCTTCATGACGGGCCTGCCCATCAGCTATTACGCGGCCAAGTACGGGGTTGACCTTGATCTGCTGACGCGCGGTGCGGGTTTTGGCTACTTGGGCTCCACGCTCACCTCGCTGATCTACGCCAGCTTCACCTTCATCTTCTTCGCGCTGGAGGCGGCCATCATGGCGCTCGCCTTGCAGATGGTGTTCGATTGGTCATTGCCGGTGTGTTACCTGGTGTCCTCGCTGGTGATCGTGCCACTGGTCACGCACGGCATCACCCTGATCTCACGATTGCAGTTGTGGACGCAGCCGCTGTGGGCACTGATGTTCGTGTGCCCCTTTGTGATCGTGGCCATCAAGCGGCCCGAGGCCTATGTGGAGTTCACCGGCATGGTGGGCCGCAGCTCAGGCAGCAGTGATTTCAACCTGATGGCCTTTGGCATGGCGGCCACGGTGGTGTTCTCGCTGATCGTGCAGGTGGGCGAGCAGGTTGATTTCCTGCGCTTTTTGCCCGAGAAAACCAAAGAGAACCGGGTGCGTTGGTGGGCCGCCGTGCTGGTGGCCGGGCCCGGCTGGGTGGTGCCCGGCATGCTCAAGATGATCGGCGGCGGCTTCCTGGCCTTCCTGGCTTTGCAGCACCATGTGCCCGCCCACAAGGCCATGGAGCCCACGCAGATGTACCTGGCCGCGTTCAGCGAGGTCTTCACCTCGCCCACCTGGGCGCTGGGCAGCATGGTGCTCTTCGTCATCGTCTCGCAGGTCAAGATCAACGTCACCAATGCCTATGCTGGTTCGCTGGCCTGGTCCAACTTCTTCGCGCGGCTCACGCACAGCCACCCGGGCCGCGTGGTGTGGCTGGTGTTCAACGTGCTGATCGCGGTCATGCTGATGACGCTGGGCGTGTTCGGGGCGCTGGAGCGGGTGCTGGGCTTGTACGGCAACGTGGCCATCGGCTGGGTGGGTGCCCTGGTGGCCGACCTGGTGATCAACAAGCCCCTGGGCTGGAGCCCCAAGCACATCGAGTTCAAGCGCGCTTATCTGTATGACCTGAACCCCGTGGGCCTGGGCGCCACCTTGCTGGCCACCTTGATGGCCTTCGCGGCGCACGCGGGCATGTTTGGCGAGCTGGCCCAGGCAGGATCGCCTTTCATCGCCTTGATCACGGCCCTGATCGCCTCGCCCTTGCTGGCCTGGACCACCAAGGGGCGCTATTACCTGGCCCGGCCCAACAAGACACCCTGGGCGCCCGGCCAGATGGTGGCCTGCTCGGTGTGCGAGAACCAGTTCGAGTCCGAAGACATGGCCACCTGCCCGGCCTACGATGCGCCCATCTGCTCGCTGTGCTGCACGCTGGAGTCGCGTTGCCACGATCGGTGCAAGAGCCGATCAAGCGCGGCCGAGCAGGTGTCTGATGCGCTGACGGCGGTGCTGCCGCTGCAGCTGTCCAGCCGCATCAACTTCCGGGTGGGGCATTACCTGGTGGTGTTCTCTTCGCTGGCGGCCGTGCTGGCGATGGTGCTGGGCGTGGTCTATTACCAGGAGGGCGTGGTGAACCACGTGGTGGATGCCGTGAACAGCCCCACCGTGGCCATGCTGGAAGGCCCCTTCATCAAGGTGTATGCGCTGTTGCTGCTGGCCGCGGCGGTGTGCTCGTGGTGGGTGGTGCTGGCCTCGGAAAGCAGGCACCTGGCGCAAGACGAAAGCAACCGGCACAACCAGTTGCTGCAGTTGGAAATCGACGCCCACCGCCGCACCGATGCCGCCTTGCAAGCCGCCAAAGACCTGGCCGAGGCCGCCAACCAGGCCAAGACGCGCTACGTGGCCGGCATGACGCACGAGCTGCGCACGCCGCTCAACAGCATCATGGGTTATGCGCAGATCCTGCTCAAGGACGAGCAGCGGCAAGGTTCTGGCCGCGAGGCTTTGAACACCATCCAGCGCAGCGGCGAACACCTCATGGGCCTGATCGATGGCCTGCTGGACCTGGCCCGCATCGAAGCTGGCCGCCTGCGGCTGGACCCCGTGCCATTGCCCCTGCGCGAGTTCCTGGACGATGTGGTGCGCATGGTGCAAACGCAGACCGAGGCCAAGGGCCTGGACTTCGCGCTGGAAACCCGTGGCCGCGTGCCCGCCTGGGTCTACGCCGATGCCAAGCGCCTGCGCCAGATCCTGCTCAACCTGCTGAGCAACGCCGCGCGCTTCACCTACAAGGGCCGCATCACGCTGATGGTCGATGCGCGCCGCGAGGTGCTGCGCTTCGAGGTGATCGACACCGGCATCGGCATCGCGCCTCAGGATCTGGACCGCATCTTCCTGCCTTTCGAGCGTGGCAGCGCGGGCCGCCGCAGCAGCGAACCCGGCACAGGACTGGGCCTGACCATCACCCACCTGTTGACCGAGTTGATGGGCGGCGAGCTCAGCGTGAAGAGCGAGCTGGGGCAGGGCAGCACCTTCACCGTGCGCATGTACCTGCGCGAGATCGCCGAGCCCGCGATGCCGCCGCAATCGGCCCTGGCCGCGCGCCCGCGTCACTTGCCCATCACGGGCTACAGCGGCGAGCGCCGCACCTTGTTGGTGGTGGACGATCAGCCCATCCAGCGCCAGATGCTGGCCGGCATGTTGCTGCCTTTGGGCTTCATCCTGCGCGAAGCGGCCAGTGGCCAGGAGTGCCTTGAAAGCGTGCGCGAAGCCTGCCCCGACGCGGTGCTGCTCGACATCACCATGGACGATGTCGATGGCTGGCAAGTGGCCCGGCAGATCCGCGCGGCCGGTTTCACCGATGTGCCCATCATCATGGTCTCGGCCAACGTGTTCGAGAACCGGCCCGAGAACCTGCAGGCTTCGCAATGCCAGGCTTTCATCGCCAAACCCGTGATCGAATCCGAACTGCTGGACACCCTGGGCGAGCACCTGAACATCGAGTGGAGCACCGAGTCTGCCGCCTTGCCGCTTCACTTGCTGACCCAGCGCAGCAACGATGCCGAGGCCATCGGCGCACCCCGCCTGACCGCCAGCGACTTGCCCGCCGACGTGGTGGCCGAGCTCTGCCGCCTGGCCCGCATCGGGCATTTGCGCGCCTTGCGCCAGAAGCTGACACAACTGTCTGAGCGCTATCCGCAATGGCAAAGCGAGTGGGTCAACCTGTCCCACCTGGCCGACCAATTCGAGTTCGACACCCTGATCGATCGTTTGAACCCCGTGATCTCTGAGGATGCTTTGGATGAGCCCCAAGCCTGAACCCCACCTGGGCACCGTGCTGGTGGTGGACGACGCCGTCGACACCCTGCGCATGCTGTGCGATGCCTTGGCCAACGAGGGCTACACCGTGCTGGTGGCCCGCGATGGCCAGCAGGCGCTGGAGCGTCTGTCCCTGATCCTGCCCGATGCCATCCTGCTGGACGCGGTGATGCCCGGCCTGTCGGGCTTTGAGACTTGCAAGCAGATCAAGGCCCACGAGGTGTGGTGCAAGATCCCGGTGATCTTCATGACCGGCCTGTCTGAAACCGCCGACGTGGTGGCCGGTTTTGACGCGGGTGGCGTGGACTACGTGGTCAAGCCCGTGCGCATTGAAGAGGTGCTGGCGCGCCTGGCCACGCACCTGCGCAACGCCTGGGGCACGCGGCCCCGGCTGGACCTGGCCGCGCTCACCCCGCGCGAAACGGAGGTGTTGTCCTGGTTGGCCAAGGGCAAGACCAACCGCGACATCGCCGAGATCCTGGGCCTGAGCCACCGCACGGTGAACAAGCACCTGGAGCACATCTTTGAGAAGCTGGGGGTGGAGACGCGCGCGGCGGCGGCGGCCTTGGCCAGTCGGGCGGTGCTGGCCTGATCACCCCGAGGTGCGCCCCTCTGGCTTCCACGGGCTCAAATGGCTAGACTGCCCAGCGTTCAACACAAATTCGGGAGTCACATCATGAGCCGTTTGCAAACTTTGCTGTCTGTCGCGCTGCTGGCGGGCGTCGCCACCCACGCCAACGCGGACCTGGCCTACACCTTTGACAGCGATGCCCAGGGGTTCACCGTCAACGTGCCTGCGGGCGAGTTGAGCCACGAAGCGGGTGGCTACCTGCGCATCAAGGACCTGACGGGCGACACCAATGTGTCCCTCATCCTGCCGGGATCGGCGGTGGCGGGCGGCTGGCTGTCCTACGTGGGGGGCACCTTGTCGTTCGATGCCCGGATGGAGTCGCCCATCGATTCCTACTGGCCAGAATTTGGCACCATCACCTTGTCTTCAACGGTCGGCTCACTCGCCGTGGATGTGGCCGTGGGTGACGCGCCTGGTCTGGGGTGGGCCACCTACTCTGTGGTGCTGGATGCCGCCAACTGGTCCACCTCGCCCGAGGTGCTGGCCAGTGTGCTGGCCAATTTGCAGCAGGTTGACATCAGCATGGAAGCTGGCAATGGCCCGATCGAATTGCTGCACATCGACAATGTGACCTTGAGCACGGCCGTGCCTGAGCCTGGCACCTGGGCGATGTCCCTCATGGGCTTGATGGCTCTGGGATGGGCGGTTCGTCGCCGCGCTTGACCGCAGCAAGCTCAGTTGGCCACCACCAGCTGAGCTTCGCCCTCGGTCTGCACCACCTGGTGGCCATCGACCTTCAAGCTGCCTTCCACGAACCAGCGCACGGCGCGCGGGTAGACAGCGTGCTCCTGCTTGAGCACCCGCGCCGACAAGCTCTCGGGCGTGTCGCCCGCCAACACCGGCACGGCCGCCTGCGCCACGATGGGGCCATGGTCCAGCTCCGGCGTCACGAAATGCACCGTGGCTCCAGCCAGCTTGCAACCCGCCTCGATGGCGCGCTGGTGTGTGTGCAGGCCGGGAAACGCGGGCAACAGCGAGGGGTGGATGTTCAGCATGCGGCCCTCGAAGTGCCGCACAAAGCCCTCGGTCAGGATGCGCATGAAACCGGCCAGCACCACCAGGTCGGGCGCGAAGCCATCAATGGTGCGTGCCAGCTCGGCGTCAAAGGCCTCGCGGGTGTCGAACTGGCGGTGGTCCACCGACGCCGTGGCAATGCCCCGGTCGGCCGCGAAGCGCAGGCCCGTGGCCTCGGCCTTGTTGCTGATGACGGCGGCAATGCGCGCCGGCCAGTGTTCCGAGGCACACGCCTCGACAATGGCTTCCATGTTGGAGCCGCGTCCGGAAATCAGGATGACGATGTTTTTCATGCGGCGTAGAGTGTAGTGGCACCCTGTGGAGTCCTTCATGAACCTGTCCCGATCCGGCAAAGCGCTGTGCGCCCTGTATGTCGCCCTGGCCGTGGTGGCCCTGGTGGCCACCTGGTCCTTCAACCTGCAGTTTTTTGCGCTGCCCGACAACGGTGGCCTCGTCGGCTTTGTCCGTGGGGGCTATGCCAACCCCGCTGCGGCCTCGCTCACCAATGACCTGTTCCTGCTGGGCGCGGCCTGCACGGTCTTCATGTTCACCGAATCCCGGCGCCTGGGCATCCGTTTTGTGTGGGTCTACGTGATTTTGTCGTTCGTGATTGCCGTCAGCGTGATGTTCCCGCTGTTCATGGTGGCCCGCCAGCTCCGCCTGGAAGCAGCCCGACCCTGATCGCCCCGAGGCAAGGGGGCTGCGCCTACAATCCGCATCCTCCCCCCTTTGATCAGAAAACGCGCCAGATCCTGCCATGACCCAACGAGTTCTCACAGGCATCACCACCACCGGCACCCCGCACCTTGGCAACTATGTCGGTGCCATCCGGCCCGCCATCGCGGCCAGTCGTGAGCCCGGCGTCGAAAGCTTCTTCTTTCTGGCCGATTTCCACGCGCTGATCAAGTGCGACGACCCGGCCCGCATCGAGCGCTCGCGCATCGAGATCGCGGCCAGCTGGATCGCGGCGGGCCTGGACCCGGAGCGCGTCACCTTCTACCGCCAGAGCGACATCCCCGAAACCCCCGAGCTGACCTGGCTGCTGACCTGCGTGACCGCCAAGGGCCAGATGAACCGCGCCCACGCCTACAAGGCGTCTGTGGATGCCAACGAGGCGGCGGGTGAAGAGCCCGACGCGGGCATCACCATGGGCCTGTTCAGCTACCCCATCCTGATGGCGGCCGACATTTTGCTGTTCAACGCCCACCGCGTGCCCGTGGGCCGCGACCAGGTGCAGCACATCGAGATGGCCCGCGACGTGGCCCAACGCTTCAACCACGTCTTTGGCGCGGGCAAGGAGCTGTTCGTGCTGCCCCAGGCCGAGATTGAAGAGGCCTTGGCCACCTTGCCCGGCCTGGATGGCCGCAAGATGTCCAAGAGCTACGACAACACCGTGCCGCTGTTCCAGGGCGGTGCCAAGGCCTTGAAGGATGCCATCGCGCGCATCGTCACCGATTCGAAGCTGCCGGGCGAGCCCAAAGACCCTGAAGGCGCGCACCTGGTCACCATCCACGACGCTTTCGCCAGTGCTGAACAACGCGCCAGCTTCCACGCCGATCTGCGTGCTGGCCTGGCCTGGGGCGAGGCCAAGCAGCGTGTGGTCGATCTGATCGAGGCCCACGTGGGCCCGATGCGCGAAAGGTATGAGCACCTGATGGCCCACCCGGAGCAGATCGAAGAGATCCTGCTGCTGGGCGCCCGCAAGGCGCGCGCGGTGGCCACGCCCTTCCTGGCCGAGTTGCGCGATGCCGTGGGCTTGCGCAAGATGGTGGCCGTGGCCGCGCCCAAGGCCGACCAGGCCGCGCAGGCCGTCAAGTCGTCCGTGCCGGTGTTCAAGCAATACCGCGAGGCCGATGGCCAGTTCTATTTCAAGCTGACCACGGCTGATGGCGGGCCGCTGCTGCAAAGCCAGGCCTTTGCTGAAGGCCGCGAGGCGGGCACCTGGGTCAAACGCTTCAAACAGGAAGGTGCTCAGGCGCTGGCGGGCGCCCCGGTCGAGTTGGCTTCGGGCGTGACCCAAGCCGATGTTGAAGCCGCCTTGAGCGCGCTCGTTGCAGCGCAGGACTGAAAACGCCACCATGGCCGGCATCCACATCACGGACATCGAATCGGCCATCAACTGGTGGCGCGAGCGCAGCCCGTCGGTGGACGGCATCCAGTCGTGTCCCCAGGTGGGCGCGCTGGCCGAGGTGTACGCCCTCATGGTCTATTACCGCGAGCCCTCGTGTGACGAGGCCACCATGCCGCCCAAGGCCAAACAAGCCTGGCTGGATTGGTATGGCACCACGCCCGACACGCCCTGCATCGCGATCTGCTCTACCAGCCAGGGCGACGACATCTGCAAGGGCTGTGGCCGCACCTTTGACGAGGTCCAGCTTTGGCCCGAGATGACCCCGGGTGAAAAACGCGGCACCTGGCGCCGCATCACCATGGAGTCCAGCGCCTGGCGCTTCAACCGCTATTCAGAGCGGGCCCGCGAAGGCGTGGCCGCGCCTGCGCCCGATGACGGCGATCAAACGACCTGATTGACACCGGCTGCGGTGGCGGCGGCTTTCTTCCTGGCTGGCTTGAACACGGCCTTCCACAAGAATGGCCAGATCGCCCAGGCGAACATCGCCAGATCGGCGCGGCCAATGCAAGGCAATTCGGTGCCGCGCTGCCAGGTCGGGTTGCGCTGTTCAAAGTAGGCCACGTCGGGCTCGCGCGCTTTCAGCTCATCGTCAATGCCAGCCACGTCCTGCTTCAGGCAATTGGCGTTGTCGCCAAAATCCAGCGTCATCAAGGCGTGGTCCAGCTTGCCGGGGAACAGGGCCTCGCAGTAGTTGATCACCAATGCCTTCAGGTGCGGGTTGTCGTCTTGTCCGCGCTTGGGGTAGTGCTCGGGGAAATTTTTGGTCAGCAGCAGGTAGGTCTTGTAGCCCTTGGAGATCAGCAGCCAGTATTGGCGTGAGAAGGGGCGCTTGAGGGCCTCGGTGAACAGCTTGAGCGCAAAGGCCGTTTGCAAGCTGCGCGAACCCCAGTAGGCCTTCTCGATGATGGTGTCGCCGCTGAACAGGCCGCGCACCGTGCGCCCCTGGTGCTGGAACTCGTGGATGCCCAGCGTTGAAAACCCCACGATCTCGTCCGTCGATTTCTTGCGGACCAGGAACACGCCGTCCTTTTTGCTCAGGTCGCTCATGAAGGTGTCCATGGGGCCATTGGCATAGTTGGCCGAGAAGATGGCGTGCATGCGCATGATGTCGAACACGCTGAGCGATCGGACTTTTTGGTAGTGGGTGCTGAGCATGGGGGGGCCGGTCTCGGGCAACTTTGTGTGATGTATTTCGCGTCTCGGCCTATTCTCGAAGTGCGCTGTGGATCGCCTTCGAGGGCGAACCCTTGTCTTCGCCGGTCACCCCCTTGCTTGAGGGGGGGTGTTTGAAACATGATTAATTTCTCTCTAAGTGTTTGTATGAATGGTGTTTGAAAATGGCGATTCTGTGCAGCGACTAGAATCCGCCGCACACGTCACCAGGCCCCCCATGAACAAGAACGAAGTCTCCACTGATGCGCTTTTCAATCCCCATGTGCCGGGCATCGACTACGGCGTGCTGGACTCCCTGGTGGGCTACGGTGTTCGGCGTGCGCAACTGGCCCTGAACGACCTGTTCATCCAGTCTCTGGCCCCCTGGAACATCACCCCGCCCCGGTTTTCGGCGCTCGTCATCGTTTCGCGCAACCCCGGCCTCAAGCTCACCCAATTGGCCAAAGTGCTGGGCATTGCCCGCTCCGGCGCCGTGATGCTGGTCGATGCGCTGGAAGACCTGGGTTACGTTGAGCGCCTGGACGTGCCCGAAGACCGCCGCGCCTTTGGCCTGGCCCTGACCGCCAAGGGGCAGACCGACCTGGTCGCCATCACCCAGGCCGTGGTTCAGCAGGACCAATTGGCCGCGCGGCCATTGGGCTCGGCCGGTTCCGAGCAATTGCTGGCCATGCTCCAGCAGTTGGCCAACCCGAACCGGTGAGTGAATAGAATCGGGGGATGAACGCTCCCCTTGATGATTCGACCCCTCACAAACCCAGCAACTTCCTGCGCGGCATCATTGACCGCGATCTGGAGCAGGGCACTTATGCCAGCCGCCACTGGGCAGGCACGCCCGGCGATGCAGCCCACCAGCAGGCCGGCCAGCCTGACCCCGCCAAGATCCGCACCCGTTTCCCGCCCGAGCCCAACGGCTACCTGCACGTGGGCCACGCCAAGAGCATCTGCCTGAACTTCGGCCTGGCGCGCGACTACGGCGGCGTCTGCCACATGCGCTTTGACGACACCAACCCTGAAAAAGAAGAACAGGAATACGTCGACAGCATCCTGGATTCGGTGAAATGGCTGGGCTTTGGCTGGCAATCCAACTTCAACAGCGCCCCACAGGATCACCTGTACTACGCCAGCAACTACTTCGACTTCATGTACCGCGCGGCCGAAGCCCTGATCGGCGCCGGCCTGGCCTACGTGGACGAGCAAACGCCCGAAGAGATGCGCGCCAACCGCGGTGACTTCACCACGCCGGGCAAGGACAGCCCATTCCGCTCGCGCACGCCTGAGCAGAACCTGGCCCGCTTCCGCGAAATGCGCGATGGCCAGCACGCCGACGGCAGCATGGTGCTGCGCGCCCAGATCGACATGGCCGCGCCCAACATCAACCTGCGCGACCCGGCCATCTACCGCATCCGCCGCGCCACCCACCACAACACGGGCGAAAAATGGTGCATCTACCCGATGTACACCTTCGCGCACCCGATCGAAGACGCGCTGGAGCAGATCACGCATTCGATCTGCACGCTGGAGTTTGAAGACCAGCGCCCCTTCTACGATTGGCTGCTGGACCGCCTGGCTGAACTGGGCCTGCTGCAGCAACCCACGCCCAAGCAATACGAGTTCGCCCGCCTGAACCTCACCTACGTCATCACCAGCAAGCGCAAGCTCAAGCAGTTGGTGGACGAGGGCACGGTGGAGGGCTGGGACGACCCGCGCATGCCCACCATCGTGGGCCTGCGCCGCCGTGGCTACACGCCCGAAGCCATCCAGCTGTTCTGCGAACGCATTGGCGTGACCAAGGCCGACAGCTGGATCGACTACAGCACCCTGGACATCGCCCTGCGCGAAGACCTGGAGAACAAGGCCCACCGGGGCATGGCCGTGCTGGATCCCGTCAAGCTGGTGCTCACCAACTGGGACGAGATCATGGGCGCTGGTCACCGCGAGCCCTGCACGGCCCCGGCTTTGCCGCACCCGCCCGAAGGCACACCCGAGCCCGCACCGCGCCAGTTCACGCTGGGCCGCGAGGTGTGGATCGAACGTGAAGACTTTGAAGAAGTGCCGCCCAAGGGCTACCGCCGCCTGTTCCCGGGCAACAAGGCGCGCCTGAAGGCGGGCTACGTCATCGAATGCACGGGTTGCACCAAAGATGCCGATGGCCGCGTGGTGGAGGTGCAGGCCGTGGTCGTGCCCGACACCAAGAGTGGCACGCCGGGCGCCGACAGCGTCAAGGTCAAGGGCGTGATCACCTGGGTGAGCGTGCACGAAGGCGTGGCAGCCGAGGTGCGCCTGTACGACCGACTTTTCACCGAGGCGCAGCCCGATGCCGGTGGCAAGGACTTTTTGGCCAGCCTGAACCCGGACAGCAAGAAAGTGGTCACGGCTTTTGTGGAGCCTTCATTGGCGGCGGCGGTGGCCGACCAGAAGTTCCAGTTCGAGCGGCATGGCTACTTTGTGGCCGATCGGAAGGACCATGCTGCAGGCAAGCCGGTGTTCAACCGGGTCACGGGCTTGAAGGACAGCTGGGCCAAGTGAGCGAGGAAGACCAGGGCTGATGCACAAGCAAGGCAAGGTGGTCCGTTGGGAGGCGGACCGGGGCTTCGGTTTCATCCGCAGTTCCGATACCACGGCGGATGTGTTCTTCCACATCCGCGATTTTCGTGGGCCTGGCGTGCCAAGCGAAGGCCTGGTAGTTTCTTATGAAGAGATCCATGTGGGCGGCAAAGGTCCCCGTGCGATGGCGGTGCAGGGTGTGGGCGCTCGGAAGGGGCCTTCAACGCCAGCGAGAAGGTCTGCACCTGTTCGCCGGTCACTACAGCCTGGCAGGCGTGACCCGATGATGCCTTTGGTGTTGCTGCTGGCCATGGCCTGTGTCGCTTTGCTCATCTGGGCCGTCTACATGCGGCGTCTACCCGTGCCGATTTTATTGGCCGGGCCAGTGGTCAATGCCCTGACTTTCTGGTTCTACTGGCGGGACAAGTACGCGGCGCAAAAGGGCGCGTGGCGCACGTCTGAAAATTCGCTTCATGTGCTGAGCCTGTTGGGCGGGTGGCCCGCCGCCCGCATGGCGCAACAGGTGCTGCGGCACAAATCGGCCAAAGCCAGCTTTCAAGAGATTTATTGGTTCACGGTCGTGGTGAACATCGCAGTGTTGCTGGCGATGACCTGGCCCACCAATTGGCACATGCCTTCTCTGTGGTGAGCCATGCCTTATCCCTTGAGTCCCTGGCCTGGCGCGCGATGGCGCCGCCCTTGACTCACTTGGGCATCAACACCGTGTCCACCACATTGATCACCCCGTTGCTCTGGTACACATCGTAGACGCTGATGTTGGCCATGTGGCCGCCTTCATCCTTGATTTGGATGTTGCTGGGGCCGTTGTGCATGAACCAGAGTTTGCCGCCGCTGGCGGTCTTCAACTCGGCCGTGCCGCCGCCCATCTTGATGGCGGCGCTCAAAGCCTTCATGTCGTACTTGCCAGGCACCACGTGGTAGGTCAACACCTTGGTGAGGGTGGCTTTGTTCTCGGGCTTGAGCAGGCTGTCTACGGTGCCGGCGGGCAGGACCGCGAAAGCTGCGTTGGTGGGGGCGAAGACCGTGAAAGGGCCCTTGCCCTTGAGGGTGTCGACCAAGCCTGCTGCCTTGACTGCGGCCACCAGCGTGGTGTGGTCGGCCGAGTTCACGGCGTTGTCAATGATGTCCTTGCTGGGCAGCATGGACTGGCCACCGACCATGACCGTGCTTTGTGCCCAGACATTGCCGGTCGCGAGGGCCATGGATACCAACAGGGAAGAAGTGATGCGTGTTTTCATGAGTAACTCCTGAAGTTGTGGAAACAGACAGGAAACTCATACGCCGGGCACGGCAAACTGGATGCAGCCGTGCCCTTCTTTCTCATCAGCCCTTCAACAAGGGCCGCTTCTTGCGACGGGCCAGCCAACCCAGCAAGCCAAAGCCCGTCAACGCCATCGCCCATGATTCGGGCTCGGGCACCGGCGTCGCCGACAACACGATCAGCTGCGACATGGGGTTCGCGGGGCCCGAGCCGTCCTGGATCTGCTCGGCGACCAGGTAGATGGTGCCGTGCTCATCCACCGTCACACCCTCGATGCCGTTGTTGGGCAGGATGTTCGACAAGTCGAAGGTGCTCAAGGTCTGGCCCAGGCGGTTCACCTCGATCAGTTGGCGCGAGCCCAGGCTCAGGATCAGCAGGTTGTCGGCCGCCGCGGTGCCCGCGAGCGCGTCCACCGGGGACAGTGTCTGGATGTCAGACAAGGTGGACAAGCCCATCAGCGTGGGGTTGAACAGGGTCGATGTCGTGGCCACGCCACCCAGGTTGGCGGCAAAGCTGAGCGAGCCCGAACGGAGGTCCTGTGGCGCGTCCTGCTTGACCATCACGAAGCTGCCGTTGCGCGGGTCGTGGCTGATACCTTCCAGGCCTTCGTTGCCGACCGTGGCGTTGCTGATGGACACCGAGCTGCTGGCCAGGTTGGCGCTACCACCGGCCACATAGTTGAAGCGGTAGGCGTCGTACAGGCGCTCTTCGGTCACCACCAGCACGCCATTGCCCAGGTAGGCCAAGCCTTCGGTGTCGTGCTTGCTGCTGCCGGTGTTGGCCCAGTTGAAGGCCATGGTGCCGAGGGTCTGGCCCGTGAGCGAGATCTCGACCACGCCGGTGCCTTCATCGCCCACGTAAAACAGGGTGCCGCGATCACGCGCATACGTGACGGCCGAGGCCTCCAGGCCCGACACGCCGGTGCTGGTGTTGCCCAGTGTGCTGAGCCCATAGGTGCCCGTCACCTGGTAGTTGCTCAAGTTGATGGAGTTGGCCGCTTGTGCGCAGAAGCAGGCGGCTGAAGCTGCCAGGGCGAGGGTCAGTTGTTGGATGTTCATGGTGAATGCCTTGCCGCTCGATCAGCGTTGTTGGCGCTTGCGTGCGATGATGCCGAACAGGCCCAGCGCGGCCAGCGCCAGGACGTAGCTTTCGGGTTCAGGCACCGCCGTGATCGTGCCGGGCGAACCGATCTCGATCGAGTGGTTGGCTGCGGCAAAAGCGCCATTGACACCCACGACGCTCAGTTGCGAGATGACGGCGTTGTTCAGGCCAGCCGCGTTGTCGAAGGTTTGGTAAGGCGAGGTGCTGTCCGAGGCGCCAAAGCTGACCTTGGCCTGCAAGGCGCCGCTGGCGTCAAACACATTGACCGCATCGCCCGATTGGCTCAAGCCCACGCCAGCGCCGGTGTAGGTGCCGATCTGCAGGCCGCCGGGAATCGAGCTGCCAAACCAGGTGCTCAGGAAGCTGGCCGAGGCGGCGTTTTCGGTGAAGATCACCGACTCGCCGGCTGCGATGGTGGTGATGCCCACCAAGGCCACCTTTGCGCTGCCATTGGAGCTGTCGTCCATCTTCCAGCCAGTGATGTTCAGGGCCGAGGCGCCGGTGTTGGTCAGCTCGAACCAGTCGGTGGCATAGGGGATGGCGGGGTTGTTGCCACTGCTGCCCCAAGGTGCCACTTCCGTGATCTTGACGGCGGCCTGAGCCAGGCTGGTGCCCAGCGTCAGTGCCAAGGCCACCGAGGCCAGCATGGTTTTCTTGAACGATGTCATCTTGTACTACTCCGAGTTGAACGAGCGTGCCAAGGCCGGCGCCGCAGACAGTGAAGTCCGGCAGCTTGCGTGCTTCGTGTGACGGCGTTGTGACGGTATGCTGCGGATTGACCCGCTCTCGCCTCTCCATGAAATCTGCCCTTTTCGTCGACTTCGACAATGTGTACTCCGGTTTGCGGCGCCTGGACGTGGCTTATGCCGAGCGCTTCGCCAGCGACCCCATGCGCTGGATGGACTGGATCACCACACGCTTGCGCATGCCCCTTGATCCGGAGGCCGCCGTCAAGCGGCGCATCCTGGTGCGCCGCTGCTACCTCAACCCCGTGATGTACCAGCGCTTTCGTTTTGGCTTCAGCAAGGCTGGTTTCGAGATCGTGGATTGCCCGCCCATGACCGCCGCGGGCAAAACCAGCACCGACATCCACATGGTGCTCGACATCGTGGACGTCTTGCAAAGCGACACCCGCTACGACGAGTTCATCGTGTTCTCGGCCGATGCCGACTTCACCCCGGTCTTGCGCAAGCTGCGCCGTGATGACCGCCGCACCACGATCTTTGCCGCAGGCGCCACGTCGGCGTCCTACGATGCGTCGTCCGACCTGATCATCGACCCCGAGGCTTTCATCAGCGACGCGCTGGGCTTTGGCGATGACGAACCCACCGGTGAACCTGCCCCCGACTTTGAAGGCATGCTCGCGCAAGCCGAGGCCCTGACCTGGGAGACGGTGGACAAGGCCTCGGCCCCGGTGATGTTGCCCGCGCTGACCAAGATCCTGGCCACGCAGGTGCCGGGCCTGGCCATCAGCAACTGGGCCGGCCGCGGCACCTTCACCGCGCTGTTGCGAGAGATCAAGCTCAGCCCCTTGCGCATCGACCGCGAGAACAACTGGCTGCTGGACCCGCGCCGCCTGAAGGCCGATCCGGTCGAGGCACCCAAACCCAAGCCCGCGCTGGACATCCGCCAGCAGCTTGAAAAGATCCTGATCGACGAAGTGGCGGCCTCGGCCAGGCCAGTGGCCGTGGCGCGCCTGGCGCACCAGGTTCGGCAAAGCTGCCCCGGCATCGATGCCGACTGGAACGGCTGCGGCACGTTCAAGAAGTTGCTGGACACGGTGCACCCGGCCGGTGTGCAGATATCGTGGTCGCATCTGGGGGGCTATGCCTTTGACCCGGATCGGCATTCGCTGGATTTCATCTCGCAGTCTGCTGCCACGGCGAATGACCAGCCCGGACAAGACCAGCGCTGGCCCCGGGTCGCGCCCATCCTGCAGGTGGCCAATTTCCCATCGATGTCGGGCTATCAATACCGTGCCTTCCTGGAGGCGCTGTCGCAGGCCTTGGCCGAAGGCCCTTATGCGCTGGCCGCCACCAGCAAACGCGTGCGCGACATCTGCCTGGACCGCAGCGTGCCCATGGCCCGGGCCGACATCAACGCCTTGCTGCGCGCCTTGCTGTTCAATGGCTTTGACCCGGCCACGGCGGGCTCATCCTTTGATGATCTGGTGGCCACCACTTGTGGCGTGGCCCTGGCGGCCTGCGAGCGCGAAGGCATGAGCCTGGTGGAGGCCGACCGCGAGGCGCTCTTGAGCTGGGTCTTGAGTGCCGTCCCTGAGGTGTGACGTTAAGGTCAAATCACACAGGGGCTCACTTGTAAAACGCCTCGACCTTGCCCTTCAGTGTGAGCAGCAGTGGCTTGCCTTTGCGGTCGACCTTCTTGCCTGCGGGCACCTTGATCCAGCCTTCGCTGACGCAGTATTCCTCCACATCAAAGCGCTCTTTCTCATTGAAGCGGATGCCGATGTCGTGTTCGAACACGGCCGCGTTGTAGTGGGCGCTGCTTGGATCGATGGACAGGCGGTCGGGCAGGGTCGGGGTTTGGGGGGCTTCGCTCATGGGTGTTTTCTGGTTCGGTTGATGCGGACAGACTGCCGCGATTCTCCCGGATTTCCACGGCTTGGGGCCATCAGCGGTTCAACAGGCGCTCTACCCAGGGCAGGACCCATGGCAGCGACAGGGCGGTCAGCAGCCCGTTCAGGCCCATGGCCAGCGCGGCAAAGGCCCCGGCCTGCTCGCTGACCTGCAGGGCCCGCGCGGTCCCGATGCCGTGCGAGGCGATGCCAATGGCGAAGCCGCGCACGGCGTGGTCTTCGATGCGCAGCCAGTTGAACAGGTAACGCGCGCTGGCCGCCCCCAGGATGCCGGTGGCGATCACCAGCACGGCGGTCAGCGAGGGCAGGCCACCCAGGCGTTCGGCCACCGCCATCGCAATCGGGGTGATCACGCTTTTGGGTGCCAGGGACATCAGCGATTCGTGGCTGGCGCCCTTCAACGAGCCAATCGTGTAGGCCGACATGGCGGCGGTCAGCGAGCCGGTCACCAGGGCAATCAGCAACGGCCCGGCCATGGCCTTCAGGCGGGGCCACTGTGCGTACAGCGGGATGGCCAGGGCCACGGTGGCCGGACCCAGCAAAAAGTGCACAAACTGAGCGCCCTCGAAGTAGCGTTGGTAAGGCGTCCCTGTGAGCAGCAGCACGGCCACCAGCATGGCCACGGCCAGCATCACCGGGTTGGCCAGCGGGTGGAAACCGGCGCGGCGGTGCAGCCAATAGGCGGCCTGGTAGGCCACCAGCGTCAGGGTCAGGCCCAGCAGGGGCGAGGCCGACAGGTAGACCCAGATCTCGTTGAGCCGGGGGGCGATCATGTGGGGCCTTGCCCGGTTTGGGTGCGACGGCGCAGCAAACGCTGCAGCACCCAGGCTGTGACGACGATGGTGATGGCGGTGCTGCCCACAACGGTGATGAGCAAGGGTTGCCATTCGGCGGCCAGCCGGTCGCCATAGAGCACGATGCCGGTGCCAGCGGGCACGAACAGCAGCGACAGGTGTTGCAGCAGGGTGGTGGAGGTGTGGCGCAGGTCTTCACCGGGGCCGCCGCGCATCACCAGCATGGCGAACATCAGCGCCATGCCGATCACCGGGCCAGGCACGGGCCAGGCCAGTGCCCGGGCGATGACTTCACCCAGGAGTTGGAAGACGAGCAGCGTGGTCAGGGCGGCGAGCATGGGAGATGCTTAGCAATTCCCACGCCGGTGTTCCTGGTGTCAGGCCACTTTCACGGCTTCCACTTTCGGGGCCTGGGCGCCGATGGTCCAAGCCACGCGGCGGTAGGTAAATCCGCCCAGATCGTGGTGAATCACTTCCACGCCATCGTGCTGCAAGGCCTGAAGCACCCAGCGGGCGTTGGCGTCGCCCACATGGCTTTGCTGCTGACGCGACAAAGGCAAGGCCGGGAACATGTTGCCGCCGCCGTAAACGTAGGCTTTGCACAGGCGTGGCGCCAGGCCTTCGTTCGTGATCAGGCGGTACAGGGTGGCCAGGGCGGTGCTGGCGTGGCAGGTGGACTGCCGGGCCGTTGTGGTCGCCTTGTTCGCGTGCACGATGTGGCACATGGCGCCCACCGTGCGGTGCGGGTCGGTCAGGAGGATGGCCACGCACGAGCCCAGCAAGGTTTCAAGCCGATCGCCCCGGTGGGCACACACGACATCGCCCGGGTGCAGGAAGGTGTGCACGCATGGATCGGCGATCATGCGGCCACCTTGCGGAAGACGCCGGTGGCGATGGGTTTCAAGGGCGTGCCGCAGGCCACGCGGCCTTCGGCCGAACCGATGAAGAACAGGCCGCCGGGCTTCAACTGCGTCAGCACACGATCAACCACCTCGCGCTTGGTGGGCACGTCGAAATAGATCAACACATTGCGCAGAAAGATGACGTCGAAAGGCCCGAGGTCTTCGATCGGCCGGCACAGGTTCAGCTGGCCAAAGCGCACGTGCTCACGCAGCTTGGGCTGGATCTGCACCAGGCCTTCGGCATCGCCGTCGCCACGCAGGCAGTACTGCTTGAGGCGCCGGGGCGCCACGTGCCGCAGGCGCTCCTCGGGGTAGATGGCCTGGCTGGCGCTGCGCAGCACGCGGTCGCTGATGTCGGTGCCCAGGATGGACCAGGTCGGGCTGATGCGGCCTTTTTGTTGCAGGTCGGCCAGCAGCATGGCGATGCTGAAGGCTTCATCACCGAACGAGCTGGCGGCACTCCAGATCGAAGGCGCTTTGAGGTGTTGGGCTTCAATCTCCTTTTCCAGCCAGGCGAAGTGCTCGGGCTCGCGGAAAAAGTAGGTCTCGTTGGTCGTCAACAGGTCCACCGCGACCTGGAATTCACCTTCGTCGTGATCGCTGGAGATCAAGGCCACGTAGTCTTCGAAACCACCCATGCCCAGTCGTTGAATGCGAGGCCCCAGGCGCGATGACACCAGGGGCTTCTTGCTGTCGCCAAGCGACAAGCCCATGGTCTGGTACATCAGGCCTGTGATCTGGCGGTACGTGTCGTCACGCAGCTCAACCATGATCCGCTCCTCGCTCAGTACGGACGGAAGTTGCCGCTGACGGCGCGCGGTGCGCCCTGGTTGGGCGAGGAACTCACGGCGCGCATCACCGAAGCCCCATGGGCGCGGCGTTTGCCGTTGTCAGCCTCGGGTTTGGCTTTCCTGGCCGGGGCGGCTTGTTCGCCCAGGTGGAAGAAGGCCACCGATTGTTGCAACTGCTCGGCCTGACCCGACAGCTCTTCGGACGTGGCGGCCAGCTCTTCCGAGGCCGACGCGTTTTGCTGCGTGGCCTTGCTCAACTGAGACATGGCCGCACTGATCTGCGACACCGACTGGCTTTGCTCGGAAGAGGCCGCGGCGATCTCCTGCACCAGGCCGCTGGTCTTCTGGATGGAGGGCACGATCTCGCCCAGCAGCTTGCCCGCGCGCTCGGCGGTGGACACGCTGTGGCTGGCCAGGTCACCAATCTCCTTGGCAGCCTCCTGGCTGCGTTCGGCCAGTTTGCGCACCTCGGCGGCCACCACGGCAAAGCCCTTGCCGTGCTCGCCAGCGCGGGCGGCTTCAATGGCGGCGTTCAGGGCCAGCAGGTTGGTCTGGTAAGCGATGTCGTCCACGATGCTGATCTTCTGGGCGATCTGCTTCATGGCCTGCACGGTTTGCGTGACGGCCTCGCCGCCTTCACCGGCTTCGGTGCTGGCTTTGGTGGCCATGCTGTCGGTGATGTTGGCGTTGTCGCTGTTCTGGGTGATGGACATCGACATCATGTCGATGGAGGCGGTGGTTTCTTCCACCGACGAGGCCTGCTCGCTGGCCGCTTGCGACAGCGATTGGGCGGTGGCGCTCACCTGGGTGGCGGCACCTGACAAGGCATCGGCTGCGCCGCGCACTTCGTCGATGATGCTGGCCAGTTTTTCGCAGGTGGCGTTGGCGTCGTTCTTGACCTGATCGAAGGTGCCTTCGGCATCGCGCGTGATGCGCTGGCCCAGGTCGCCCGTGGCCATGGCGCCGAGCACGCGGCCCACATCCTCGATGATGCTGGACAGTTTCTCGCTGGTGGCGTTGGCGTCGTCCTTGACCTGGCCGAAAACGCCGGAGTAATCGCGGGTGATGCGCTGCGTCAGGTCGCCAGCCGACAAGGCGCTCAGCGCGCGGCCCATGTCGTCGAAGATGACGCTGGTGGTTTCCAGCAGGGCGTTGACGCCACTGCACAGCACCTCGATCGGGCCGCTCTTGCCTGCCATGGGGATGCGCTGGCTCAAGTCACCGCTCTGGGCGGCCGAGGTGACGCTTTGCGCCTGCTCGACGGCCTGTGACAGCATGTGGGCCGCGTTGACCTGGGCCGTGACATTAGTGGCGTACTTCACGACCTTGAAGGGCTTGCCGTTCATGTCCATGATGGGGTTGTACGAGGCCTGGATCCAGACCTCTTTGCCGCCCTTGCCAATGCGCTTGTACTGGCCGGCATCGAACTCGCCACGGCCCAGCTTTTCCCAGAACAGCCGGTACTCCAGGGTGGCGCGGTGATCGGGTTCCACGAACATGCCGTGGTGCTGGCCCTTGATCTCGGCCAGTGTGTAGCCCAGCGTGTGCAGGAAGTTGTCGTTGGCGTGCAGGACCTTGCCATCCAGCGAAAACTCAATGACGGCCTGGGCCTTGTTGATCGCCGCCAGTTGGCCCGAGAAGTCGGCGGCCTGCAGCTTGGCGGCCGTGATGTCGGTGGCGTATTTCACCACTTTGAAAGGCTTGCCATGGATGTCCATGATCGGGTTGTAGGTGGCCTGGATCCAGATCTCCTTGCCACCTTTGCCGATGCGCTGGTACTCGCCGGCATCGAACTCGCCACGGCCCAGTTTTTCCCAGAACAGGCGGTACTCCAGGGTGGCCCGGTAGGCCGGGTCCACGAACATGCCGTGGTGCTGGCCCTGGATCTCGGCCAGCGAGTAGCCGAGCGTGGTCAGGAAGTTCTCGTTGGCATGCAGGATCTTGCCATCCAGTGAGAACTCGATGACCGCCTGGGCTTTGTTGATGGCGCTGAGCTGGCCCTTCATGTCGGCCAGTGCGAGGTCCGCGTCCAGCCTGGCTTGCTTCGCCACGGCCAGTTGCTGGCGGTACTTGGCGTTGTCGAAGAGGCGGGTGAACCACGAATGCGTCGCTGAGCTCATGCTGGGTGTCCTTCACTGATTGAATGTGGAGCGACGGCCAGCAGCGTCAAGGGTCCGGTTTTTTTCTGAGATGTCTTCAAGCTCGACGAGTCGGTAAGAAACCGACCGACTCGTGCTGGTCAAGCAGGGCAAGCCTTGTATATCGGCTTGCCACCCCCAAGCATGCAGACAACCCCGGGTGAACGCGTGTGAAATGCGGCACGCAATGGCGCTATTTCGCCCAGCGTGCCAGGCGGGTCACGCCGCGTCGTCGGCCGCTTTGCGTGGGCGGCGAGCGCGCGGGGCGGCCTTGCGAGCGGCGGGCGCATCGCTGGCTGGTGTTGGCGCGCCAACAGGGGCCGCAGGGATGCCCTTGTTGTCGGCATTGGCTTTGCTGGCCGCGCTCTTGCGAGCAGGCGCCTTTTTGGCGGCTGTCCGCGGGGCTTTTTTGGCGGCGGGTGGGGCCGCTTCGGCTTGCGCTTGGTGTGGCGCGGCGGGGGGGGCGCTTGCCTGAGGCGGTGCGGCCATGACAGGCGCGGCCGGTGTTGGCGGTGTCATGGGGGCGGGGCGATCCGGGTAGAAGGGCGAACGCTCGGCTGGAGGGCCCTCGCGACCATCGCGGTTCCGACCGGGCTCTGGCTCATTGTGTGGGCGGCGTGCTTCGCCACGCTCTCCTTGTTGTCCGCCACGACCGGAGGCCGAACGGCCGCCACGGCCTCGGCGGCGGCCCTCGCCACGATCTTCGCGGGCGGCGGGCTCGCTTTGCGGTGCCTCGGTGTCGGTGTGGGGAATCGGAACGCGGGTTTGCTCTGCGGCGCTGGCATCAGTGGCACTGGTGTCTTCGGTGCGCGGCGCCGCTCCACTGCTGCGGTACACATAGGCGCTGGATTTCTCGTCACGGCCAAACTCAAGCAGGCCACGTGCACGCGCTTCTTCCAGCAGGTTGCCGAAGGTGCGAAAGCCATAGTAGTTTTCGTTGAAACCCGGGTTGCGGCGCTTGATGGCCTCTTTCAGCACCGAGGCCCAGATGCGGCCGCCTTCGTCGCGGTCGGTGACCAACGCTTCGTAGGTCTCGGCGGCCATTTCCACCGCCTTGGTGCGGTGGGCATGCAGCTCTTCGCGGCGGCGCGCTTCTTCTTCGGGCGTGCGGCGGGCCTGTTGCGGCTCCCGGTTGTCACGCGTGTCGCGGCGGGCGGCCTGGCGCTGGCTTTCGCGCACCAGGTCGTCGTAGAAGATGAATTCGTCGCAATTGGCGATCAGCAGGTCGGAGGTCGATTGCTTGACGCCCACGCCGATCACGTACTTGGCGTTCTCGCGCAACTTGGACACCAAGGGTGAGAAATCGGAATCACCCGAGATGATGACGAAGGTGTTGACGTGCGACTTGGTGTAGCAAAGGTCGAGCGCATCGACCACCAGGCGGATGTCGGCCGAGTTCTTGCCCGATTGCCGCACGTGCGGGATCTCGATCAGCTCGAAGTTGGCCTCGTGCATGGTGGCCTTGAAGCCTTTGTAACGCTCCCAGTCGCAATAGGCTTTCTTGAGGACGATGCTGCCTTTGAGCAACAGCCGTTCCAGTACGCGCTTGATGTCGAACTTGTCGTACTGCGCATCGCGCACGCCGAGGGCGACATTTTCGAAGTCGCAGAACAGCGCCATGCTGATGTGGTCTTGGGGTGTGGCCATGTTGTTCTCATTGGTCTCAGTGGCCCGAATCATCACATGGCCAGAGCCCAACTCACAACCATCGGCGCTTAAAACCCATAGCTGCTGTTCTTCGGGTCGAAATCGGCGTCGGTGAAGGTGGCGGGAAGCACCTTGTCGAAGCTGATGCGCTCGCTCATCTTGCCGCGTTCGTCCCAGGACTCGATCATGCGCACCCAGGGCTGTGACAGGTTCACATAGACCTTGGATTTGGCGGCGTAGCCGCCCGTCATGCCGGGGGGGGTGACCCAGGTCAAAGCGATGGTGCGCTCGCCATCGATCTTCGCGATCTCGATCTGATTGGGGGCAATGGGCAGTCCCTCCTTGAGGCGTCGGCGATTGCTGTCAACCACGATGGAGACCACCGACTGCATGCCCAGATCGCGCACGGTGTGGTTGGAATTGCCTTTGGCCATGGCGCCATCGATGGATGTCCATATCGAGGTCACGTTGAAAAAGCCGCCGAGGTGTCCATAGCTGGCGTCTTTGCGCTTGGTTTCGTCGTAGATGATTTCCTGGCCGGACTTGGGGCTGTCCTTGAGCCACTTCACGTAGACCTGACGAGGCTTGTGGCGGTATTTGATGTAGGTGATGAAGGGCTGCTTCGTCCAACCACTGGACAGGTGCTCCTGGCGCTTCATCCAGATTTCGCACTCGTTGAGCGATTTCAGACCCAGTTCCAGATAGTTGGGGATGGCCTGGGGATCGAGCTGGTTGAATGTTTTGAGCAATTGCTCGTCACTCATCGCCAGCAGCGCGCCGGATTTGATTTTTTGGACCAAGGCCTCGGCTTCCGCTGAGGCGCTGATGTCCTGGGCAGCCTCTGGTGCATGGGCGGCGGGTGCACTGGCAGGTGACGCTTGGGCGCACTGAGGTGCGGACAGCAAAATGCCCCATGCCATGGCCAGGCTGCTCAGGGTGCGAGAGGGAAAAGGGCTGAGTTTCATGAGTGCTCCTGCAAATTGTTCGCAATGTTAATATAAGGAAAGAAATATTTCCTGAATTGACCATGATCAAGTCAACCCCGCCCGCCCGCCGACGTGGTTATGCCGGGCGCAGTGCGCAAGAGTTGCTGCAGGAGCGCCGTCAGCGCCTGCTGGAAGCCGGTTTGACGCTGTTTTGCACCCTGGGCTATCAACACACCCGCATTGATGCCATTTGTGCCGAGGCCAAGGTCACCCCCCGGCACTTCTACGAGCAGTTCGACACGCGCGAGGCCCTGCTGCTGGCCAACTACGAGCAGGTGGTGGCCAATGCACGCACCGAGGTGCAGGCGGCTTTGCAAATCCCGGGCTTGGCCCCTGACGAGTTGATCAAGGGGGGCATCCGGGCCTTTGTGCGTGCCTACACGTCGGATCCCCGGCGTGCCCGTCTGGCCTGCATCGAGGTGGTGGGCGTGAGCGCGGACATGGCCCGTCGGCGCCGCGCGGTGATCCACGAATTCGCCAGCCTGATCGAGGCCTACGCCAATGGCATGGTCCAGGCCGAGATGCTGCCCCAACGCGAATACCGCCTGTCCTGCGTGGCCATGGTGGGGGCGGTCAATGAGCTCCTTTGCGAATGGCTCACCAGCGACAGGCCGCCTTCCGTGATCGAGCTGACCGACGAGTTGCAGGCCATGTTCGCAGCATTGGTCTTGGGTGCCAGAGCGCTGTTGCCCAGGGGCTGATGGGGTGGCTGCTCAAATCAGCCCGGCATCAACGAGGTATTTGCTCGGCCTGGCGCCGTCGTAAAGGATGGTCAGCCGGTGCTTGGCGCGGGTCATGCCAACGTACAGCAGATTGCGGTTGTCGGCGGTGTTGCCACCCACGGCGAATTCACCCTTGTTCAGGCCCGGCATGATCACGTGTTCGAACTCGAGGCCCTTGGCGGCCTCGATGCTGGACAGCACCACGCATTGTTTGCTGCGCATGGCTTTTTGCCGCACTTCGCGCGCGTTCATGGCGCGGAAGAACGATTCGACGTTGTCAAACGTGGCGGCCGACTGGATCAGGCCCTGGATGTTGGCGCTCACCTGCGCGATGTCATCGGTGCGCACCATCACACGCGCGGCCAGTTGCTGGGGCATCAAAGCCTGCACGAAGCGCTCGATCAGGATGTCGGTGGCGTTGGCACGAAGCACGTCCAGCGCGGCATAAACCAGGCCGCGGATGTGGGGCGGTGCGTTGCGCAGCACCTGGTTCTGCACGAACAGCGGCGCCCCTTCCGGGCGGCTGGCCACGTCTTTGAGGGCGGCCTTTTCGGCCTGTTGCTGCTTGCCCGGGTCGGTCTCTTCGGTTTCCACGAAAGAGCCGCAGAACAGCAGCAGCGCCTGGAGGATGCTCACGCGCGTGTCCAGGTCTTCGATGGCCGCGAAGTCTTCGCGCGCATGGGCGATCAGGCCACGCACGAAGAGCACCTCGGGCCGCATCAGGTAGGGCAGGAAGCCGGTGGTGCGGTAGTCCACGCCTTTGTCCAGCAGGTGGTTCTCAAGCTCGACCGACTGGTGGGGCTGCCGCAGCAACACCGCGATCTCTGACAAATGCGATTTGGGCCCCAGTCCTTCGCGTTCGGTGATGACCTTGGCGATGTGCCAGTGCGCTTCCTTGAGGTGCTCGTAGCGCACGATGCTGACGGGCGTGTCGTGCAAGCTTTGGGACAGGTAGTCCTTGACCGCCAGCCTGCCCACGTGGCGCGCCAAGGTCCGACCAAAGCGGTAGGAGCTGGTCAGCGGCAGGCGTTGCGCCACGCCGATCTCGCGGTCAAAGCCGCTGCCCATGAAACTGGCATCGGCGCCTGCCATGGCGTGGATCACCTGGTCGCGGTCACCAAAGCCGATGAAGGCGGCGGGGTTTTCAGCCAGCAGGTGCTGAAGCACGGTGAACATGGCCCGGTTGGTGTCGTGCATTTCGTCCAGCAGGATCAGGTGCAGGCCCAGTGCCAGGGGGTGCTCGCCTTCCAGCAGGGCATCCTCGGTCATCAGCAGCTTGGCCAGGTCGTGCGTGGCGTCATCGGGCGCCCTGAAGGCGTGGCGATCAGGGTGGCCGCCACGGCGCAGGTGTTCGTAGGCCCAGAAGGTGCGCAGGGTCAGGTAGTCGTGGCCCAGTTCATCGGCCAGGGCCGGCGTCAGTGGGCGGTCCGCCGCTTCCAGGGTCAACTGCATCGTGCCCTTGAGGCGGGCGAACGAGGCCAGCAGGCCTTCCACCGCGCCTTCGCCAGAGCCTTCGATGGCGAACTCGTCGCGGTGGCGTTCATCTTCGTTGGACAAGACGCGGTCGATGGCCTGCAGCAAGTGGGGCTTGAGCTGTTCGGGCGCGTTGTAGCGCGTCACGCCGGGCCCTTCAATGCTGGCCAGGCGTTCGGCG
Organism: Aquabacterium sp.; assembly: GCF_030652515.1. GTDB lineage: Bacteria > Pseudomonadota > Gammaproteobacteria > Burkholderiales > Burkholderiaceae_C > Aquabacterium. Next base: position 17,402 of record NZ_JAUSAR010000123.1, on the reverse strand, counting down.
CAGAACTGGTCGAAGGTCTGGATGCGCAGGCGGTTGCGCACGGCGGCCGGGATGCCGATGCGGTCGAGCGCCAGGCGCAGTGAGGCCACGGCGGCGTCGGTGTAGGTCAGGGTCTGGATGTGGTCCAGGTTGGCGCCGCGCGCCAGGGCCTGGGCCAGGCGCAGGGCCAGGGTGGTGGTCTTGGCCGCGCCCGCATTGGCCTCGACGACGACGTGCCGGTGGCGCTCAAGCTGGATCGTGCGCTGCTCAGCGGTGGGCGTGAGGCCCTTGGGTTGAAAGACGGCGTCCGTCATTCATCGCCCGAATCGCCGTGGTCTGCGGCCTCGGCGGCTTCAGCATCGGCCTCGCGAGTGCCCTTCTTGCTCTTGTTTTTCTTTTTGGCCTTCTCGGCCTCCACCGCCAGGCCAGCCGCCCACCAGGCCTGGAACTCGTCCACGGTTTCCAGGGTGATGCGGCCCATGGTGGCCGCCCGGAAATCGGTCAGCACCAGCTCACCGGCCTTTTGCAGGTTGATGCGCCCGCCCCCCAGCACCGCGCCACGCTTGCGGCCGATCTCGGTCAGCAGTTCTTCGTCTTGCAGGCCCGCGGTGTTCTCCAGTTTGAAGCGCGCTTCCACCAATGGCGCGTAGTGCAGCCGCAGGTAGTTCAGCAACTCCAGCGCCACTTCTTCTTCGTCATAGGCATTGCGGCCGACCGCGCCGCTGGCGGCCAGGTTGTAGCCGCTCTTGTCCACGATGATCTTGGGCCAGAGCATGCCCGGCGTGTCGAACAAATAGAAGTCGTTGGCCAACGCGATGCGCTGCTCCATCTTGGTGATGCCGGCCTCGTCGCCTGTCTTGGTGGCTTTCTTGCCAGTGAGGGTGTTGATCAGCGTGGATTTGCCCACGTTGGGGATGCCGCAGATCAGCACGCGCATGGGCTTGGCCATGCCGCCACGCAAGGGGGCCAGGGCGCGGCAGGCCTGGATGAGGCGCTGCGCTGGGGCGGTCACCGAGGCGTCCAGGCCCAGGGCGCGGGTGTCGGGCTGGCTGTTGTAATGCGCCAGCCATTCCTCGGTGCGCGCCGGGTCGGCCAGGTCCTGCTTGTTCAGCAGCTTCAGCTTGGGCTTGTGCCCCGTGAGTTGGTGCAGGAGGGGGTTGGCGCTGGAGCCCGGCAGGCGGGCGTCCAGAAGCTCGATCACGACGTCAATTTCCTTGATGCGTTCGCCGATGGCTTTTTTGGTCAGGTGCATGTGACCGGGAAACCACTGGATGGGCATCTTGCAAACTTTCAGGGCTGGGGTGGACGAGACCCCGCCATTGTCCCACTCCCGCCGGGCCTCAGTTCACCTGCACCTGGATGCGCCGTGGCTGGGCGTGCTGCTGCTTGGGAATGCGCAGGTTCAGCACGCCGTTCTTCAGGTTGGCCTCGATGCGCGAGGTGTCCAGCTCGCGGCTCAGGGTGAAGGCGCGGCGGTACAAAGGCAGGCGCACCTCGGCGTAGGTGGGCTCCAGGCCCTCCTGGGTCAGTGCGCCCACGGTGCCTTCAATCAGCAGCGTGTCGCCGTCCACCTTCAACTCAAGTTGCTCCTTGGACACGCCGGGCAGGTCGGCCAGCAGGGTGATGCCAGTCTGGTCTTCCAGCACATCCACGCGCGGCACCATGGCGCGGGCGGGGCGGGATGGGGTCGTGGTTTGTGATTGGTTGCTCATGGTCTCAGCTCCTGTGTGCGGTGTCGGTCATTCACTGAATGGTGATGCGCTTGGGTTGCGCGGCTTCACGCCTGCCAATGCTGATGTGCAGCACGCCGTCCTGGTAGCGGGCTTGCACGCGCTCCGGGTCCACGTCGTCGGGCAGGCTCACGGCGCGTTTGAAGCGGCCACTGAGGCGTTCGCGGGCGTACACGCTGACCTTGTCGTTGCCATCAGGTGCGGTGGGTGGGCGTTCGCCCGCCAGGGTCAGCACGCCGCGGTCGAGCGTGACCTCCACCTTGTCGGGATCGATGCCCGGCGCGAAGGCGTAGACCTCGACGCTGGCGGGGGTGTGGCCCACATTGAGGGCGGGGAAGGCGCCGGGGCCGGCCGAGCGGATGCTGGTGGGCGAGGTGCCCAGGCCGAAGACATCGTCCAGTTCGCGGCGCAGGCGTTCAAAATCGCCGAAGACGCCGCTGGCATGGCTTTGCAGGGAAGGGTACATGGCAGATCTCCTGTCGCAATGAAGGGTGACGCACCGTGCGTCTGTTGCAGGAGATAGTGGCCGTCAAAATGATTTCAAGAGCAGGCCGTGTTGTGCAGGTTTTTTCTGCTTGGGGTGTAATGCGGCTCCCCACCCCCTCAGAAAGCAAAACATGTCCATCTCCATGTACTCGGCCAGCGTGCCCGTGGCCATCCGCATCCTGAACAACCTGTCGACCATCCTGGGCAAGTCCGCCGCGCATTGCGAGGCCCGCAAGATCGACGAAGCGGCGCTGCTGAACTCGCGCATCTTCCCCGACATGTTCCCCCTGACCCGCCAGGTGCAGATCGCCTGCGACATGATCAAGGGCGGTGCTTCGCGCCTGGCTGGCGTGGAGATCCCGCGCTTCGAAGACACCGAAGCCAGCTTTGCCGAACTGCAGGCGCGCATCGCCAAGACGGTGGATTACCTGTCCACCTTCAAGCCTGAGCAAATCGATGGCAGCGAGGCGCGCGACATCTCGATCAAGATGCGTGACCGCGTGGTCGAATCAAAAGGCCAGCAGTACCTGATGGAAGCCGTGCTGCCCAACTTCTTCTTCCACGTCACCACGGCCTACAACCTGTTGCGCCATGGCGGTGTGGAAATCGGCAAGCGCGATTACCTGGGCAACTGAGCGCCCACGGTGTTTGATCAGGCCATCATCGATGCCATGGCGCTGGCATCGTGCACGACGGCCTGGTTGCGGCCAGAGCGTTTGGCCACGTACAGCGCCTCGTCGGCGCCTTTGAGCATCTCGGCCAGGTCTTCCAGCTTCATGTCCAGTTGCGACACGCCCGCGCTGATGGTGACCTTGCCAGCCACCGGGGCCTGGCGCGAGCCCACGACCTTGACCAGCTCTTCCGCCAGGATCTGCGCGCCCTTGGCGTCGGTGTCCGGCAGCATCACGATGAATTCTTCGCCGCCCATGCGGGCCACGATGTCGGAGTCGCGCACGCGCTGGCGCATGGTGTCTGACAGGTGCCGGATCACCTGATCGCCCACATCATGTCCGTGGGTGTCGTTGACCTGTTTGAAATGGTCCAGGTCCACCATGATGACGCTGATCGGGCTGTTGCGCCGCTTGGCAGAAGACAGGGCAATCTTGAGCTGGGCTTCGAAGCCGCGGCGGTTCAGCACGCCTGTCAGGTGATCGCTGCGCGACTGGCGGTCCAGCTCGCGGTTGGCCGCTTCCAGCTCTTGCGTGCGCAGCTTGACCTTGTCTTCCATTTGCTCGTTGAGCGTGATCAGGCGCCGGGTCATGCGGTTCAAGGCGGTGGCCAGTGACAGCACCTCGGTGCTGCTTTCCAGCAAGGGAATCGAGGCGCCGGGCAGGCCCGACTCCACCTCATGGGCTGCCGTGGCAATCGTGGACAAATGCCCGCTGATGCGTCCGGCGGCCAACCAGGCCAGCAAGCTGGCAAAGACGGCGGCCAGCAGACCGATGCCCATGGCTTTCACCATCGCGGCTTGGCTGTCGGCAAAGGCGATTTCGACCGGCTCGCGAACCACGATGGTCCAGCCCAGATCGCTGGCCACGCTGAGGGCCTTGAGCTTGGCGGCGGCCGTCAGGTAGTCCTTGCCGTCTTGCCACTGGATGACCGAGGCCGCCTGGGCATCGTTGTCGTTGTCTGAAGATGCTTGGGTGTCCACCGGCAGGCGCATGCCTGCGGCAACGTGGTCGGCGGTCTTGCCATCGGGGGCGTAAATGACCGTGCCCGAGCGGTCGAAGATGAAGACCTCCATGCGCAAGGCTTTGGCGTTGGCCGGGTGCAGTGACTCCACCACCTCGCGTGTCCAATCCCAACTGCCATGGATGCCCAGCACCCCGACGACCTTGCCGCCCACTCTGATAGGCGCTGAGAAATCCACGAAACGCAAAGGTTCATTGGTGCTTGGGCGCGGCAGCAGCGAGGCCAACAATTTGGCCGGGTGAACGTCGCCCACAAAGTTGCGTTGGATGCCGGCGGTGAACCAGGGGCGGGTTTTCACGTTCTGGCCGAGCAGCAGTCCGCCCGTGGCCGAGCGGACCACGCCTTCGGTGTCGGCCACGCCGATCCACAGGCTGTTGGGGCGCATGGCTTGGCTGCGTGCGAGGTTCTGGGCCACTTCGGGCGAGTCCAGTCCTTGCGCCCACACGGCAGCCGATTCAGTCAGCACCTGCACTTCGCGGCTGCGGTCAAACAGACCGTCGGCCAGCATCTTGGACGCGTTGTTGGCCACCACGTTCAGGGAGCCGCCCTTGTCACGCTGGATCTGGGAGGTCAACATTTTGCCCAGGGCGAAAGTGAGCGCGCCAGCCAGCACGATGACCAGCCCGCCGAAAACCACCGCGATGTGCGTTCTGAAGCTCAGAAGCGGAAAAAGTTTGGACCTCATGTGCGCCGTCGTCTGCATGACTTGATGCATCGTTATCGGTACATGGGGGTGGCACTTTAATGCGGACCGGAAATGACAAAAGGGTCAGCAAGTTAACTTGCTGACCCTCGTCATTTTTGGTGCGGCTGGCAGGATTCGAACCACGCCCCCTTGGTTCGTAGCCCGATCCAGCCATTTTAATCAACGGTAAATCAACGACTTAGCGGCGCCCACACTCCGCTTCACGCAGATGTCTTGTCATGAGCCGCCGCATGGGATTGCAGTATTGCCCAGCCTTGTCGATGTCGTTCTCATGAGGCATCGGAGCTCCAAAATTGACTAGGAGCGGCCGCCAGTACACGGCTTGGATTCCCTTCGGCCTGGCGTTGTCGTGATCACGTTTTGGGAGCCTAACTATCGTGGCAAGCCGGAACGTTGAGCCCTACCACGCGGATTTCCCGTTCTTTTCAGCATCCAGAATTAAGTCGTGCAATCTGCTGGCTGCTTGATCCATCGGGAAATACAACGGCTCAGCGCCGTCTTGCCAAGCGAGGCCTATCAATTCAAGACTTAATAGAGTCTTGATCATTTCAGGAATGTGTGCGATGAAATTTGGCAAAAGCTGATTCAGTTCCTTTTCGGAAAATCTTTGCTTTTGAACCGCGTATTTGATGGCGTGAAAGTATTCCCGAGGGGCTCCAATGGTCTCAAAATAGTCCACCAATAACTTTGAAATCATTGGCCCCTCGATCATGCCGCTTAACTTAATCTGAGCGGCCCCACCAAAATCAGGTTTAACTGTTTTTGTTTCGAGTATTCTCCCAAAATCCCTTGCTGATGCTTTGATATGCGCAACCGCAACTTCATGGGCTCTGTCTACAGCATCACTCATGGCCTTTTGTGAAGTTGCGCTTCTGAGTCTTTCGGCATTCATCTCAATTTTCTGCCGTGTGAGCTCTTCATGCAGACGGATCGCCTCTTCTTTGGTACAAAGCTTCGCTTTAGAAGCCTTTGCCACTCGGTCATGTTGCAATACTTCCATCCATTTTTGGAACATCATTACCAATGTCGTCCCAAAAGGCACGATAAGCAATTGGATGAGTGCCGTTCCGGCTGGCCATAAAATGCCCCGCAAAAACCATTCGTTGTTTTTATATAATTCTTCGTCTATATATGCAATCTTTCCCCTATATGGGCCGTCGCCCAGCACTACTAAAATTAATCGATAGTTCCAGATTGCCCAGGACAAGATAAATGCCCAAACTAGAGGGTCAGACAAACGGCTGACAAATATGCCAACCAAATTGGTAAGGCTATTCTTATCTTTATTCTCCTTGTCTTCTTCTTTCACAGTTCGCTCCCTAGAAATCAGTGGATTTTGGCACGAGGCGAAGCGGAAGGAAACCCGATCTAGCCATTTTGATCAGCGGATCCCACGCTCCGCTTTGATCACTAGTGCTCGGGGAGAGCTGGCCAATTTCATGCATAAGTCAACTTAATGGCTTTTCATTGACCACTGTATGGGAGTACAGTTCTTGCCATGCTTGTCGACGTCATTCTCATGAGGCACAAGGGCTCCAAGATTGGCCGGGAGTTGCTGGCCACAATTGCGCGCCTGGTGGAGATGGCCAACAAGGTCCAGGAAACGCGAGATCGGATGACCCTGCTGCGTGTGGTGAACGGGTGAGAGCCCGGGAATGTCACGCAAAAGGTCACGCAGAAAGAACAATGCCTCAGAGGCGGTAACCTCTAAGGCATTGATTTGCTAGGCAAATTTTGGTGCGGCTGGCAGGATTCGAACCCACGACCCCTTGGTTCGTAGCCAAGTACTCTATCCAACTGAGCTACAGCCGCCAAGACCAATAATGTAGCATTGATTTCAGCACCTTGTAAAGCCAGGTGCGAAATATTTGCAATCAACTGGCGTCGGCCAAGGCCGCCAGGCGGTAGAAACGCGCGGCTTCATCAGCGCGGTGCTCTTGTTCTGCCAACTGGGCCAGGCGGGTCCAGGCCCGACGGCGGCGGTGGCTGTCCAGCTGCAGGTCATTGGCGGCCGACAGGAGCAGGCTGCGGGCCTTGCCCCACAGTTGCCGCTCAGCCAGCGCCAGGCCCACGGCCAGGGCCAGGCCAGCACTGCGCAAGGCCACGGGCGTGGCGGCGTCCAGGCGTGGCAGCCATTCGGCTTCCAGTCCCAGCAGGCTGTGGGACAAGGCCTGGGCCAGGGCTTCGCTGGCTTCAGGCGCCTGGCGGCCGATCTGGTCCCACAAAGGGGCCAACCATTGGCGGGCCTCCTTGGGTGCTCCCAACTCGGACATGCGCGTAGCGCCTCGGGCCACCACGATGGGATCGCGCCGGTCGGCGGGATCGAGTTGCTGCCAGATTTTGCGCAGTTGTTCGGCGTCGCGGGCAGTCTCCAGCGTTTCGGTCGCCAGGGTGCGCAACAGGCCTTCCGCCGCGTCTTCGGTGAAGCCCTGGTGCTTGGCCAGCAGCCGCGCGGTTTTAAGCGCTTCCAGGGGCTGGCGCGCCAGGCGGGCGGCCTGCAACTTCAAGCGCAGGGCTTGCGTGCGGCGGGCCACGCCCGGGGCCAGTTCGCGCAGGTCGCGCAGGGCGCGGGTGGCATCGCGGTCGTCAATGGCGCATTCGGCGGCCAGCAGGCGGGCACCTTCCTCGGTGGCGCGTGGGCGCTTGGTCAGCAGTGACAGGTCGAGTGCGCGCTGCAGGTGCTCGTCCCGTTGCTTGCGGTCTTGCAGGCGGTGCAGACTACCGGCGGACAACAGGTGCGACAAAGCGGTGAATTCGGCGTCCAGGGCCAGGTCGGGGGTGTCGGCCTGGATGGCAATGGCGCGCTGGGCTTCGCGGTGGGCGCGGGTGTAGCGGGCCGCCAGGTACAGGGCCAGGGCTTCACGCAGGGCGGTTTGGGCGGCGCGGTCACGCTGCATCAGGCGCCAGCGCTTGGCACGTTGCGGCAGGCCGATCAGGGAGTCCAGGCCACGGATGGTGGAGTAGATGGCCAGGAACAGCAGCACCATGCTGATCACGAACAGGTTGAAGGACAGGTCGGTGCGCCAGCCCAGCCAGTAGATGCTGACCAGGCCGTCGTTGCCGCCCAGGCCGGAGGCGGCGACAACCGCCACGACCGCGAGCAACAGGAGCCAGACGATGGTGCGCATGGAGGGCGGTGTCTTTCAGCGGCGGTTCAGCGTCCGCCCGCGATGGCGGCCAGGCTGGCCAGCGTGTCGTCCGGGCGGGGCACCAGGGTCTGCTGGCTTTGCGTGGCCACGTCGGTCAGCAAGCTTTGCAGCAACTGGGTCTTGCGCGATTGGGTGTCGAAGTATTTGGTCAGGGCGGCCTGGGCCACGTTCACATCGGCCACGGCAGAGGCCGATTGCCGACTCAGCAGGGCCAGGCGGGCGTTCAGCAGGCGCAGCTTGAGATTCTCGCGCAGGAAGAACGATTGCTCGGGCGTGATCAGGATGGCCTCGGGCTGGCGGATGCGGGTGATGCGGACCAGGGCCTGAGCCTCTTGCCAGGCCGTGCGCGCGGTGCTTTGGCCCCATTGCATCAACTGGTCCCCCAAAGGGGCCGCCGATGCGGCCGTTTCGACGCTGGAGGCGGCGCTGGCAGCGGGCCTGGCACGTTGCGCGGCCTTGCCCTTGGGCACCGGTGCGGTGGGCCGTGCCAGCGCGCGGCCTGATTCGTCCACGGGTTGGCTGATCAGCGGCAGCTCATCGACCAGGCGGATGGCCTCGTCCAGCCGGATGGTGAGGGACGATAAATCTGCCACGCGGGTGGATTTGAGGCGGTCCAGGTCTTTGGCCAGTGAGCGGCGCACGCTGTCCAGGCGAGGCTGGCGGGCGCGGCTCAAGCGATCTTCCGCCGATTTCATGGCGGCGATCAGGGGCTCGGCGCTGCCGGTCAAGGCCGACTGCTGCACGGCCACGCGCAGCGCGGCTTCGATGTCCACCACCAGGTTTTCGTCGCGCGACAGGGACATCGATTTGATGAGGTCTTCGACCTGGCTGCGCTGCAAGGTGACTTCGGCCAACCGGGTTTCGAGCAAGGTGGTGCGGGCGGCGGCTTCGCGTGAGATTTCCTGGGCCTGCCGGGCCAGCAGGCGCGCTTCGGTGGCCTGGCCCTGGCTGTCTTGCTGGCGGCGCACCAGCTCCTGCTCGAGCGTGTCGACCTTTTTCTGGGTGGTCCAGGCCAGCCAGGCCCCGCCCACGCAGACCGCGCTGAGGACCAGGACGGCCCAGCGCATCCAGTCCGAGGTGGCCACGGGTTGGTAGTCGGGTTCAGGCGGAAGGATGACGTCGGGTTCGCTCACGATGGATTCATTGTATCGACGTGCACGAGGCCGGATTTGGCGGGTCGTAGTGCGGCCACCACTGCCTCGGGGGTGGGGCGCGTGGCGATCACCTGGCCAAACCCGGCCAGCCTGGCCCGCTCGGCGATTCGGGGATGGGTGGCCAGGGCTGTGGCGTTCTGCCAGGTTTGGCCCGGCATCAGTGTGTCGGTGAGGTGGTCGATGGCTTCAGAGCTGCTGAACAGCCAGCAGTGATCTGGCGGGTTCTGAGTGGCGGCGAGGGCGAGGGCCTGTTGTTCGGGCGACCAGTGCGCTGCGCTGCGCTGATAGGTCAGCAACGACGTGACCTGGGCGCCGCGCGAGCGCAATTGCTGGCTGAGCCAGGCGCGGCCTTTGGCATCCTGGCGATCACCGCCGCTGATGGTCCAGGCGGCCTGGCCCTGCCAATCGAGCGCTTGTAGCAGAGGCCACAAGGTTTCGGAATCGAACTGGGCGGCATCCTCACCGGGGCAGATGACCTGCGGCAAGGCCAGGCCGGCATCCAGCGCGGTTTGCGCCAAGGCTCGGGCCGTGCCGGGGCCGGGGGCTGCCGCCAGGGTTTGTGCTGGCCAAAGGCAGTCTGCCGGGCGCAGGCGGAAGAACCATTCGACGGCGCTGGGGCTGACGAACATCAACAGGCGGGCCTGGTGCAAATGGCGCCACAAGGCGTGCACGGGCGCCGGGTCGTTGGGCCCCTGAATGTCGATCAGGGGCAGCGCCTGGGCATCCAGGCCCAGGGTTCGCAGTTGCTCAACCCAGGCGCTGGCCTGGGGTTCGGGCCGGGTGACCAGCAGGCGCATGCCGGGCTCAGGCCACCAGCGCGGCCAGCCACTCGGGGCCGGCTTGGGCCTGGAGTTGCTGCGCCACTTGCCGACCCAAGGCTTCGGCCTCGGCCGGGGTGGTGGGTGAGCCTTGCATCTGGGCGCGCACCAGTGTGTTCTGGGCGGGGTGGCCCAGCAGGGCGCGCAGGGTCATGGCGGCGGGCGTCTTGGCGTTGGCGGATGACCATTGGGCGTAGGCGGCCAAGGGCATGGAGCAACTGCCGCCCAGGCCGCGTGACACCGCACGTTCGGCCAGCGTGGCCAGCCAGGTGGGCGTGTGCGTGAGCGTGGCCAGCGAGGGCAGCAGGTCGGGGTGGTCCAGTCGCACCTCGATGCCCAGGGCGCCTTGTCCGGCGGCGGGCAACATCACCTCGGTGTCGATGACCTGGCGGATGCGCTCGGCCAGGCCCAGGCGTTTGAGGCCAGCGGCGGCCAGGATGATGGCCGCGTAGTGGCCTTCGTCCAGCTTGCGCAGGCGGGTGTCCAGGTTGCCGCGCAGGGGCTCGATCCGCAGGTCGGGCCTCAGGGCGCGCAACTGCGTCAGGCGGCGCAGGCTGGAGGTGCCCACCACGGCGCCTTGGGGCAGGGCGTCCAGGCTGGCGAAATCATTGGAGACGAACGCGTCGCGGGGGTCTTCGCGCTCCATCACGCAGGCCAGCACGAAGCCTTCGGGCAGCTCCATGGGCACGTCTTTGAGCGAATGCACGGCCAGGTCGGCGCGGCCTTCTTCCAGGGCCACTTCAAGCTCCTTGACGAACAGGCCTTTGCCGCCCACTTTGGACAAGGAGCGGTCCAGGATCTGGTCGCCTCGGGTGGTCATGCCCAGCAGGGTGACGGGGCGCTTGAATCGGGTGTGGAGCAGGTCGCGAACGTGTTCGGCCTGCCAGAGGGCCAGGCGGCTTTCGCGGGTGGCGATCACCCACGCCGAGGGGGTCGTGTCAGGAGCAGTCATCCGGCGATGCTATCAGCGCTGGGTGCGCCAAGTGCAGTCCGCTGGGCTCAATCCTGGCTCATGGCCAGTGCCAGGCGCCTTTTTTCAGTCTGGTTGACGTACTGTTGCAGGGCACGTTCGGTCGCCCCGTTCATGTTGACCAGCTCGCAGCCCAGGCGAGCGCCTTGGGATTCGGGGTTGATCACGCTGACGTGGTGAATGATCAGGCCGATCTCCAGGCGCGTGTCTGAATCCAGGTCCAGGAAGCACTGGCCGATCTTGACGCCGGGCGACACCATGGGCACGTTGTGTGGCAAAAACAGCGCCACACCGCCCAGGCTGATGTCCAGCACGCGCAGATCGAGTTTCATGTCGGGCACGGCGGGGTGGCGCAAGTGGGCCACCGGGGTGCTGCTGACCAGGGGTTTGACCCGGAAGCTGGAGCGCCGTTGAAAGCGGTACAGCGTGCGCGGGTACTGCGCGTTGAGCGCCACGGTGCCGTTGCCATGCACCTGCACCACGCCGTCCAGGTCGAACTGGAGCTTGATGCTGTCCAGGTAGCCCACGGCCACCACCTCTTCGGTTTCCAGCAGGGCCTGCAAACGGGTGTCGCCCGTCTCGGCGCTGAAGCACACGATGCCGCGCGTGGAATCAACCGCCCACAGCATGGTGGTGTAGCTGGTCCCGCCGGGGCCGCTCAAGGTCATCAAGGCATTGGCATTGAGCAAGCGCTTGAGGAAGTCATCGACTTCAACCGGCGAGGTGATTCGGTAGTCGTCCATGGGCCGTCGTGGTCAATGCATTTGAGAAGGGTCCGACTTGCTGCCCATCATCTTGCTCAGGTCATTGATCCAGGGTTCGGCCAGGTGGCGGATCTCGGCGTCGTTGACCAGGATGCGCTGCATGATGCGGCTCTTGAGGGCGCGTTCGTCGGCGCCCAGTGGGTACTGGTCGGCGGCGTGCTTGAGCTGAGAGATCAGCACGGCGCAAGCGCCTTCCAGGCGGACAACGGTGTCCCAATCGCCCGTGCGGGCGGCTTCCAGCATGTCGTGGCTGGCAGTTTCGATGGCTTCGTAGTAACTCAAAAGGCTTCCTGCTTGGATGTCTTCGTCAGGGGCGGTGATCAGTTCTGGGGCGTTCATGGTTGAACCCCTTCAAGGTAGGTGGTGCGCGCTTGTTCAACGTTGCCAGAGCCAATGCTGCTCCAGGCATCGCGCAAGGGGCTGAGGAGGTTGGCGCATTCCTCCAGGGCCGCGTCATCCGAATGCAGGTTGGCCTGCGTCAAACGGGTGGTCACGTAGGCGTACAGGTCATTCAGGTTGGCGGCCAGTTGGCCACCGGTCTTCAAATCCAGGCTGGCCTTCAGGCCCTCATCGACGATGCTCACGGCCTTGCTGATGGCCTTGCACTTGGCTTCGACCTGCTTGGCTTTGATGGCGCCGCGGGCTTGTGCAATGGCTTCGAGTGCGCCATTGAGCAGCATGCCGATCAGTTGATGCGGCGACGCGCCGCTGACCCCGGTTTCAAGGCCGACCTGGCGGTACATGTTGCCTGAGGTCCGGGGACCAAAGACGTTGGCAGAGGAGGCTGTGATGGTGGCGTACATCTGAAATGACTCTCGGAAGATGCTGCAATCAGCGTTGAGCTATTTATCGACACTTCCCTGATCAGCTTGAACCTCAAACGCCATCCTGATTGCGCGAAATGGAGGGTGTTTTGGCCTCTGTTTCCCAACACGAGAAATCAATGCGCCGCAGTTTCGCTGGCCTCGAGGGACTTGTACTGGTCCAGCAGCTTTTGGGCGTAGGAGGCCGCAGGCTGGTCGGCGTCACGCGTTGCACGCTTGTCGTCGGCCTTGGCTGCAGAAGCCTCGTCCCGGGCTTCGGCAAACACGTCCTGCACCTTCTCCGGCTGGGTGGCCAGGGCTTTGTCCAGCCGGGCGCTGTCGATCTTCAAGGTGCCATCGGTGTCCTTGGCGATCCCGATGTCGGCCAGACGTTGGCTGGGCACCTGGGGGGGCTGCCCCTGGGCGTTCAGTTCGTTGTACGACTGGGTGAACTCGTTGATGGATTTTTTCAAAGCATCCTGGTCTTGGCCGACCGACACGTTGACGGGGCCATCGGTGACCTTGCCCAGCTTGAAGCTCACGCCTGGCACGGCGTCGGACAAGGTGTTGGTGGGCGATTGAACGTCCACGCCATTGACCTTGGCTTTGGCGTCGCTTGCTGCTTGCGTTTGCTGGGTGCTTTGCTGAGCGAGCATGGGGTCGAAGCCCAGGGCCGCCAGGTCGGGGCTGGGGGGCTTGCCCTCCTCACCCGAGGCCGACACCTTGAAGCCGTTGTCGGCGCCAGTGCTGGTCGAGCGCAACACCAGGCGCGAGCCCGTGGCATCGCTGATGACCGAGGCCACGACGCCCACACCTGCGGCGTTGATCTTGTCGCGGATCTTTTCCAGCGAGTTGTCGTGTGGGCCCAGGCGCACATCCGACTTGGGCCAGTTGGGGTTGGTGGCAAAAGCCGTTTGCGAGCTGTTGATGCTGCCCAGTTCAATGTGCAGGGTGCCCAGGCCGATGACGGTGCCCACGCCAGAGAACGATGCGGACGTGGTGGCCTGAGCCGTGGCCAATGAGTTCACTTCGACGCTGTAGTTGCCGGCGGCGGCGGTGCTGTCGCTGGAGGCCGACACGGCCGTTGGCTGGCTGGAGCTGGCGACGGTGTTGGCCCAGCTCATGTCGTCGGCCAGCTTTTGGGCGGCATTCACATAGGTTGATTGCGCGCTTTGCAACTTGCCCTGGGGGGACAGATTGGTCTGGGCAGGTTCGGCCTGGAGCGCTCGTGGTGGGTCAGCCGACGGTCTCTCAACCGACAGTTGCTGCTGTGTGACGAACGAACTGACATCAATGCCACTGCCCGTCCCCGCGATGGAGATTGAAGCCATGATATTGCTCCCGGTACTGCTGAAAACCTGCACAAAAAACCCATTCACCATGGGTTTCGGCAGGCTTTGCTCAGTCTTGAGTGCAATCGTCGGTCACTCGTGAATTCCTGCCGTGGCAGGCCCCGATCAATTGCTGTTGTTGTTCAGCGAATTGATCATCTGGGTCACGTAGTTGCCCTGGCTGTTCAGCCCAGCCATGATGGTGTCGAGCGCGGTGTACTGCGCCTTCAGACGCTTTTCATACAGGTCGACACGGTTCTGCAAGGACTCTTGACGAGCCTGGTTGTCGGTGATGGTTTGTTTGAGGCCGCTGGTGCGCACAGTCAAGATGCCGTCGGTGCTCAACAGGTTGTCGCTCAAGACCCGCAGGCGGGTCATGATGCCGTCCTTGTTGGCATCCACCGAATCCGAGTTCGAGAACAGCTTTTTCACTTCTGCCAGATTGCCCAGCGAGCTGGTCAGCTTGCTGCTGTTGACCTTGACGGTGCCATCGGTCTGGATTTCAAGCCCGATCGACGACAGGGTGCCAAAGGTGGTGGACGCGTCGGAGCTGCTGCCCAGGATGGCGCGGAACTGGTTCTGAACGCTCAGGGCGCCACTGTCGCCTTGCAAGTTGCCGGCGGTCTTGGTGCTCTCGTCGTACTTGGTGTTGGTCTTCAGCAAGGTCGCCATTGACGAGTACGCCGTGGCGAAGTCGGTGATCGCTTTGGTGATGGCGGCCGTGTCCTGGCTGACGGTGATGTTGATCGGGCCGGTGGTGATGCCCGGGCCGGTGGTGACCTTGCTCAGGGTCATGGTCAGGCCGGAGATCACCTCACTCAAGGTGTTGGTGGCCGATTTGATGGGGACGTTGTTGATCGTCGCTTGCGCGTCGGTCGCGGCCTGGCTCAAGTTTGTGCCGGCCGTGGTGCTGCCGGGGTCATAGGCCAGGGCAGACAGTCCAGCATCGTCAATGTTGTTGCCATCGCCTGCATCAGCGGCGGTGATGCGAAAGCCATTGGCCTCGCCGGTGGCGGCCGATTGCATGACCAGTCGCGAACCTGATGAGTCCGTGATGATCGAGGCCTTGACGCCCGAGTTGCTGCCGTTGATCTTGTCGCGGATGTTGGCCAGGGTGTCGGTGGCCTCCACGGTGACGACCACGGGCGTGGTACCCGATTTGGCCGCAAAGCTGTTGCCGGTCCAGGTGCCCAGGTCGATGGTCAAGGTGCCCGAACCCAGGGTGCTGGCCCCGGAAGCCAGTGAGGTTTTGGTCACCACCGATTGCGTCTTGGCCAGGACGGTCACGTCCACGGCGTAGGTGCCCACCTGGGCGCCCGCGGAGGTGGTGGCGTTCACGGCGGTGGCATCGGCGGAGGCGGCGGCGGTGGCGCCCCACAGGTCGGCCGATGTCAGTTTTCGCGCGACGTCGCGCACGCTCGACACGGCGGACTGGACCTGCCCGTAGGCCGAGATCTTGGTCTGCAGCTTGTCGGACGCGGTTTGCAGGTTGACGATAGGCTGGCTTTCCAGCGCGACCAGCTTGGTCACAATCTCGTTTGCCTGCAGCCCGCTGCCGATGCCCAGGGAACTGATGCTACTGGTGGTGGCCATGTGTTGCTCCTTCAGCCCGCCAAACGTCTCAGCTCGTCACACGACGTGGCTCGACACAGGGTGTATCGGCACAACTGGCCGGGAACTTGAGCCCTGAGCCTCAACCATCAGCCTTGCAGCAGCTTGAGCACCTGCTGGGGCAGAGAGTTCGCCTGGGCGACCATGGCATTGCCGGCCTGTTGCAGGATCTGGGCGCGGGACATGGCGGCGGTTTCTGCTGCAAAGTCAGCGTCCATGATCCGGCTGCGGGCGGCGGTCTGGTTCTCGGCAGACACCTGCAGGTTCGAGATGATCGCGTCGAAACGGCTCTGGGTGGCACCGTAGACAGCACGTTCGCTGTTGATGCGGTCCAGGGCGCCGTCGATCGCGTTGATCACGTCGCCCAGGGTGGTAGTGGTGGACGTGCTGTCGATCACGACCGGAGTACCCCCCGCTCCAGTGACCGCCGTGATGCTGGGATCAGCCGTCATGTCCGTGGTGGTGATCGTGATGATGTCGTTGGCCGTGGTGTTGGCGCCGATCTGGAAATCTTGCGCTGCGCCGGTGGCCAGGATGGGCTTGCCGTTGAAGGTGGTGCCGGCGGTCACGCGGATGATTTCCGCGGACAACTGCTGGAATTCCTTGTTCAGGGAGTCGCGGTCGCTGTCGCTGTTCGAGGCATTGCGCGCCTGAACTGTCAACTCCCGCATGCGTTGCAGGGCATCACTGACCTTGCCCAGGGCGCCTTCAGCCGTCTGCGCCAGGGAAATGCCGTCGTTCGCATTTCGCGCTGCGACATTCATGCCCTTGATCTGGGAGTTCATCCGCTCGGCGATGGCCAGACCGGCGGCATCGTCCTTGGCGGAGTTGACGCGCAAGCCCGAAGACAAACGCTGCATCGACACAGACAGGGAAGTCTGCGACATGTTCAGATTCCGCTGAGCGTTCAGCGAATTCAGATTGGTGTTGATCGTTTGGGCCATGGGGCACTCCTGAGAAATCCTGTGACTTCCGGCGCGCACGCCGGCCTGCTAGAAAGCTGGCCAAAGGGACTGTTTGAAAGCTTTGACCTGTGCCCCAATTGTTTGAGACTTCTGCGAGGCGCAATCGTTGGATGTGAGGAGTGAAAACCGGCCAAATCAAAAGAAAAAGCCACCCGAAGGTGGCTCCTGAAGAAACCGGGGCGGTGAGGCCCCGGACCCTGGTTGATCAGCGCAGCAGCGACAGCACTTGCTGAGGCAACTGGTTGGCCTGCGCAATCATTGCGTTGCCAGCCTGCTGCAGGATCTGGGCACGAGACAAGTTGGCCGTTTCCGAGGCGAAGTCGGCGTCCATGATCCGGCTCTTGGCGGCAGTCTGGTTCTCAACCGAGACTTGCAAGTTGGAGATCACCGAGTCAAAGCGGTTTTGCGTGGCACCGAAGACAGCGCGCTCCGTATTGACGCGGTCAATGGCAGCGTCGATGTTGTCGATCACGTCGCCCAACTCCCCGCTGTCGGTCGTGCTGTCGATGATGTTGGTGGCGTCGGTGGTGACAAGGGCGATGCTGGCATCGGCCGTCATGTCGGTGGTGGTCACCGTGATGATGTCGTTTTCGGTGGTGTTGGCACCGATCTGGAAGTCTTGTGCGCCGGCACTGGCGCCGATGATGGCCTTGCCGTTGAAGGTGGTACCACCCAGAACGCGTTGAATTTCCTTCGACAGTTGCTGGTATTCCTTGTCCAGCGAATCCTTGTCGCCGTCGCTGTTGGTGGCGTTACGGGCTTGAACAGCCAGTTCACGCATGCGTTGCAGCGATTCGCCCACTTTGCCCAGCGCGCCTTCAGCCGTTTGAGCCAGCGAGATGCCGTCATTGGCATTGCGCACGGCCACGTTCATGCCCTTGACCTGGGCATTCATGCGCTCGGCGATGGCCAGACCGGCGGCATCGTCCTTGGCGGAGTTGACACGCAGACCGGACGACAAGCGCTGCATGGACGTTGCCAGCGACATTTGCGACGACGAAGTGTTGCGCTGAGCGTTCAGCGAGTTCAAGTTGGTGTTGATGATGGAAGCCATGGTGTACTCCTAATGGTAAAAAAAGACGGCGGAAAGCGCCTAACAAGATTGGTGCAGCGATACAGCTACTGCAGCTCGCCTGCCCGACGCTAGTCAACCGCATTGCCCAAGTGGCTTGGCCACCAGAACCATCGGCCGGCTAACCGGACCACGTGCCCACTTACTTAATGATGTGAAGGCCGTTGGTTTA